>CAZZYN010000036.1:0-37620 GCA_964658265.1 uncultured Acetobacteraceae bacterium | reverse complement strand
GGTGGTGGCGGCGGAGGAGGCGGTGGGGGTGGAGGAGCCACCAGTAGCGTTGTCAGCATCTGGTGGGGCAGGGCTTCCGGATGCAGCAGGGGCCACAAAATCAAGGCCAGCAGTACCGAACCATTCAAAATAATGGCCACGATACTGAAATATTTGCTCTTGGTCTTGAGCTTGTTGCCGGATTCCATCAATGAATCTTCAAACATGGCCAACCTCGGACGAGTGATCGATCTACGTCTTTCCCGTTATAGACACCGGTACTGTAAACAATGTTCCCGGAAAGATTAAGACCGAGTGAAGGCAGTTGTACCGGAGCCGACAGCCAGGTGTCAAAATATCCACTCCTCGGCACCTTCCCACCGTAACCAACAACGCCGGCAAGCTATGAAAGGTCGGGTGCCCCATCCTCGCGCAGCCAGGGTGAAGCATGGCGAAGCCATCCGCTTTCCATCCCGGGCACGACAAACCTGTCATCTCAATCAAAGCAACGCATTGCGGATGTCTCAAACCCACACAGCCTCACTCCGCCGGTCCCGCAAACAAAATCAAATTTCCATCCAGATCCTTCACCACAAACGTCTCGGCCCCCCAAAACTCCGTTCGCAGCCCCTGGTGAAAAGTCACTCCCTCAGCCTGAAAGGCATGAAAGAGCAGCCCGGCCTCTCCCACTTCAGCCAGCGTAATGGACGCCGAAAGCAAGTCTTCCCGCTCCCGAACGTCTCCCGAAAACACTGGCTCATCCATCGACCGTAGCGCCAGCCGCGCATTGTCCCGGCTCACCTGCCCATAGAACAATGGCTCGCCCCAGACAAAATCAACCGCAAAGCCAAGCTTCAACGTGAAAAAGGTGATCGACGCCTTGAGGTCGCGCACATACAAGTGCGCCGCGATCGAAGTAAGAACTGGTCGGAATTTAGAAGAAGTCACGGACACATGCACTCGATTTCTGCCGCCATCACAGCATCGATATTCCTCACGCCTTTCAAAATAAGCTGCTGAGCATACCGACCTCACGATCGAAACACCCTCTGGATGCTTTCTTGTTGCCTTCAGCCAGCACCGCCTTCGCTTAAGAAAGCTGCTTCTCAAACGGGATCATCAGCTGCTCGATCGCAGACTGGCGCGCCGCTCTTTCTGCGTCAAAGCTACAACCTGCTACAACACGAAAGCATCGGCAACTGCGCGCACCATTAGCCCAGCGCGTGCAATCGCTCTTGGCTTACCACGCAAATAGCTGAGCCAGCCGATCACAAGATATCCCGGCCTGCGAGAGATGCCGCGCCCGCCCTCGCCTCCGGTAGAAAATAGCTCGCTATCTGTATAGCTTTCTATCCAGGCAGACAATCGGGCTGTCTCATCATCCCGCTCGCTCTCAAAGCTGAGCCAGGTGTCCCGATCCCTCACCCGCATACTCCACCACCACGGCCCGAGGTTTGTGTCTTTGAAACGCGAGCCTCTCTATTCGCGTGCTTACAGAAACGCTCACTCGACATATCAAGAGTGCATGAATGACCTCGGCGTTCAAGCGCATAGCCCGGTATGAAGATCAGGCAACACGAGCCTACGATCATCCCGGCAACCTGCTCCTACTCGACGCAGACCTCACCGGAAAAGATCGTCCCTCGGTTGATCGAGGACAACTCCCTAACAGTTGGTAGGACTTCTCTACCTTCCGTCGCCATCCACTGAGCGATCAATTGCACCAGATTCTGCCGGTACGTAGCGGCATCTTTGAATTCGTCGTTGCGGGAACCGCGGGAGATCCATCCTATCTTGTCGTCGGAGCAGACGGCGCATGGTAGCCCTCGCCTAGCTCGTCCCATGTACAGCAGTGTCGCCTTTGTCGAGTGCGGCATCAACGATGTTGCCCAGCACTAACCTCAGCGCGCAGGTGCGGCGGCGCAGCTGACGTTCTTCCCTGGAACTCGAACCGCACTCATCGCCTATCGTGAAGCGACCCCTCACATCTGTGCTGCTTTGCGAACTTCAGGAGCTTGGCTCCATCAAGGCTGGCTCGATCGTTCACCGAGTACGGCAAAGTCGAACCTGGCCGCAAACTTTCGAAGGCTGGTCCCGGCACGTGCATGAACTGGTTACATGCTCCGGCGAAAGCCTGGCAACCGGGGCGATTCACGCCCTCGAGCATGGGGCATCATTGGCAGCACCGGTCGGGTATCACGCTGCTCACCTGATGTCTCAAATTCTGCCGAGACGCAGCCACTCTCGTCATACAGAATGGGGCCGAATGAGCATTCGCGCTGACGCAGGAGGCCTGGCGAGAAGCAGTCCACTCCTGGATGAAGGGTTGCCCGTTCGGAACCATGTCCAGCTTGAGACGGGAATGCTATCGATGCGCGTTCTCTGAAAACGACCCTACGCCCAAGCTCGCTCCAGACAGGAACATCACCAGGCCGGAATCAGTGCACGTACCGACCACGTAAACCGTCAGTCGAAAGTCAGGAGCGCGAAGCGCCTACTCCCGTGCGGCCAGTACCCTTCTTGCTCGTCGGCAGCACCGCGGCCTTTCCATGCCCTGTTCGCCACTGCTGATAGGCCACCAGCATCGGCGCCGCAACTGCGATCGACGAATACGTCCCGATCAAAATCCCGATGACCAGCGCAAACGAAAAGCCGCGCAGCACCTCGCCGCCAAACAGATACAGCGCCAAGACGGTCAGGAACGTCAAGCCAGAACTCAGCACCGTCCGGCTCAGCGTCTGATTAATACTGCGATTGACGACATCGGCCAGTGGCTCGCGACGCGACAGCAGCAGGTTCTCCCGAATACGGTCGAAAACTACGACAGTGTCGTTCATCGAGTACCCGATCAGCGTCAGGATGGCCGCAATCACCGTCAGCGTAATTTCCTTGTTCGCCAGGCTGAATGCACCCACAGTGATCAGGGTGTCATGGAAAACTGCAACCACAGCTGCTACGCCATAAATCAGCTCAAAACGGAACCACAGGTACACCAGCATCCCCGCTAGTGAATACACCGTTGCCAATAATGCCTGGTTGCGCAACTGCTTACCCACCTGCGGCCCGACGATCTCGACATTGAATACGTTAAAGCCGGACAGGTATCCATCCTGCTTCAACTCCGCCACCACGCTTGCGTCGGCCACACCATTCAATGAATCGATGCCCGGGATCAGTCCGCCGTGCTGCTTATCGCGGAAATCGGCAATCGCTGCGGCCTGTGCCGCGTAATGCGCGTCGGCATCCGCACCGAGGTGCCCTGGATTTTTTTGCACCAGCAGGTCCTTCAGTGCGCCGCGGCTTGCATTATCCAGGTCGAGTTTGCCCTCCGCCGCCGTCCCTGCGGCCGCGTAATACTTGGTGAGCGCGTTGACGATGCTTGCGCGCCCGGCATCCAGGCTGCTCTCATTCGTCTCGCTCTGCGGTAGCGACACGATGACTTCATTCGTACCCGTTCCAAACGTCTGAATACTGGCATCCCGTATGCCAGCCTGGTCCGTCGCACGGCGAAGCTTGTCAATGTCCGGCGTCTGTTCTGTCTTCACATAGATCAGCGTGCCGCCCTTGAAGTCGACGCCCCGCGGAATATGGTGCCAGAACAGCATCGAGAGCACGCCCGCGACACTGAAAACAAGCGAGAAGCTAAGGAAATACCACTTCTTGCCAAGCCAGTCGATCTCTACCTTGCGAAACAATTCCACGTCGAAAATGCTCCATCCATACTGCCGGGTTAATCAAACCCGCAGCCAAAATCCGCGAATTCCCAGGTACAAAATGCTCCGGTCAGTTGCTTACCGGACCTACTTCTGAAACAGCTTCGCTCCGACTTTCATGGCGCGGTTCTCAACCAGCATCGCTACCGCCACAAACGCCGCACCCGCCAGCAATCCCGATCCCAGGCTCTTCGCCCAGTGCATCGGTGTAATCTCTTCCACTTTCTCCGTCATCCCATCACCCAATCCTTCAAATTCTTTTCATCCCGACCGAAGCAACAACTTCACTTTGCTGGCCGACGAACCCAGCCGCCCCACTAGTGAACTCGACGGGAGCGAAGCGCAGTAGAGAGATCTTAAAACCGACCGCTTACCTGGCCCGCGCTCACCCGATCGACAACGCCTCTCCACGCGCCTTGCGGTTCAGATTCGCATCGAAAATCGTCCGCGACACAAATACCGCCGTAAACAGATTCGCCAGCAATCCAAACGTCAGCGTCACCGCAAATCCGCGCACCGGACCCGTTCCGAACAGGAACAGAATGGCCGCCGAGACGATCGTCGTCACGTGTGTATCAATAATCGTCGTCCAAGCATGTCCAAAGCCCTGCTCCACTGCTGCTGCTGAACTTTTGCCCGCGTGCAGTTCTTCACGAATGCGCTCAAAGATCAGTACATTTGAATCCACACCCATACCAATCGTGAGGATCACACCCGCTATCCCCGGCAGCGTCAGCACCGAGCCGGTAAATCCCATGAACCCCAGCAGGATCACCAGGTTCAGAAAGAGTGCAAGGTCCGCATTGATGCCCGCGCCGCGATAGTAGATCAGCATGAAGGCCATCACGGCCAGCATGCCCACTATCGATGCCAGCACTCCTGCCCGGATCGAGTCCGCACCCAGCGACGGGCCAACCGTCCGCTCCTCCAGGTAGTGGATTGAGGCCGGCAGCGCGCCCGTCCTCAGCATCAGGGAGAGGTCCGTCGCCTTCTGCTTGCTCAGGCCTGTAATTCGCCCCTGGTCGCGGATCGCCTGCTGAATATTCGCGGCTTCCTGCACCTTGTTATCCAGTACCACTGCCAGATACTTGCCGATATTCGCACTCGTAAACTGGTAGAACCGGTTACCCGCGTTCGTCGTCAGGATGAAGGTGGCATCCGGACGTCCATTCTCATCATTACCTGGCTCGGCATCGCGGAAGTCGTTACCCGCCACCACCGCCAGCCGCTGCAACACATAATACTGGCCCTGCAAAGAGGACTCGTTGCCGCCATAAGGCAGCAGCACCTGGTCCGGCGGTACTGTGCCGGCAGAGGCCACATCTGTATATGGTCCGCTCACCACCTGGTGAATCTCGAGCCGCGCCGTCGACTGGATAATGTCCCGCACACGCCCAGGATCATCCACACCCGGCAGCTCAACCAGGATCTGGTTCTTGCCCAGCCCATATTCCTGGATCGTCGGTTCGCTCACGCCGAGCGAATCGATACGTGTCCGGATCGTCTCAATCGCCTGCTGCAGTGCATGCTCTTCAATCGTCTGCACTTCCGCCGGCTTCATCGTCAGCGTGTAGGAATTGTCAGCCGCCGACGCTACGTTGTACTGCGCCGCATACTTTGAGTCCAGCAGACCGCGCACATCACTCAACTTATCCGGTGCGATTCCACCCACGTGGATAATGTCGGCCCGCGCCGCATCCGTCTTGCCCACTGTCGAAGCCTGGATCCCGGCCGCCTGCAGATCCGACTCGATCCGCGCAACATCGTTATCCGTCACCGCCGACATTGCCTCTTCCACCATCACCTGCAACACCAGGTGGGTGCCGCCGCTCAGGTCCAGGCCCAGGTGGATGCGGCTGCCTACTGCCTGCTTCCAGGCACTGCCGCCAATGCCATGCGGAATGCCGAAGATGCCGTAAACAAAGACGAGAAGCACGCCGATGATTAGAAGTAGCTTGGTAGTGAAGTTCTTGCGCATGGTAATGAATTCAGACTCGTGACAGAAATTGTTACTACCGGCAGTTCACCGCATTCGCGGCAATCCTCCGCTGTTTCCTAACTTGCTGCTGCTGGCCGGGTCACCGGACAGGCCACGCTGGCAGCATTTCTACTTGGCGTCCTCTTCGTTCGTCGTTACTGCCGCAATCGCGCTCCGCACAATCTCCACCTTCAAATTGTCCGGAGGCAGCCGCAGCGTGATCGTCTCTTCGCGCAGCGCCAGGATGACCCCCCGCATTCCACCCGTCGTCGTAATGCGGTCACCCGGCTTCAACGAAGCCAGCATCTCCGACCACTGCTTCTGCCGCTTCTGGTTCGGGCGCACCAGCATCATATAGAACACGCCGATAATCAGCACAAATGGCAGAAACGTCGTCAACTGCTGCGGAGAAAACCCCGCGAACCACGCACCCATTAATCCCGGACCTACATGGCCCAGTCCCGCAATAAAAAATTCAGTCAAAACTAACCTTCCCGGCACAGGCGCGGCAATCCCGCAGCCCTTCAGACTCCAAACAATCCATTGTCCCACTTCTCAGCCGAAAAACAGCCCTCACGTGAAAAATGTCCACCCGATCCAGCAACCCCGCACATAAACCGGGTGCCCCATCCTCGCGAAGCTAGCGTGGGCCAAGGCGAGAGCCATCCCTCACGTCCGCCTGAACATCGGCAGACGACGAATGGAAGTTCCCCCTACGCTACCGCGTCCCCTCCCGTACGGCCAGTGCCCACCGCCTTCACCTTTCGCAGCAAATCCGGCAGCGTCCCATCCCCCACACCCCGGCGTACCGCCTTCATCAAATCCAGGTAGTACGCCAGGTTATGGATTGTGTTCAGCACCATCGCCAGCGGCTCCTGCGCATGGGTCAAATGCCTCAGATACGCCCGCGTATACCGCTGACACACCATGCAACCGCATTCCGGATCCGCTGGCCCCTGGTCCTCCGCAAATCGCCGCCCCTTGATATTCAACCGGCCTTCGGACGTAAACAGCAGCCCATGCCGCGCCGCCCGCGTCGGCAGCACACAGTCCATCATGTCCACGCCCATCGCGGCGTACTCCACTATCTCTTCCGGATACCCCACACCCATCACATACCGCGGCTTGTCCCTCGGCAGATACGGCAGCACCGCCTCGATCACCTCACGCGTCAAATGCCGAGGCTCCCCCACACTCAGCCCGCCGATCGCATACCCCGGCAGGTCCATTTCTACCAGCCGCTCGGCTGACTCCCGCCGTAAATCCGCATACATCCCACCCTGCACAATCCCGAATAGAGACTGGTATCCGTCTTTCCCAAATGCGGAGGCCTTACTATCGTCAGGACTCCTCCAGGGCACCTCGCCCTTATGCGCCTCAAAGTAATCTTTGCTCCGCCGCGCCCACGCCAGCGTTCGATCCAGCGAGGACCGCGCCCGCGCATAATCCGCCGGATACTCCGTACACTCGTCGAACACCATAATGATGTCCGCACCCAGCGCAATCTGGATCTCGATCGACCGCTCCGGCGTAAAAAAGTGCAGACTCCCGTCCAGGTGCGACCTGAACTGGACACCCTCATCCGTCACCTTGCGCAGCTCATTCAGGCTGAACACCTGGAAGCCGCCCGAATCCGTCAGCATCGCCCGGTCCCAGCTGATAAACCGGTGCAGGCCGCCCATCCGCCGCACCAGCTCATGCCCCGGCCGCAGGTACAAGTGATACGTATTACCCAGGATGATCTTCGCTCCCAGCACCTCGACCACATCCTGCGGCACCGCCTTCACCGACCCCACCGTCCCCACCGGCATAAACACCGGCGTCTCCACATCGGCATGCGGCAGCGCCATCACCCCGCGCCGCGCCCAGCCCAACTCCGCATCTGTCGAAAAGGTCAAAGACACTCGCCGATTGTAGCCGTCAACCGGAGAACAAGGGCGCAATAGCAATCATCCTGCCGCGCGCGCACAAGCATTCGTGAAGTTACCGGAAACCCCGTTTTTAGCTAGAACTACAGAGCACTGAGTGTCGGTATCATGACTTGGGATGAAGCGGATCGACAAACTGGATGATGCGTTCCGAGTTGTTCCATTTGACAAGATAGAGTGCGCTCCTACCTCGGTTTCGAACAGGCCGTTATTTACTTGGCAGCAATTCTATAGGCTGAGAAACGAGCTTTTGAGTGTGTTGAACCGCTACGGCACATCCGGCCCGAGTGGAGAACTTCCGATTCTGAGCACTTGGCGAAAGTCAGAAGAGGCTTGGAAAGCAGGAGCCGACAATCCTGATTTCTTTGTCGTCTCAGACATGTACAACAATCGAGATCGATGGCATAGAGTTGAGGCATCCCCTTCACTTGTAAGCGCTCCACTTCTGACGGACATAGCCGCGCTGCTCATGAGCTGGCCCGACTGGTGCATCTATCTTGCGATTACGATCGGTGGCCTGACGATCTTCAGAGATCGGATTTTGTATGAGGGGACTGCCTTTGATGGGGCAACTTCGCTAGCCGATTTGGTTAGCGGATGTAGACGGTCTGGGCGAGGCGCCTGAAACGTCGAATATTTTGGCAAGTTGATCTTCACTCTCAACCCCAGAGCAAGTTTCCCAAAATCCCGTTTTGCGAGAGTCGCTGCGCTACAGCTCAGTGCTGCGCATTGCTTCAGGGTACTTTGCGCGCAGCAGCTCCAGATGGTCACGCGTGCCTTCACTCGAACCAAACTTCTCCACCAACGTGAAGACGGCTAGTTGCAAAGCGTTCAGCTGATTTGTTGCAGCCAAGATGACGGCCCGGGTTTTCAGCTGAGGGTACTCAAATCCGCCCGAGCGCTTTATGAGATCGGCTTCCGTGGCCATCATTTTGGCTGCCGGAAGGACAAACTCTCGAAAAAGAGAGTGCAAATACGCGAGCGTCTGTTGCAGACTTTCTTCGTCACGGAGAGACCACTGCTGGATGTTCTTGTCGGGAGCGAAGTGTTCAATGCGCCACTGCCAATCGCATCCATAGTAGGGCGGAACCTTGTCGGCTGGCTTCCCGTAGAACCCTGACCAACGCTTTGAGCAAGCCGCCACATTTACATAGAAGGTGGTTTCGTCACGGTCTGCCCAGCGACTCTTCTGGAAGTTGACGATAACCCAGCATTCGGCTGATTCCAGAATAAAGTTCTGGCTGGATGCACGAAAGCCGCTTTCCTTGAAGAGTGGGCGAAGCTCTTTGAGAAGGGCCCTGAAGAGCTTCTCTGTTGCCGCTGACAATAAAAAGCCTCCCCGGAGCATCGCTACAAATAAGGAGTCTACTTTAAGTGTCTTAGCGGAGTGGGACTGGAAAGTCGGCTTTTGAGTAACTTGCCCACAGACCATCAGGTCAACGCGCCCAAGTTTCTCAAAACCCGTTCCCCGAGAACGAGGCGTTAGTTGGCGGACGGCAGGAAGTCTTGCCACCTCTCAGACTCTGCAACCTGCTTCACAATCTCGTTCCTGTGTCTCAGGAAACGGTCCATGTATCGCCTTAGAAACAAGCGTTCTGCAATCGTTCCGAGTAGCGAAAAGGGAGCCGAAAACGTGAATCGATCCCTCATCTCTGTTTCGCTCTCGGACAAAGCCACGAAGAAGTGGTCATGTTGCATGAACTGGAACGCTCCCTCGATCATTGTGTCCTGGAAGTATCGAGGAGAGTCGAACGCCGTGATCTTGCTAGTCAGGTACTGACGAACACCGAGATGTTTGGCACGCCATCTGACGGACTGCTCCGGTCCGATCAGGCCAGTCGTAACCCCGCTCACCGCCTCTTCACCACTCTCCTCGGTTCCGAGCAGATGAACCTCAATGCTGCGAGAAAGATCGAAGCAGCGCTGAATGGGAGCATCGATCTTCATGCTTTGTTCTATGCAAACCATCGTGTTCACCGTCAGTCACGGCGATTCTCCGGCAAAGAGTCGTTGATCGCCTGTGAAGTTGTTGGTTTCGGTAACTTGGCCCGCACTGATTAAACTCCTCATTCCGGATCGGCTTAATTACCATAGCCGCCATGACGAAGTGTTCGCTTGTGATGACTGCCGTTCTGGCCATGCTCTCTGTTTCCATACAGGCAGAACAAGATCACGGCACTAAGACCGAATTAAACCAGCAAGTACAACAATCGATGTCCCGAGAAGTCGCCTTCGAGGATATGGTGCCTCCAGGGATGTCGATAGAGGCGAAGGAAGTGTCGCGAGAGGGCTCGTCGGGGAACAGTCTTATCGTCCAATACCACATTTTTCCGAAGGGCGCGCCTGAAACTGTTTTCCGGCACATATCGTGGCCGATCAATGCGGACCAGCCACAGACCACTCTTACAGGTATCACCCTGGGAAAAGATGGGATTCTGACCTGTGCCGGGCGAACACCCGAGCAGTGTGGCGATAAGAGCAATCCTGACGACCCTATCGAATTTACGATCTCGCCGATTAAGGGTGAACCCTCTCGCTTCGCCTTTATTGCACCCAATATCAGGGTAGGATTGGTGATCGTTCCAGATCCGATTACCTCGACCGAACGAGGCTGCTCCCTAAGTGCAGTCCGACTTACCAACCGGTTTGAACTAGCCTATATCTCGGGTACAGGCTATAAGCCGGATACAGACGTGCACGTTCAAACATCGCCGGATACAACAGGCAGTCAGGTAGTAAGATCCGACAACCTGGGCAGGATTCGTCTAAGCCTCATCCCGGACTTGAAAAAAAGAGCACCGGCACCATGAAGGTCAAGGTGACTGAAGCATCGTGTTCACCGGAAATCAGCTACAACTGGGGCACACTTTAGTTGACTTATTGATTAAATGACGAACCGCGCACGTAACAGCGAAGGGTGACCCGGCCTGGTTGCTCAGCCTTCGACAGCAAATACGCTTCAGTCTCAATCAGATTGCGTCGCAAAAGCTCATCTTGGACCACGAACACGCGGACAACATCTCCTGGTCACTATGTGCGTTGGTTGAAAATCCTCGATAGTCGACTTTTCTAAATCCTGGCCCTCAGCCATTCGAGATCGCGGCCAGGTTTTCATCATCGTCCTTCGTCAGCTCTGCCTCGAAAGGGCCTCAGGGTTTTCTGATCGAAAATCCAGAAAGAAACGCGCGATCCAACCCGCAATCCTCGCGCCGTAGAACCAGCGCCTCGATCGCCCGGTTGCGCGCTACACTTACGAAATTACTGCCCCGGAAGATCGGTCGGACATCGTAGCGCCGTTCTTACAGAAAGAGACTCCTCCCACTATGAAACCAGTCGTCGTCTGCCTCGTCGCCTCGCTGGCCAGCGTCTCGCTTGTCCTCCATGCGCAGACGGCCGCGCCACAATACCCGAACATGCCTTCGGAGACGCCCGCCTCCGTCAACACCGCGCAGTATGGTGCCGATTACACGCGCCGCGAAGTGATGATATCCATGCGCGACGGCGTCAAGCTGCATACCGTGATCCTCATTCCCAACGGAGCGCGCCATGCCGGCATCGTCTTCACGCGTACGCCCTACAGCGCCTCGGCGCAGACCGCGAGATCCTACAGCAACCACCTCGGGGCCAGCCTCTATGGCTATGACAACGCCACCGATGTCATTCTCGAAGGCGGCTACATTCGCGTCGTTCAGGACGTTCGCGGCAAGTACGGCTCGGAAGGCGACTACGTTATGAACCGCCCCTTCCGCGGACCGCTCAACCCCACCCCGGTCGATAACTCGACCGACACCTACGACACCATCGACTGGCTCATCAAGAACCTCCCCGAGAGCAATGGCAAGGTAGGCATCATCGGTATTTCCTACGACGGCTACACATCACTGGCTGCGCTCGTCGAACCTCATCCCGCCCTCAAAGCTGCCGTCCCCATGAATCCCATGGTCGATGGCTGGCGTGGCGATGACTGGTTTCACAACGGCGCCTTCCGGCAAAACAACGAGCCCTATATTTACGAGCAGGACGGCACCCGCGACAACTCCGCGCACTGGTGGACTTCGAACTACGACGACTACGACACCTACATGAATGCAGGCTCGGCCGGAGAACTTGCCAAGCGTCGCGGCCTGGAGCAGATGGGCTTCTGGCGCAAGCTCGTCGCGCATCCCGCCTACGATTCCTTCTGGCAACAGCAGGCAGTCGACAAGATCCTCGCCGCGCAGTACGCCAAACAGCCGCCCAGTGTGCCGATCCTGCTGGTCCACTCGCTCTGGGATGCGGAAGATATCTACGGCGCCACTGCCGTCTACAAAGCCATCAAACCCTTCGATAAGGATGGCCTGGTACACCTCTCCCTTGGCCCCTGGCATCACGGCGGGGCCATCGACGACGGCACCAATCTCGGCGCCGATCAGCTCACCTTTCCCGCCGACCCATCCTTGTATTGGCGGCAGCATGTGCTCGCGCCTTTTCTCGCCCGCTACCTCAAGGACGACGCCTCAGCGCCCGCCATTCCAACAGTGACCGCCTACCAGTCCGGCACCGACAAGTGGCAGCAGCTGCCGGCCTGGCCCGTCACCCAGCCCAATACGCGCCTCTACCTGCATGCCAAAGCGACGCTCAGCTTTACGGCGCCCACCAGCACAGAGGCTTCCTTCACTGAATACCCCTCTGACCCTGCCCATCCTGTGCCTTTCCTCCCGCGTCCCAATCAGCCCACCTGCTATACCGCCGACTGCCATTGGGCCAACTGGCTTGCCTCGGACCAGCGCAGCGCTTCCGGTCGTCCCGACGTCGCAATCTTCGTCTCGGAGCCCCTCACCGCGCCCGTTACGATCGCCGGCCAGCCACTGGCCAATCTCGTTGCCTCCACCTCTGGTACTGACTCCGACTGGGTCGTCAAGCTCATCGATCTCTACCCCGATGAAGTGGCTGCTGAGCCCTGGATGGGCGGCTACCAGCTAATGATCTCCGCCGACATCTTCCGCGGCCGCTATCGTCAGAGCCTTGAAAAGCCCGGGCCCATCCCTGCCAATACTGCCGAGCCCTATCGCTTCGAATTGCCCAACGCGAATCACGTCTTCCTGCCCGGCCACCGCATCGCAGTGCAGGTGCAGTCCAGCTGGTTTCCGCTCTACGACCGCAATCCCCAGACCTTCGTCCCCAGCATCTTCTTCGCCCAGCCGGCCGACTACCAGAAGGCCGAGCAGAAGGTCTTCCACTCTCCTGCAGACGCCAGTTACATCGAGTTGCCAGTAGTTAAGCCCTGACAGCCGCAAGAGCAATTAGCTCTCCGTGTGAAGGCTGCTTTCGACCCAACTAATAACGGACGCCTGTACCCTCAAAGCCGCAAGGCGGCGGTGTCTGAAGAGCAGGTAATCGAAAGCGCCTTCACTCGGGAGAAGGTCCGCACGACTCTCGACAAATCGACCCATCGCGACCAAAACCTGGGGTTGCAGATTACAGCCAGATGTCGCACCCGTACTATTTTTGCTATGCCGTGAGCCAGTAGCTTGGCCCACATGGCCACTTCCGATCGCACGCGTCGCTCGTTCTTCATTTCCGCAGGCCTTCTGGCAGCAGCTGCGGCAGTCACGTCACGCATGATCGCAGAACCATCGGTACCCGATCCCGCCCTCTTCCTCAAAACCTATGACGACGCCTGGGCCAGCCATGACCCGCACGCGCTCGCCATACTTCATGCGGAAGATGTATTGGTGGTGAACCGGTTTGGATCGATGCTCGACGGCCGTGCTGAGCTTGAGAAGGCCATGGCATTTCTGCACGGTCCGGGAGGACCATTTCACACCGTCACTTTCCCTCGCCAGCAACTCATCCTAAGCCGTATCCTGAGCCTGGCCATGGCCACCATCCACGCCAAATGGAGAAACCCTGCAATGGGGCCGGGAGATCGGCTTGCGCAAGGCAGTCAGACTCCGTGGGTCGATATGCTTTCGACCTACCTCCTCGCCCGCGACGGCCAGGCCTGGCAGATTATCCAGCACGACCTTCATAGCGTCGACCCCATCAAGTTTCCCTTCAAGACGAAATGGAACGGCTAACCGTCGAGCTCGCCACTGCAGCGCCGCATCCGGCGCTGCGCCGTTTTGTGCGCTATTACTCCCAGCGTCGCCTGGCGCCCGAAGACAAGCTGCAGGAACCCGTCACGGCACGCCTTGGCGGCCTTCTCGAGTTTCACTTTGCCAGTCTCTATCGCATTCCAATCGTCGGAACAGACCGCTTCGAGGCCTGCGCTCCCATGCTTGTGGTTGGCCCAATCACCTACCGCCGATTGCAACTCACCGCGGAAGGCGCAGTCGAAGCGCTCACAGTCATGTTTCAGCCCTTCGGTCTCCGCGAGCTCTTCGGAATTCCGACCCACCTTGTAACAGAGCACGCCATCGAAGGTCACTCCCTGCTTGGCAACTCAATTTCACGGCTTTACACCAGGCTCGGCGAAAATTTGTCGTTTGCCAGCCGCGTCCGCCTAGTCGATGAATTTCTTCTAGCTCGCCTCTCCTCAAATCCATCACCGATCGACTCGCGTTGGCAGCGATCCCTTGCCTTTGTCGCCCAGGATCGCGGCAGGCACACCATCAGACAAATAGCCGCGATACTCGATACCAGCGTTCGACAACGCGAGCGCAAATGTCTCGACCTTGCCGGCATGACCCCGCAGACCATGACGCGGGTCGCTCGCTTCACCCACGCCCTCCGCCTCAAGCAATCGTCGAATCAGAAACGTTCTATCACCTGGACCGAAATCGCCCATGCCTCCGGCTATTACGACCAGGCGCACCTGATTCGCGAGTTCTACCCCATGGGAGGAGCCAGACCGAGCGCCCTGGCCGGTCAGCTCGAATCTCATCACGGCGCATCCCTCCTGCTGCAGCCAACCCACCAGCACGCGGGTGTTGGTCATCATTGATCCTGCCAGATGCGCTTCTCGTCAGGCCACATCGCTCCCGACAAGCCGGCTTCTGATATCGATCTCTGTCAATTACTGATTCGCGATTGGCACCGCTTCCAAACGCTGCTACGCAACGGTCGCCCTATTCATTGACCACCAGCGTCCTGACGGCGAAGTAATCCTGTTCCAGCAACTCTCAGCATCGACATTCGTATCCGTTTACATTACTTAACCAACAGGATCGCAGCCTCCCAGGACCCTGCATTTAACTACGCGGACATTCCATCGCATAATTCATCCTGAACATCGATAGCGGGCAGCGTGAATTACTCATTCAGGATGATCCTCAGAACGATCCAGCAGCCTGAGGCAGCGACCATCGGCAGGATTGCAGAAACCCAGCCGATTCCTCAAAGACGACACTGCAAGCAAGGCTGAACGATCAGGTCACCGCTGCGAAACGGTTCGCGCATGGTTTTCGGAAGCCGAATCCGCCACTTCGCGGAAGCCGGTCTAAAGGAAATTGCCGTCCTGACGATAACCATCACAGGAGAGACCGTGTCGCCAGTTCTGCATCTGCATCCGGTCAGTCAGCGGGCCGCCAATCAGGCTTCGTCTCCCCGTGCGCACAGTCTCATGGTCGCGCTTTTGTGCCTCGCTTGCTTGTTGTGTCTTCACCGGCCGGTCTTCGCCTCTACTGATGCCTTGTCCCTGCTCACCACGTGCCGCTCCGTCCACCACCTCACCGTGGAAGAAGCGAACCGTCACCATCCCGTTCGCCTGCGTGCCGCGGTCAGCTACTACGAAGCCGCGACCGACGCCACCGGGCCCTCGCTCTTTGTCGTCGATAGCAGCGGCAGCGTCTTCGTTGCCCTGGCTGGTTCTCCGGCCTCTCCGCTCATCCCGGGCGACCAGGTCGAAGTTACAGGCATCAGCTCCGGCGCAGACTTTGCACCGGTTGTCGCGCAGGCCGCCGCCCGCTGGGTCGGCAGGTCTGCCCTCCCGCGGACCGCGCCGCGCGTCGACATAGGCAACATGCTTTCTGGAACGAAAGATGGTCAATGGGTCGAGATGGAGGCAGTCGTTCATTCCGTACAGTTCGATGGTGTCGCGGCCACGCTCAGCCTGTTCATGCAGGGAGGCGTGATCCTCGGACGCACCCCCATCGAACGGGGCGTCGACTACAACCATCTGGTCGATGCCAAGATCCTTCTTCGCGGCAATGCTGCGCCGCTCTTCAACCACATCACCGAAGACGACATCTGTGTAGGCGATACCATCCGTCTCGGCACGGCCCTCGTCCAGGTCAGCGGCCCCCGCGTTCCCTGCGCCAACCTCGCACGCCGCATTGGCCGCGCCGACTGGGTCAGGCTCACCATTCGCGAAAATCGCACCGGCTTCTACCTGCGGGTGCTCGAGCCAGGCATCGTGCAGGCCGGCGACAAATGGCTCCTCACCGAGCGACTCAACCCCGACGGCTCCATCCCTGCCATCAACCGCTGCATGTACCTCGACTTCGACGCCAGCTATGCGCGCCTCCTTCTAGGCATGCCGGGCCTCGAAGCGTGGTGGCAGGAACAGGCACGCCAGAAGCTTGAAAATCACCAGCAGCACTGGACCTCGACCCTCAAAGACGACTGACGAGCAACCACCACTACGCCATCACTACATCACTGACCGGCCGGCGCATCGACATCGGCATCGCCGCTCCATACCCGAACCGCACCAGCAGGTCCGGCTGAGCATTCCCCAGCCCCAGATAACGCGCGAACTCTCTTCGCACCACCGGCACCTCGACCGGCTGATTCACCAGCGAGTGGCGGATTCCCAGCGCAGTCGCCTGCAGCGCGAATCGCTGGAAGCTGCGACCCACCCGGATCCAGTGATCCTTATCCGCCTCGTCACCCACAAAGATCGCGAGCCCGGCCGAGCTTCGCAGCTGCTGCGCATACCGCTGGTCCTCACTCTCTTTTCTGTAGAAGCTCCGAAAAGCAGCCCGGCCGATCCACGTCGGAACCACCACCTGCCCGGAACACCGCGTAAACAGGCCATCTCCCGTCCGCAACGCCTGCAGGGGATTAAAGCGGATCCACTCACGCAGCTCCTCCACAAACGCCGCGTCGCCCATCTGCGCATCATTGCCGCGAAGCACATAGTCTGCAATCTCGCCGCACTTCCTGCTCTCCGTCACAAGCAGGACCGAAACTCCCGGTATCCGCGCCGTCGTCTCCAGCAGCTTCAGTTCTTCAATCGGAACCGCCCGCGCATCGTAATCCGAGCGCGTCGACTGGTTTCTGAGGATCGCCGGACACAATGCATCTGCCATCGTCGGACCACGCCTCAACTCGACGCGGATCACATCTCCAGCCCGTCCGCTCATGCCTTCGCTGAACGCAAGGCTCCCTGGCCTCCCGCTGGCAGCAGCCGCGATCAGCAGATTTTCTGCAGCGCATCCCAGGCTCACGAACAAGTGATGATCATCAGGATCGACGATCCTGGTCCGTCGGCTGAAATCCGGCAATATCCAAATGCCCGTATCACTCACCTTGAAGCGCCACGGCTGCGTATTATGTCCGCTCGGCGCCAGTGTCGCCAGCCGGATCAGGTCCGGCAAACCCGCCTCCGCCGCCAGCCGCGATCGCAATTGCGCCTGCGCTCGCGCATAGTCAACAGAGACATCCGGCGCGCAACCTGCCAGCGTCATCGCAGCAGCAGTTGCACCAGCCAGGAAAGAGCGGCGGCTTTGCATCTCCCCAGCATCCCGGATTCGCCGCCAACCCGCTGTACCATCGAGCACATCCGAAAAACAACTCGCCTGATGCACCCGCGCACCATCAGCTGCAAGCGCGGGCAGCGCACCCATCGCGACTATCTTCCGTCTTCCGACTCCTGCTCACGAACCACTTCGCTTGATCACCGGGGCGGCAGCACAGCGCCTTCCTGCACCAGCGCCGCGCTCCACTCCAGCACCGCTCTATAGAAACAGTTCGGACAGCCGATCTCCTGCTGCGAGCGTCCCATGCATTCGCAGCAGGCAGGTGTCACACAAATTCTGCCGCCTTGCCAGGCAACAGCGACCCAAGCTCATGCCTTCGTTCTGCCTCCCTTGTCACGCCAGGTGGAGCCGCACACAGTTCTAAAAGCCAATGGCCTCAGCTGTTTTGCATCCTTTAGCGTAAGCAACATCCTGAAAGAAAAAGAGCAAACGTTCCTCAACTGCAAAATCCAAGAAGGACCTCAGGGAACTTCGCATCTCTTCGAAGACGGCAACAAGGAACCTGGCCTGATGGCAGTTCAAACGGATGAACGGATAATTATTTAGAGGCGCTGCATCGATGTCACAGCGATCACGCCTGGTCATAGTAGCCGGGCTGCCCGGTTCCGGAAAGACACTCTCGCCCGCAAACTTGAAACGGCGCTCCCTGCTCTCAGGCTATCCGCAGATGATTGGATGAGCAGCTTGGGCATAAACCTGCATGCGGAGCAGGACACGGAGCGCATCGAAACACTTCAATGGCAACTCACTCAAAGTCTTCTCGCACTCGGAAACACAGTGATCATCGAGTGGGGAGCCTGGGGTAAATGGGAGCGGGACATCTTCCGAACAAGAGCACGGGAACTTGGCGCTGCAGTGGAGCTACATTACCTCACCGCTCCTCTGGAAGAGCTGTTTCGGCGGATACAACTAAGGAACGCGGAAGATCCGCCCATACAGTGGACAGCAGTGCAAAAATGGTGACGCATCATCGAGCCTCCTGGTGAAGAAGAACGGGCTTTTTTTTGATCCACCATTGTTGCAGATAACGATTTGCTGATCGCAAACTCATAAGAGGCGCTTTTGTCGACAGCACGTCTGTAGCAGTCCCGTCGCCAGTTCCTTCCTCCGCTGATTCTCTTCCACATCCCAATCTGATCCACACCAGGCATTGGTTCCGATCAGGAAACGACGGCGCCCCAGACTGATGCCTATCTATGTCGGGCGAATGATGCGCTGGCGATCATTCGGGAACATCAGCTTGAAAACGGTAAATAGAACTCCTGCCGTAAAGAGGCACGCAAAACGAGGCTGTTGAGAGACATATTCACGAAATTGAGCTCGAACGCGTCCAGCAGAAGTGCGGTCTGCGGCTGGCAATGGCACAGCAGATTCTCACCGGTCCACACTCCGGGATGAGGTGTTAACAGCCGGCCGCTACGCTAGAGCCGTTCCGCAACACTCGCAGAGTTCGCAACAAAGAGCAGCCGGCGAACATCATCAAGCGAACCCTTTCGGACCGGACCAACACGGCCACGATGAACCCTGAGCGATCAATTCTCCCCCACCCTCCACCTGATGCCAATCGTTCCCACCAGCGGTGTCCCCAGCGTCAGAACTGGCGTTCTCCCCGCCTGGATCGTACGATCCAGCAGATTCTGGCCTTCGGCATAAACATCCAGGCCATGCGGAAAACTGTGCGATGCATAACCATCCATCTGAAAAAATCCGCTGAGTCTCTGCACGTTCGCATCATCGTCAAACTGGTGCCCGGACAAACGGCCTTCCAGTCGCAGCAACCCGAGCCGCGGACGGTCCGCCTGTACCTGCAGCGTCGCCGCGTTGTGCGCCACCTGCGGGATCCAATTACCCACCAGCGCCGGATTTCCGGAGTTCTGTGTCACTGTTGCCCTGGCAAACTGGTATCCCGCCGTCGCCGTCAGCCAGCGCAGCGGACGGCTTTCCGCATCGACCGATATACCGCGGCTGCGAATCTGTCCCAGGTTTTCCCGCTGCGCCGTAATCGCTGTTGCTGTCGTCGTCAGCGTGAGCGCCGTAATCGGACGATTCACTTCCGTCCAGAAGTAGCTCGACCGCAGCGATGGCAGCACACCTCGGCCGGACACTACGATTCCCGTCTCCCAGCCCGTCGCCCTCTCCGACAGCAGGCTGGCGTTTGGCAGCGTCGTTGTCTGTCCCACCTGACCGGTACGGTAAAGTTCATTTTCGGTCGGCGCGCGGTAGGCCCGGAATGCAGAAGCAGTCACAGCCAGCGTCTTCGTTACGTGTCGCAACACACCCAGGCGCGGATCAAAGACATTCTCGGTAGTCTGCGGCTGCGCTTGAACGACAGGGAAGTACTGCGTCGCATCGAAGGTCCGGAAAAAGTCGACGCGCGCGCCTGCGCTGATCGTCCATTGCGCGGGCGTCCACAGCACCTCTCCATACAGGCCCGTCTGCCGCTGGCGTGCTGTCACATCTTTTAGGCTCGTTACACGGCCGTTGGTACTTCCCGTCGTGCCGAAACCGGTTTCTTCATCAACCGCCCGCACATCGCGTGTATCCGCCCCGCCTAGGATCAGCAGGTCTGATCTCAAGGCCTGCGTCCAGCGAACGGTTCCGCCTGTTTCCGTCGCGGGCGTTTCGACAAAGCGCGTCAGTGACTCCGATCGCCGGCCTACGGCTATCGATGAAAAGGTCTGCCGATAGTGGTCCGCTGTTCCATGCAGGCGCACCAGCAGGCTTCCACCCGCAGAGTTGCTCCAGTCCGCGCCACTCTCAAATCTCCACAGGCGTGTGCCATTCGTTGTGACCGGCGTGCCATTGTTCCGCGCCTCGTTCAATACGTTCCCGCGCACAAATGCATGCCCATTCGCTAGAAACGCCCGGTCCACTTCCACGCGCCCGTTCTGCGCATGTACATTCGAGTTCACGTCAACCGGCCCGCGCACCCTCGGCGATACCAATGTGTAACCATCCGTGAGCAGTACACCACCAGCCGCCAGCGCCGCCCACTTATCGCGCTGCACCGTGGCTATTCCGGCATCGTCAAACGTGTTCAGCGATCCATAACTACTCAACAGTTGTATCGAATTACCCCGCGGTCGTACCGCCGCCAGGTCTACCACCCCGCCAATCGCACTTGACCCATACAGATCGCTCGCCCCACCTCGCACAATCGTTACCGACTGGATCGCCAGCTCCGGTATTTCGTCCCAATGAATCCAGCCGCCGTATGGATCATTCAACGGATCCTCTTCCGACAGCACCAGCGTGCGGCTCGCTGCTGTTGATCCCAGGCCACGCAGCGACACTCCCTGCGACGTCGGATTGGCGACCAGAGAACTCGTCCGGCGAAACAATTCAAACCCCGCCACCTGCCGCAGCCGGTCGTCCAGCGCCTGGCCTGCAGTCTGCGCCAATGCGGAACCATCCAATACCAGCGTGCTGGCCGGGGTGCTCGACAAACGTAGTGGCGTGCCATAGGCACTTACAGTTACCGTTTCCTGCGGCCCTGCGGGCGTCATCACGACCTTGAGAGCCATTGCCGCACTGGGCCGCATCGCCACCGGTGCCTCCACACTCACCGAAACATCTTCGGTTCGGAAACCTGGAGCCTCTACATGCAGTGTGACCGGTCGACCTGCAGGAATCGTCAGGACGAACTGACCATCCTCGCCGCTGATCACTTCCGGCAACTGATCCGAGCCGTCCTTTATACGCAGGACGGCGTGCGCGAGAGGTTTTCCAGCCTCATCCGAAACCATGCCAGCAATCACGCCCAGTCGGGCCGAGCCTTGCTCACTCGTAGACCGGAGCTTCTGCGCCAGCATCTGACCAGTTGCAACGGACGCGCCCAGCAACAACACGCCTGCCACCCTTTCGAACCATTGCTTCATACCGCAGATTCCAATCTGCTTTCCTCCCCGTATTCCCCGCAACCACATCCCTCCAACGCTCATCTGTCGTGCCCGCAACACTTCGACGGACGATGCGCCACCTGACCATGTACCATTCGGACCATGAGCTTTCCATCCGACATGCCGTTCTCGCCGGCCGACCTCGGCGGGCTGGTCGTTGCCACCTGTTTTGCCGCTGGACTGAATCTCTATGCCACCATCCTCACCCTTGGCGTCCTGGCCCGCTTCCAGTGGGTCGCCCTGCCACACGGCCTTGACATTCTGGGAAGCCTGCCTGTCCTCATCGTAAGCGGTGCAATGTTCGCCGCGGAGTTTATTGCAGATAAGATTCCCGGCTTCGATCTCATCTGGAATGCAGCGCATACCTTCATTCGCGTGCCGGTCGCAGCCCTTCTCGCCTACCGTGCCACCGAGCACCTTACGCCCGGTATGCAACTCGCAGCCACGGCTGCCGGCGGGCTCATCGCCATGGCCACCCACAGCTCCAAGACTGCCCTGCGCGCCGTCGTTACTCCCAGCCCTGAACCTGTCTCGAACATCGCTCTGTCCACCACCGAAGATGCCGCCGCGATCGGCATGACCTATGCCGCATCCCACCATCCCCTTGCTGCCGCCGGCGTATCCGGTGCGCTCATCCTCCTGGCACTGCTCTGCGCCGCCTGGATCCTACGTCGCCTTCGTGGCGCCTGGGCACGTCTCACCAGCCGCTTTCAACAAGGCCGCACCATCCCGGTGAGTCAGCCTTTTCTCGGCTCCTGAACTCAACCTCGGCATAGACCTCACCTGACATGAGCCACGTCGTTGCCCCAAGAAACGAAAAACATCTACTCGCCTGTCTGTGCGTTACGCTAGTCATCCTGCAGCAGGCCCGCAGGCCGCACAGCCTAAACAAAACCCGCCCCACACATAGTGCTTCTTCGCCCCTCCATCATCACTCTCTCTATATGCATCCCGAATGCCAGAATCCCAACTCGCAGCTAATAAATTGCTAACCTGATACCCCGCGTCCAAGCCGCCCCGCAACACACCAGCACAGCCTGATCAAGTCCCCGACTAACGAAGCAGAGAAACCGCCGTCACCCCGTTCTCGCCCTCTTCTGGAAGCTCACTCAGCAGCTCGAGCATCGTCTTTCCCTCCACCGGATGTCGCAGCGCCGGTGCAATCTCCGCCAATGGGGCCAGTACAAACCGTCTCTCCGCCAGGCGCGGATGCGGCAGCAATAACTGCTCCGTCTCCCGCAACAAGTCGCCAACCAGCAGCAGATCCAGGTCCAGCGACCGCGGCCCGTTCTTCAATCCGGCTGACCGGTCCCGCCCGAACCGCCTCTCCAAACTCAGTAGTTCCCCCAGTAAGGCGTCAGCGTCTATGTCCGTCTCCACCGCCGCCACCGCATTCACAAAACCCGGCTGCTCGCTGAACCCAACCGGCACCGTCGCATACAAGGAAGATCGCCCTCGCACTTCGCCCAGCCCACTCAATGCGTGCATCGCCGCCAGCACCGTGTCAGCAGGGGACGCTCCCGCAAATCCCATGTTCGATCCCAACGCCACAAAGGCCAATGCCACGCCTGCACCTTCAAACTCCCTCAGAATACTTCGAGAGCAGGGTTATCCTCGAAAGATGTCAGCCTCGGCCAATCGAATGGAAGTGAGCGCCGTTGCTGCCGGTACCGCCGGCACAGCTTTCTTTGGCGGCACGTTCGACCCGCCTCACCGCGGCCATCTCGCCATCGCCCGGGCCGCCGCTGACCGCCTTGCTCTCGATCGCATCCTGGTCGCTCCCGTCGGCCGCCAGCCGCTCAAGGCTGACTACCCGCCTTCCAGCTTTGCTGACAGGCTCGCCATGGTTCGCCTGGCCTTCGCAGCCGATCCCCGCTGCCAGCCCAGCACCCTCGACGCACCCCACCCTGGCGGCACCCACAACTACACTTATGACACCATCGCCGCATTCAAAGCAGAGCTGGCCCTTCAGACCACCCAGGCTTCCCGCCTTTACTGTCTTCTCGGCGCCGATTCGTTCCACACCCTCAACCACTGGCACCGGGCTGCCGATCTCGTTCTCCTTTGCGACTTCATCGTCGCCGCCCGCCCCGGCTACTCCCTCGAATCCGTCGCAGAGCATCTTCCCCCCGGCATTCGGACTCGACTCCCTCACCCGGCGCCCGACCAGCTCCTGCTTGAAAGCACAGCCGATCCGACTCGGACCTCCACCCTCTACCTTCTGCCCGACCTCGCTGAAGATATCTCCGCCACGGCACTCCGCCATGCCCTCGCTTCCGGCGATACCGCCGCTTCAGACGTCATGCTCGCCCCCTCCGTCGCTGCCTACATTCGCGAACATCATCTCTATTCCCCCGCCGTCACATAGCAGCCGCCGCCAAAATACTCTACGATGAGGGTTCATCCCGGCGCACTGAGTGACGGCTTTCGGCCTCGCTCCGTTTGCCCGCTGCACCGCACCGCATACACGGAGAAGCCCAGCACGTATGGCCATCAGGACCACTACAAAATCCGCCGAATCCGCCCAGCAGCAGGCCCGCGAACTTACCCGACGCATGGTCGCCTCCGCCGTCGCTGCTGCCGAAGACAAGAAGGCTGAAGACATCCGCATCCTTGAGCTCGATCCATCCGACTCCGGCTTTACCGACTTCTTCCTCATCGCCAGCGGCACCAATGAGCGCCAGGTGCAGGCCATCGGCGACGCCATCGAGATGCAGATGAAGCGCGAGTTCTCCACTTACGCCAATTCCGTCGAAGGCCGACGTCAGTCCGAGTGGATCCTCCTCGACTACGTCGACTTCGTCTGCCACATCTTCTCAGCCGAGAAGCGCGCCTTTTACGACATCGAACGCCTCCGCAAATCCGCCCGCCAGGTCGACCTCGATCAGCTCAGGAATACTCTCTCGGAAAAAACCACCGAGGTCCGCGAAGCCGCCGCAAAGAAGTCCCCGCCCAAAAAGTCTGTCTCGATCAAGAAGACCACGGCCGCCAGGAGCGTGGCGAAAAAAGCCGCTGTGAAAAAGAAGTCTGCGCCCAAAACAGAATCCGCAACCGCCACTGCACCAAAAAAGGCCGTTGCGAAAAAATCAGCCAAGAAGACTGCAGCCAAAAAATCCACGAAGTAACCCTACCGGACGGGACAGAACAACGCGCTTGATGGCCTCGGCCTCGCGCCCCGCTGCACAATCAGTGCAGCAGCCAATCCGGTCCTCCCGTCCAGACAACCTGCAAACACTCACCACAGCCGGTCCTGAACCAACTCTCCCAAAGAAAAAGGGCGCCCAACTAAGGGCGCCCTCGATTCAAACCACCAGTCAGCTAGAAGTAGAACTTACCTACCAGCTGTACGGCACGGCCACCCTGCGGATCACCATTCACATCCGCCGAGTTTTTGGTCGCGCTTACGACGCCGAACGTTGAATCGCCGTAGTTAGAATCCGGCGCGGCAAAGTTGGCATGGTTAAAGGCGTTTGCAACATCCATCCTGATCTGGACGTAGCGTGCACCTTCGCCACCCAGGGGGAAGTTCTTTGCAAACGACAGGTTGGTGTAGTTGAAGCCGGGTCCGTGAATAAAGCCACGCGGCGCGTTGCCAAAGTTGCCGAGAGTCTCCGAGGTGAACGGCGTCGTGTCAAAGAACGAGTTCGTCGGATTCCGCGGGTTGGACAGCTTCACGTGCGTGGTCGAAACGTTCGGTGCATCCGGGCAGCCGTAGTAGCTGAACTCATCGCACCACTTGGACAGATAAACGCCGGACTGTGAAATCAGCAGCGGATTGCCACCCTGGAGCGCAGTGACACCCGAAATCTGCCAGCCAGTCAGTGCTTCCTTCACCAGGAAGTTCGAAGCATGCGTGAATGGCACCGCGTACACATAGCTGAGTGCCAGGCGATGCCGCGCGTCATAATCCGACGGGCCATAATTGGTCTGGCTGTAGCCCGGATACTGGTTGTAGCTGCGGCTGTGGAAGCCCGAGCTCTCCAGGCCGGAGCTGTCGTCCAGTCCCTTCGAGAAGGTATAGGCCGCACTGAACTCCAGGCCATGCGATACCTGCTTGGTCAGCGTGACCTGGCCAGAGTTGTAGTTGGAACTACCCAGCGTCCCCTGTGTGCCGACACTCAGGTAGTACGGCACGCCGCCCGAACCCGGGTAGGTAGCCGTCTGCGCTGCGTACTGCGGATAGCTCAGGTGTGTCGCCAGCTGTCCCGGATCGCCGCAACCTGCGGTGTCCGCGACGCATGCATCATGGCCGGCCTGGGTAATCGGATCGCCTTCATAGGTCCGCAGCAGTTTGTGCCCTAGTGAGCCGACATAACCCACCTGCAGACGCATGTTGCTCGGCAGTTCCCGCTGCACGTTCACGTTGAAGTTGTAGACATACGGCACGCCGTAGTTCTTCGCGATCGCGTTCGTATCCAGACCGATGAAGTTGCTCCAGTCAATCACAGCACCCTTGCCAGGAGGCGAGAAGGGGAATGGATTGACGCCCCCGGTCGCGGTTCCATACGGATCAGCAAAGTTCGGATTGCTCAGATTCTGCGTCAGGCTGAATGGCGGTACGCTCAGGTTCTGCAGCGAACCCTCTTCCTGGTCGCGGTTGTAGTACAGCCCGAAACCACCGCGAATGGACAACTGGTGCGAACCATCCCGGCCAATCAACATGCCCGGACCTGAGGACGGTGACCAGTCAAAGCCGAAGCGCGGAGCAAAGTGGTTGTAACGAACGGTCGTCCCACCGTAGCTGTTGCAGCCCGGATCACCCGGATACAACAGGCCTGGAAATGCATTGGCTCCCTGGAAGACGCCTGTCGTCGCATTGCTGACGGAGAAGCAGCCAATATCCAGCCCGCCATCCTGGCGCATCTTGTTCGGCGTCTCGATGTCGTACGCCAGGCCGTAGTTCAATACCAGGTTCTGCGTCACTTTCCAGCTGTCCTGTGCATACGCATAATCCTCGTAAGCCAGCGCGTCGATAAAGCCGCCGGAACCCTGCGCGAACGACGAGGGGGTACCCTGCAGGAATGACTTCAACGCGGCATATTGGTCATCCGCCGTGTTGTTGAAGGCGAAGCTTCCGTTGTTGTTGCCATAGAAAGGATTGCTCACCCGGAACTGTTCCGCGGATGCACCGAACTTCAGCGTGTGGTTGCCCTTCACCCAGGTAAACGTGTCGGAAGCGCGCAGGTTGCTGTCCTTGCGGGGCTGCGGTCCATTGGTGCTGAAGCCCAGGTCGAACACACCCTGGACGCCGATGTAAGGCAGGCCGGAAGACTTGGACTGTGGATTGATGTTGAATCCATAGCTGGAGGGCAGAACCACTTTTTGAGGATTCACCGCCCCGTAGTTAAAGCGGAAATAGGTGATCTGGAAATCGTTCAGCAGGCTCGCATTAAAGGTGCGTGTGTAGTCTCCTGCGAACAGCTTGTAATGAGCCGAGTCAATCTCCCCGAATCCAGGCAGCGTCGCACCAGTGAAGGGAAGCGTCTCTGTAGACGGAGAAGATTGGAAGATCGAAGAACCGTAGAATGCGTCCTTGCTGGACAGGTGATAGTCCGCCCGGATGATCCCCTGGTCGCCCGCGCCCGTATTCGCCGTCGGGAAGCTGTAGGCAGGCTGGCCGCCGCTTGTCGTATTCGGCAGCGGCACAAACGAATTCAGCAGTCGCACAGAAATCGGATTGAAGGTCGCCGGATTGATGACCGTTCCATCCGGGAAAATACCATTACGCTCGTCCGCGGAGGGAACAACAGTCACCTGCGTGCTGCCCGTCCGGTTGCGGAATCCCTGGTAGCTCAGGAAAAAGAACAGCTTGTCCTTGATGACTGGTCCGCCGAAAGTTCCGCCATATCGGTTTTGATGAAACGGCGGGCGCTGGCCCTTCAACGAGAAGTAGTCGCCGTTATTCAGGAATGTGTCGCGATACTGCTCCGAGGCAGTCCCGTGGAAGCTGTTCGTTCCGCTCTTGATGGTCTGGTTAATGACCGCGCCGCTGTTCCTCGAAAATTCAGGATTCAGCGTACTGCTGATGATGCTCTCCTGTGCCAGCGAGTCGGGGCTTACCGCCACACCCTCGGTCTGCAGCGGGCCGTCATTGATGTCAATACCGTCCAGGATGAATGAGTTGCTCGACGATTGCGATCCGTTCGCGGAATAGGTGCCGAACCGGTCGGACGACTCTACGCTGCCCGCCTGCAGCTTCTGCAGACCGCTCGCATCGCCGCCAAAGAGCGGAATCTGCTCAATCTGCCGCGCGCTGATCGTGTCTTTCAGCTCCGTCTCGGTCGTTTCCACCGCGTTGCTGGTAGCCATGACCTGCACCGTTTCAGATGCCTGGCCGACCTGCAGCTTCGCGTCGATCGCACGGTTGTCGTTCAGGTTCAGCTGCAACCCGTTCGACTCGAACTTCTTGAAACCCGGCGCATCGATCGTGACCGTGTATGGTCCACCGATCTGCAGCTGCGGGAAATTGAAGAAACCCCTTGAGTTGGTCTTTGAATTGGTGACGATCCCCGTGCTCGTGTTGGTGATCGTTACGGTGGCGTTCGGAATCGTTGCGCCCGCCGTGTCAGTAACCGTACCGTTCACGGTCGCTGTACTGGTCTGGGCGTACAGGCCAGGCGCGTAGAGGCCCCCAGCCAACAGGGCAGCATACCCGCCAAACGAAGTAACGCTCGAAAGAATCAAGGACGGCAGCGCAAAGCTGCGCAGAGGGCGTGTCATGAGGTCTCCCAGATCAAGGTTGGCAGAACAGCATTTTTTGGACACTCAGGCTTGCGAATCCAGGTCCCAAAAAATGACGTCGCAATCACTGCTGTCCTCACCTTTGCAACTTTGTGGCCATTCGAACCGAACGGACGGGTCAGACCCTTCGGTGTCCTAAATTTGGGCTACATTGCAACTTCATTAAAATTCTTGCGACTCTACGCAAACACGGGAAGGTTGCCCGACAACCAGGATCGCTTGCTATCTCCTGAAATCTACGGTTTTTCATAGCCGCGACAATGATTCCATGTACTAGTTCGCACCAAAAAAAAGGCAGGGATCTCTCCCCGCCCTTTCTTAGTGCCCGTCCTTTAGCGTTAGAAGTTGAGAGTCAACGAGAACTGGCCAAATCGCCGCTCGTCTCCGACTCCACCCAGCCCGCCCTTCGACGCCGTGATTGACGGCGCACCCGGGAACTGTACCGGTCCGACTGCCGGGTCGTTCAGGTTGTTCACGTCGTTCAGGCTCTCCTGGATATACAGGTTGTGATGGTTCAGCACGTCAAAACCTTCCGCGCGGAACACTAGGTTGATCTGCTCGCGGATCGGGATCGTTTTGCTGACCGCTGTGTCGAAGTTCCACGCACCCGGTCCACGGAACGCATTGCGCGACGTCTCGTTTGTCGGATAGGCACCCCAGTCGGAAGACTGGATGTTGCCGTTCGTCGCATCACTCCAGGCCTGGTTGTAGTACGACTGCGCCTCTGGCAGGTTGCCAAGCGTATACGTGTCGCTGCCGCCGCCATTCTGTCCCGACGGAATCGACTTGAACGTGTGCTTGGTGATTGGCGCAGCCGCCGCATACCGTGCCACGTTATAACCCGTCAGGTTATAGCTGGTGTCGTAGTAGCTGAATGGCGTACCCGTCCGCACCGTGTAGATCCCCACCACTTCCCAGCCCAGCAGACCCTGCTTCAACCGGCTGTGGCCGTCCTTATACCAGGGCGTGTCGTACACCGGTGAAATCACCAGCCGATGCCGGATGTCCAGGTCGCTGTTCCCGTTGTCGAATGACGGATTGAACGGGTTCGTATACCCAAGACTGAACTCGTTGTTCGATTCCGAGAACGTCGTGCTCAGGTCGTCCGTCGCATGCGCCAGCGTGTAGTTCCCGCTCAGGCTCAGACCCGAATGATGCAGGTTGTTCGCCTGGAACTGCACGTTGAGAGCGTTATAGTGCGAGTCACCGCTCGATCCGCGATTGTTCGTATTCGAGTACTGCGGATTCAACCGCGTCAGCGCGTAAACAGGTTTGGAAGCTGAACTATTGGGATCCTGCAACGGATCGCCCAGCGTGTAGTTCCCGCTGCCCAATCCGTTGATGTTCTTGATGTCATACAGATGAATGCCGCGAGCCGACGCGAACTGCACGGAAACCACTGCGCCGCTGGCAATCTGGCGCTCGATGGCCGCACTGTAGAACTGTGTCTGGGCCGTCCGGATATTCTGGTCCACATTCCGCAGACTGGTCGGGGGCAGCGGCACACTCATACCCGTACCCGCCAGCGGACCGACATTCGAGCTGGTCACCGGCGTATTGTTGATCACGATAACAGCCTGCCCCGGCGGATTCTGGATGACGTTGAACGTCACGTTGCCGAAGTTCCGCTCGTAGCTGATCCCGTACCCGCCGCGCAGCGAAGTCTTGCCATCCCCGGTCAGGTCGTACGCAAAACCAACACGAGGCGAGACCGTTCCATACGACGGCTTCCACAGGGACTTGATCGGGCTGTTCGGTGTCGTGTACACCTGCCCCGTCCGCACACCATTCGGGCCAAGTACGCCATCGCCATAGTAGAAGTTGGAGTCCAGCGTCTTGTTGTTGTTATGCTGCACACCGTAATACTCGTAGCGCGCGCCGTAGTTCAGTGTCAGCCGCGGCGTCACCTTCCATGCATCCTGCGCATACACCGCCCAGTCATGGAAGCGGTCGCTGCGCGCGAACGATGGTGCCGTCGCCGGCAGATTGATCGAGCATCCCGCAGTCGGCGTCAATTCGCCTGTATAAGGATTGCGCACGCATGGCAGCGCTCCCTGCGGATTTACGGCTGCCTGGAACTCGAACAGGTTTCCGGTTCCCAGTGCGCTCAGACCGGCAGCCCGGCTCTGGCCCAATTGCTCGTTCGCCTGGGCGTAAGCGCCGTAGGCATTGTTGTCCTGGATATACAGGATGGCCGCGCCAAACTGCATCGCATGCCGGCCCTTCAGGATGTTCACATCTTCATTGAACTGGACCGTGTTCTGCGGGCCGCCGTAGGGCAGACCGCCATTCGCCGGATTCTCGTCATAAAATCCCGGCAGCTGGATGAACGTCGTCGTGCCCGGCACCTGCGCATTCGGAGAAACCACCAGCGTCGGCGTGTTCTGCAGCTTGGTGTCGTAGCTGTTCGACGTATTGAATCGGCTGAAGCTCGCCTTGGTCGTAGCCACAATACTCGGATTGAACACATGCGAAAGATTCAGCAGGTACGCCGTGTTCTTGATCGATTGCCCGACGTCATACTGCGAATACGGCGAGGCAAACGAAAAGCCCGCCTGGTCAACTTCGTTGTAATTCACATACCGGAAGAAGATCCGGTCCTTCGCGCCCAGGTTGTAGTCCACGCGGCCCACAATGTTGTACGTATTCTGCGGAGCACCGCCGCCCGCATCACCCGGCGCGGTAAATGGCGCCACGCCAAAGATCGGCGTCGAGCCCGGGAGCGTCGTAATCGGGCTGCCGATATCCGAGTTCGTATACACCTTGTTGAAATTGAAAGTCTTGCCGCCGCCATACTGCGCAAAGTAGTTCTGGATATTTGCCGGGGCCGCCGCCAGGTATTGCGGCGTCGGTACGGCGGACTGCTGGCTGGCCGCACTGCGTACCCGCGTCCATTCCGTGCTGCCCAGGAAGAACAGCTTGTCTTTCACAATCGGGCCACCCACCACGAAGCCGAACTGGTTCCGGGTGTACTGCCCCTTCGGATTGCCCGCCTGCGAGTTCAACACCGTGTTCGAGGTGTACGCAGCCAGCCGGTTGTATTCCCACAGGTCGCCATGGAAGCCATTGCTGCCCGCCCGGGTCGTCACGTTCACCACGCCGCCCGAAGCACGTCCGTACTCAGGCGTAAAGTTGCTGGTTACTACTCGGAATTCCTGCACAGCGTCGATCGGCACCTTGATGCCTACGCCATCGCCGAAGACCGCAATATTCTCCACACCATCAAGCAGGATCTCTGTGCCTGTCGAACGCTGGCCATTGATGTTGAAGCCCACACCGCGGGTCGTCGCATTTACATTGTTGCCCGCCGTCGTCGAATCGCCCGACGAGATATTGCCCGACAGCGCCACAAAGTCATACGGATTCCGCGTCAGGCTCGGCAGACTCGCCAGCTGTGTCCGGTCCACTACCTGCGACAGTTCCTGGGTCTGCGTATTGACCTCGACGCCGCCCTCGGCAATCACCTGCACTTCGGTCGTGCCCGATCCCACTGTCAGCTTCGCGTCCAGCGTCGCATGGCCGCCAACCGTCACTTCCACCTTCGATACAGTCGACTTGAAATTCGCCGCCTCGGTCGTCACCGTGTAGCTCCCTGGTGTCAGGCCAACCACCAGGTATGTGCCGCTCTGGCTGGACTTTTCCGTCCGCGTCGCACCCGTCCCGTCGTTTTTCACCGTGACCGTCGCATTCGCAATCGTTGCGCCGGATGGGTCTGAAATTGTACCAGCGATCTGGCCCGTGTCTGCCTGCGACCATGCAGCAGGGCTCGTCCCCGCCACAACCAGCCCAGCCGTCAGGCTGAAGCCGAAAATCGCAGATCGCAGAAACTTGGATGAAGCAGTCATCTATATCTCCTGGGTACCGCGCACCTATGCGCGAATGTAGAAATCAAACAATATGAGGATCGTTGTAGTTGGCATTGCACTTAGGTGCCCAAACTATGTCTGTTCCTCTTCTGAACCGCACAGCCATTTAGAATGAGTACTCTGCGTAGTCCGCGCGCACATCGTTCAGACAGCCTAGGAACCAAATCTATGAGAAACCATAGCCTCCTCCAGGCGAGTTATAACCAGGCGAACGCCGCTGGACCCGATAGGCACCCGTGACCATGCGCCTCCAGATCGCGGCCGTAGCACCCCGGGCTAACCCGGGCATCTTCGCCGCGCCCGTCGATCTCTACTGTCAGCGCCTCGCGCCCTTCGCCGCCACCGACCTCGTCACCCATCCCACGGAAGCCGTTCTTCTTGAAGCCCTCACTCACCCCCGGGGCGCCCCAGCATCCAGGACACCCCCCTTCCTGGTTCTGCTTGACAGCCGCGGCAAGTCCTTATCCTCTGAATCCTTTGCCGCCTGGCTCGGCCAGCAGCGCGACACCGGCAGGCAATCCATCGCTTTCGCCATAGGCCCCGCCAGCGGCTGGTCCGAGGACGCCCGCCAGAAAGCCGGTCTCCTGCTTTCCCTCGGCCCCATGACCCTCCCTCACCAGCTCGCCCGCGTCGTCCTGCTCGAACAGCTCTACCGCGCCTTCACCATCCTCACCGGCCACCCCTACCACTCCGGCCATTAAGTCATCCGGCAAAAAGCCCGCGTAGAGCGCCCCACCCACTACCCTGCGGCCATCGAGAGCAGCCACCGGTCAAAAGCAGCAACGCCGCCGACGCCCGCACGGCCAGTACCAAAGTACGTGCGGTATCCTGTCATCTGGTCAATCAAGGGGAACAGATGTCCTGGTTCAAGCGGCAGGAAAACGAGATCGAAGTCACGCCCGAAAAACGCGTCCGCACTGAGGGACTCTGGACCAAGTGTGACGGCTGCAAACAACTCCTCTTCAAAGCTGACCTCGAAGCCAACCTCCAGGTCTGTACCCGCTGCGGCCGCCACTTCCGCATGGACGCCCGCACCCGTCTCGCCCTGCTCCTCGAGCCCGGCTACGAGCTCGTCGATCTCGAGCTCAAATCCACCGATCCTCTCGAATTCACCGACCTCAAGTCCTACAAAGCACGCCTCGCCAAGGCCCAGGCGGACACCGGCCTCAATGACGCCATTGTCAACGCCATCGGCAAACTCGGACCCCACTCCGTCGTCGTCAGCGCCATGGAATACTCCTTCATCGGTGGCAGCATGGGCGCAGTCGTCGGCGAAACCATCGCCCGCGCCGTCGACCGCTCGCTCGCCACGCGCCATCCGCTCATCATCATCTCGGCGTCCGGCGGCGCACGCATGATGGAAGGCATCGCCAGCCTCATGCAGCTCGCCAAAATCTCCGCCGGCCTCGCCCAGCTCGACGACGCTGGTATCCCCTACATCTCGCTCATGACCGACCCCACCACCGGCGGCGTTACCGCCAGCTTCGCCATGCTCGGCGACCTCAACATAGCCGAACCCGGCGCGCTGATCGGATTCGCAGGCCCCCGCGTCATCGAACAGACCATCCGCCAGAAGCTCCCCGAAGGCTTCCAGCGCTCCGAGTTCCTGCTCGACCACGGCATGCTCGACGCCGTCGTCCCCCGCAAGGAAATCAAGGCCTACATCGAACGCGCCCTCACCTTCATGCAGCCGAACTAACGGTCTTTCGTCGCACCTGTCCAGCCAAAAAGCCGAGATGCCCCACTCAGCTACCTGGCCGCGCTCGAATCCGGCAGAGAGTTCACCACTGCCAGGCCCTTGTCATCGAACCAGAGTTCTCCGTCGCCCAGCATCGCCTCGCCATTCCGAACGAACATCTCATGCGCCATATCAGTCCTGAGCTTCACCAGGAATGCCGGTGAGAAGATCCTCCCCCACTCCACCCGCAATTGCGTCGGATCTCTAACGATCATGGGCCTCCCTCTTCGATTCACCCTGAGAGGAAAGTGAACATATCGGGCCGCCTCTGCGACGTTCCCACTCAGAACAGCCATCTGCAGCTTGGCCACCCTGGCTTCGTAGACTTCATCGGACTCCTGCGTGACCTGCGCGTACATCCGTTGTCCAGGATTCTCCGTGCTGTGCTGGATCCTGAGATCCACCGGAAAGCTCCGGTTCCCAAGCGTCCACGTACCTTCCAGGCCGACTGAGTTATAAAACGTCAAAGGTTGCGACCCATTGCTGCCATTTCCCACGAAGCGAAGGCGGAACTTCGAACCATCCGCTCCTTCAAAGTTGACGGCTTCGCCGTTCACCGCGCCTTGCAGCGGGATGTTCTTCAACTGCGAACTGTAGAAGTAGTGCGCGGCCACAAGCTGCGTCCTCTGCTGCAATGTGTAGTTGAGGCCAACCCGGTAGATCCCGATCGTTCCCCGCATCTCCGTCGACTGCAGCTCGTCACCAGGAGTCGTCACGCGCGCGGCCGCCTGATAGCTGGCCACGACCACACCGGTCAGAAGCGCCAGCAGTACGAACCAGTTCATCGGTGTGCCGCGCCGCATAGGCAGATATTCTCATACCGGCAGGACGCGCGAAACTTGCCGCTGGGCTGTCGGATCCGCCACTGGTAATGGGCCATCCGTGCTCGTCCCTGCGCCCGTCAAGGCTGCATCTCAGAATTGAAACCAGCAACGTCAAAGAGGCCAGGTATGCTCGAACATCTCAGTGGCGAAACCGCCCTCTACCCCATCCTCGGCGACCCCATTCGGTACGTGAAATCGCCGCAGCTTCTGACCGCTGCATTGCATGCGCGCCAGCACAATGGCATCTGCGTACCCATGCAGGTCGCGGCAGGCGAGCTCGAGCCTGTCGTTCACACTCTCCAGCGCGTCCCGAACGTGCGCGGCCTGCTCATCACCATGCCGCACAAAAACACCATGCCTGCCCACTGCGGCACACTTTCCGAAACCGCCAGGCTGCTGGGTGCCGTGAACATCGTCCGCCGTAACCAGGACGGCTCCTGGCACGGTGACATGCTCGACGGCCTTGCCTTTCTCGCCACTCTCCGCAAGGCCGGTGCCCACCTCGAAGGATCGCGCGTTCTGCAGGTCGGCGCGGGAGGGGCAGGGAGTGCCATCGCCATCGCCCTGCTCAGCGCCGGGATCCGCGAACTCGTCCTCCACGACATCAGCCCTGCTCGGCTCGATCCACTGGTTCGCCTACTGGTCCGCCTCGACCGCGCGCCCGTCGCCGCCGCCCCGGCAGATCTATCCGGCATCGACCCGGCCGGCTTCGACATTGCCATCAACGCCACGCCGATGGGAATGTCTCCGGACGACCCGCTGCCCATCCCCGGCCACCTGCTCACGCCCGCCATCTTTGTGGGCGACGTCATCAGCGGTCACGGCGTCACACCCTTGATTCAGGCCGCCCGCAACGCCGGCTGCAAGACCGCCGACGGCTTTCAAATGGTCGAAGCCGGCGTAGAAATCATGCCCGACTTCCTCCTCAACTCCTGAAGGTAACTTCGGCAGGTTCAGATACCCGCATACCAGGCATACCCCGTCTCGGGTTCCGCCGATCCAAGCCCCTTGCCAAAGCCCCTCACCGAGTCAGTGACGATCAGGCGCGTCACATACTTCACGCTCTTGTAGCCCAGCTGCCGTGGTACCCGCATCCGCAGCGGCCCGCCAAACGGCACCGGCAGATCGCCATCATTCATCCCCCATGTCAGCAGCGTCTGCGGATGCAGAGCATCCGCCATGTCGATGCTCTCCCACCAGTCTTTGTCAGGAGAGAAATACATCACATACCGCGCATGTGGCAGCATGCCAACCTCGTTCAGAACATCTATCAGCGGCGTCCCGATCCACTCTGCGATGTACGACCAGCCTTCCTCGCAAGCCACCTCGGTAATCTGGCTGCGTCGGCCAAGCATCTTCAGGTCCGGCACCGAGAGCGACGCCGGATGCAGAACCATCCCGTTCACCGCAAGCCGCCAGTCAACGAACCCGCCAGCCTGCTGCCGCTTGAAGTCATCACTGAACGGGGAAGTCTCATTGGCAAAAGGCATCTTCGAAATCATGTTGCGCGGGAACTCACGCGCCAGTGCATGCCGCGTCAAAAGCCTTTGCGCCGCATACGTCAGCGTCTCGCCCGGTCCATAGATGCCGCCGCTGTCCGGCGGAATCAGTCCATACCGTTCAGCTATGCGGCTGGCCGCCGTCAGTCCCGCAACACCCGCCGTCGCAGCAATGCCGCTGGTGATCAGCTTCCGGCGCGTAAACGGCTTCACGCATCCTCCCGTGCTGCAGCCACACGGCCTGTGATCATCGCCCGCATGCGACTCACAAACCCGGCATGCACCACCATGCCCACATGAACCACCAGGAACAACAGCAGCCCTCCCGTCACAAAAAAGTGCAGCGTGCGCGCCGACTGCCTGCCGCCCAGCAGGTTCACTGCTGCCGGAACCGCCGCATCGAACGCAGGCGACAACGCAAGCCCGGTCCAGATCACCAGCGGAAACAGCACGAAAATCACTGTCATATAAGCGATCCGCTGCACGACGTTGTAGCGGTATGCCTCCGCCTCATCCACCTGCGCACGCCGCAGCGTACTGCGCATCACCTTCCAGCACGCCCGCCATGTCCTCTCCGCCCGCACCGGCCACAGGTCCCTGCGGAAGTGGCCGTTCCACCAGCTCACTGACCCATAGACCAGGCCCGTCAGCACTGAAATCCATGCAGCCTGAAAATGCAGATATCGGCTCCAGCCATTCTGGTCCGGCATCACGTAACCGTAAGCCGTCGGTACCGTCGGTCGGGATGCAGGCAGCGGCAGAGTAAACAGCGGAGGCGTCCGCACATTCCCGATTTCGCCCCAGTAAAACCGGGGATGCGAAATCACAATCTCCGCGCCACTCACCAGCAGCGCCACAAACGCGATCACCGTGATCCAGTGCGTCACACGGACCATCACTGTATGACGTGGATTCTCCAAACTACGCGCTACGTTCGAGGCCGACACACGCGCAGCATAGCACGCCGCAAAAACAGGCCACATCTACAGGCGCAGCTGAACAACCCTGCAAGCGCAGAGCTCATACATCCGTCAGCGAAAGCAATAAAAGAGAATTGTCATCTCGACCAAAGCGAGAAATCGCCCAGACCCACTACCTCACCAGCCCAGGCACGGGCCACCTGATTGCTTTCGCCTGCCGGTGAGGCGCGGAGCGGGACCAGCGACTGCACCTGTTCGCGCAATATAAGCCGCACCCTCCGTGCACTGATCGGCCCGATTACGGTAGCAGGCCAGGACGGGCGAAGCGTCTCGCTGCCATATTCCTTGACGTCGTACATCGCTGCGAATTGAAACTCGAGCATCGCCCCTGTCCGCGGAATCACCGGCTCCACGATCCCGCCTGTGTCCAGGGCCATTTCGCGCTGTACATACCAGTGAACATAAGGCCGCAGCAAAGCATGCGGCATCGCGTTTTCCGCCGTCAGCACAGTGTCTCCACGCCCGGACTAGCTTCTCTGTCCCGCATTCGAGAAGGGCAGGTCCATCTTGTCCACATTGTGAAGATCGACCTGCGCCGCTCTCCAGCTGCTGCCTTCTTTCAGCAGTGTGTAGGACACGATCATAGCGTCCTCTTTCGTAAGGTCCAGCTTGCCATTCGGCTTCATCACCGGGCTCGTCCAGCTCGCCTGCAGGATCATCACATCCCGCGCAATCTGCCGAAGATCCAGCATCTTCAACGGCGGCGCCGTTACCTCGTGGAACGGCCCACCCTCGCCATGAAGAAAGCCAAGAGCCTTCTCCAGTTCATCGCGTCCCTGCACCAGCGTGCCG
>CAZZYN010000035.1:0-37857 GCA_964658265.1 uncultured Acetobacteraceae bacterium | reverse complement strand
GCAGGCACCTGCCTCTTGGAGATAGAGGAGCGTCACTCCCGATATGTCGGCTTGTAGGAAGCAACGCAGCCGATGGTGTCTTCAGTCGATGCCGCTGGCGGCGACCCAAAGGACGAGGGCGTTACCAACTCCGAGCAGGAGATAGCGCAGACCGATAGTGTGCCAAGTGAAGGGCATGATCATCGAGAGCAGCGACACGACGCACATGCCGGCGGTGATGTGCAGAAATCGTGGGCTCCGTGTAGCGAGCCAGAGGCCGATGAAGTGGAGGCCGACAATGCACCCGACAGCCGAGTAGACCTGCTGCTGTGCGCCGAATCGCGGCAGCAGGAGTGCCGCCGCATACATGCCAAAGAGCTCGGCGACGACTGCAATTAGGTAAGCCGACGTTTTGAAAAGCGGTCTTGCGGCGGCTGTGGGCGGTTCGCGTTTCCAGAGCCTCAAAAGGAAGATGAGGGCGATGACCACGGCGAGTGCGCAGCCGGTGCGATTGTAGGGACGCGGCAGAGCGAAGGCTCCGAACAGCGCCCAAAATGCGCCGAAGAACCAGCCGATGAGCCTTGAAAGGTTGCGAAAAAGGCGTGTCCGGAGGATGGGTGGCGTCATTCCTCAAGCTTACGCGCCGTTGGATAGGTACCGGGAAGTCGGCATATCGTCATTAATTTCGTAGAACTCGCGAAACGGAGTTCTGAGAAACTTGGCCGCCACCCGAATCAGCCACCGAGGGCAAGTTTTTTAAAACCAGACTTTTCAGGTGAGTCAGATCTCCTTCCGCTACGAGCGGTTAGACTCGTGTGACTAACATGATGGCTGATGCAATAAGCTCCTATTGGGATTTAGTTGAACCTGTCTTCAAGTTGATCGACTTTACAGATCCCCAAGCCTTCGCCGCATCGACTGCGATCATCCCTCGAGGAGTGGTGCTGCTGTACGCGACACACTTATTGCTGTCCGAAGTGCACAACGGCGGTTTTCTTCAGTTTTTCTGGAACTCGACCGGGCTGATTGCTCCGGAAGCAATGAATGGTTTAATCGCGATTGGAATGCCTCAACTGGCAGCCCTCCTGCAAGCAACAGCCGCTCCGCTTGGTTCGCCCTATCCACGTGACCGTGATTCACGCTGGGATGCCTTGCTGATGGCCTCTGGACGTCATAAACGTGACTTGAAGAAGATCTTCAAGAACCAGCCAAATATGTATTTGGCATTTGCTGAAGCCACGGATCAGTTGTTCTCCGACGATTTAGATCGCCAAGCATGGCAGTTGGCGCAATCCGAGAATGGTGGCTTCCAAGAAGCGGCCACCCGGTACGCTAGGAGCTTAAACGCAATGCAGTGAGCTTTTCGATTGGCTGACGATTGGCGTATGTAGGTACCCTAAGTGCGGACTTCTTGGGCATGACCGAATGGGATCGCCATGTATCAAGCTGAAGGCAGATGCCCGAATCACCAACCATGTCAAAACATACCCCGGGAGAAATTAATTCAGCGGTAGCGCTATGATCGATTACTTCGCTGATAGCCGTCGCGCACTGAGTTCACGGATCCGGAAGCTTGAGATTCGCAGCCTGTTTATCTTTCCGACCTAAGAGATCTTTGTGCTGTCAGCGCGGCGAAGTAGCCAGTCCGCCGAGTGAGAAAAGCCCGCTCGCCTTCAACAGGTCATGCCTTACGGAGGCTGCACTCACATAAGTACCTGCGAAGGGTCGACCCGCGCGAGGTGAGGGTAACTGGCTCTTGAAAGATCAAGTGAACGACCTGCTGCAGCATCGTCGACCGTGATGCGCAAGGCAAGCGCATTAGGCACCGTGGTACTGCTGGTGCGAGCCGCTTGCGGCTCCTGGGAAAGCTCCACATTTAGCGGGTCAACGTGAACGGAGACGGACGGGTTCAATTTCGGCGGCGGTGAAGGTGCGCATCGAACTAGGTGCGCCGGCACATCTGGAAAGTCAGCCTTCACGTGGGCCGAAGCAAATGCCAGCGTCAGAACCGAATGTCTCCCCGACGGAAGCTTCTGTGGAGAACAGCCCCCTTTCTTTGACAATTTTGGTGATACTTCGTTCTCGTAAAAGGTGCGCCGCTGTGCACTCGGGTGCAACCTGCGGCTCTATTCCAAATAGCTCATTAATAGGCACTTAGGATCTTGTTGCGCCTCTATGCGACGGCCTGCTTCTGTGGAAAAATCGCACTCAAAATCCGCCGACCGCAACCTCGTGGGGGTTCGACCCCCCTCCCGGCACCACTCTTAACAAGCGACTTGTATGACTGTTGATTAATCGATGCTCCGGCCATCGCCAAGCCAAGAACAGAAGGTGTGGCGTTCGGAATGCCAGGCGTTGGTCGGCAATCTTGGCGAATCAGACAAGGTAAGAGCAGCCTCTGTTAGCCTCGTGCATAAAGCGCACGAACTCAGACTGGACAGCCTCCGCCACTTCAGCGAACCACAGACCAGCCGAGTTCGAAGCACGTCGATTGCGAAACACTCGTTTTAGATTTGACGAGCCGGTGGCCGAGTCCATGATGCAATCACCGGCTCCGTCTCTTAATCGTGCATGCCGGCGAACATGTCGAGGAACTCCTGGTACTTGCCATCCTTCTCCGCAGTGCGTAGGGGTTTGACTCTCTCTACGAGGATCTCTCCCTTTTGGATGGTGTTGCTTTCCAGGATCTGCATAACCTCGTTGGTGAAATCATCGAGCGGCATGGCACGCGGATCGCTCGCCTGCTGCGGGCCGCCGAGCTCCGTTTGAACGTAGGGCGGCGCCAGTTCCAGCACCTCAACGCTGGTCTTGCGCAATTGCACGCGAAGCGCATCAAGCCAATTGTGCATGAAAGCTTTGGTTGCGCTGTAAACCGGACCTGGCGGGTAGGGTACGAATGCCAGTCCGGAGGTGGTCACGATTAATGTAGCTTGTGGCTGTGCTCGCAACGTCGGAAGCAAAGCTGCCGACAGTTGCACCACGCCGGTGATATTGGTCTGAATGGTAGCGTACGCACGGGCCAGGTCGATTGAATCCGCCGTGTAGTCCTCGTGGCCAGCGATACCTGCGTTATTAATCAGGACGTTCAATGCAGGAAACTGACTCTTCACAGACTCTGCGAACGTTGCGGTGGCCGAAGGGTTACTCAGGTCAACGGCGATGCCGACCATCCCAGGATTACGCCCTGTTACCTCGTCAAGCAGCCTCTGACGTCGTCCAGCGATGATGACCCGATTTCCTTTGCCCTGTAGCGCCGCCGCAAGTGCACGGCCGATGCCACTGGTGCCTCCAGTTACGAGAATCGTGTTGCCTGAAATGTTCATTGTTCCTCCATGCCGCATTGGATGAAGGACAGTGCGGATTGGACTTTTCTTCTTGCCGGGACCTCAGCCTGTGTAAACGTTCTTCTGGTGATCAACACAGGAGCATGTCTGAAGGATCTGCGTTAGGTATCCGTATATGGCGCCATTCGTCCACGCTGCCAAATTGCTGACAACTCCGTTTTTCATGTGGCCCGCGTTAGAGGGACACCGGTGCCGCCCGTCTAGGCATTCAGATACGAATCGAATTGAGCGAGCGAATGCAGCTTTTCATCTTGAGTACAGCGGCTACGCGCCCGCGTCAATCGCCGGAGTGCTTGCTTGGTGGTCGTGAAGAGACGCGCGATGCGGCTAGCGCACCAGATTTCTTCGTCTGCGAAGTAGACGATGGCGTTTCCGCAAGGAGAAGCCAGGCGTTCAGTCCAAATTCGAGGCCAGTGGCTGGTTTGCCTTCTCCATGCACTTGACCTGCCTCCAGCGTCGCCGCTCCATGCAGGAGAGCCCAGAGCGCGACGGCAGCTTCCCTCGCATGTGTCTCTCCGGTCACGCGCTGCACCTGTTCGACTGTAAAGCTCCAGAGGCTCTGACGAGGCGAACCGGTGTGATCCGGCGTATGAAAAATCATGAACACCTCGTACAAATTACGATTGCTCCTCGCAAAACGCAGGTAAGCACCAGCCATTCTGCGAATTGATTTCGCCGCATCCGAACTCAGCGCAGCTTTTCGCAGAGTCATCTCTAATTTGCGGGCGCATTCATCCGCGAGGGCTGCCTCCAGCGCCGCTCGGTCAGAAAAGTAGCGGTAAAGTGCGTTTGGCGCGAGGCCAAGACTAGCCGCAATATTTCGAAGGGACAGGTTGCGTATGCCGCCGCTGGACAGCTCCTCAAGAGCGGCCGAGAGGATAGCGGTTCGGTCTGTCTTCGAAGGAAATGGCATGTGAGCAGTGTACATCTTGACCCAGCAACGACCATAGTGTACGGTGAACACAATGAAGATGTGCACTGAACATCTTTAGTCGTTAGGGGAGCCGGCCCGACCAACTTTAATGAATTCTTTAACACAGGCTTATGAGCGGGTTCAGGGGCGGAGAAAGCAAGCTTGCTCTTCGTAAAGCCTCTTATTGCAGCCGGCGGCGGAATCGTGAACCTGTTGGCACGGCAGTGCGTTCCTGGCAGGTTCACAGGCAACGAGAAAGCAGAATCCAACGCTTGCTCTTACTAATTAAGAGCAACTCAAACCGATGTTCAGAGTAGTGGAGCAGATGTGTATCTCTTGGTTATAGACGGCACCAATGCTCGATGCAGGTATTTCACTTTCCTGTTTGCGATTGCCATAGCAGTCAACGGAGCCTCATTGAGGGCTCAAAATTATTACTCAGACGCACCCCTTGGATTAGTGGCCGAGGTCTCTAGCTCCGAGAATCATGAAGTCCTTCCAGATGCTCCGATGCCCTCACGCTCGGCAGGAGTGGCTTCTCCCAATCAACAAGTCCGCGCAGGCCTGGCCAGCGTTTATGCGTTTCCAACTTTCCAGCAACGTCGCAAGAGTTATTTGTACGACTTGGTCGGGCCTGGCGCCTTTATTGGCGCTGCAGTTCTGACATTCGCCGATCAGACGCGCAGCCTGAAGGTTGGCTACCCGAACAATGGATTCCCGTACCCGGGATACCAAGGCCCAGAAAAACATCCGGCTCACGGCGCGCCGCCAGAGTGGGGGCAAGGTGTGGAAGGCTTCAGCAAGCGATACGCCTCCAACTTCGGCATGAGCCTTATAGCAACCACTACCCGCTACAGCTTCGGAGAAATCCTACGCCAGGACGTTTCCTATCACACGTGTTCCTGCAGCGGGACGGCGCCGCGAGTAATGCACGCGATGACTCAATCGTTCGTTGCGCGTACACGAAGCGGCAAAGCAGTCGTCTCCATACCTGCCATCGTGTCGCCATTTGTAGCAGCAGAGATTGGAGTTGTTGGATGGTATCCGTCACGATTTAATGCAAGCGATTCACTTCGCGTTAGCAGCGGTTTCTATATCGGGCTGCCGATCGGCAATCTGCTTAAGGAATTTAGTGCAAGATAAGTTCCTAAGTAGACGGCGGCAGGGAGCTTGAAGAGCGAATCTGTGTCCTGGAAATAAAAGGAACGTGCACTGTGTACACCCTTTATAGGGCAGTGATTGATGTGTTCAGCAAATACCATTGAAGATGTGTTGTGATCACCTTCGAAAGGTGATGGAGCGTAGATGATTCAATCCAAGGATGTCGTTATCACAGGGGTGTCAACCGGCATAGGAATGGAGACGACACGGTTTTTGATTGCCAAAGGTTATCGTGTTTTCGGCTCGGTTCGAAAGCGGGAGGATGCTGACCGTCTGCAGAAGCAGATGGGAGAAGGGTATGTGCCGCTCATCATGGATGTCACGGATGCACATGCAATTCAGCAAGCGAGTGAGAAGGTAGGATCCTTGTTAGGCTCGAACAAGCTGGCCGGGTTGGTCAATAATGCCGGAATGGTCGTGAGTGGCCCCCTTCTACATTTGAGACCAAGCGAGTTGAGACGTCAGCTCGAGGCCAACTTAGTGGGACCGATGATGGTGATTCAAGCATTCGCTCCGCTGCTTGGTACGGATAAGAAGAGAACGGGGCCTGCGGGTCGCATCGTCAACATCAGTTCCACGGTTGCGAAGGTGGTACCGCCCTTCCTGGGGGCGTACGCTGCCTCGAAGTGGGGACTTGAAGGTATGTCAGAGGCCTCGCGGCGCGAATTAATGCTGTTCGGGATCGATGTGGTGATTATTGAACCTGGTGCGGTGAACACCGCAATGTATGACAAGGGTGAAGCCGAGGACCTGAGCGAGTTCAAGCCGACTCCCTATTGGGGAGCGATCGAGAACTTCCGCAAATATGTTGTGGCAGAAGGACGCAGAGGTTTGCCTCCTGAGCGGCTTGCCAGCGCAGTGTATTTAGCTTTGACTGCGGCGAGGCCGAAGACTAGATATGCTGTTGTGCCGCAACGCTTCAAGAATTGGATACTGCCCAGGCTGCTCCCGGACCGAATGGTCGATCATGCAATTGCAAAGCAGATGAAATTCATCAGGAAGTAAGACTGGTTCGGGGGCTTACAAACGAGGTTCGAATCGCTGATGCGGTAGGCCTTGAATCAGAGGCGCTTCGACTACCGATGGTCGAGCTTAGCAGGATCCACCAAACGGCTTGCCGGTTGCAGTCGCGTATGTGTCCGCTGCCTGGCTAAGGGAAGGAAAGTCAGGGCCGCCATTCAGCGCTGGACGAAATTTCCCCTCCCGATCACTCTTCTCACTATTTGATCGATACAGCCGAACGGCTCCAAAGGTAGTTGTTGTTGAACTTGGGTTCGACGTTGCGATGCATGCCTGTGCAACTCGCTGCTCATTCAACAGGGGGTAACTAAGATCCGCCGAGGGCCACGTTGCGGGGATAGACCCCTCCCGGCACCAAGACTTCGCTACTCGGAACCTTCGGCATGTGCATCAGCCTGGAAGAGCGGTGATGCTTCGTCTTCTCTGCGCCGAAAATTGCTCAGGCCTACACCCACTAATCGGAAAAGTTGCTCGGATTCAACCTCCAGCCGCTCGCGAAGTGAGAGCGCGATCATCGCAAGTTCTTCACATGAAGATGGAGGGACTATTGGAGTAAGACTTCGGGTATGCAGGTAGAATTCGCGGGTCTTCAGCTTCAGTATCACGGTGCGTGCACCCATCGCATTATGGCAAGAATCCGACCAGACTTTCTCTGCCAGCCGCCGGATGTGAGTCTCTGTTGCCGCCAATGGCAGATCTTCTGGGAACGTGTCTTCTGATGAAATCTGTTTGCGCTTTCGATTTGCCGTGACCGGACTGTGATCGATACCGCGTGACAATTCATAAAGCCGTCTGCCGTAGCGCCCAAATATATTTTCAAGGGTGTTTAACTCAACTTCTCGCAGGTCGCCAACGGTGCGCATACCCGCCTGCCCCATCCGCGCTTCGGTGACCCTGCCCACGCCAGGTATGCGGCCCACTGGCAGTGTGAGCAAGAACTCTTCGACCTGATGAGGCTGAATCACGAACAGGCCATCCGGCTTCTTCCAGTCCGAGGCGATCTTCGCCAAAAATTTATTCGGCGCAACGCCGGCAGACGCTGTCAGCCCCAACTCATCTCGAATTTCCTGCCTGATTAGTTTGGCCACCTTCGTCGCCGTCGGCAGGTTCAGTTTGTTCACCGTCACATCCAGATAGGCCTCGTCGAGCGATAGTGGCTCGATCGCGTCTGTATGTCTTGCAAAAATTTCACGGACGGCAAGAGACACGTTTCTATAACGGCCAAAGTCGGGCTTCACGAAAATCGCAGACGGGCACAACCTTTCGGCCGTCAAAGCGGGTAACGCGGATCTCACGCCATAGCGTCGCGCCTCGTAGGAGGCCGCACACACTACAGAACGCTTTCCCGGCCACGCCACGACTACTGGTTTGCCGCGCAGTGACGGATCGTCTCTTTGCTCGACGGATGCATAGAAGGCGTCCATGTCGACGTGCACGACTTTGCGTAACGCAACCGGCCTGGCAGCGACGTCTTCAAGGAACCCGAGCTTGTGAGTGTCCGCGATCATGCTGGTTGCGAGGTCGATGCTTCCTTAACATCGCGTGCGACCTTGATTCATCCATGATGTCATATTCGCTTTTTCTTCGTGCTTGGACCTGTCCGACCGTGCGACGTTTAAGCAGCGGACAACTAGGTTCTGCGATCTCCGAGTTCAGGCAGATGCTGAAATATGCGCTGCTGATCCGATGGACTGAGGTTTTTGAGCGGAATCGGCTTATCCTGCGGCCGTGTTCCTTTTTGATTCAGTACGTTCATCAGGCTCCATTCCCGCTGCAGACCGCGGGGCTCCCTCGCTGGTAGATCGTAGCGTGTGTAGTCGATGACCAGGGGCTGGCTCTTCTTCTCCCAGTCATGCAGGAGGGCGAGACGGAAGTCGCGGTTCATGAACCACTGAAGCTCAAGATTTTTTTCCGAGCCAGGCGCTCCGGTGCCTTTCGCGTCGAATCGATAATTCAGGGACGCATTACTCGGTATGTTCTTACGCCACTCAAGCCCGAATGCACCCTCAGTGGTCACGTGTGTGTCCGGCCATCGATCGCGCACAGTTTGAAGCCACCACGTGAGATCTTCATCGTGGCCGATCGAGACTTCCCAGATCGCAGTCACCCAGCCGAAACCGTTGGCTTCGTGACCGCCATTGAAGTGCACTGCTGTCGTGTCCAGCATTTCTCTGCGGCCAGCCGGCTTGCCGAGGTTCCCAACCGACTCGATCGGTCCCACGCCGAGACGACTGTTGAAGCCTCCCTTAAATCCATCACGGCGGGCGGCAAGGAAATCGCACGTCCAGCCGTCGAGGCAAACACAGTCAATAAAATCTGATGGCCCCTGGGCGGGCTTCAGATAATGCTCCCGGCTGGGATAATACGGATAACAGATTCCGCCGTCACCATCCCCGTGGTCGATGCCATGCTGACTCCAGATCTGCCCCTGGCACACATGGATGCCTTCTTCTGCAGCTAGGAAACGCTGGCTATCGGCGTCCATGAAACCCGCTAACAGGCACTCCGGCCGGTAATTGGCGCCGACCATCTTCGAGATCATGCCAAGTGCATCGTGTATGGTTTTTCTGTTGTGCTCACGTGTGTCGTACATCGGCGCAAAATAACCGCCGGGGATGAACGTTATTTCATCTCCATACCGATCATGATAGGAGGCGAGCAATCGCCTGGCCTCCTGGTATTGCTGGCGCTGATCGATAAGCGCGAGCCAGCTGATAGCCCACGTCATTTTGCCATCCGGACACCCGCGTGCAAACGCTTCGCGACGGGAGCGAATGTGAGCCGGGCTGTTATCCGGAGCCTCATCCTGCCCGATGGAACGCTTCGGCGTAACCTCGATCTGGTTGACCCGCACCACTGACACATGGGTCAAAAATCTACCCCGCAATGCAACTGAATTGGCGGCTTTGACGCCGGGCTGGAATACTGTAAGACCGGCTGCTGCGCTTGCCGAAGTCTTTAAGAATTGCCGTCTTGTCCATTCGTTGTTCATTTGTTTTCCCGCCTGCCGCAATCATTCCGGACTTTCGCAAAAGGTCGGCTGTGCTGACCCAACAACTGTCGCAAGAAACGGTGAAGACGGCAATGCATGCGAACGCACACGGTCAAAGCGACGGGTGATCCAGCACAATAGAGAGATGACATCGACAGCGCAATCAACAGGATCGGGCATTCATTTCCATTTCGATAATTCCTATGCACGGCTTCCCGAAAGGTTCTATGCGCCGACCGTTCCCACACCCGTCGCAGACCCGCGCCTCATCAAATTGAATAAGAATCTTGCCAGTCTGCTTGGCCTGGACATCCAGGAACTTACAAAAGCGGAAGGCGTCGAGATTCTAGCGGGCAATCGTATCGCCGCCGGGTCTTCTCCGCTGGCCATGGCATATGCGGGCCACCAGTTCGGTAACTTTGTGCCGCAGCTTGGTGATGGACGCGCCAATCTCATCGGCGAAGTGGTCGGACGCGATGATGTGCGCTACGACATACAGCTGAAGGGAGCGGGTCGCACTCGCTTTTCTCGCGGCGGCGATGGCAGAGCCGCACTTGGACCCGTGATGCGGGAGTACATCGTCAGTGAAGCGATGGCGGCGCTAGGCGTGCCGACTACTCGTGCACTCGCGATCGTTGCAAGTGGTGAACCCGTCTTTCGGGAAACGCCCCTTCCTGGAGCGATTTTGACCAGGGTAGCGACCGGCCACCTCCGTGTAGGCAGTTTTCAGTACTTCGGGGCTCGGGGCGATATAGATGGCACCCGTATCCTCGCGGATTATGCCTTGCAAAGGCACTATCCGGAGCTTGCACACGCGACTCCCCGCTATCGCTCTTTTCTTGACGGAGTCGTCGCGCGGCAGGCACGCCTGGTAGCGCACTGGTTATTGCTCGGCTTCGTCCACGGAGTTATGAACACCGACAATACTTCTATTTCCGGCGAAACGATTGACTACGGTCCATGCGCGTTTCTCGAGGCATACGCTCCAAACACAGTCTTCAGTTCGATCGATCACCAGGGGCGCTATGCCTTCAAAAATCAGCCCTATGCGATGCACTGGAACCTGGCACGACTGGCGGAGGCACTTCTACCACTGCTGGTTGAGGAAGCTGGCAGCACGGACGCCGCTTTGACATCCGCACACGAAGCTCTCAACCAGTTTGTTCCTACCTTTGAAGCAGCCTTCCAGCAAGGTATGCGGTCCAAACTGGGTCTTGCCAAGCAGCAAGACGGCGACGCAGGCCTGGTCGAGGATCTGCTTCAGCAGATGGCATCGAGTCATGCCGATTACACTCTGACTTTCCGACGGCTGGCAGAAGCTGCTGCAGATGACCAACAAAGTGGACGTCTTCGAAACTTGTTTAGTGAACCGGAAGCATTTGATCGCTGGGAGGCGCGCTGGCGCCATCGTTCGACGATGGAAGAGCGTTCGCCCGGGGAACAATCCGCACAAATGCGGCTCAGTAATCCCGCATTCATTGCACGCAATCATCTTGTCGAAGCCGCGCTTCGTGCTGCCACAGAGAGGTCTGACTTCCAGCCCTTTGAAGATCTGATGGATGTACTGGCCCGTCCGTTTGATGACCAGCCGGATGCGGAGCTCTATGCAACCCCGGCCCGCCCGGAGGAACATGTGAGCAGTACATTCTGCGGAACTTAAGTCGAGCAATTGCTCCGCGCCATTGGTAGCCTGTGATTTCGTTCAGCGATCGGGTTTCTCTAAGCAGTCGAGCAGTACGCAGTGAGACGTGTAAGCTCGTCTCACTGCGCCGTCAGGCATTGGCCGATTGAGATCGGCGGCGCAATGGGCTGAAGAATGATGGCGAAGAAACAAGTAGAAGGCAGAGAAATGCTGATTGAAGAGAGGCGGCAGCATGTGCTGGCTCTCATTCGGCGTGAAGGGCGGGCACTCGTTGTCGACCTCTCGGCGCAGCTCGGGATCTCACAGATAACTATCCGCAAGGATCTTGAATATCTCCGGGCGAAGGGCCTCATCCAGCGCACCCATGGAGGCGCCCTGGCAGTCGAGTCCGGTGCGCTCTTTGACCCGTCTCTGGCTCAGAAAGAAAAGCTCTATCAGAAAGAAAAGGCTCGCATCGCGGTGGCTGCGGTCAAGCTGGTGAAGGACGGCCAGTGTGTCATTCTGGACTCTGGTACAACGACGACTGCGATTGCCAGGGAACTGCGGCAATTTGCCCGTCTCACCGTCATCACCAATGCCGTTAATATCGCTGCGGAACTTGCCAGCAGCGGCTTTGAGGTCATCCTGACTGGCGGCACTCTGCGTACCAACTCCTTTTCGCTCGTCGGCCCGTACGCAGAGGACATCCTCAAAGAGATGCGCGCGGATATCTGTTTCCTGGGAGTAGACGGGTTCGATCCAGAGGTCGGGATCTCCACGCCGAACGTGCTCGAGTCCAGGGTCAATCGCGCCATGGTTCACGCTGCAAGGAAAGTCGTGGTAGTTTGCGATTCGACGAAGTTCGGACGACATAGCCTGGCGCAGATAATGCCGACTGCCGAGATTGATTGCGTGATCACCGATACCAAGCTCAAGGCGCCCTATGCTCAGGCCCTGCGCCAAGCGGGCGTGTCTTTGACTCTCGTTTAGTCGTCTTGCGAATCCCGAATTTGCCGTTCTCCTGAGCGGCAGCAGGCTCGTTGATACAGGACTCAGCCCGGCCACGCACTATCTGCTTGACTCGCTCGTGGTTCGACGCTAAAACAAACATCTCGAAACAAAACGTAATCTTTCACCGCCAACGGCATGGCCCGCACCGGGTCGGGAGCGCAGGATGAAGATGAATCGGCAACTTGGCTTGGGTCGGGTTGGCTGTTGCAGTGACAACGCGGGATTTACGCGCCATGCGGCCAGTCTGCTCCTTGCCTCCGCAATGGTGATGGCTACGCCAAACTGCTACGCACAGAAAGATGCCGGTGCCATCGCAGGAACGGTACACGACAACTCAGGAGCCATCGTGGCCGAGGCAGCGATCACGGCTACAGACGTCGACCACGGCACTATTGTCAGGGTTCTCTCGAACGCCAGCGGTGAATATGTACTGCAGCCTTTAAAGGTCGGGCGCTACACCATCACGGCTGAGAAGACTGGCTTCAACCGGGTCGTCTCAACGCCCATCACACTCCAGGTACAGCAACGCGTGGTCTTCGATGTATCGCTCAGCGTGGGCTCAGTGAACCAGTCTGTAACGGTGACTGACTCAACATCTCAATTACAGACAGAGACTTCGGATCTGGGACAAGTGCTGGATAGCCGTAGAATTTCCAATCTTCCTCTCAACGGGCGAAATTTTGCCCAACTCGCCCTTTTGTCTCCGGGTACGGCACCCGCCGCGCCCGGCTCGCGCGATCAAAGCAGCTATGGATTCAGTGCAAATGGAGCGCGCAGCCTCCAGAACAATTTTCTGCTGGACGGCATCGACAACAACTCGAATCTGCCTGACCTGCTTAATGGCTCCAGTTACGTTATTGAGCCGCCGGTTGAGTCTTTGCAGGAATTTAAGGTGCAGACATCGTCTTACACAGCCGAATTTGGCCGTGGCAACGGGGCAGTCATTAATGCAGTAACCAAGTCCGGATCGAATGACATTCACGGGTCGCTGTTTGAGTTCTTCCGCAACGATGCGCTGGATGCGCGCAACTATTACGACATCACCAGACAGCCCTACAAGCAGAATCAGTTTGGCGGCACTATAGGCGGGCCCGTCGTAATCCCACATCTCTACAGCGGCCGCGACAGATCGTTTTTCTTTACGGACTACGAGGGTTTCCGATCTGTTGATTCAGAGCCGATACCTGCGATTGTCCCGTCGCTGGCACAGCGAACGGGCGACTTCTCATCCAATATCGACTACACGCAACCAGTCACGGATCCTTCCAGCGGCAGCACAGTCCTGGATTGCAACGGCTCTCCAACCTACGTTGGTGAGATTTTCAATACCCGCCTGACACAACAGGCGAAGGCAGGTCTCGGCGCTTCTACTGGTTATTGTGGGGTTCCGTTTGGTTACGCGGACGGGCAGCCGATCAACGTGATGGGGAATACTGCAATCGATCCACTGGCACTCAAGTTGGCAGCACTCTACCCGGCTCCCAACGCCAGTAATCCGGCCTATAACTTTGTGTCCAGCCCAAAGCGTGTCATCAATCGTAATAATTTCGATCTTCGGCTTGACCAACAGCTTTCTTCCGAGGACAGCGTCTTCGCCCGCTACAGCTTTGAGACGGTGCCAACGAATATTCCTTCGGTTTTCGGCCCAATCGCGGATGGTGGTGACTTCTTCTCTGGCATCGCGAGCACGCATTATCACAGCCTTGCAGTTGGAGATACGCACGTATTCTCGCAGCGCTTGGTCAATGAGTTCAGATTCGGGTTCAATCGCATCTATTCACAGCGCCTGCAGCCGGGCTACGCGTCAAACATTGCGCAGCAGATTGGCTTTCCGGGAATCCCAGTCGCGCCATCCAATGGCGGACTGCCTCAACTGACCTTTAGCGATGTATCGACTATAGGTAGTTCACTATTTCTACCAACACGCGAATTACAGAACACCTACATCATTTCGGAAAACCTGAACTGGGTCGTCGGCAACCATAGTCTACGAGTCGGGCTGGAGGTTGATCGCAACGAGTTTGCAATCTATCAACCAGCCGAACCACGCGGTACCTTGAACTTCGGGTCGCAGTTTACTGACAATCCAGGCTCCATCACGTCAGGCACAGGCGGCTCGGGTTTCGCTTCCTTCATGCTTGGTATTGCCGACGGTGGAAGCATCAGCAATGCCGTCAACATCGACTACTTTCGTCCAAACTGGAATTTCTACGGGCAGGATGATTGGAAAATCAGCAAGAAGCTGACTGTCAATTATGGCCTCCGCTATGAGCTATATCAAACCGTTCATGAGCGAAATAACCACCAGGCCACTTACGACCTTGCCACTCAGACACTTATGCTGCCGAAGGGACAATCGCCGGTACTCACACCGCAGTTGAGCGCACTCATCCCAGTGAGCGCCACGGCGAGTGACGGGCTGATCCATCCGGATCTGAATAACTTTGCACCTCGTGCCGGATTTGCCTACAGTGTCTCGCCTAAAGCGGTATTGCGCGCAGGTTACGGGTTCTTCTACGGCGGCAGTGAAAGCGGCCCATATTCCAATCCAAGTCCCGGCTACAATCCACCCTATTACCGGACAAATTCCTACTCTGTAAATTGTTCACTGGGCTCGGCAAACCCGAACAGCACAGATTGTTCCATCCCTTCGTTGAGCGTGTTGGCAAACGGCTTTCCATCGGATGCGTTGACAGATCCTAATACGCCGCTGCTCTACTCACTCGATCCAAAGCTGGTCACACCTTACGTGCAGCAATACCAGTTATCGACTGAGTACCAGCTTCCAGGTAATCTGCTGTTTACTGTGGCTTATGCGGGCTCTCACGGCCTGAAGCTCTATACTTTCTTCAACGGAAATGAAGCCACTCCGTCCTCAGATCCGAATGCGGCCGTGGCGCCGCGCCGGCCGATCCCGTCTATCGACGCGCCGATTCAGTGGTTTCGGTCAACCGGCAAATCCAATTACAACGCTCTCGAGTTTAGTATGCAGCGCAGCTCAGCCAGCGGCCTTTCGCTGCTTGCCGGCTATACCTACGGACACGGGATGGATAATGCGTCTGCCGCGAACCTGGGATCTCAGAATGGTGGCGACTTTCGTGATTTCCGCCATCCGAACGCGGAATATGGTAACTCCGATACAGACGTGCGCCAGCGGTTTACCTTCAGCTATCTCTACCCGCTGCCGGTTGGCCAGGGCCAGCGCTTTCTGCCAAATGCATCCAGGCCGCTTGACGCCGTCATAGGGCACTGGCAGTTGGGCGGGATCGCTACGCTCTCCACCGGCAACTGGTACACCGCGACCGACGCTGTAAACTTCTCGAATGTGCCGGACGGGGGCGGCAACGTGGGCAGTTCACAAAGGCCCAATTATGCCGGCAATCCAAATAGCAAGCCCTGCGTAGCGGGAACTTACTTCAATACGTGTGCGTTCAGTGATCCAGCACAAGGATCCTTTGGAACGGTGAACCGGAACACTATCCAGGGACCCGGAACCGAGAATTTTGATTTCTCCTTATTCAAGCTCATGCAAGTCACGGAGCGCCTTAACATCGAGTTTCGGTCGGAGTTTTTCAATATCCTGAATCACTACAATCCACTGTTTGCTCCTGCCGCCGCCAGTGCAACAGTAGGGGCTACGGTGCGGGATACACCAGGCTTCGGGTTTTTGACCGCAGCGCAACCGCCCCGTCAGATCCAATTCTCACTCAAGCTTTCTTACTAGTGTTCCGAGAAGCTTCATTGAATACCGAGGATTACAAGTGAGCTGTGTTCTAAATGCATTGCGGTGTCTCGCCGTCGCTACTTTATCAATTACCAGCATCTTCCATCTCCAGGCAGAGGAAGCTATCAGCCTGGTGGTCAATCCGGACGATGGTAGTTATGCACTCGGCGCGACCGGAATAAGTGAAGAGGTTTTGCGCGCATCCGCTGCTGCGAAAATGAATGGGATCTGGATACATGCTTCCGATTATCCGAAACATGAAGTAAGCAGCAAGACGCAGAGTGGAGTCTTGGGGAAAGGGAAGGTCTGGACGCTGCGCTACACCGGACGCAGGGATCTTCCAGACCTCGAGATCCGCCTCCTGCTGTACGGCGATGCTCCATTCGCCGAGATGCAGGTGATCGCGCAGAACAATGCATTCGAAGCCAGTAGTGTTCAGGCGTTCCGGATAATTGAAAGCAAAGGCGAAAGGCTGCTCAATCTGGGTGGTTCTGCGAAGGCGGACCGTGTACTCTCTGACAGCTTTAGTGAAGACCGGCCAGCTATGCAGATCCGTGATCTTGCTGACGCTGAAAAGGAAGTACATCGTGCGGTTGGTGTTCAGCTCATCTATAACCGCGAAAGCGGCAGAAGCTGGTTCATCGGAGCTCTGACATCCGAGAAGTATTTGAGCGTCTTGCGACTGCGCATGGCCGGGGTAAAAAGCACGGACACACAGTCTTATGAAGTAGATTCCACTGGAACAACCGAATTGCTCGAAGAGAACTCTCTCGAACATGCACCCGCGTCCGATCGCGTGGAGCTAAGCCTTCCCCTTGCACCTGGGGCCTCCCTTGCTTCAGAGCGCATGCTCGTAAGTATCAGTAGCGACTATCATCATCAGCTTGATACATACGCAAGAATGATCCGCGACCTTCACCATGCGCGTGTCTCAGCACCTACTCCGCTTGGATGGTGGAGCTGGACGGCCTACTATTTCGGTCTGAACCAGGGGACAGCCATCACGAATGCACAGTGGCTTGGTGCCCATCTGAAAACACTAGGCTATAGCTTCTTTCACATGGACGAGGGTTATCAATTTGCACGTGGAGAATATGCGACGCCGGATGCGACCCTGTTTCCAGAGGGCGTAGCACAGCTTGAGCGGGAAGTCATGAAGCAGGGTCTGACACCAGGAATCTGGACGGCGCCGTTTGAAGTATCGGAGCGGTCCTATGTCTATCAGCAGCATCCGGAATGGCTTGTTCATAACGCAGACGGAAAGCCAATTCACCTTGGCAAAGTGACGGATGATGTAGACCAGTTGTATGCGCTCGATACCACACATCCGGGAGCCCAGGAATATCTTACGCACACCTATCAGACCCTTGTCGCCTGGGGCGTACGTTACATAAAGATGGACTTCATGGAAGACAGCGCCGTTGAAGGCTATTACTACAAACCTCATACCACCGCACTCGAAGCGCAGCGTATCGGCATAGAAACCGTGCGCAGGGCGGTAGGCGACGACGTCCTGCTGGACAAGGACGGCTGTGAATTATTAAATCCCGTCGGACTGGTCGATATGGGGAGGATCTCACAGGATACTGGCCACACGTTTTCTTCAAGTAAAGATGCGGCCAGTGGCATTGCAGCCAGATACTACATGAATCGCAATTATTTCCTTGCTGATCCGGACGCATTTTCTGTTTCTACACAGACCGTTGATGATCAAAACTGGCATGGAGGTGCCAAGCCGCTCTCCTTCGATGAGGCTGCTGTGTCCATCGCCCTCTCTGCAATTTCCGGCGGCCTGTACGAAATCGGCGACGACCTTCCCACCCTCGGAGAATCGGGGGAGCGTATGTCACTTGTGGAAAATCAGGACTTGATCCACATGGCAAAACTTGGCCGCGCTTCCGTTCCGCTTGACCTGATGACTTACAGCAGGGAAGATGGGCAGCCGAGTCTCTTTCTGTTGAAAGAGAATACCCGTGAATCCATGCTGACTATTTTCAACTGGACAGATGGAAACCGCAGTCACTCGCTCAAGCTATCTGACCTCGGGCTTCCGGAAGGCTCATACACTACTGAGGATATTTTGAATGTAAAAGGTTCCGAGGCGAAACATACGGTGGCTAAGGCCGGCACCATCGAAGTCACACAGCCAGCGCATTCCGTCAGGATGCTGAAGGTGATTAATCAGTCCTACAAGGCGAAACCGCCGGCGGTCGTCATACATGTGGATGCAGACGGCAAGGCTGGCGAGACCTTGCAGTTCACTGCTGAGCCAGCCTCGACGGATGAAGCGATCGTCGACTACTCTTGGGATTTTGGAGACGGCATCGCTCTGAACGGACGAACTACAACACATGCCTATACACACGCTGGTTCGTTTCAGGTGAAAGTCCGAGCTACTGGCATCGATGGGCTAATTGGCGAGTACATGCGCAGCATCAGTATCTCGGGCTACGTTGCTACCAAGTATGCTCCTGCCGATAAGCGACGATACAATCAATCGCCAAGATAGGTTGTCATGAGCACGGTGGTGACACAGCAGATCCCGGACGGCGAACGACGCTCATTGCAGCGATCGCTCAAGCTTTGGCATCTCGTCGTCTACGGAATTGTGATCATCCAGCCGACTGCGCCAATGGGCATTTACGGCGTCGTAAGCAATGTAGCGCGCGGGCACGTTGTCACTACCATCCTGATCGCGATGGTAGCTATGCTGTTCACTGCTGTCAGTTATGGCCGCATGGCTCGAATTTATCCGAGTGCCGGCTCGGCTTATACCTACGTCGGCAAAGAACTGAATCCGCTCGCCGGTTACGTTGTCGGCTGGTCCATGTTGATGGATTACATCCTGAATCCCATAATCTGTGCTATCTGGTGCAGCGCTGCCGCCCGGAACATATTGCCACAAGTGCCGTACGCGGCATGGGCGGTCGCATTTGTACTTCTCTTTACATTGCTTAACCTTCGCGGCGTGAAAGCATCCGGACGCGTGAATGCAGTGTTGGCGGTCGGCATGAGCCTCGTCGTGGTTGTCCTGCTTGCATACGCGGTCCGCTATCTAGCTTTGGTGGCGAGACCGATCGGAGGGCAATGGCTGATTCCGTTTTACGACGCATCCACCTTCTCGCCGGCGAGTCTTTTCCGCGGAACCTCGATCGCTGTACTGACATATATCGGATTCGATGGTATCTCGACCATGTCGGAAGAGGTTGAGAATCCGCGCCGGAACATCATGCTGGCAACTGTCTTCACGTGCCTGATCATCGGCATTCTTTCAGCCGTGGAAGTGTACGTGGCACAACTTGTGTGGCCATACCACGGCCCCTTCGCGGATTCGCTCGTCGACACAGCGTATGTGCACGTAGCTCGCCGGGTCGGCGGCCGCTTCCTGTTCCAATTGTTGAACGGTACCCTGCTGATTGCAAACATGGGATCAGGCATGGCCGCGCAGTTCGGAGCCGCACGCCTGCTGTACGGGATGGGTCGCGGCGGAGCGCTGCCCTCGCGGTTCTTTGGTGAGTTAAGTGGAGCTACTGCAATTCCTCGCAATAATGTGCTGCTGGTAGGTGCTCTGACCCTCATCGGTGTGTTCATCCTGACTTATGAGCGTGGCGCAGAGCTACTCAATTTCGGAGCCTTCATCGCATTTATGGGCGTGAACACCGCGGCCATGGTGCACTACAGATTTCGTTCGGGCGAAAAGGTTTTGTTGCCTCTTGGCATCCCCCTTGCCGGTCTGCTTGTGAGTGCTTTCATCTGGCTCAACCTTGGCCACAGTGCCCAGTTGCTGGGGTTTACATGGATCGTGATTGGGCTCGTGCTCCACTGGCTGCGTGGACGCAACCGTGGCCTTGCTTTTGATCAGCCAGATTAGTGCTGTCAGAACCGTAGCAATCCATCGGGCGCGATCGCGCGCGGATCACCTTGGGGCAGTCACTCAGCCGTGGATAGCAAATTTTGCGACGACCCTGCTGATGATGCCGCTGGGACTGGGTGAATCCGGTTTCAGATTCAGAGCAAGTGAAAAGTAGAAGCCCAGCATCTGCCCAAAAATGACATCTACGGCTGGACGGTACATGTCAGGTACATCGGCAGCCAGCGCCAGGTATTGATCACTGCAGCCAGCAAAATTTGCATCGCTCGCTGGGCCCACCACGATGCTCTCTGCGACTATGTCCTTACTACCGATCTCACGCAGCAGGTCCGCTTCATACAACTGGCGCCGTTCATCACTCGACGCGTAGCAGATCAGCAGCGTCTGCCTGTCTAAGGCCGACATGGGCCCATGCCGCAGACCCAGAATCGACTCGGACATAGTCTTGACGCCGCCCGCAGTCATCTCCAAAATCTTCAGGGCGGACTCACGGGCAACAGCGGTCAGCGCGCCCGAACCCAGAACGCAGACATAGGACGGTGGATTGAGTGCCAGTCGTCGCGCAGTTTCCGCGCCCAGCAAAAGCATCTTGCGTCCTGCTTTGGTGATGCTGTCGAAGATGCGGGCGTAGGGCTCCTCGTCCCACAGGTGAGCGATGCATTGACCAGCCAGCACCATGTTAGTGAATGAACTCGTCATGGCAAGGCTCCGGTCGTTCACTGCGTCATCAAGCACAATGCAGTATGCTCCGGGCTGCTCGCGGGCGATAGCCGCCATACGGCCATCGGGGTTGCAGGTTATAACGAGGTGGCGAATCAAAGGATACCGGAGCAGCATTTGCTCCAGAATCGCCACACCTTCCGGTGAGTCACCTGACCGGGAAAAAGAAAGAACAACATAATGCTTTTTTTGCAAGACAAGGCCCGACATGTTCACGAGCAGGTCGGTGCTCGCAATCGCCAGAACTTCAGTCTGCCAACTGGTACGCAGAAGTAGAGAGAGTGACTGCCCGATATAGTCAGATGTACCCGCGCCGGTGAGAATGACGGTTGGACGCTGGGGCAGAGGACCATCCATACCTGCCTCGCTCAGGAACGCACGAAGTGCGTCGGCATGACTGTGGATAATCGCTCGCGTGGACTTCCATGTATCAGGTTGTTGCGCGATCTCGGCGGCCGTGGCAACGATGCCATGAGCTTTCTGTTCGTCCGGATGCAGCCGTAAAAGATCTTCGAAGGAAACGGCAGCGAGACTGTTCATGGGATCGACCGGGTTCATGACATACCTTTGATACGCTTCTCTCAAAGGAAAGTAAAGATAACAATCCGTAACTATTCAGAGGGAGGCGCAAAGATCCGCAGCTCTGTACAGGCGAGCGACAGTCAGTTGCTGTCCGCTCCTTTGCTTCGCAGATCCAACCCCTCGCAATCGGTTGTTGCCGGTCTTCTGTGCTGCGGTCTATTATCCCGCAGAGAAATTGTTTCGCAAGGGAAACAGGCTGTTTCCAACGCAGCACCACAGCCTGCACGACAGCCGGAACAACGCTCTGGAGACGAAGTGATGATGCAGACATCCGTACACCGCTGGAACCAATTCAAAGTTGCACTTCGCTGCACCGCGCAGCTCCTTCTTCTCGCCGCGGTCACGACCACCGGATCCACCCAAACGGATGCTCTGAAAAACGGATTCGAGAACCCGCCGGCCAGTGCAAGGCCGCGTGTCTGGTGGCACTGGATGAATGGAAACATCACGAGGGAAGGCATAAAGCTTGACGAAGAGTGGATGCACCGCGCTGGGCTTGCAGGCTTTCAAAACTTTGACGCTGCTCTTTTCACACCGCAGGTCGTGGACAAGCGCCTGCCCTACATGACTCCTGAGTGGAAGGATGCTTTCAAGTACGCAACTACACTGGCTGACCAGCTCGGCATGGAAGAAGCTATCGCGGGTTCACCGGGTTGGAGTGAGACCGGAGGCCCGTGGGTCCCGGCATCAGAGGCCATGAAAAAGTACGTCTGGAGTGAGACGCGCATGGAAGGAGGCAAGCCCTTCAAGGGTACGCTGGCTCACCCGCCTTCCAATACCGGTGCTTTTCAGAACCTGCCAACCGAAGACATCGGTGGATCGTTGGGTACGCCGTTTGTGCCGCCTCAGTTCTATGCGGACAGCGAAGTTGTTGCCTTCAAGATCCCACCGGCGGAGGTGACAGCTGCAACGTTGCGGCCGACGATCACATCCAGCAGCGGCGCCATTAATGGAGCGTTGCTGAGCGATGGCGATCTGGTAAAGACTGTAGGCCTGCCAAAGGCTCCAATCGGTGAAAAAGCCTGGATCCAGTTCGAATACCCGCAGGCACAGGCTATCCGCGGGATCACTATTGTGGCTTCCTCGAAGGGTGCCTTCGATGCGTTCCTGCCGCCTGGCGGCGATAGCGGTCAGGCCCTTGAAGCTAGCGATGACGGCAAGAATTATCGCGTTGTGGTCGGTATCCCCAAGAATGGCGCTACCGAACATACCCTGGCTTTCGCTCCGGTGACTGCAAAGTATTTCCGCGTCACTTTTAAAACTCTGCCCATTCCCGCAAACCCCTTTGCAGATATGAGCGGAGACGCAGCACCTCCCAAGGCCCCGACTGAAGCTTTCGTATCAGAGATCGTGCTGCATGCGGGTGCGCGTGTGAATCGTTTTGAAGAAAAAGCTGCATTCAATCAGTATCCAGATCTCTACCAATTTGCGACTGAGCCCGTCTCATCGAGCGACGTGATTCGGAAGACCGACGTCATAAATCTGACGGGCAAGATGAAGCCGGACGGCACGCTCGACTGGACTCCTCCTGCAGGCAGTTGGCTGGTGCTTCGCATCGGATATTCTCTGCTGGGCATTGCCAACCATCCGGCCACCAAAGAAGCCACGGGCCTGGAGGTGGACAAGCTTAATGCCCGCTACGTTAAGCACTATATGGATGGTTATCTCGGCAGCTATAAAGACACGGTAGGTGTCAGCATGATGGGGAAGCGGGGCATCCGCTACGTCGTCACCGACAGTTGGGAAGCCGGCGCTCAGAACTGGACGGATGACATGATTGCTGAATTTACGAGACATCGCGGCTATGATCCTCATCCGTGGCTGCCGGTTCTCACGGGACGCATCGTCGAAAGCGCTGAGGCGAGCGATCAGTTCCTTTGGGATCTGCGCAAGACCATCGCTGATCTGACTGCCGATGAACATTACGGACAAGTACAGGCCTCGATCAAAGAGCGTGGCATGGGCCACTACGGCGAATCGCACGAGAGCGGGCGTGCCTTCATCGCGGATGGAATGGAAGTTAAAAAACTGGATGACATCCCCATGAGTGCGATGTGGGTGCAGATGCCCGGTATGAATAAGGACACCTTCGGCTACAACGCAGATGATCGCGAGTCGGCATCAGTGGCTCATATCTATGGTCAAAATCTCGCTGCCGCAGAGTCGATGACTTCGTGCACCCCGGCTGCAGCCTGGGCATGGTCCCCCTCTACGCTTAAGCCGACAGCCGATCAGGAGTTCCTAAACGGCATTAACCGCTTCGTCATTCATGAGTCTGCGCATCAGCCTCTTATCGATAAAGCCCCTGGCTTGACGCTTGGTCCTTGTGGCCAGTGGTTCAATCGCAACGAAACCTGGGCTGAAGATGCACACGTCTGGATCGATTACCTTTCGCGGAACTCCTTCCTGCTGCAGCAAGGCAGGTTTGCTGCAGACGTCCTCTATTTCTACGGCGAGGATTCGAACCTGACGGCAATCTTTGATCAGAAAGCACCGGATGTCCCGAAGGGCTACGGCTTCGATTACATCAATGCTGACGGCCTGATTCATGAATTGAATGCATCGGAAGGCCGCATCACCACTCGGTCAGGCATGACGTATAAAGTACTCGTCTTAGATCCATACAGTGCTCACATGTCGCTGCCAGTATTGCGCGCTCTCTACAAGCTTGTGGAGCGGGGCGCTGTTGTGGCAGGAACCCGGCCGACGGACACACCGAGCCTCGCAGACGACAGTGCTGAGTTCAAAAAGTTGAGAGACGAACTCTTTGGCAACGGCACAGGTATGCATTCAGTTGGAAAAGGGAAAGTCTACGCAGGTCTGAATGCAGAGGCAGCTCTGAAGCAGCTACAGGTTGGTCCTGACTTCGATTACAGCAAGCCGCAGAACGATCAACAGGTTCTGTTTGTCCATCGCAGGACCACCGATGCAGACATTTATTTTGTCGATAATCGTGGTGACCAGGCCTCGACCGTAAATGCAACGTTTCGCGTTAGCGGGAAGACTCCGGAGCTTTGGTACGCCGAAACTGGCCGGACAGAGGCTGTGTCCTACTCGATCAAAGGTGATCACACGACCGTTCCTCTGCAACTGGAGCCTTGGGGAACCGTGTTTGTTGTCTTCCGCTCGAAAGCCTCTGAACCCTCCCGCACGTTGCCTGCGCAGACGGACACCCTTGTGACCCCGCTGAATGGTCCGTGGACGGTGAGCTTCCAAGCAGGTCGTGGAGCTCCTCAATCAAGGTCCATGGAGCAGCTCATCTCCTGGACTGAAAGCCGCGACCCAGGGGTGAAGTATTTTTCCGGCGCAGGAACGTACAGCAAGACGATCCAGGCGTCCGCAGACTGGATCAGGCCGGGAGCCAGGTTGTATCTCGACCTGGGAGACGTCAAGAACCTGGCGGAGATCACGTTGAATAGAAAGTCTCTGGGGGTGGTCTGGCATGCGCCCTATCGGGTAGATGTCACAGGAGTGATCAAACCCGGCGACAATCGACTCGTCATCAGAGTAGTCAACGCTTGGGTCAACAGGCTCATTGGTGACCAGCAGCCGAACGCGATGGTCAAATATACGTTTGCCGACACCAAGCCTTACACGGCAGCTTCACCGCTGTTACCGTCCGGCCTGATCGGCCCGGTCACAATCCATTCGGTCACAAGCAAATGACTTGGCGATGTATAAGTCTGTGGGCTCAAAATAATTATCGAACAAGATTCGTTGGTGCAGAAACGCCGCCGCATGACTTAATCCTCAATAAGCCGGATCCTGTCCACTCACGTTTCATCTACGTCGTGCTTTTTGAGTGTGGCTTAGGGAGCGCGGCGTGACAGAAATTCCTGGCGGCGCAGGTACTCCAAAGTTTCGATCAGCGCGTTGCTGGTACTGACACTGAATGGGCATGTTGCGGATGCGAAAAGCTGTTCAAACTAAGCATGCTTAACGAACCACTCGCCACATAGAACCATCTCTGATCAGTCAGGAGTCAATGTACATGCAACCGCAAGGCTTCAATACGGGCGCAAAAACGAATGAAGTGAAAAGTTCAGCTATCGTCACTCGGCTCGAAAACTGGCATGAAACTTACACAAGGCTCAATCCATGGGCTCACGGTGGCTTCATCGGCAGAGTTATTCAAAGGCTGGCGCAGCAGCCGCAACCATCAGGCAAGCCTGTAACCCAGGTATCAGAAATCATGACTGTACCCGCCAACAATCCTCGCTCAAAAGAGCATGTTTCCCGGCTTTCCTTCGAGGGCAGTAGTCTTCCCGTGCAGCTGAGTGCGCGCGCGGACGTACACTGACGCGTACCAACTGTTCCGAGAGAAAACAGCTTTCTGAGGATGGTCAGGCTGATTCGAGGATGATGTTGCCATACTGGGTCGTATCTCCGGTACGGATCAGCCCGATACATTCCGGCACGCGCTTCTTAAAGTCAATATGTGCCTCATACTGCGTCTCGCTGCCCAGCAGCCCCCCCTTAAAAGCCTCAATCGTAGTCGAGGTGTTCACGCGCTTAAACTCTTCAGCCATAAAACTCTTGCCGAAGATCCACTCGGCCTTGATCGCTGCGAGCACCTGCAGCACAGACGGCACATCATCCACCAGTGAGATATCGATCGTCTCGATTTGCGGACAGTATGGAAAGCCGCGGTCGGCGATAACCAGTTTATTCGTGTGACGTATGCGGGACAGCAGCTCCCGAATTGCAGGATTGAGCAGGTGCCCTGGCTTTAACATCAGCAGAACCTCGGTTACTTCATCGTGAGTACAAGTACATCGATTGAATAAGGCGGCATCACGTGCTCGAAGTTGCCGCCTACGTCCGTCAGCTTTGATTCCACTGGCTTGATCCGCATAGGGTCGGCCAGTGTATTGGTCTCGTGTGTGTTGCTGGCGTTTAAACGAATCAGTTTACCGCTGGTCGGTGGATGCGCTGCGCCGGCAAGATCAAGTGTCAGCGGCTGGGCGACAGACGAGCCATTGACCAGCTTCAGGTAGAGCGTGCCTTTGTCCGGGCTGTAAGTCGCGGAGTAGAACACCCTGGGATTTGCCCCATTTAGCTCACCCTTGACAATTTCACTTCCAAGGTAAGAGTCGAACATGACCTGCGCATAATATGCCGGCGAACCATAGCTGCTCATGGCATCGTAGCCAATTAGATCCGTCTCCCACTGCATACCGCCCGGATTTACATTCACCAGCAGAGGTGCGTATGCGGCCATCACAATCAGGTCGCTGTTGCGTTCCATGCCAGTCATCCATGCGGCATCCCCCAGAGCAGCACCGAAGTTGGGAGTGGGTGTACCCTCGCGCGTCGCCCACTCTCCCACGAAAATCTTCGGGCCATTCCGGTCCATCGCATCGTAGTGGTGAACATCGTCAAAAAATTCCGACGCACGCCGATAATAATGATCGTCTACCACGTCCGGCTTCATGTTTTTCAACGGCATCGTTGCAATCAATTGCAGCTGCGGATACTTGCTTTTGATTGCTTTATAGAACTGAGCGTAACGTCCCTCGTAACTTCCCGAGCGATCGAACCAGTCCTCGTTACCTATTTCCACGTAGTCGAGATGGAAGGGTGCAGGATGGCCATTCTTTGCGCGAACCGCACCCCATTTTGTGTCTGTGCTCCCAGTCGCGTATTCAATCTCGTCAAGTGCGTCCTGAACATATGGTTCGAGCTTCGGACCCGGCTCAATATGCTCCTGCTTCATGGAGTAGCCCGCATACACAGCCAGCAGCGGTCGCATCTGCAGGTCTTCGCACCAGTTAAAGAATTCCAGCAGGCCCAGTCCATCCGAGGAATGGTAGCGCCAGGGACTCGGATGCGTCGGACGGTCCACCAGGGGACCGATCGTCGTCTTCCACTCGTATCGATCCCAGATGTCGTCGCCCTCAAGGTAATTTCCGCCGGGGAATCGCAGGAACGACGGCTTCATCGCCGCCATCTTCTCCATCAGGTCGATCCGATTGCCATTGGCGCGGTCACGGTAAGTGGGCGGGAAGAGTGAAACCAGGTCGATCCACGCAGTCCCGGCATGCTCAAACTTCAACGCAAGATGGTTGCGCGAAGACGGTGTAATCTTCGCTGTGGTCAGCTGAAAAGTGTACGGTCGCCAGGCATCGCCGATCCCCGTCACCGTAGTTGTCGCGAGGGGTTTGCCGGTATCGTCACTCACCAGCTCAATCGTCAGCTGACCCATCTCTGCATTCGCTTTCGCATCCAGGGATCCCTTGTAGACCGTATTCGGCTGTAGTGCGAAACCCCAGTAGCCCTCGTTCAGCACCCCTGCCTTGTTGGTAGGGTCTGCACTCTGCACGTTGATCTTCAGGCTCATCGGCAGCGCTTCGCTCGGTCCGTTTGTCGGATCCATCGCAATCGATGCCTTTGCTGTGCCGTCCTGGATCAGGTACCAGTAAGCTGGCTCATTCCGTCCATCGTGGAATGCGCGATTTCGCACCATTTCGGCGTAAAGTCCGCCATCGTAGGAAAAATTGATCTCCTCGGTCATCAGTCCGTAAAGGGTGGGGCTCGCCTTGGCCCGCGGCGTCTGCAGATCAAGCTTCAGCGTGGCCTTCGGCGCTGTCTGGGCATCACTACGCTGAAGCGTGCCCATGAATGAGAAAAGCAGAAGCGCGGACGCGGCAAGAAATCTGGAAACCATGATCAAACCTCTCTGAAAACGTTTGCTCGCGCATCATAACAAAGGCACAGTGCTTCGGAAAACCCGATCTCATCTTTCACGGCGGGCCTGCTTGAAGTCACATGGTAATCTGCAGCAAATGCCACGCCGCGCAGCCAGCCCGGCTCAGGATCGGGAGTTCATTGGTCTACGCGCACACCATCGGCGGCACGCGATTCAGCTTTGACAATCTCCGCATGCTGCTCGCTAAATCGGCGCCTGAACGCTCGGGAGATGCACTTGCCGGACTGGCGGCAGACACACGGCAGGAGCGTATGGCCGCCTGCATGGCGCTCGCGGAGTTGCCCATCGCTCATTTTCTCGATGAGCACCTCGTCCCGTATGAAACGGACGAAGTTACCCGCCTCATCGTGGCACAACACGACGCTAAGTCTTTCCAGTCGATCCGCCATCTGACCGTAGGGGAGTTTCGTGACTGGCTCCTCTCACACTCCACGGATACTGAGCTTCTGCGGACGATGACACGAGCCATTACGCCTGAAATGGCAGCCGCTGTCACCCGGCTCATGCGCAACCAGGATTTAATTGCTGTCGCCCGCAAATGCCGGGTCGTCACCAGCTTTCGCAACACTCTTGGACTTTCCGGCACACTCTCAACCCGTCTGCAGCCCAATCATCCAACCGACGATCCACGCGGTGTCGCAGCCTCTGTGCTGGACGGGCTGATGTATGGTGCCGGCGATGCTGTGATCGGTATCAATCCGGCCAGCGATAATCCAAATGCCGTAGTAGAGCTCCTCCGGTTGTTGGACAACTTCCGCACTCGCTTCGACGTTCCGACACAATCCTGTGTTCTCACGCATGTGACCAACACGATCGCTGCTATAGAGGCTGGCGCTCCGGTAGATATTGTCTTTCAGTCCATCGGCGGAACCGAGGCGACTAATCAGAGTTTCGGTATCAGCATCGCATTGTTGCGAGAGGCCCAGGATGCCGCGCTGCGCCTCAAGCGGGGAAGCGTTGGCAACAACGTCATGTACTTCGAAACCGGGCAGGGAAGTTCGCTTTCCGCCAATGCTCATCACGGGCTGGATCAGCAGACCTGCGAGGCCCGCAGCTACGCCGTTGCACGCGAATTTCAGCCTCTGCTGGTCAATTCTGTCGTGGGCTTCATCGGACCTGAGTATCTTTACGACGGTAAACAGATCATCCGCGCCGGACTTGAAGATCACTTCTGCGGCAAGCTGCTCGGCCTGCCCATGGGCTGCGATATCTGTTACACGAATCACTCTGAGGCAGACCAGAATGACATGGATACACTGCTGACTCTACTCGGTGTTGCAGGCGTCAACTTCATCATGGGTGTCCCGGGAGCCGACGACATCATGCTGAATTATCAGAGCACCTCGTTCCACGATGCGCTGTATGTCCGACGGGCTCTTGGTCTGAAGCGTGCGCCGGAGTTTGAACAATGGCTGCGCTTAACAGGAGTCACCGACGACACAGGAGAGCTGGCGGACAGTCGTTTAACGGCGAGTTCCAGCCGCCTGCTCACAGCGGCCGGCGACCTGCTCCAGACCACATGAGCGGCCTCCGTCCAGCTTCGACGGCAGGTGACTTGTGGAAGTCACTGCAAACCCTCACACAGGCCCGCATCGTCATCGGCCGCAGTGGCGACGCGTTACCAACCAAGGCAGTCCTCGACTTTGAAACAGCCCAGGCTCTTGCCCGTGACGCTGTGCATCTCGCTTTGGAAACATCGAGCATCGTTGCCGATCTGAACGAGCTTGGCCTGGGGACAGAAGAAGTCCGGAGCAGTGTGCCCGATCGCGCAACCTACCTTCGGCGTCCGGATGCAGGTCGCCGCCTCGCTGAGCAGGACCGTCTGCTGCTATGCACGCAGCCGCCGGCGCTGCCGGAAGATCTTTGCGTCGTCATCGGCGATGGACTTTCCGCCGGCGCACCAGTCCGCTACGCCGCGCCGGTGCTGGCAGCGCTGCTTCACAATGGGATCACCGTTCGTAATCCTGTGCTTATCGCTACCCATGCGCGAGTGGCTCTCGGCGATGAGATTGGCGAGTTGCTGCACGCATCCGCAGTTCTCGTCCTGCTGGGTGAACGGCCCGGCCTCACTACTCCAGAATCGCTTGGTGCTTACCTTACCTTGAATCCCCGGATTGGCCGAACCGATGCTGAACGAAATTGTGTCTCCAACATTCACGCCAATGGACTGAGTCCTGCCGCCGCGGCACACAAATTGATCTTTCTTCTGCAACAGGCGCGGCTGCTCGGGCTCACAGGTGTGCAGCTGCACGACGAAGCAGGCGAATACATCGCCCTGCCTCAGAGCGCGCAAAGCGATGACTGACCTGAACCAGGCTGTGCTCAAATTGGCGCAAGCTGAGGGCTTTGACCTGGCCGGAATCGTCTCACTCGATGGTGTGCCTGACTCTACGCAGCGCGCCGACTATCTGGAAGAATGGATCGCCGCTGGGCACGCAGGAGAGATGGACTATCTCAAACGTCGTGACGAACACCAGCAGCTGCTTCGTTCGTCCATCGAGACCGCCTTTCCCTGGGCCAGGAGTGTCGTGGTATGCGCTGTCAATTACAACGCCGAGGCTCCGCATTCGATTGATCCCGCGCCTCCAGGAACCGGATGGATGGCACGGTACGCATGGTCCGGCTCCAGGGATGAGAATGGCGACATTACGCCGACGGATTATCACGACGTCCTGCTGAAACGTCTCCGTTCACTCGAAGACCGCCTCAAGAGCCTGCTGCTTTTTGACCAGGCGCGGAGCTACGTTGATACCGGCCCTGTCATCGAACGCGCGTATGCCCATATGGCCGGCATCGGGTGGACGGGCAAGAATACCTGCATCCTCAACCAGCAGCTCGGTTCGTGGCTGTTTCTCGGTGTCATCGTCACTTCGTATGAAGTACCAGCACAAGATCGCGAGCTGGCCATTCTCAACCTGCCGGCCGACCGATGCGGCACTTGCCGTCGCTGTATCGAAGCCTGTCCTACCGATGCGCTGATCGCGCCGCACGAGATGGACGCGAGTCGCTGTATTTCCTATCTGACTATCGAGAAGCGTGGCGCCATTGACCCGTCCCTTGGCGCAAAGATCGGACGCCAGCTTTTTGGCTGTGATATCTGCCAGGATGTCTGCCCTTGGAATCGTCGAGCGCCTGTCACGGAAGACGCCGCGTTTCATGTCCGTCCCGAGTTGGTCAATCCTGATCTGTCCTGGCTCGCAGAACTTGATTCAGCCTCCTTCAACAAGTACTTCAAGGGATCACCGATCAAGCGTGCGAAGCTCAAGGGCCTGCAGAGAAACGTTGCCATCGCTATGGGTAACAGTGGAGACCAGCGCTTCAAGAAGAAGCTTGAGGAGTGGAGTTTAGTTGACGATCCGGTGTTAAGCGACACTGCGCAGCGGGCTCTCATCCAGATCCGCGAGGCTGCTCCTGTGTTAAACGGTGGCGAGGCCAAATAGAAAGGCCTTCCTGCGAAGGGAAGGCCTGAACGTAAAGCATTGTTTAGAGTTTTCGGCCACACAGATCTAGCTGTTGCGGCTGACGTTTGCTGCGTTCAGGCCCTTCGGACCCTGCTGACACTCAAACTCGACTGGTTCGCCTTCGTTCAATGTCTTATAGCCATTCTCCTGGATCGCCGAGAAGTGAACAAATACATCTTCTCCGGTCGAACGCTGGATGAAACCATATCCTTTTGCGCCATTAAACCACTTAACTACGCCATTTTCCTTCACGTGAACTCCTTAGCTCCGCTGTTTTAGTTTCTCGAAGCATGTCCCAAAAACACGACAAGCTATCGGCGCGATCAGGCGGCGATAGCTCGAACTGCTTTGAAAACACTTCTCGAACGGTGGGACAAGTACATCAAAACGGCCTTCCAGAACGGTACTGCCGGCAGCTCGTTGAGACTGCCGTTGTCTATTTTTATGGCAGGATTTCTACCGAAAGGCAACACTAAATTTAGATCCGAAAGTAAGTTGCAACAAAAAGGAAGCCGCTGTAAACCATGCCGCAAACGCCTGTCTCGCGGTCGTCTGGGGATACTCCTCCTGATCTCAGCTCGGTATGCCCCGCAAGACGCAGTGCATTTGCTCGCGGCGCGTGGTCGAATCAGGCTGGATACTATGAGCGTGCTATCGATTTTGCCGAATGCACCATCTTCCAGGCCGCCTGTTCTACCGGCTCTGGGGGAAGCCGCGCATTCCGCGCAGGATGAAGTCACGCTGCAGGATGAAAGCCTTCTGGCACAGTTTGCAGCGCTTGCCCGCTATCTTGCGCAGACCGAGGTCCATACCTACGCTTTCAGTGTCGCCGCCAATGCCATCCTCTCGCTCTTTCCTTTTATCGTGATGATGTTCACGATTGCCCGCCAGGTCTTTCACTCGCGCGCGATGGAAAGCGTCATAGGCGACGAGATTCGCTACTTCCTGCCCGCCGGGCAGGAATTTGTCGTGAAGAATATGAGCATCGTCGCCAACGCCAAGAGCGGGGTACAAATCGCCTCTGTCATCATGCTGCTGGTTTCCTCCACTGGCGTCTTTCTGCCTCTCGAAGTAGCGCTCAACCAGGTTTGGGGCGTGCGGAAAAACCGCTCTTACCTGATGAACCAGCTGATCGCTCTCTGCCTCGCTCTCACTATCGGGACACTCACCCTGCTTTCTGTGGCGTTTACTGCCTCGCAGCAATCCCTGATGCGTTTGCTCTTCTTCGGAAACACTCATAACGTGGTCTTCATTTTCATGGCGCATTGGCTTTTGCAGATCACTGCGGCCATCTCAAGCGTGATGCTGTTCTTCATCATTTACTGGGTTCTTCCGAACCGAAAGCTTCCAGTACGCGCCGTCCTGCCCAGTGCCATCGTCACCGGCTTGCTGTGGGAATTGGCCAAGCTGCTCTACATTTTGTTACTGCCCCTGCTCGATTTTCACGCAGTCTACGGGCCGTTCTCCATCTCGGTAAGCCTGATGATGTGGGCGTTCCTTAGTGGACTGCTGTTGCTGGCCGGCGCTCATTTCTCGGCGACCCGGTACACCCGTAGACTCGCCTGCGAAGCAGCAGACGCAGCGGCCGCTCCGGCAGCAGCCCCGCTGTTGTAAATTCCTGGCTCGCAGAAGCAACGCTCGCGCACTGCCCTGAGCTTACCGACACGGCACGTCGTGCCTCACGCTGATACACTCACGTCGAGATGCCCAGCTACCTGCGCCAAGCAGAGAACGCCGTTGCACGCCGCCTGCGCCGTAATCCTCCCGCAGGGTTTGTCGCCCGCTCCACCTTCTGGCTCGGCGCCCTCGTTCTCCTGCTCATCTCGCTGCGGGTCATGCATCTCTGGCGCGGCGACACTGCTGACGTCTTCCTCTTTCTATTCTCTGTACCACTTACTGTCTTCGCCATCATCCTTGTCTGGCGCTGGACCTTCCGCAACCTGCTGTGGCATGTGCGCAACCGCCTCATCGTCACGTACCTGCTCATGGGTCTGGCGCCGGTTGTCCTCTTCGTTACCCTCGCTTCTATCGCCGCCTATCTCTTCTCGGGGCAATTCGCTACTTTCGCCGCAACCGCAGAACTGGATGCGCAGGAGCAGCGGCTGAGCGCCGAGAACATGGGTTTCGCGATTCACGTCGGCCATGTACTTGAAGCTAATCCGAAACTTCGCACACTTGAGCTGCCCGAGTCCGAAGAAGCAGCCACAGCCGACGGCGTCCCTGTCGCTGCCCTCACTGCTGCGAAATCACCCAATATCCATGCCCTTGCCGTCGGTGCCGAATTGGACGGCCTGCCTGTTGTGCTCACCACTGGCGGAAAAGTGATGGTCAGCGACATCAAGGCACCCGCCTGGGCCACCCCCGGCTTCCATGGGCTGGTCATGGATGATGGTCACCTGTACTTTCGTGCGGTTGATGATCACGTCTCCGGTCAGCACAAGGTCGTGCTGGTATCCAGCCTTCTCGTCAGCAGCGCCATGCTTGAGCAGATGGCTAAAAACCTCGGCAGCATCAGCATCATGCCGGGCTTCACACGCGTCAACGACGACCCCAGCCAACCTGAATTTCGCTACAACCGCAACGAGGCGCCGCACGGCGATTCGGATCATGACGACAAGGTGCATCTCTCCGGTGGTAAGCTTCCGCCTGCCGCGACCTTCTATGACCGTCGCGTCCTTTTCACAGCACCTCTCGCCATCGTCAACTGGCAGACCGGTCACAAAGAGCCGAGCCGTCTGCTGCTGAACGTCACCTCGCGTCCGACCCTGCTCTACCAGCGACTCTTCGGCAACTCCGTGCAACTTGGCGTCGTCGTGCGCGATGCCTTGATCACCATAGCCGTTCTCTTCGGCGTGCTTGAACTCACTGCCTTCATCATGGCCATCGGTCTCAGCCGGACCATTACGCAATCCATCAGCGATCTTTACGGCGCTACCCGTGCCATTGACAGCGGCAACCTCGAACATCGCATCATTGTCCGCCGCAAAGATCAGCTTGCGGCACTCAGCAACTCGTTCAACACTATGTCCAACTCGCTCTCTCACCTGCTGGAACAACAGCGTGAGAAAGAGCGCCTGCTTTCCGAGCTCTCGATCGCGCATGAAGTACAAAGCAACCTGCTGCCTCAGGGGCAGATCCGCCTGCCGATGCTCGAAGTTCACGGTGTCTCAAAGCCTGCCCGCGGTGTCAGTGGCGATTATTACGATTTCCTTCTCACCGGCTCTTCACAGCTTGCACTGGCCCTGGGCGACATCAGTGGAAAGGGCATTTCTGCCGCCCTGCTGATGGCCAGCCTGCACTCGGCTGTACGTGCCTATCGCTACGGCGACAGCGATTCCAATGCACCCCTGCTCGATGGCGAAGCCAACCTGCTCGCTCACCCCGCAAAGATGCTTGAGCGTCTCAATCGCCATCTGTACACCAGCACCCAGGCCGCCAAATATGCCACGCTTTTCCTCGCGCATTACGATGGTGCTGACCAGTCATTGACCTATTCCACCGGCGGGCAGCTGCCACCACTCTTACTGTGTGCGAACAATGAAGTGAAGCGGCTGGATTGCGGAGGAACTGTGGTTGGACTTCTTGACGGCATGAAGTACGAGCAGGCCGCCATCACCATGTCTCCCGGCGACATCCTCGTCATCTACAGCGATGGTGTTACCGAACCTGAAAACGAGTATGGAGACTTTGGGGAAGACCGTCTCCTCGACCTCGTAAGGCGCAATCGCGCGTCCAGTCTCGAGACCATTTCGAACAGCATTATGCAGGCCCTGACCACCTGGATCGGCGAGCAGGAACAGCCGGACGACATCACTCTGGTGCTGGCCCGGCAGCTATAGACCGCTTCCATACTAGGGTTTGACCTTGAACGCCTTCACTACGATGTCATTCGGCTGCCTGCCCGTCGGCAGTAGTGTGAAGAGCGAATGATTCTTCGTACGGATCACGGCAACATCACCGGACTTCGCGTCTACAACCAGAAGCAGGTGGCCTTCGCTCGAAAACGCAAGCGCATCCGGACCATCGCCGACATTAACTGAACCGACCAGCTTGCCGTCATCAATGCTATAAATGCTGACGGTTCCGGCACGGAAGTTGGAAGTCCACAGCAACGTGTTAGACGTGTTGATTATGCCGCGGACCGGTCCTGAGCCCACAGCATAGGTGCCACCGACTTCTGTCGCCGAGGTGCCTATCTCCGAAATGGAATCGCCGTCAAAGTTCGACACAAATGCTTCGCCCCCATCAGGCTTCAACGCCAGGTGTACGGGGTGCAGCCCTACATCGAGGAACGTCAGCAGCCGATCCTTCTTCTCGGTCTGGGTCGCTCCCGGCCCCTGCTGGGCCAGGCCGATCGCCATCACCTGGTGACTGCCTGAACAAGTCACAAAGGCGCGCGCCGACTCCGGCGTCACGATCGCATCTGTCGGTTCTGCGCAGCCTGTAAACGTTGCCCGCACCTGCATGCTTTTCGGATCAGCGACTGACACACTGTCGCTTCCTGCATTTGTGACCACCAGGCTGTTGCCATCTGGCGCGATGATCGCCATGCCTGGCTTGTCACCAACGCTGATTTGTCCCAGCAGCCTGCGTTGCGCGAGGTCCAATACCGAAACATTGTTCGATCCTGAGTTCGCGACATAGCCGCGTTCGCCGGCTTGATCAACATCAATGAAGTAGGGCGTCTTCTTTACCGGGATTGTCGCCACTACCTCTCCGCGCAGCGCATCGATCACACTCACCGTATTGCTTCCGCTGTTCACGGCATAAACCTCGTTCCGCACCGGGTTCACTGCCAAGCCAGTCGGAGTGACGCCCACTTTCAATACGCGGTCCTGGCGCAGATTTAAGAGGTCCAGCACAGACACCGTGCCCTCGCCGCCATTTGAAACATAGGCGTATTCGCGATAGTTGCTCGTGTAGGCAGGGAAGTCATGGCGCTTACAGCCAACCAGCGCCACAAACAGGGGCAGGCTACCCGCGCCGAGCCTGAACAAGGTAGTCGATAACTTCGCACGGCGGCGTGGCGTGTCCGATTGTGCCTCGTGCCTCTTCATTGTTTCGGTCTGTTCTGCCGCCTGCGGCTGACTGGCCGCAAGCTAACGGTTAGCCAGCGCGCCGCCAGGTTCGGCAGTCACATGGATCCCGTTCGGTATGTCGCGTCGCAGGACCTTCGCAATCTGGCGGCACTCGTCCATCATTTCCGCAAACTGTTCCGGATAAATTGATTGCGCGCCATCCGAAAGGGCCTTGTCAGGCTGGTGATGCACTTCAACAATCAATCCATCGCATCCGGCTGCGACTGCGGCACGCGCCATCGGCACCACCTTGTTCCGCTTGCCGGTTCCATGGCTGGGGTCGACAACAATCGGCAAATGGCTCAGCCGCTGCACTGCAGGGACAATACTTAGATCAAGAGTGTTCCGGGTATGGTCAACAAATGTGCGCACACCCCGTTCGCACAAGATGACTTCGTAGTTGCCCTCGCTCATGACATATTCCGCTGCCATCAACAGCTCTTCCAGCGTGGCCGACATGCCGCGCTTCAGCAGCACAGGCTTGCGCGTCTTGCCCACTTTCTTGAGCAGGGAGTAATTCTGCATGTTGCGGGCGCCAATCTGGATTACGTCCGCGTACTTCTCCACCAGCTCCAGTGACTCGTTGTCCATCGCTTCTGTCACGATGCGCAGGCCGAATGCATTCCGGATCTCCGCCATGATCTTCAAACCCTCTTCTCCCATACCCTGGAAGGCATAGGGAGAGGTGCGAGGCTTGTACGCGCCGCCGCGGAAAAACTGGGCTCCGGCGCGGGCCACCTGCTCGGCGACAGCAAAAGCCTGTTCGTGGGATTCGATGGAGCAGGGACCCGCTATAACAGCCAGATCACGGCCGCCGATGCTCGCATCCGTTCCGGCGAAGCGGATGATTGTGTCTTCTTCCTTTACATCACGGCTCACCAGCTTATAAGGCTTGGAAACCTTGATAACTTCTGCAACGCCTGATAGTTCTTCCAGGTTGCCATGGTCGATGCTACCCTGATTCCCGGTGATTCCGATCGCCGTCCGCTGCGCCCCAGGCAGAGCGTGGGCGCGAAAACCCAGTCGTTCAATGTGTTCGCAGACCGCTGTCACTTCTTCCGCAGTCGCTTGCGCCTTCATCACTACCAGCATGGCTTTCCCTCGACGTGTACTGCACCAGTGTAAAGGGTGCCGAAGAGGATCATCAATGCTCGGCCCAGGCCGTAGCGTCCATTAAGTCGGGTCGACAAAAAAGAAGGCCGCGGTTTGATCCGCGGCCAACTGGGAGGCATGAGAGACGAAGCCTTGGTCTTTATCCAGCCGCGGGGGCCGGGCCATTCAGCTTCGGTGTTGCAAAAAACGGTGGAGGAAGTAACTCCCTCGACAACCAGAGTCTCTTATAAACGGATCTCGGGAAAAATACCACTTAAGCACTAGTGGGTACCGTAATCGTTAACTACGGTCATTCGTGCGACCAAACAAACTAGTCGCCGATATCGTCGTAGGTTGGATACAGTTTCTCAATCCGCCTTAGCTCGAACCACTTAGCCGTCAGGAAGCCCCCGTAGGATAGTTGGATCACCCAGGTCACGACGTAGGCGATTACCAGGTTCCGATGACTCATTGCTGGCCTCTTTCCGGCGTCGCTTCCAGGCTCGCTTCGAGTGCCCGCAGCGCCGCATGTTGTTCAATTAATTGGCGTTTTCGCTCCATTCGGTAGCGAATTGTAGC
>CAZZYN010000034.1:0-40090 GCA_964658265.1 uncultured Acetobacteraceae bacterium | reverse complement strand
GGCCAGAATCCTACGGCGCTGCGCGGCCTGCTGGAACGCCGCCGCGTGATCCTGGGGACATCGGTCCAGGTAGAAGAGGGCATCCGCAAAGTAGCCGCAGAGTACGCCGCAGACGAAGTGCTGCTGGTGAATATCCTGCATAGTCATGCAGCCCGCCGGCGTTCCTACGAGCTGGTCGCTGATGCGTTCGGACTGCAGGATGCGCGGCATCGGCAGCATGCCGACCTGATGACTGCCTGAGCCGGGAGGGCCGCCGGAGTGCTAGCTTCGGCAGTGGTTCAGCATCTTGCCCAGGTGCTCGTAGATCGCCGCGCAGGACAGGAACATGGGTTTGGCGGAGCAGGTGAGGGTCAGCTGCGCGGCGGCCCGGTCATAGTTCCATTCGAGCGTCGTTCCCATGGCAGATGCGGAGCCGCTATCACTTTTCAGCGCCAGTCCGAATGCACTCTCGATCGAGTTCGACAGACAGTCCAGCATCTCGGCCGTCACGCCTTCATATACCTGTGCTTCACAACCTGGCATCGTCACTCTCCGGCTCCTATTATCGCCTGACACAAGCAGGAAAGCCGCCTCCGGCCTGGGAGCCTGCATCTACCTTTTTGAGGGTGGCGAGCTTCCATGAACAGTGTCTTTCGCGGGATGGCCGGCTACCTGTTCCTGATTCTTGCTGTGCGCTTTACGGGCAAGCGGCTGGGCACGCAGATCACCCCTTTTGACACGGTCATCATCTTTTTCCTTGGCGGCGTGGTCCTTGGCCCGGTGCTGGGAGATGAACTCTCGATGGTCAGCGCAGTGGACGCGGCTGCGGGTGTTGCGCTGATGTACGTACTGGTCGGCTGGCTCAAGCAGTATTCGAAACGATGTGCTGTCTTCTTTGATGGCACGCCCCTGCTGCTGATTGAGAGTGGCAGATGGACGCCAGAGATTGTCCGCAACATGGGTTTGTCGCACGCAGACGTGATGGCGGCAGCACGCAGCGTTGGTCTGCGTACGCTGGACCAAGTGGATTATGCCGTGCTCGAACGAAATGGGCAGATCAGCGTGATCGAGAAGCCCTGAACACATTAAGATGGCACGTCGTGATTGAGCGCAGTTATTTGCGCGGTCGATAGCGCGGCAGTGTGCAGTAACAGCATCGAAGCATTGAATCTGGAGAATGAAATGAAGATTGCAGCAGTCGTGATACTCCTCGCTACATCCGGCATTGCTTCGGCCGCAGGCACGTCCAGTGGCGTGATGGGGGACTGGATGAGTCCGAACCAATCTGTGATCCGCATTTATGGGTGCGGGAGTAATGTGTGTGCGAAGATCGTGAAGCTTTCGGCTTCCACGCCGGAGAGGGAAGACAACAACAATCCCAAGGCCGAGCTGCGCAGCCGCAAACTCTGCGGACTGGATATCGGCAACGGCTTCAAACAGGTTGATCCGACGCACCTGCAGGATGGACACCTGTATGACCCGAAGAACGGCCGCACCTACCAGGGCACGATCGTTGCAGACGGCGACCAGCTGAATCTTCGCGGGTTCATCGGAATTTCGCTGCTGGGACGGACGGAAGTGTGGCACCGTGTTCCGACTGCCGACGCTAAATCCTGCGGGGTCTGACCCGGCTTCTGCTTTAGAGAAGACGATTGTCGATCAGACGGGTGGTGCCGACGAATGCTGCGACGGCGAGCAGGTCTCCCGTTCCGGCTGTGTCTTTCGGCAACAGGGTCGCAGCATCCACCAGCGCGACGTAATCCACACGCGTGCTGTTGTCGGCGTCGAAGACTTGCTTGACTGCATACAGAATGGCAGCCGCATCGCGGATGCCGCGGCTGAATTGTTCTACTCCGGCATCCAGTGCACGGGAGAGAATCAGTGCCTGTTGCCGTTCGGGTGGCGAGAGGTAGCGGTTTCGTGAACTGAGCGCCAAGCCATCCGGCTCACGCACGATAGGACAGGCGACAAGCTCAACGGCGAAGTCGAGGTCGCGGATCATCTGGCGGAGTACGGCAAGCTGGGCCGCGTCCTTCTGGCCGAAGTAGGCTCGCTGCGGCTGCAACAAGTTGAAGAGTTTAGCCACGACGGTCGCGACGCCGGTGAAGTGGCCAAGGCGGGACTGGCCGTCCAGCCGGTCACCGACCGGACCGGCCACGATCCGCGTCGTCGCGCCAGCAGGATACATTTCGTCCGCGGCTGGGGCGAACAACAGAGCCACTCCCTCTTTTTCGAGCAGGGCGCAATCTGCTTCGAAGGTACGCGGATAGTTTGAGAAGTCTTCTTTCGGACCGAACTGGGTCGGATTGACGAAGATGGACGCCGCCACGTGGTCGCATTGCGCGGCGGCTGCTCTTACAAGTGAAAGATGCCCCTCGTGCAGCGCACCCATGGTCGGCACCAGACCGAGCGTTCCCTGGAGCTGCGTGCGCGCTGCCCGCAGGCCGGCGATGGTCGATTCAATGCGCATAGGGCCTGGCAAGCTGCTTCAGCGTTCGGACTTCGCTTCGACCTGCTTCGCACCCTGAAGGGCTGCCCCGGTTCCTTTGGACAGGTGATAGCTTTCGTCCTCCGATGGGAACGCACGACTCTCCACGTCTTTCCGGTAGCTTGCAAGGGCCTCGCGATAGAGTGCCGCGGCGTCGCCATATTGCCGGGAAAATTTCGGCCGGTGCGAAAAGGTCAGGTTGACCATGTCATGCAGCACCAGGATCTGACCATCGCAATCCGGCCCGGCACCGATACCGATAGTCGGAATCGAAAGCTCTGCGGTGATCACGCGCGCCACTTCTCTGGGGATACCTTCAAGCACTATGGCAAAGGCCCCTGCTGCTTCGAGAGCGAGCGCGTCGCGCCGCAGCTCTTCAATTGCATCGAGTGTACGACCCTGGACTTTGAAACCGCCCATACGGTGCACGGATTGCGGCGTCAGTCCGAGATGCCCGACGACCGGAATCTCCGCCTGCACCAGCCTTTTGACCAGGTCGGGCCGCGCGCCTTCCATCTTTACGGCCTCTGCGCCTGCTTCTTTTAAAAACCTTGCGGCATTGTCGACAGCCGTGTCCATAGAGCCGTGGTAAGAGCCAAACGGCATATCGGCCACCAGCAGCGCGCGCTTCACTGCCCGCCGAACTGCGCGTGTATGGTGCAGCATCTCGTCGACGGTCACAGCCAGCGTGCTATCCAGGCCCATCACGACCATCGCGAGCGAATCGCCCACCAGCAGAAGATCGATGCCAGCTTCATCCACCAGCCGAGCCGTCGCGTAGTCGTACGCAGTCAATGCCGTGATGGGCGTTCCGGCCAGCTTCTTGTCATGGAGTGTGTTCAGAGTGACTTTGGGAAGGGTAGTGGCCGAGGTGGCCGCAGGCTGATCCGCGTCGCGGAAATTCAAGATACTCATGAGTGATCTCCAGTGCAGCTCCCATCCGGGATGCCACCTGCTACGGGCCGAGTATACGCCGCCACGGCGATCCCTGGGAATGCTGACAGGCTGCCGGGGTGCCATAGACATGAGATTGGATGCAGGTTGCGGGGGCCGGATGTGGCCACCTGGTTGCTACACTTGTGTCGATGTATCTCCCGATCGCGATGTGCGCAACCGTTGCAGGCCTTGCCGCAGGAGGCTATCAGTACGCGGCCATGTGGCCGGAGTCGCACTTGTTCGGACCGACCCTGATTGCGGGCAGGGACTCTGCCGAGGTCGCTTTTACCTTTGACGACGGTCCAAACGATCCTTATACGCTGCAACTGCTGGAGGTTCTTGACCGGCTGCATACCCCGGCAACCTTCTTCATGATTGGGGACTATGTTCGGAAGCAGCCGGGGGTGGCGCGTGCGGTCCGGCAGGCCGGCCACCTTATCGGCAGTCATACGATGACGCATCCGTGGCTGATGTACGCATCGCGGCGACGCATCCGGCAGGAGATTGCCGATTCGACAGCGATGCTGCAGGACACGATCGGTGAGCGCGTGCACTTCTTCCGGCCGCCCTTCGGGGCACGCCGGCCTGATGTGCTGCGGACTGTGCGGGAACTGGAGTTGACGCCGGTGATGTGGAATGTGAGCAGTGCCGACTGGAAAGCGCCTTCAGTCCGGGCCATCGAGCAAAATGTGGAGCGCGGGATTGTTCACAACCAGGAGCGCGGCTGTGGCAGCAATGTTTTGTTGCATGATGGAGGCCATCTGCAGCTTGGCACCGACCGAAGGCGGACCATTTCAGCGATGGCTACGCTGCTAGCCATGATGCCCCGTGCCGGGATGCATCCGGTAACCGTGGACCACTGGCTGCCTGGCGGCCACGCGGCAGCGCTGCCGTCGCCCCAGGGCAACGCTGATGCGTAGACCCGGACGCGCGGCAAACTATGGTTTGACCCGGGGTGCGGGCCCTGGCTGATTCGCTGCGTTGAATCGCCGATATACCCACTACACTTGCGGAACTGAACGCAGAACGCGAGGAACCAGACCCAGCCCTGATGCCCACAGCCACAGCCGTCATTGAATCGGAAGTCGTGCCCGCTGCGACCAGACCCAGAGCGATGGCAGTACCGAAGTCTGTAAATCTGCCGATGATGTACCTGCGTGGTTTTCTGACACTGCTGGTGCTCTTCCACCATGCTTCGCTGGCCTATTTCCCGCTCAGGCCGCCGGCAGCCCTTTCGCTGGTCCATTCATCGCGCTGGTGGGGCGCCTTCCCGGTCGTCGACAAGGTGCAATGGAAGGGCTTTCTATTCACCGTAGTCTTCAACGATATCTACACGATGACGCTCTTTTTCCTGCTCTCCGGGCTATTCACCTGGCAAAGCCTGCGGCATCGCGGCATTTCGAAATTCCTACGCGGACGACTGCTGCGGCTGGGTATTCCGCTGGTGATTTTCTCGCTGGTCAGCCCGTTCAGCTACTATCCAGCCTACCTGCAGTCCCGGACGCATGATGGTTTCTGGCATCAGTGGCTGGGTCTCGGCGACTGGCCTCCCGGTCCCATGTGGTTCCTGGGTGTCCTGTTTGCCTTTGACCTGTTGATCGCTGCTGTCTTCCGGCTCATGCCCGGCAGTTTTGAACGTCTCAGCAGGAATTTCGGCCGAGTGCAGAGCCCTGTGGCGATGGCAGCACTTCTACTTGTTCTCTCCTATGCCGCCTATCTGCCGATGGCCCTCAGGTTCAATCGCTTTGAGGGCTTTGCCTGGGGACCATTCTTCGTCCATAAAGTACGGGTACTGATTTACCTGCTTTATTTTCTGGCAGGCGTAGCACTTGGCGCCGCAGGTCTTCAACAGGGATTACTGCAAGCAAAAGGAAGACTCGAGAAGCAGTGGGCCGGCTGGCTGGTAGCGGCGCCCTCCTGCTTTCTGTTCATGGAAGGCCTGGTTTTTTTGTCGCATCGCTTCTGGAATCCTCCCCTGTGGGAGATCGCCATCGACTTCGGCTTCTGTCTTGTCTGTGTCGCAAGTACATTTGCCCTGCTTTCGCTCTCGCTGCGTTTCGTGCGGAGAGAGTACGCCATACTCAACAGCCTGGCGGCTTGCGCATACGGTATTTACCTGGTTCATTACAGCTTCAATAACTGGCTACAGTATGCCCTGCTGTCGTTCTCCGCTCCTGCCTGGCTCAAGGCCGGCATTGTTTTCAGCCTGACTGTCCTGATCAGCTGGAGCCTGGTGCGCCTGCTTCGCCGGGTTGCCTTCATCGCAAAAGTAGTATGACCTGCATGAGACGATGCCGCCTGCTGCCGGAGTGCGCTCTCATATCGGACCCCTGCGCCTCATGAAGCACCCGAAGCTACCCCATGGTAGCGTGGATTTATGAGTGATCCATCCAGCCTTGCCGCTCCCGAGAAGAGTGAACTCCTCTCGCGGTATGCAGCAGAGGCGCAGCAGCTGGAACAACAGGGTGAGCCGCGGCGCGCGGTCGAACGCTGGCAGCAGGCGCTCTCTCTATTGCCGAAAGAGTCAGCCCAGGCCGTCTGGATCCGGGAGCACATGCATGCTCTCGAGACAGCACATCCGGAAGCCCGGCGCTCTGCTTGGGTCAGGAAACTCGGCGCATGGGCGGCACCGATCGCTGTCTTCTTTGCCAAGTTCAAATTTGTTCTTGTCGCATTGCTGAAGTTCAAGTTTCTCTTCAGCCTGTTCGCCTTTTTCGGATTCTACTGGGCCATCTATGGCGCAAAGTTTGGCATAGGTTTTGCGATGCTCGTGCTGATCCACGAGATGGGTCATTACCTGGACGTCAAACGCCGCGGCCTGCCTGCAGAGATGCCCGTCTTCCTGCCCGGCTTCGGTGCGTATGTCCGCTGGCAGGCTCTTGGCGTGAGTCTCGAAACGCGAGCCGAGATCTCGCTTGCCGGGCCCTTTGCCGGCCTGCTTGCGTCAACTGTCTGCGCGATTATCTTTTTCCGCACCGGGGTGGGGCTGTGGGCAGCGCTGGCTGCCGTTGGCGGCTGGCTGAACGCCCTCAACCTGATCCCCGTCTTCATCCTGGATGGTGGCCAGGCGGTACTGGCACTGAACCGTACCGGCCGGCTGGCGCTGGTTGCAATCGCCGCGGCTATCGGCTACATGACGGGGCAACTGACGTTCTATCTGGTCGCCGCGGGTGCGCTCTATCGCGTGTACACTGCGTACCGGCAGCAGGACGAGCCGGCGGAGTCCAGTACGAAAATCCTTTTTTTCTACACGGTCCTGCTGGCGGCACTGGCACTGCTGATGCACTCGCTGCCAGGTCACGGGGCTTTCGGGCGCTAACACGGTATTTACCCGATCAACCCGGTCCAGTCGAGAATGACTTTTCCGGTCTGGCCTGAACGCATCGCATCAAACCCCTGCTGGAACTCTTTGTAACTGTACCTGTGCGTGATGACTGGCTGCAGGTCCACACCCGACTCGATCAGCACGCTCATCTTGTACCAGGTCTCGTACATCTCGCGGCCGTAAATGCCCTTGATGGTCAGCATGTTGAAGATCACCTGCCTCCACTCGATGGACATCTGCCGTGCAGGGATGCCGAGCATCGCGATCTTGCCGCCATGCGCCATGTTCGCGATCATGTCCGCGAATGCCGAACCATTGCCGGACATTTCGAGGCCGACATCAAACCCTTCGGTCATGCCAAGCTGCTGCTGCACCTGCCTGAGCGGCGTTTCCCGCGTATCGACAGCGAGCGCACCCATCTTCGTCGCCAGGGCCAGCCGGTAGGGATTCACATCCGTAATTACGACGTGGCGCGCACCCGCTTTCTTCACCACCGGGATGCACATGATGCCGATAGGACCCGCGCCCGTAATCAGGACATCCTCGCCCAGTACGGGGAACGAGAGAGCCGTATGCACTGCATTGCCGAAGGGATCGAAGATGGCCGCCACTTCCTGGTCGACATGCGGATCGTGACGCCAGATATTGCTCATGGGCAGCGAAATATATTCGGCAAACGCGCCCGCCCGGTTAACGCCGACGCCCTGCGTATACGCACAGAGATGGCGACGCCCGGCGAGACAGTTCCGGCAGCGACCGCACACTACGTGACCTTCGCCGCTGACGATATCGCCCGGGTGAAAATCGTTCACATTTGAGCCGACCTCCACAATTTGGCCGACAAACTCGTGCCCAATTACAAGCGGCACCTGGATTGTTTTCTGCGCCCACTCATCCCAGTTATCGATGTGCACGTCAGTCCCGCAAATGCCGGTCTTCCGCACACGGATCAGTACATCATTGATCCCGATCTCCGGAACCGGCACATCTTCGAGCCACAGCCCTCGCTCCGCACGACTTTTTACCAACGCCTTCATGTGTTGCCCTCAGCTCAAGTTTATCGCCCGAACTTATATCGATCTTTTGTCATTGCAGAGTGAAGTGAGGAGCTCTTGCCGCGCGATCTCCAAAGAGATTCGCCTTCAACCTCTTGAGGCTTAAGCCATCGAATTACGAAATCAGCGCCGACTCTCCAGCGGAATTTTGTCGACTGGTCTCTTCTGAGTTAATGCATTCCCAATGATGATTCTGGCGGCTCCTATGCGCGTATCAGCAGCACCGTAGTAGGCGCGCAGGACAACACCACCGCCCAATCCTGTCGCAAACGTCCCTTCCTCGACCGCCCCCTCCAGGAAAATTACATTCGGCACCTGCCCGACCTTCTCCCACGCCAACTCCGGCTTCATGAATGGACCGTCGCTGCGCGCGATTACCTTCGACGGATCATGCCGATCGAAGAGCACCCAGCCCGGGCCGTATAGCAGCTTGCGATTAGCCCCGTTGTACAGCAGCAGGATTCCCTGCTCCGTCATGATCGGCGCAGGGCCTGGCTCCATCACCTGCTCATCGAACGCGCCGTCGCGTCGAGCCAGAACCGGCTCTGCCGTCGCATCTTTCCAGTGCAGCAGGTCGTCTGAAACTGCCAGTCCCATGTAGTCGCGGCCATCTGCTTTCGTTCCGAGATAGTACATCCACCACTTTCCGTTCACGCGTTCTGGAACAATCGCACCAGACTTCGTCCAACGCTTGTTCCACGTCCCCACATACGCCGGCAGGATCACACCCTTGCGATCCCAGTGCTTCAGATCCTTCGAGGTCGCCAGACACAACTGCGCGTCCTTGCCGTTGTAGCCGGTGTAGGTGAGGTACCAGAGGTCAGCGATCTTGACCAGCCGCGGATCCTCGACACCGCCGCCGACTTCATACGGCGCCTCCGCCTTTAGCACTGGCTCAGCCGCATGGGTAAAGTGCAATCCATCCGCACTCTCGGCATAGCCGATCCGCGATACTCCCTGCTTATCCTGATCCCGCGTCAGCAGGATGGTTTTGTTGCCAACCCACACCGCAGCGGGGTTGAAGATGCCGGCACTCGCAGATCCCGGCGACGGCGACAGCAGTGGCTGCTGCGACAAGCGCGCAGCCGTTACCGTCACTTGCTGCGCGGCTGCCGGCTGTGCAGCCGCAACAAGCACCAGTGCAAGCCCCAGACTTTTCATCATCAGCCTCCAAGAAAAAAGAGGCAGCCGTCTTGGCTGCCCCCGCACATCTGCATGACAGCAGCTATTTTGCTGCCTCCATGTTCGCCATCGTCGCAGGATGATAGTCGATCCGCACTGTCTGAATCTCAAACGGCTTGATCGGCACTGTGAAGCTGCTGCCAGTGCCGGCAGCCTGCAACGATGCCCCGGACGCAACTTCCTGCATATCCGCCACACTCGCGCCGGTAGCACCTTTCGGCACTGTGAGCACGACGCTGCCATCTTTGCCGGCCCACTCGTAGAAGCGCACGATGAGGCCGTCGCCATCTTCAGTCTTCTTGACTGCAGTCAGCACGACATTGTCGCCCTTGATCGAGACAAAGGAATGCTCTGCCGCGCCCGTACCCGGATGCGCGGGCACCTGCATTGCCTGCAGTCCATAGTTATATTCGTAACCATGGCGGACACTCATTGCTTCCTTCCAGCTACCTGCATGCGGATACAGCGCATAGGTAAAGTGCTGGTGGCCGCGATCAGCTTCGGGATCTGGCGCAGCCGGCGAACGCAGCAGCGTCATCCGCAGCACATTGTCCTTCGCGTCATATCCATACTTTGAATTGTTGATCAGCGAGAAGCCATGCTTGCCATCACCGAGATCCGCCCAGCGCATCGCAGGCACTTCGAACTTGGCTTTTTCGAAGCTGTTATCCCGCGTTGTCGGCCGCTCGATCGTGCCATACGGAATTTCATACGTTGCCATCCTGCTCGACGCCGCGAGCGGGAACGCGGCCTTCAGCAGGACGTGCGTCTCATGCCAGTCGACGTCGGTGGACACATCCACCTTGTCCGACCCGGCATACAACGTAATCTCCTGCACGAACTTCGACATCTGCCAGTTGCGCGTAATCCGCACCGCCGCCCGCATTGGCCCCTTTTCGACCAGCTCCACGGAATCTGCCTTGGTGAGCAGGGTCGGCGGAACATCATAGGTGCCGGGATCTATATTCCACGCGTCATACTCCGTCGGCGTGTCCTTGTAAGCCTGAAGTTCGTTGCCGCATGCGCCCGCCGCGAGCGATTCGAAGCCGGCCTTCTTGTCATACAGGCTCGTGATGCAGCCCGTCGATGGATCGATCTTCACACGGAGCGCAGCATTCTCCAGTGTCGTGCCATCGGCCTTGAGATCGCTCTGGAAAGCTTTCCTGCCCGGTACTACGCGCACGACCTCATAGCCCATCGATGGCACACTCTTCGCATCCACCAGCAGGTGCACCGTGTTGGTCGCCTTATCAGTCGACACTACCTGCGACGGCAGCACACGGTCATGCGCATCGAGGACGCTTGCACCATCGCCTGCAGCGATCGGCAATTGCGCATCCACCTTCACCAGCCCGGATCGCTCCCATGCCAGCGGATTCATGATCAGTACCGGAACCGCACCCGCCGCACCCTTCACCGCGGACGCTGTATTTACTTCGCCCTGCAGCGTAGTCAGCGCTTTAGCGGAGGCCTCATCGGTGGCCCACTTCACTTCCTGGTATTCCTTGCGGGCGTCCTGATAAATGATGCCGATGCCCGAGCCGGCCGCCAGGTCATGGAACTGGTTGAAGAGTACCTTCTTCCATGCATCGTTCAATTCGGTCTGCGGATAAGCCTGCCCATCCAGCCACGCCAGCGAAGAATACTTTTCTGCATTCAGCACTTCCTCTTCACTGTCGCGCATATTCTTTTTGTGGTTCGCCTGCGTAGTAAAAACGCCGCGGTGGTATTCAAAATACAGCTCATCTTTCCATGTCGGAATCGTGATCTGCCCGGCTGCCGGCTGCTCGAGGTGCGGCCCGTTCGCTGCCAGCGTCTGGTAGTTCCACGTCGGCGATTCCGCACTTACCATCGACCGCGTCTTTTCAAACCACGGCATGGTGATCCCATAGCTCGACTTCGGGACGATCTTGTCCGGCTGCATCCAGTGCAGACCCTCATCCAGCATCGAACGCGTCGGACCGCCGCCATGGTCGCCCACTCCGTACAGGTCCATGATCGAAGTGATGCCCGGCGAATATTTGCGGGCAGTCGCGAGGTCTGCGGACAGACGTACGGGGTTCAGCGTCGAATTCGCGTAGTCATGCGGGAAGTAGGCCATCACCTTGCTGCCATCCGGCGACTCCCACCAGAATACTTTCAATGGCAGTTGGTTGGTGTCATTCCATGCCATCTTCTGCGTGACGAAATAATCCACGCCGCTCTTCTTGTAAATCTGCGGCAACTGCCATGTGTAACCGAAGCTGTCCGGGTTCCATCCGATCTTCACGTCCACGCCGTACAACTGCTTGTAGGTGCGCTTACCGATCAGCAGCTGACGCACCAGCGACTCGCCATCCGGCATATTCAGGTCAGGCTCAATCCACATGCCGCCCACGATCTCCCAGCGGCCTTCGGCGATCCTTTGCTTGATCTGGTTATTGATATCCGGATATTTCTCGGAGATCCAGACGTTGTACTGCGCAGCCGATTGCGTATACGTGTAGGTCGGGTATTCGTTCATCAACTGTACGGCTGTGCCGAATGTCCGCCGCACTGCATCCACTGTTTCAGTCCACGGCCACAGCCATGCTGCATCGATATGCGAATTGCCGCTGAGATGAAAGTCGCCCATCTGCAGCATCGGCTTCAATGCCTCCAGCGTCGCGGCAGATGCCTTGAGCGAAGCATCGAATGCTGCCTGACTCTTCTTGCCGCCATCTCCATCCAGGGCTTTCAGATCCACCTGGCCAACAGCTTTTTCCAGCGTTGCTTTATCGCCCGCCGGATCCTTCGATAACGACGGAATCAACACAGCTGCAGACATGATCTCCTGCCGCAGGTCATTTGGATTAGGCCGGCCCTCGGCGAAATCTACACGCATCTGCACGCCGGCAAAACGCTTTTTCTCGACGGTGTGCAGCAGTTTGACTGCCACCAGCACCTTGTCGCCGGGCCTGGCGTTGTCGAAGAGCTCGATCGGCTCGAGATCGTCGCCCATGGCCACGCGGCGGCCATTGAAATAAATAATCTGCGGCATAGGACCGTTCTCCCACGCCTCAAACTTGAACCAGATCTTTGCGCCGGTCAGGTCATAGCCGTTCAGGGATTTCGGTACCTCGATCTCGCGCCGATACCAGACCGCATCCACCGGTGCTTCCGACTTCGGCTGCACTTTCTCCCAGCCCGAATCGTCGAGTCCCAAAGTCTCGCCGTGGGCGACATCGCCGGCGTGAAAGCGCCATTCACCTGCTGGCAGCGAATCGAGCGTGCTCAGCTTTTCAACGACCGCCTGCTCACCACTGCTGAGATTGTCCTGAACACCGGCCGGAACATTCTTGAAAAACTGTGCGTGCGCCGGTTGAATGCAAAATGCAGAAGCAGCCAGGACCGCGGCTGCCAATGGCCGTGTCGGTGCTGAGAAAAACGGGGAGTGCTTGACCCTCATGCGCGTATGCCCTCAATAGTAAGCAACGTTGGCATCTTAGCGTGTCGGCAGGCCATATGCCCAATCTGAGGACGGCAGGCAACCCTTTGCCAAGCGACTGGGGAGTGTTTAAAACTCACCGTGGAGTTTGACACTGAGGATGTTCACTGGCCCACGATCCTGGTTGAAGCCGGGATTGGTAATTCGCTGGTAGTCCCCTGCGAGCCACAGCGCCTTGTGAACATTGAAGCTGTAGAACGCGTCGAGCGCGCGCTCAGATGAGGCCCGGATGGTTCCATCGCCCACGAATCCATCGACGCCACCCAGCTTCAGATAGTCAGCATGGGGCGAGGAGATCCAGCCCAGGTTGTAGCCGCCTCCTGCCACATCGCCGGGCCGAGACCAGGTTGACCCTTTGGCCAGTACTCCGACGGTCAGGGATCGATCAGTGGATGTGTACGCATCCACTTCCGTCTTGCCATCCGCATACATCCCGCGCGCGAACACGCCGATGTCGTGCGCAAGATATTGCTCTCCGAAGAGGCCGACGCCTTCTTTCACATTCGGCTTGCGCACCCAGCAGAGATCCGGCGCCGTCGCATTCTTTGATCCGTAATTGAAGGCAGTGCAGCTTGCCGCATTCTTCGCTGGATTTGCCCGGTAAGCTGCGATCGCGTCACTGAACCTGCCGATGTTCTCGTTGTTGCGATAGGCCAGCAGCCGCACCGTCCCGCCGCCATGCGCTTCGTGCTTGTGCTCCAACTCCACCTGGTCGCCGTAATATTTGAAAAGGCGGTAGTCAGTCTGTAACTGGTTCGGCTGCAGCGGCGGCGTGATCCTGCCATATCGCAGCGCCCATTTGTCCCAGTAGCCCTCCGCCACGCCGCCGTAGGAATAGCCGCGAGCATTGGAAGCAAAATCGTAGGCTGCATAGGTCAGGAAGGCCAGGTTGAAAATACCCTGCCGCGGATCGATATCGAACGCATTCTTATCGAAAAAATCAAGGATACTGAAGTTGCCGACAGCGAAGACCAGCCGATGACTGTCATAGGTTGTTGCGAGCTGCGTGGGGCCGGACTCTTCCTTGACCGCACTGCCCCCCAGGCCGACTGTCTGCTTCAGATAGATCCGCGAGACGTAAAGGGTGGGGGTTTCGGCGCCGCCCTTCTGTAATTCGAAATCCTGCACGGCACCGCCCAGCCCTTTGAGGTTGGAGAGCGGCTTTTCAGAGATCAGTTCCGGCACGAAGTAGAATTCGGCCCCCTTCCATGCCTGCGCGCCGAGGTAGGCCGTAGCCGAGCCGGTGAAACTCTGCTCCGGGTTCGGCAGCAGTGAGTTGATACTGCCATTCAGATTTGTATATGGCGCATCGAACGACTGCTTCCAGCCGTAGATATACGTGAATTGTCCGTATGCATTCCAGCGCTCATTTTCCAGTTCATGCTTACCCATCCGGTTCAGCATCTTCATGAATGTCGGTTGCTCATCAGCTACTGGTGCGGGCGCAGCCGTCTGCGCGCCAATGTGTAGTCCGCCTGCGGTGCTGGTCAGAAGCAGCAGACCTATCCATTTCAAAATCCCTTGCGCCATGTTTCTTCCGGATACCTCGTGATGCAGCAGCCGCCATTCCGGCGGTAGCCGTCTGCCATCTATGGTGATTGATGCGGGACACGCCGGGGCCTCCCAGACCCACCCGGCCTGGGTGTATGCCGGCGACGCCCACACCACAGTGGAACTCAGCTTCATCTTCTATTCATCAAGGGTCTGTGAAAGTTCGTACTTGCCGGCACCAGGGATCAGCCCGCTGTGACTACTTGTACCATACCCCCCCATGGTATACGGTGGATCAACATGAACCCGCTGGACAAAGAGAAACAGAAGCTGGTCGCGCGTATCCGCCGTATTCGCGGCCAGTGCGATACGATTGAGCGCTCACTCAGCAGCGACGACGACTGCGCCAATGTCCTGATGCTGCTCGCCAACGTACGGGGCGGCATCAACAGCCTGATGGCGGAAGTCCTGGAAGATCATATTCGCCTGCACCTGCTGCCCTCTTCGAAGCCGGCTACTTCACCCGGCGAACTTGCAGAGGACATGATTGACCTCGTCCGCGCTTACCTGAAGTAGAGAAGTGTGACATCGCAAAGAGCATCCAGGGCAGCATCTTCGGTGCAAACAGGCAGTGTGAATAAGCGTTCCATTCCGGTCCTGTCGTCGAATCGCTCCCAAAAGAGAACTCGGCATGGAGGATAGAGCAATATCCACGCCGCAAACGGGGGTGGGCGCTTCTATTCTTTTCTTCGAAGCACAGGAGAATCAGCTGTCATGCCCCCATCGCGCACACAGAACGGTCCGGACGAGAATCTGTCCGGTGTCATGGGCCGCTTCCAGGCCTGGAATGTAGAGCAGGCTGCACGTCAGCCGGGAGCAACTTCCTTCGAAGGGGTGCGTGAAGTCACCTATGATGAGGCGCTGGCTGCGCAGCGTCTGCGTAGGCCTGTGCGGCTGGGAATACCGCAGCACCTGACGCAGGAAGTCGCCCTTGACGCGACGCATGATCTTGCGACACTGCTGACGCCGAAGAAGCCGGTCGTGTCAGCCATAGCGTCGGCGAACGCTGTCCCCCTGAAAGGCCGGACACCCGAGCCGGTGAAGGTGAGCAGTTCTGCCAGCACCGCCACTGCAGCTAAAAAGACAACACGAAGTGCGTCGTCGCCGGTCCTCGCCGTTCAGGCCAAAGCTGTAAAGACGGCCCGCGGCAAGGCAACTGGGCTGCATGCCGCTTCGCCGAAGCCGGAGACGCCACGCGGCACCGCCTCGGCACGCGCGCGGATCATAGCAGCGTCTGCTGTCGAGCAGGCTTCATCCAGAGTCGAAAAGGGCCGGCTGGCGCCCCCCAGCTTCAAACAAGAGATGCTGAAGCAGTTGAAGATGACTGCAGCTGACTTGCAGTCCGCAGTCGAATCTAAACCTCAGATTCGCATCGCGCGCTCCAAAGCCGTCCAGGGAAAAAACGCGGCCACGAAGGTGCTGGGAACCAAATCGCCGATGCGGAAGCCGTCGGGCGCAAAGTCAGTGCCCGCCGCTGCAGCTCGAGCAACGTCTGGCGCCGACTTCAGACTTGCCCATGCGGAGCCCGTGAATACGGCCACGGCCAGTCTGCGATCCATCTCCATGAACCTGCGACTGTCGCACGCAGAGCATGCTGCTCTGCGTGTACTGGCTGCCTCCGCCAAGCTTCCCATGGCAGCTTACGTGCGAGTTTGTGCGCTTCGCCCGGATTACCTGGAGAATCACCAGCCGCTTTCAGATCGCCCTACAAGGGAGGTGCCCACGCTTACGGCCGCCGAGCCGGCGGAGGTGACTCCACGCAGTTTCAGCGAAACCGCTATCGATTTTGTCAGCCGTATGCGGGTGTTCTTGATGGGAAGGCGACTCGAAGTGACAGCCTGAACTGGAGCTCATTTTCCCTTGGGATCAAGATACCAAGGAATGTTGATGACCACGATGCGCTGATTTCCCTTCAGCAAAAGGTAAATTTTCAGTGCCTGTGCGCGGTGGTTATGCAGCAAATTCTGGTACCAGTGGCTTACCACCAGCTCCGGGACCAGCACCGCGACCTGACGGTGCGTGTTTCGGCATTCGATGTCGAGAATGTACTCCACGATGGGAGCCACCACGAAGCGGTATGGTGATTTAACGACAACCAGTTCTGGCACAGCCAGGTTCGCGGCTTTTAGAGGCCGTTCGATCTTCTCTTCCCAGATCTTCCGGAAGGTGCCGCCCTGCTCATATTCTTCCTTGCTCTCCTCATCCGTATGAGTATCGACATGGATTGCATGCACATCTTTCGAAAGCATCAGCGCAAACCGGACTGCTTTCTCGGTAATGCGGCTCCAGCGGTCGAACGGAATCACAACCACCGGCGGCTCGATATCGAGGGTCGTCATCGCCGCAGCGTTTTCGACCTCCCCCGCCACGGTCTCATAGTGACGTTTGACCTTGAGCATCGTGAAAATCAGCAGTGGTACCAGGAGCGCCGTGATCCACGCGCCATCCACAAACTTGGCCACCAGCACTACCAGTGTCGTAATACCGGTCGCTATCGCACCAAGCCCGTTCACAAACATATGCGAACCTTTGTTGGGTTCGCTGCTGCGGCGCCAGTGCATAACCATCCCGGCCTGCGACAACGTAAAAGCAGTAAACGCGCCGATGGCGTACAGCGGGATCAGCTTATCGGTTACACCCCTGAAGACGATCAGCAGGACAGCAGTAAATCCGACGAGTGCATAGACGCCATGCGAGTACAGCAGCCGCCGTCCCCGGACGATAAAGACGTGCGGAAGGTAATCATTCATTGCGATCGCCCGGGTCAGGCGCGGGAAATCCGCGAACGCCGTATTCGCCGAAAGCGACAACACCAGGAGGATCGCCGCGATGGTCAGGTAATAGAACCAGCCGCGCCCCATGACTGCACCAAGCAGCATGGACAGTACACTCTGGTAGTTCGCACCGCTGGGGTCGGTTGCGCCTACGCCGTAGGCGCGGCACAACAGCGCAATGCCGGCCAGCAGAACAATGAGGGTCGCAATGATGATCGTCAGCGTGGTTTTGGCTGTCTTCGTATTCGGATCGCGGAATGCCGGCGTGCCATTGCTCACTGCTTCCACACCCGTCATCGCAGTACAACCGCTCGAAAAGACCTTGATCAGCAGCCACACCATCGCGAGATGCGACAGTGTGCCGACCGAGGTCGGGAATGCCGGTGGGGCGACGATTGGATGAGGATGCCCCCCGGCTGCCACGGACTTGAAGAGACCAACACCAATCAGGATCAGCAGTGTGGCAATGAACAGATAGGTCGGTGCAGTGAAAAAGACGCCGGCCTCGCGCACCCCGCGCATGTTCACGATGGTAAGGATCAGCAGGATCAGCAGGCACAGTCCGAGGGTATGCGGCTGCAGCTTTGGCAGCGCGGAGACAAGTGCACCCACGCCGGCCGAGATACCAACAGCGGCTGTGAGCACATAATCGATCATCAGCGCTGCAGCTGCCAGCAGTCCGGCGTGCGCACCCAGGTTCTCCGACGCCACGGTGTAGGAGCCGCCGCCATTTGGATAGGCATCGATCGTCTGCCTGTACGAAAAGAAAACAATGATCAGCAGCGCGAGAATCGCTGCGATGATCGGCACGATGTAATGAACGCCGACCAGGCCCAGCGGGATGAGCAGGGTGAGCGCTGCTTCCGGCCCGTAGGCTGCCGAACTCAGCGCATCAAGACCAAAGATCGGAACTCCGGAAACCGGGCCGACGTGTTCGGCACCCTCTTCTGAGGTTGCCAGCGGACGGCCAAACAGCAGATCCAGTATCGCCATAATTAAATCGTCAGGTTCGCCTTTGCGAGATACGATGCAGCTTTACTGTACCCATGCGGGCATCAAGATTTCGTGAGGGCAAGCGAAGTCCTTGTCATGCCCTAATGACGTTAAGTCCCGGACGGTTGCCTGTGCGACGGAACGTCATCGCACGGGAAGCTACCCATGCGAATCCTCTACTATCCGTGATGACCAGTCATCCTTTTACTGCCCGCTCTTGACCTTCGCCGCGTACACCTCACGCAGCACCTGGAAGGCCGCCTTTTTCTGGCCCTGATCCGAAATGAGGCCTTTCCGGTTGAAGTCGTCCTGAACCCCGGGCAGCAGGCGCACGGGTGACCGGAAGTCCATCAGGATCCACGGGGTAGTCCCGGCTACGAAGGGCATTTTCGCGAACATGGCCATCTGTTCGCGATAGATGCGCGCCTGATATTCCTCGGTAAATTTGGCATTTGCATCGCCATGGAGCCCGGCCTTCGCGCCGGCGCCGAATTCGCTGGCGATCACGGGCTTGTGCATTGGATCCTGCCAGACCAGGGTACGCAGGTCTTCCGGCACACCGCCGTACCAGCCCACATACTCGTTCAGTCCGATGACGTCGAGATACTGGCCCAGAGGGTCATCCAGGATGATGGTTTTGGTGCCGTCAGGATTCTTATCCTGATGCGGCAAAAGTGCCGCCGTAATCAGTCTGGTCCGATCCTGCGAGCGCGCCTCTTCTGCCAGCCGGCGCAGAAAGTTGGTTCTCTCTTCGCTGATCGGGGTCTCATTAGCGACTGACCACAGGATGATTGACGCCTTATTGCGATCGCGCCGGATTTCCTCGTCGAGTTGTTGTTTCGCGACCTGGAAAGTTGCGTCATTTTCCCAATGAATGCCCCAATAAACCGGCACTTCAGACCACACCAGAATGCCCATTTTGTCCGCGAGCCGCGTCATCTTCGCATCATGCGGATAATGCGCGAGACGGACGAAATTGCCGTTCAGCTCGTGCACCCAGTCCAGCAGCGTCTGCATGTCTTTGTCGGTATTGGCGCGGCCGGTCCGGTAAGGTGCCTCGGCATGAATGCATACACCGCGCAGTGAAATCGCTTTGCCGTTCAGCAGGATTTTCTCACCCTGGACTTCGACGGTCCTGAAACCGACTTCATCCGCAAGTTTGTCTGTCCCTGCCTGCAGTTCTACGTTGTAAAGCTTCGGATGTTCCGGTGACCAACGCTGCAGCGTGGCCACATCAAACGAGAATCCAGCCTTGCCGCTGCCGTCCGTCACGGCGCTCCTATCGATCTTCAATTCGGGAATGCGCACCGCCACGGGCACGCCAGCAGCCGCTCCTGCTACGTGGACGTATCCGGATATGTGACCGTGACTGTTTGTATTATCATCATGGTCGAGTGACAGACTGTAATCGTCTACGAATTCCACTGGCACTTCAATCAGTGAAACATCGCGGGTGATGCCTCCGTAATTCCACCAGTCCGTTTTAATGGTCGGCACACGCTCCGGCTTGCGCGTGTTATCGACTGCCACTACTGCGAAATTGCTGCCGTCTTTCAATACCTCCGTCACGTCACAGTCGAACTCGGTAAAGCCACCTTCGTGCTCGCATACATGCTTGTCATTTACGAAGACGGATGCCTGGTAGTTGACTGCTCCAAAATGCAGGAAGACCTTGTGGCCCGCTTTGGCGTGGTAGTCAAAGTCGCGCTGATACCACAGCAGCCCCTCGTAGTAGTAGAGCTTTGCGGCCTGCGTATTCCAGTCTCCGGGCACCTTAAGCGTTGGCGATTTAGCGAAGTCATACTCCAGCAGCGGCCCGCCCAGCTCGAAATGCTTATTGGCCGCAAAGCCCGTCTCGCCCGGCATATTCGGCTGCACGTTGGGGCTGGACCCGGGCGCTCCGAGACCGTTGCGATACGGATCGACAATGTAATGCCAATCGCCATTGAGACTGGTTGCCTGGCGGTGGTCCGCATCGACCAGTAGTGTTGCCGACTGACCGTAGGCGCATAGCGCCGAGAACAGGAACGAAGCAGAAACGATGTACGTCGATAGCCGGGGCATGAGCGCAGATCTCCTGAGATAGGCCGTCGCAACAGGACGTGAAGAAGTCGCTACATCATATCCGTTTCGGCCAGGTGCCACGCGTAGCTTATCGTCGCTGATAGATCTCGTAGTCGCCCAGCGAAGCGTAAGGCCGCCAGGCTTGTTGCAGGTTAGCGCGAAAACGAAGCCCCACCGTGTAAGGCTCACGTTTCATGCGGTACGGAAGGGCGAAGCCCAGATAGGGGGCCATTGCAGCCTGCGTCTCTGTCATGTCAGGATCGGCGTCGCGATGGATCAGAGCCCACTTCGCCTGGTTCATCTCGGCGATCTCGCGATCCTCTGCTGACGCATCCAATGCGGCGACTCCGAAGCAGTAAAACTGGGGAATGTATTGACCTGATGTCTTGAGCGCCTGCTCGACCACCAGCGGAATGCCCTCGGGAGTCGCGATCCGATCATGACCGATGATCTGCTGCAGTCCGGCAATATCGAACGGCTCATCTTCCGGAAATTTCACATGCATGTAGCGCTGTGCGGCTGCCGGCGAAAGCTTCTGCGTAATGCGCAATGCGGCCTGCTGCAGGCCCGGACCGCCATAATGCAGCACGTCATAGTGGATAACACCACGCAGGTCCATCTGGAACGGGCGCGTATTGATATACGCCGTCCACAGCATCAGTAGTGACAGTGCCACTGCCCACGCACTCTGCCAGCGACGTCTGTACTGTCCCATGGCGGTCACGGATAGAAAAAGGATACCCAGTCCGTTGAAGGTGACATGACCTGGATCGGCCCGGCCAAACGCGACTGGCAGCAATGCCATGCCGGAAACATACAAGCCTGCCAGGATGGGCGTTTCGGGACGGCGCTCTTTTAGGAAAGCAGCCAGTGCCATGGGTACCAGCCATACCAGGGCAAATAAAAAGACGAGGATATGCGGCAACGGCTCCACGATAAAGTTGAAGAGCCCGCGGGCAAACAGACCAAGCATGCGCAGGTAGCCGCCTCCTGCAACCAATAGAAACAGGACTACGGCGGATGGCAGCGCTGCCACTGCCAGCCGCCAGCGCCGCCCTTCGATCAGCAGCATGTAGCCCGCGTACATCAGGCCGCCGGCGAGGTAGGCGAACCCCATCTCAGGCGATATACCCAGGCTCACACACTGCCCGATCAGCAGGGCTCCAGCGGTGGACTCTGGGCGCCTGCGACCACTCGCCCAGACCAGTAGCGCGGTCGAAGCAGCGAAACGAAAGAAAGTGTAGTTGAGACCGAAGTCGAGTTCGATCGCCAATGGCGCGCACAGCACCAGTAGCAACAGCTTCCAGCGATGCACTATGGGTAAACGGTTGAGCGTGTAGGCGATTATCGACAGCCCGGCACATTGCGCCGTCAGCAGTGTAATGAAATAGGCGCCTGTGAGTGAGAGATGGAGTGGCGCCAGTATTCCGCGAACGATGATCGGCGCATAAAAGAGCAGCGGCCCATATGGAAATTCGATCTGGTCGTACAGCCGGCGTCCGTAGTCCGCGTGCGCGCTTATCTGTTCGATAAAGTAGCCGGCATCGCCCATATAGCGCTGGTGCGAGATGACAATCAACCAGCTCAACAGGCCATACACAGCCAGTACGACGGCGACGACGCTTGCAATCACACTGACCGACAGTCGTTGATCAGCGTGCGCAAGATGCTGATCCTCTATGGACCCGCTGCGCAACCTAAGAAGCTCCCGCGGCCGGAGAAAATAGCGGAGTCCGGATGACTGGCGAAGCTGGAAGAGCAGAACAGTGATACTCATCAGCGCAGCTGCAACGGCCGCGACCTTATTGTTGAAGCCCGCTGCATTCGCGATTGATACGCCCTGGATGACCGGCGGCGGCAGCAGAAAGGGCAGAACAAAAACACCAAAACAGGTAGCCAGCAGGACGCTGAAGGGAAAGATCCATCGCCGGAGGAAGATCGTCACAACGTTCAGTGTAGCCGACACTGCCGGCTCGTTCGGCCTCTCCGGAAGACCGCGTAAAGGCGGTTGCGTGCGCTCAGTCGCGCTTCGCCGCTGCCCGGAAAGCATTGGCAAGCGTGAATTCGTCGCGCAGCTCCGGGGTCTTGAGATGTTCGCGCACATGAGCCAGCCGCTGCTCCAGTGCTGCCATGCATGCAGCGATTGCATCGGCATTGGTAAATGCCACATCGCGCCACATTGAATAGGGGCTGGCACCCAGCCGAGTCATCTCACGGAGCGCGCGACCGCCAATCGCACGCAGATCTTCTGCGTCACCGAATGTGTCTTCATACAACGCGCTCAGCGCTGTCGCGAGCAGCTGCGGCAGATGGCTGACCCATGCGCACAACTGGTCATGCCGGGCGGCTTCGAGGTTCAGCGGCCGAGCGCCGATCTTCTCAATCCAGCCGCGCCACCCTGCTTCAAGTCGATGCGCTTTCGCATGCTCGTCCGGTGTGAACAGCCACACCGCATTCTCAAATAGTGCGGCGTCCGCATGCGCTGCGCCGAAAACTTCCTTGCCTGCCATCGGGTGGCCCGCCAGATACGTGGCTTGATCGGCGGCGCCGTATTTGTCCCGGGCCCGCTCCAGCATGGGCTGCTTCACACTGCCGACGTCGGTCAATAATTGATGCGGTGCCAGCATCAATGCCAGCCGATCGATCCACTCCAGTATCGAGAAGACCGGCCCGGCAAGCAGCACCACGTCTGCTGCCTGCGCGGCCTGCAGCGGATCCTCTGCGATCAAGCTGATTGCACCACGTTCAAAGGCGATCTTTGCCTGTGATTCATCCTTATCCCAGCCCAGGATGACGCCTTCAAAGCCATGCGTCTTCAACGCCAGCCCGACCGATGCGCCGATCAACCCTGTGCCGAAGATTGCTATGGTGCGGATTGACATCGCGGCCTAGGCGATACTGCGTCCGACTGCAGGCGCGAGGATGCGAAGATCGTCCATCAGTTTTGCAAACTGATCAGGGTGCAGCGACTGTGCGCCGTCTGAGAATGCCTTGTCCGGATTCGGATGCATCTCGATCAGCAGGCCATCGCAGCCTGCTGCCACCGAAGCCTTCGCCATCGCCGGCACCTTGTCCCGTATCCCGATGCCGTGCGAGGGGTCCGCTACTACCGGCAGATGCGACAACTGCTTCATCATCGGAATCGCGGAGATATCCATGGTGTTGCGCGTATATGTTTCAAATGTCCGGATCCCGCGCTCGCAAAGCATGACGTCATAGTTGCCGCCGGACAGAATGTACTCTGCCGACAGAAGTACCTCTTCAATCGTGGCCGCGATGCCGCGCTTCAGCACAGCCGGCTTACGCACCTGGCCCACTTCGCGCAGCAGGTTAAAGTTCTGCATATTGCGTGCGCCGATCTGGAAGCAATCCACGTACGGCAGCATCAACTCAATCTGCGAAATTTCCATGACCTCGCTGATGATGAGCAGGCCTGTCGCATCGCCGACTTCGCGCAGCAGCTTTAATCCTTCCAGCCCCATACCCTGAAAAGAATAGGGTGACGACCGCGGCTTGAAGGCGCCACCACGCAGGAACTTTGCGCCTGCTGCTTTCACCATCGCCGCCGATGTAAAGATCTGATCCCGTGATTCAACAGAGCATGGGCCGGCCATGACGATGACTTCATTGCCGCCGACCTTCACGCCATTCGGAAACTCCACCACCGTGCCTTCCGGACGAAATCCCCGGCTCACCAGCTTGTAAGGCGACGAGATGCGATGCGCATGCGCGACGCCTGCCAGCAACTCAAAATCCTTGTGATCAAACGCCGTTGGCGTTCCTACGCCCGCGAGAATTGTCTGCTGCGCGCCCGTTGTCCGGTGCACGTTGAAGCCAAGCTCCACCAGCCGCCCGATGATGTTCTGGATCTCTTCTTCTGTTGCATGTTCCTGCATTGCCACGATCATGTTGTTTTTCCTGCCTCGGGAGCTTCACCCGTCTTTAGAGGGCGCGAAGCCAGCTCATCTTTTTGCAATGCGCGCATCACGTCGATGATGCGTTCGTAAATGTGAACCAGCTCCAGGTCAGGCAGGGGTCCCGGATTATGCGAACGTACATTTTCAAAGATCGTCCGTTCCCGCTGCGGTTCGTACACCGGCAATTCTGTCTCGCGCTTCAGTCTGCCGATCGCCTGCGCCGCACTTGCCCGCTCGCTGATCAGCAGCACCAGTTGACGATCCAGTTCATCGATCTTCTGTCGCCAATGTTCAATGTCCATTGCTGCACTCCTCGCCGCCGTCAGGTGCGCGGCTCTCGCATAGTGGAGGGATACCCTGTGAAGACTAGTGCATTTCGCGTGTCAATGTAAGTGGAAGGACAGATGCGCCGCACGAAGAATGGCGAAGTGCACTACGCGTTTACAGGGTCTGCCAGCGTTGCCGCCGGGCGCAGACCCTGGATAAATCGGGCAATGACCTGCGGTGCTTCTTCTGCCGTCGACTGTTCGATCAATGCGACGATGGCGCTCCCGATCACGGCGGCGTCAGCATATTCGCCCACTGCTGCAACATGCCCGGCATTCGACACGCCAAATCCCAATGCAATCGGCAGCCTGGTGAACCGCCGGATACGCTCTACCAGCTGCTGTGCATCGGCGGCCATGTTGACCTGCGTGCCGGTGATGCCGGTCCGCGAAATTGCGTAGACAAACCCACTGCTCGCTTCGGCGATCGCCTTCAGCCGTGCATCCGGACTGGTGGGTGCTGCAAGAAAGATCGGCGACAGCCCGGCACGATGAATATGCTTCAGATACTCACCCTGCGCTTCTTCGACCGTGATGTCCGTCACCAGCACGCCGTCCACCCCGGCGGCTGCGGCTTGATCGCAGAAACGCTCAAGCCCATAACGCAGGATCGGATTGAGGTAGCTGAAAATCACCAGTCCTGCCTGGGGCCGCTGTGCGCGTATCTCGCGGGCCAGGTTTAATACATCTGCCAGCCGTGTGCCATTCGCAACTGCGCGCTCGCTCGCACGCTGGATGACCGGACCATCTGCCAGAGGGTCACTGAAAGGCACACCCAGTTCAATGACATCCGCACCAGCATCAAGAGCCGCCAGCGCGATGGCGCGTGTCGCTGCGAGACCAGGGTCGCCGACGGTGAGGTAAATCACCAGCCCGGGCTTACGCGGAAACGTTATCGGCATTGCCTAGGCCCTCGATGTGCCGACGTTTTCGGCATGCACTTCGGCATGGTTGGCGCCCGCGAGGTTCAACTCACGCGCAATGATGCCCATATCCTTATCGCCGCGCCCCGACACATTCACAATCACGATGGCATCCGTCGCCATCTGCGGCGCAATCCGGATGCACTCGGCCACGGCATGCGCTGTTTCGAGTGCAGGCACAATGCCTTCAGTCCGAGATAACATCACGACTGCATCGAGTGCTTCCTTATCCGAAGCCGACACATATTCAGCGCGACCCGCGTCATGCAAGGCTGCATGCTCCGGCCCTACGGACGCATAATCCAATCCGGCGGAGACTGAGTGAGTCAGCGACACCTGGCCCGCATCATCCTGCAGGACATACGAGTAGGTACCCTGCAGCACGCCCGGCACACCACCGCCATCTTTGGAGAAGCGCGCTGCATGCTGGCCCAGCTGGCTGCCATTGCCGCCGGCTTCCACGCCGATCAGCCGCACCGATTCATCCTTGATGAACTCGTAGAAGGCACCCATCGCATTCGACCCGCCACCTACGCAGGCGATCACAGCAGACGGCAGGCGGCCTTCTCTTTCGAGAATCTGGCGTCGTGCCTCTTCGCCGATCACGCGATGAAAATCACGCACCATCGTGGGGTAAGGATGCGCGCCCAGCACGCTGCCGAGCAGGTAATGTGTTGTCCGGACATTGGTGACCCAATCGCGCATCGCTTCGTTGATGGCGTCTTTCAGCGTCTTCGAACCCGAGCTGACGCCGCGCACATCCGCGCCCAGCAGCCGCATGCGATAGACATTCAGCTCCTGCCGCTTCATGTCTTCGTCACCCATGTAGATCACGCATTCCATGCCGAAGAGCGCGCACACGGTCGCGGTCGCTACGCCATGCTGCCCCGCACCCGTCTCGGCGATGATGCGCTTCTTGCCCATGCGCTTTGCCAGCAATCCCTGGCCAATGGCGTTGTTGATCTTATGTGCGCCGGTATGCAGCAGGTCTTCGCGCTTCAGATAGATCTTTGCGCCGCCCAGCTTCTCGGTCAGCCGCGATGCGAAAAACAACGGCGTCGGGCGTCCGGCGAAATCCTTGAGCAGCGACTGCAGCTCGGCATGAAACGCCGGATCGTGCTTCGCCTCTTCATAGGCTTCTTCAAGCTCCACCAGCGCCGCCATCAGAGTCTCCGGCACATACCGGCCGCCGTAGGCGCCGAAGCGTCCTGCCTTCGACTGCAGCTGGGGAATGCTCTCGGCGGAATGCGTCTCCGGGATTACTGTCGTCGCCATATGTTTCCTCGCTTCTAAGGGTACGCCGCCGGCTGCTGCTTGGCGACTGAGCCCTGGTTGCTGCTGCTACGTCCGCGCAGCTCCTGCAGGTGTAATTGCCATGTCGATGTCGGCCATTTGCAAATGGCGAAACTGCAGCATCGCTGTCTTCACAAACGCTTCTACCCTGGCATGATCCTTGCGGCCCGGGATGCTTTCAACGCCAGTTACTACGTCGACGCCCCATGGCTGCAGCATCGCTATTGCTTCTGCAACATTTTCCGGATCCAGACCGCCAGCGGCGATCACATGCGCGTGCCCACGGGCCTGGCGGAATGCTGCGCTTGCCGCGTTCCAGTCGAACTGCAGACCCGTGCCGCCGCTGGGTCTCGAATCCACCAGCACGGCATCTGCATGTTGCGATGCCTGCTCCAGCTGCGCTTCGAGCCCGGCATTGAAAGCGAGCGCTGCAATGATCCTGACGGCTTCTGCCTGGCGCAAGCGCAAGGTCTGCCGAAGTGTCGCAAGCTGATCTACACCGGCCAGGGGTGAAGCCTGCAACGCATTACTGGAGTGATGCAGCTGAACACCGTTCAACCCGCACTCGGCTATGGTTCGTGCGATCTCGTCTACTGTCGCGTCCAGAAACACGCCGTAGGTTTCAACTGAAGACGGGAGACGCCCGACGATAGCTTTGACCTGCGCTGCCGTCACCTGCCTTGGGCTGGGAGCGAAGACGAAGCCAAGGGCATGAGCCCCGACCGCCGCCGCCTGCTGCGCGTCCTCGAGATTGGTGTTGCCGCAGATCTTGATCCACATGCCGCTAGGCCCGTCCGATCGTCAGCACCGGCGCCAGCAGTTCTGCCAGAGCCTGCCCCGGATGGGGCTTGCGCATCAGCGACTCGCCCACCAGGAATGCATGGAAGCCGGCATGCCGCAGGCGCAGTAAATCGTCTGTCGTGTGGATGCCGCTCTCTGCCACCAGCACAGCGTCTGCTGGTAATTGCTCATGCAGCGACAAAGACGTTTCAAGGTTCACCTTGAAGGTGCGAAGGTCGCGATTGTTGACGCCGATGGCCTCGCACCCAAGGTCGGCAATTCTCGCTGCCTCTTCTTTCGAGTGCACCTCGCACAGAACGTCCAACTCCAGCTCCTGCGCACGCTTGCGGAAGACCTTCAGCTCTGCATCGGACAATGCTGCCGCAATCAGCAGGATGGCGTCTGCGCCGTGCGCACGTGCCTCCAGGATCTGGAACTCGTCGACGATAAAGTCCTTCCGCAGACACGGCAGGCTGGTCACGGCTGAAGCCTTCTCCAGGTTTTCAAGGCTTCCCTGAAAAAAGGGCGCATCCGTCAGAACGGACAACGCTGCTGCCCCATTTGCCTCCAGCTGCGGCGCCAGGACCATCACGTCGAAGTCTTCTCGGATCAGACCCTTCGATGGAGACGCCTTCTTCAACTCAGCAATGATCGCCGGGCCGGTCAGCGCGCGTTCGCGGAGATGCCGTGCAAAGCCCCGGGGCGTATGCCCGGCCGCTGCTCGTTCCAGCACGGCCATATTCGCCGCCAGTTTCCGTTGCCCAAGGTCGGCGCGCGTCTGCGCCAGGATGCTATCCAGATGAGTAGACATGCTGCCAATAAGTATAGCGACCCACGCTTCTCTCCTCGTCAGCCCGAGTGAAGCGCCCATCCAATTTGTCATCTCAACCAAAGCGAAGCGCAGGGGAGAGACCCGCCGTCGAACACCACAAACCCGGTTGCCCCCATCCTCGCGCAGCCAGGGCGGGAAATGACGTAGCCATTCGCTCTCCATCCAGGTCAGAACCACTCCCATAAAACGACCGACAGGAATCCAGACCGGGCGAATGCGCAACCGCCCTTACGGCCAGTACAGTAGACTTTTGTTTTCGTCGGAGAACCGCCAGAGTGAACCCATCCCGCCTGCTGCAAACCTGCGCCATGCCCATTGCCCTCGCCAGTTCCCTCCTGCTCGGCAGCGCCGCACCAGCCCAAACCAACCTGCCCATCATGCCCCTCCCCGCGCACGCGGTGGATGGGCGCTCAGGCGCCTTCCCCATCGACAACGGCTTCGCGATCGTCTTTCAGGGCCACACTGAACCGCGCCTCGAACGCGCCCGCGAACGCTTCCTGATGAATCTCGGGGGCCGAACCGGCATTCACTACCTGCCGCCATCCGCACCTAATCAGCCGAAGTTCCTAATCGAGACGAAAGGGCCCAGCGCCCCGGTCCAGACCCTCGGCGAGGACGAGTCTTACCACCTGGAAGTCACGTCGTCGCAGGTCACCCTCTCCGCCCCGAACCCGCTTGGCGTCATGCATGGCCTCCAGACCTTCCTCCAGCTTGTAAAGTCCACGCCGCAGGGCTTCGTCGTCCCTGCAGTCACGATCGACGACCAGCCCCGCTTTCCATGGCGCGGCCTGATGCTCGACACCGGCCGCCACTTCCAGCCCCTCGATACAGTTCGTCAGACCCTCGACGGCATGGAAGCCGTCAAGCTGAACGTCTTCCACTGGCATCTTTCGGAAGACCAGGGCTTTCGCGTCGAGACCAGGGCGTTTCCATTACTGACCGAAAAGGGCTCTGACGGCCTCTTCTACACCCAGGCTGAAATCCGCGGCATCATCGAGTATGCCCGCGACCGCGGCATCCGCGTCATTCCTGAGTTCGACATGCCCGGCCACGCTACCTCCTGGTTCGTCGGCTATCCCGACCTCGCCAGCGGCTCCGGTCCCTATTCGATCGTGCGAACCTGGGGCATCTTTGACCCCGCCATGGATCCGACTCGCGAAAGCACCTACGCATTTCTCGACAAGTTCATCGGCGAAATGACCGCGCTCTTCCCTGACGCCTATTTCCATATCGGCGGCGACGAGTGCAACGGCAAGGAGTGGGACCGCAATCCCCGCATTCAGCAGTACATGAAGGACCACAATCTCAAGAACAATGCTGCGCTGCAGGCCTACTTCACGGGCCGCGTGCAGAAGCTTGTCACCAAGCGCAAGAAGATCACGATCGGGTGGGATGAAGTCCTGCAGCCTGACACGCCGAAAGATGTCGTCATCCAGTCGTGGCGCGGCCAGGATTCGCTCGCTGCTGCCGCACGCAACGGCTATCGCGGCCTGCTCTCCAACGGCTACTACATCGACCTGAACCAGCCCGCATCCGAGCACTACGAAGTCGATCCGCTCGAAAAGGCCACGGCCAGTCTCACCCCAGAACAGCAGACCCACATCCTCGGCGGCGAAGCCACCATGTGGAGCGAGTTCACGCCGCCCGAAATCGTGGGCAGCCGTATCTGGCCTCGTACTGCCGCCATCGCCGAGCGCTTCTGGTCGCCGCAGAGCACCAAGGACGTCGACTCCATGTACCGCCGGCTCGCCATCGTCTCCGACAACCTGACGTACTACGGCCAGACCTACAAGGCGCACAGCGAAACCATGATCGAGCGCATGGCGAACGGAGCCGACCCGGAGCCGCTCAAGGTGCTCGCCAGCGTCGTCTCGCCGCCGAAGGGGTATGAGCGCGAGAGTCTGCGCGAGTACAGCCTTTATACGCCGCTTAACCGCCTCGTCGATGCGGTGCCACCCGAGTCCGACCGCGCACGCGACTTCCGCAACCTCGCCACCCGTATCGCCGCCGGCAACGCGTCCCAAGCCGACTTCACCCAGGCCCGCCAATGGCTGACGCTCTGGCGCGACAACGACGCTGTGTTGCAGCCGATGCTGCCCGGCTCGCCGCTGACGGCGGAACTAGCGCCGGTCTCCAGTAATCTCAAGCAGGCAGCCACGATCGGCCTGACTGCCCTCGACGCAGTGGAAAAACATGCATCCGGCAGTGGGTCCAATCAGCAGGAGCAGCTAGCCACACTGAAGGCCCTGGAGGCGCCAAAGGCCGTGCTTATCCTGCAGATCGTACCGGGGGTCGAGACCCTGGTGCGGGCTGTGAAGTAACGACACCCGTCAGCAATCCACATGCGAATCGCATGATCGCGAGAGACCGGAAACCCCGACGAACAGCTACTTGTTTGGTGGCGGAGAGTGGCGCCCTGGATAATGGCGGGTCCATCCGCATTCAGACGAAGTGAAGCGCGGTGGACAAGTAAGCGCGAACCTCAGGAGCCACGCCTTCCGCGCGATCAGGTTGATCTTTCTCGCGCCCTTTCCACCTGGACCTCATCTCTTCTGTTAGAAGGCACATGTTCAGAAGACACGTGCAATCGACTAACAGGAGACCCACGATGCCCCAGCCCAAAACAGTTCTCATCACCGGCGCCTCCACCGGCATCGGCAAGTCGACCGCACAGTTTTTCCAGAAGCAAGGCTGGAACGTCATCGCCACCATGCGCAACCCCGACGACGGCAAAGAACTGCAGTCTCTCGAGCGGGTCCTGGTCACCGCACTGGACGTCACGAATTCAAACTCGATTCAGCAAGCCGTCAAAGCAGGACTCCAGCAGTTTCAGTCCATCGACGTCCTGGTCAACAACGCCGGCTTCGGTGCCTACGGCCCGCTCGAAGCTACGAGCATGGAAACCATCCGCCGCCAGTTCGACACCAATGTGATCGGCCTGCTTGAAACCACGAAAGCCGTGCTCCCGCACTTCCGCGCACAGCATGCCGGCGTCATCGTGAACATTTCCTCAATCGGGGGCAAGGTCACATTTCCCCTCGGCACTCTTTACCACGGCACCAAGTTCGCCGTTGAGGGCATCAGCGAATCGCTCTCCTATGAAATGCAGACCATCGGCGTGAAGGTGAAGATCGTCGAACCGGGCGCCATCAAAACCGACTTCGCCACGCGATCCTTCGCCTTCAGCAACGACGAGTCCATGGCGGAGTACCAGGCAACCGTCAAAGGCGTCATGACCGCCGTAGAGCCGATGATGGCGAACGGGGCCGACCCGGTTGTCGTCGCCGAAGTTATCTACAAGGCCGCGACCGATGGCTCAGACCAGCTCCGCTATCCCGCAGGAAGCGACGCGGCCCCTCTGCTCAACAAGCGCCACGCTCAGGACGACCGAACCTTCATGGCCGAAATGCTTGCCAACTTCAGCTGATCCCAGGCCGCGTGCGGTAAGGTTTGAATTCAACAGGGACAGGCCTTCCAGCCAGCACAATCGGATCGCACGTTCCGGATTGCTCACGCGACTGTCCGGTAAGCTACACAAACATGCCATCCTTCCAGGCCTGCGACACTCTCATCCGTAACACCGTGATCCTCAACGGTTCAGGCGACAATACCGACACCGTTAACGACTCGGCACGGCTCGACCTCGCCATCACGGACGGCCGGATTGCAGCCATCGGATCTGCTCTCAAGCTGACTGCTGTCCACACCATCGACGCCGGCGGTCTCATGCTTGCTCCCGGCTTTATTGACGTGCACACGCACGACGATCTCGCTGTTATCCGGCAGCCACACATGCTGCCTAAGTTGTCGCAGGGCGTCACCACGGTCGTCACCGGCAATTGCGGCATCAGTGCTGCGCCATTCACCGCAAACGCTACGCCGCCGGATCCGATGAACCTGCTGGGCGCAGCCGAGGAACTCATCTATCCGACCTTCGCCTCCTATGCGGCCGCCGTCGACCAGGCCCAGCCGAGCCTCAACGTGGCGGCCCTGGTCGGCCACACTGCGCTGCGCAGCAACCACATGAACAATCTCGACCGCGCCGCAACGCCATCCGAGATCGCTGGCATGCAGGCGCAGCTGGCCGAGGCTCTCAAATACGGCGCGATCGGCCTCAGCACGGGACTTGCGTATCGTTCGGCATGCGAATCCTCGACCGAGGAACTCCTTGCCCTCGCTTCACTCCTCACCGACAAAGGCGCACTCTACACCACACACCTGCGCAGCGAAACTGCCGCCATCCGTGAAGCCATTGATGAAGCTCTTCTTATCAGTCGAACAAGCCGGGCGCCGCTCGTCATCTCGCATCTCAAATGTTCCGGCATCGACAACTGGGGACGCAGTCAGGAAATTCTCGCCTTTCTAAATAGCGCAGGCACACAGCAGCCGGTCGCCTGGGATTGCTACCCCTACGCCGCCAGCTCCAGCACGCTTGATCTGCGGCAGGTCGATGAACGCGTCGCGATCAACATCACCTGGTCGGATCCCCATCCCGAAGTTGCCGGACAGGCGCTTGCCTCGATCGCAGAAGCCTGGCACACCAGCCAGCTTGAAGCCGCGCGCCGCCTGCAGCCTGCCGGCGCCATTTATCACGGCATGGCCGAAGAAGATGTGCAGCATATCCTTGAGCATCCTGTGACCATGATTGGCTCGGATGGCCTGCCCTGCGATCCCCGTCCCCATCCGCGCCTCTGGGGTGCCTTCCCCCGCGTGCTCGGCCGCTACTGTCGGGAGTACAAACTCTTTCCGCTCGCCACTGCCATCCACAAGATGACCGGCCTGCCCGCACAGCGCTTCGGTCTGCACGAGCGCGGCCTGATCCAGACGGGCTTCCACGCGGACCTGGTTCTCTTCGATCCCGCCACTATCCGCGACACCGCAACCTACGCAAACCCGATCCAGTCCTCTACTGGCATCGCGGCTGTCTGGGTCAACGGCATCCTCTCGTACCACGCAGGCCAGCCGACCGGCGACCGTGCCGGCCGCTTTCTTCCTCGACAAGCAAACGCATAATGGATCATCACGGCATCTTCCTGCTCCTCGCCGCACTGGCCGCTATTCTCGCGCTGGTCGCGATGATTGCCGTACTTAAACTCAACCCCTTCGTCTCGCTGCTGCTCTCGTCCATTGGCCTCGCTCTTGCCACCGGCATGCCTGCACGCACCATCGTCGCCTCCTTCGAGCAGGGAGTAGGCGGAACCCTCGGCCACATCGTCATTGTCGTCGCCCTCGGCACCATGCTCGGCAAAATGATGGCGGAATCCGGCGGCGCCGAACAGATTGCACGCACCCTCATCCGGGTCTTCGGTGAGCGTCGCATACCGTGGGCCATGGCGGTCATCGGCATGGTCGTCGGCCTGCCGGTCTTCTTTGAAGTTGCCTTCGTCCTGCTGATCCCCATCGTCTTCACCATCGTCCGCAGAACCGGCAAATCACTTCTCCTCGTCGGCTTGCCCATGCTGGCCGGCATTTCGGTCGTGCACGGCCTGGTGCCTCCGCATCCCGCCGCGCTCATGGCCGTCACCCTCTTCCATGCCGACATCGGCCGCACCATTTTCTATTCCCTGCTGGTCGGCATTCCCGCTGCGCTGATCGCTGGCCCGCTCTACGCCTACTGGATCGCGCCCCGCATTCACCTGTCGTCGCTGGCCGAAAACCCGATCGCCGCCACCTTTGTAGACCGCGACACAGACGCTGCGCAGTTACCGGGTTTTGCTCTTACTCTCACAAATATCCTGCTGCCTGTTGTGCTGATGCTCATCGGCAGCTGGGCCAACCTGCTTGCCGCACCTGCTACGAGTTGGAATGCCGGGCTCCATCTCATCGGCAACGCCGACATGGCGCTGTTGATCGGAGCGCTCTTCAGTTTCATCACGCTGGGATTGATGCGCGGCAGCGGTCGAGACACCATTCTCAAATTCACGAACGAATGTCTCGCGCCTACGGCCACCATCACACTACTAATTGGTGCAGGCGGCGGTTTTGGCCGCATTCTTCAGGACAGCGGCGTCTCGCAGGCCATCGTCAGCATCGCCCTCGCCGCACACTTGTCTTTATTGCTTCTGGCCTGGCTCACCGCAGCATTGATCCGCCTGGCCACCGGCTCATCCACAGTGGCGATGACGACTGCGGCCGGCATCATCGGCCCTATTGCCGCGCACGCAACTGGTGTTCATCCCGAGCTGCTGGCTATCGCAGCCGGTGCTGGCTCGCTCATCTTTTCGCATGTCAATGATGGCGGCTTCTGGCTGGTGAAGGAATACTTCCACCTCAGCGTTGTAGACACTCTCAAGACCTGGTCGGTCTGCGAAAGCATTATTTCGATCGTCGCGCTGCTGCTGACGCTGGGCCTAGCGGCTATCGTGTAGCGGCCACCCAGTGCCGCTGGCGCAATCTGAAAGGTCAATCGGTAAATGGACCGATCTCCTGGCATCTGGAATCAGATCCAAGCATCACCTACAAGCAGTGGGAAGCGGACCAGTTGAATTCAGCCCTGGCCTGACGCTGGCAGAGCAGAAATAAAGGAATCCACACACGCAAAAAGACCCGCATGGAGCCGAGTCTTTTTAGATCATCCAGAATTTATGGTGCCGAAGAAGGGACTCGAACCCCCACACCCTTGCGAGTACGTGGACCTGAACCACGCGCGTCTGCCAATTCCGCCACTACGGCACTCAAAACAGCCAAATCTTTCGATTCGGCAAGCTCAAGTCTGTCAAAGCAGCCCGTTGTTGTCAACTCCCGCAGCCCCTAACGATCCCTGGCTTAATTCATGGCAGTTCGAAGGCCATGGCGACGCCGCGTTGCTCCGCGCCTGGTCGAACATCTGCCATCCTGGCAGCGACGCTTCTCTCTGCAGCGCATCCAAATGACTTCTAGAGATACTTAGCTTCTGAACACATAGACCACGAGGTGCGGCATGGAAGAAAATCACGGAACAGGCCCGACGGACGCCGCAGCCACACATCCGGAAACGAACACCGAAATCCGCAAGCTGCTGCACGACATGAATAATGGGCTCGAGATCATCATCCAGGCCACATACCTGATCGGCACCCTGGAAATGAAAGAAGACGGCAAACAGTGGGTCAAGCTGCTTGAACAAGGGGTTGACCAGGTAGCCAAACTGAACCTCCAGCTACGGGACGCCATTCGCAAGCAACTGGATTGAACCGCATCTCCAATGGAAATGGCTCCCCGCAGGGAGCCTTCTTCCATCACAGGGCCGACGCTTATACCAGCTGGGCGTCCAATGTAATTTCCGTATTGCCCTGGAACAGCCGCGAGATCGGGCAGCCCTTCTTGGCATCGTCTGCCGCCTTGTCAAACGCTGCCTTCTCCGCCCCCGGCACCTTCGCCTTGGTCGTCAGTTTGATTTTCGTGATCGTCGGCTTGCCATCGACTACTTCAAACGTAACCGCGGCAGTCGTCTCGAGGGACTCCGGCTTCAACTCGGCTTTGCCCAGTTCGCTGCTCAATGCCATCGTGAAGCAGCCCGCATGCGCTGCGGCAATCAATTCTTCCGGATTGGTGCCGATTCCGTTTTCAAAACGTGTTCCGAATGAATACTGCGCTTCCTTCAGTACGCCGCTGTCTGTCGAAATCGTGCCTTTACCGTCCTTCAATCCACCGTGCCATACGGCATTCGCCTTACGATCCATATTCTTCTCCTTTAAACTGCCGGCACGGAACCGCATTCAATCCAGCCCTGCCAGCATTCAATTCCGTTAAATTGCACTGTTGTTCAAGTCCACTCTATTCGATGCGCGTCCCGGCGTCGCGCTTACCCACATCAAAAGCCAGGAAAGATTCGTCAAAAACAACTGCTGCGTGGGAGCATGCTCAGGAGACCAGTCCGTCTCATTCGCAGTCACTGCAACCGCAGTGGCCAGTCTGATCATCAGCACAAATCAGCCGAACTGTCGTAAGTAGGGGGCCATCGTGGCAGAACCAATTCAGAACAATGCATCCTTCTGGCAGGGAATCGCCGCCGGCTTTTTGGCTGGCGTCGCAGTCGCTGCCGCTCTGCGCTATACACGCTTTGAGAAGTTCCTCACCGGTCTCTCTACCGTGGAAGGCAAGCTGGATGGCAAGCTGGCTTCTCTCGAAGAGCGGCTCAATCCATCGCCTGCATCTACCGCCGCGACATTCAGCTCGCGCCGGGACCATCCCGAGAGTGCGGGCGATCCGCGCAGTCTTGCTTCCGATCGCACTGGAGCGACAGCAGAATTCACACGCCGCGGCGGGGCTCCCGGCGGACTGGATCAACCAGAGATTCTCGACAAACCCGGCCGGCCAGGTGAAACGCTTGACCATACCGACCATTCCAAGCCGGTGCGGCCGCATTCGCGCTCACTCGACCTGGGCAGTGCCGGCTGACGCCCTGCCTAGCCGTTTTCCGACCGTGCCAGGGGGAGCGCCACATTGCGCGGCTGCTCCGTCTGGCCCACATGCAGACTTAAACGGCCCTTCAATAGGTAGTAGCCTTCCTTGTCGCGGGTTGGCGCAGGACCACGCACCACCGTCCCATCGAAGCTGTACCATTCCCCGTGGACCGGCTTTGTCGTGAAGGACAGCGACCTCGCATTCAACTGCGTTTGATCGAAGAAGTAGGTCAGCGGGACTTCCTTGTCCTTGTCATTCCTGCCCAGCCTGGAGATGTAACCGGTCAGGCCATTGTTATCGAGAATGATCTCGATCACGTCCCCTGGCTTTCCCAGCTGATATTCACCCGAGGCTTCACTCGGCAGTATGGTTGGCACCTGGGGATTCTTGTAGCTGCGCAGCGTGTCATCCTTTGACTCACTTCGCTTGTGAAGAGCGGGAGAGGGTGGCTCAGCCTGTTGACCATGCAGTGAGACTACCGGCGTGGGCACAAGCAGCCCCAGCATCAGGATCTGAGTGAGCATGCTGCGGAGTCCACCGGGCGTTTTCCCAGGGTCCCGGAGTTCGAAACGATTTGAGTGTATCCGCATTGCTGTATGTCCAGATTGGAGACGGCTTTTCATCATTTTGCCGCCTGCTGTTTGACGCATGCCGGATTCTAGAGCAATCCCACAAAAGTGATCGAGTTTTTACAGCGCACGCAACCATCGCTGCGAACCTTCGGACGGTTACTCAGCTGAAACTGCAGGTTACCCTGGAGGCACTGGCAGCGTGGCTACTCGGCTTCCCGCTTCTTGCGCGCCTTCTCGAACTCATCGCCGCCCTGCCATTCCACCGGCCCGGCTGCAGCAGACGCCTGCCAGCCCAGCACGAATCCGAATTGCGTCATCCGGGCATCTCCGCGGAAGTCCATCTCCGGCTTGTACTCGTCGGTTACCTGGTGGTAACGGTGAGCCGTGTAGTCTTCGAACTGCTGTTTGCCCCAGCCCTCTGCATGGCCCTGGAAGAGTGTTCCCTCGCCAATCGAAAACGCTGGAATCCCGACCCGCGCCAGTGAGAAGTGATCCGAACGGTAGTAGTGGCCGGCATTTGGCTGCTGATCCGGCTGCAGTACCAGGTCGAAGGCCTTGGCCGTCTGCTCAACCACGGGATAGAACGTGGTGCGCTCTGCGCCCGATACTTCTGCCGACGTTGGCACACCCACTGGCAGCAGCATGTCAAAGTTCAGATCCAGCGAAATATTCTTGGCCGGGATCGGCGGATGCATTCCCAGGTATTCGGACCCGAGCAGACCCTGCTCCTCAGCCGTAACGGCAGAAAAGTACACGCCGTGCTGCGGCGCAGCGCCATTTTTGGCAGACATCGCGTATGCCTTTGCCATCGCCAGCAGGATCCCGCACCCGGTGCCATTGTCCGAAGCGCCGTTGTAGATGTTGTCACCACTCTTTACATTCGGATCCACCCCGAGATGGTCGTAATGCGCCGTATACAGGACCGCGTCGGTCTTCTGACCGGAGCTGCCATCCACTACTCCCACGACGTTATCCGAGTGGAAGTCGCGACGCTGGCTGACAATATGCGCCTTCAATTTGAGAGGCAGAGCCACTGCCTTGAAGCCTTTCTGATCGCTCGCCGCGATTTCCTTGTCGACATCCATGCCGGCCGCCGCAAACAGTTTCCGCGCCGTATCCAGCTGGATCCAGCTGGCCGCCTTCAGCTTGGCCAGCGGGTCGTTTGCGAGGTAGGAATGTTCACCCGCCCAAGACGAACGCACAACCTGCCAGGGATAGCTCGCCAGGTCGGTGCGGTGAATAATCAGCACGCCGATCGCTCCCTTGCGGACGGCTTCCTCGTACTTGTACGTCCAGCGGCCGTAGTAGGTAAGCGCCTTACCCTTGAATAAATTTGGATCGTCGGACGCCGGTTCATTCACCACTACCAGCAGCACCTTGCCCTTGACGTCCGCACCCTTGAAGTCATCCCATTGATATTCGGGCGCTTCAATGCCATGCCCGACAAAGACAATCGGCGCATCGATCGTTGCTGTCGCCGCGCCAGTCTGATTGTTGGTCACGAAGTCATCGGCATACTTAAGATCGATCGGGCTGCCGCTCTTCGGAACAATGGAGAACTGCGTCTGGTCAGCCACGGTATGGACTGCGTAAAACGGCACTTTCTGGAAGAATGTGCCGCTATCCCCTGCCGGTTTAACGCCGTACGCTGCAAACTGGTCGGCAATGTACTTCGCTGCCGCGTCGCCGCCCGGCGTCCCCGGATAGCGTCCCTGGTACTTGTCATCCGCCAGTTCTTTCACCGACGCCCGGATCTGTTCCGGATCGATACTCTGCGCCGCCTGCAGTGCTGCCTGTGGCAGGCCCGGGATCTGCGGTACGGTCGTGTTGGCGGCCGCGTTGTTGGCGTCGGGACCGCTTACCGGTTTGCTGTTATTGCATCCGGCAATCCCCAGGGCGGCCAACACTGTGAACGATGCCAGAACGAGCGCAGAGGGACGGGAAAAGCTTGAGGTAGTAGAGGTTTTCATCGATGAATGTCCTGTAAATGCAGCGTAACACTCTTCAAACTGCCCGTGCAGCGGACGCCACGTTGACACACTGTCGACAGCAGATCGATGTCCGGATCAGTCGCTGCCCACGGGTCGCAATCGCTTCAGCACCTTGCGCGCCAGTCCGGTCAGCGCCTGCTCCCGAGCTTCTTCCAGCAGAAACCACTTCGTCGCCCAATCGTGGCGCCGTCCTGAGGGTGATGCCTCTGCTTCCGCCTCGAATACTCTTACCGTGTAATTCGTCACCGTGATGGCGTGTTTTACTATGCAGACGGGCTCGGCTGCAGGCGCTGTTGTCAGTTCCGGCAGTTGCCACATCCCGGCCATGAGTGAAATGTCGGCTGGCCGCTGCTCCATCAGGATCTCCCGCAGAACGCCGCGCCGGCGCTCTATCAAGGAGAAGAAAGCGTCCCGAGGCTCCAGGGCTTTGCGCGGGATCGTCCGATGTTCTCCGCGTGTCAGACACAAAGACTGCACCGGGCACTGCAGGCACAGGGGGGAACGCGGCAGGCAGATGGTTGCCCCCAGCTCCATCATGGCCTGGTTGAAGTCTGACGGAGATTGCGGATCTACCAGCTGGCCGGCCAGCTCCCGTATCTGCTTTGCCAGGGCAGACGGCTGTTTTCCAGCGCCATCGGCTGCTTCGGCATCAAGCGCCGCGACCCGCGTCAATACCCGCTCCACGTTCCCGTCGACCACAGCCACTGCTTCGCCAAACGCAATACTTGCCACTGCTGCCGCCGTGTAGGCCCCGATACCCGGAAGCGACAGAAGTTCTTCTGCTGTCTCCGGAAACCGGCCATCATGATCAGCCACCACGGCTTTCGCCGCTTGATGCATCATGCGTGCGCGCCGGTAGTAACCCAGCCCGCTCCATTGTGCCAGGACCTCGGCTTCGTCCGCATCGGCCAGGGAGCGGACCGTGGGAAAACGCGCAGTAAAACGTGCATAGTGCTCGAGGACGGCTGCCACACGGGTCTGCTGCAGCATGATTTCGGAGATCCAGATGCGATACGGATCACGGGTCCGCCGCCAGGGCAGGTCCCGCCGGTGCGCGCGGTACCATCCCAGCAAAGCCTGCCTGAATGCCACAACCTGTTCTGGAGACACAATCAGCAGTGTAGTTGTCCGTTTGTCAGGATCGTGCGGAGCGGGGCTGCCAACGACGGCGTTTACATCCCGGCGGGCAACAGATCCTCAACCGTCAGCAGGAACGGGGCAGAGCTGGCCTTCTGCTTCTTCTCTTTCTTTGAAGCAT
>CAZZYN010000033.1:0-41531 GCA_964658265.1 uncultured Acetobacteraceae bacterium | reverse complement strand
CATCTACGAGCAGTATCGCGACGAAGCGGCGCGCGATGCGCATCGGCTGAGCGAGCATTTCCGGCTGTATGCGATCGGCGGTCTTTACCAGATGATGAAAGAGCGCGAGAGCGAAAACCTCACGGCGATCGTCTGAGTTGATACAACAGGGCAGCAGCTGACATAGCCGGCTTCACCGTTCGCTGCGTTATTCTGCACTAGCACGTTAGTTTTTTGACCGGGAAGCCGGATGCAGACTAGTATCCAGACGCCAATGGAAACTAAAAGGCAGCATGCGGACCACATGATCGACGCAACGAGATCGCGGACTGCGCGTTGGGTGATGGCAGGGGTCATGTTGTTTGGGTGCGCGGGTGTAAATGCCAGGGCACTCGTGATGCCGTTTACCCGTCACGAAAGCGGCAACCAGCATAAAGAAATTGAGGGCTTGGAGCAGGACTGGCGGCAGGCGCTGCTCTCCTCGAATATCCCTGCGCTCGATCACCTGCTGGCGGACGACTACCTTGGGGTCACGGCAAATGGCACGCTTGAGACCAAGGCGGACCTGCTGGCCATGCGACGCAGCGGCACCATGCGCTTTTCGGAACTGACCCTGAGCGATTTGAAGGTGCGTGTATATGGGGACACGGCCGTGGTGACCAGCCGCGCCGAGCTGTCCGGTACTAATGGTGGAACAGACATCAGCGGCCACTATCGCTACACGCGCGTCTATAACCGGCGCCAGGGACAGTGGCGGATTGTCAGCTTCGAGGCCAGCCGCATTGATGACGGCCGGGTCAAGCACTAGCTGTACTCAGAAGCCCTGGCGAAAGCCTGCAGAAGTGCCTCGGTAAACTGCACTGCTTCCACGGAAGCTTTGACATCATGCACGCGTACGATCGCTGCCCCCATCAGAATCGTGGCTGTCATCGCGGCGAGACTCACGTTGCCGCGATCTTTTGCGGGCAGGTGTTTTGCCAGGAAGCCTTTGCGCGACGTACCGGCAAGCAGTGGTCTTCCGAGCGTATGCAGCTGATCGAAACCGGCCAGCAGCGCATGATTTTCATCGAAGGCCTTACCAAAGCCAAAGCCGGGATCGAGGACGATGCGATCTGCGCTAATGCCTGAGGCTACTGCCCTGGCGAAGCGTTCGCGCAACTCGGTCAATACCATGGGGACGACCTGTCCGGGGACAATCGCTGGCAGCTCACGCCATTCCGCTGGCCGGCCGCGGGTATGCATCAGTACCAGCCCGCAGGAGAGGGCAGCACAGGTTGCGGCCATGGCGGGATCCCACTGCAGACCACTGACGTCATTCACAATCTGCACGCCTGCTCTCACGGCAAGCCGCGCTGTCTCGGCGCGATAGGTATCGACGGAGAGCAGGGCCTGCGGACGCTCCCGCACGATGCCTTCTATAACGGGTAAAACGCGGTCAGCTTCCTGTGTGGACGAGATGGTGTCGTAGGTTCCGGGACGGGTCGACTCTCCGCCAATGTCAATGATGGCGGCACCTTCGTCCAGCATGCGCAGTGCCGCGGCGATGGCGTCATCAGTGCTTTTGTAGGAGCCGCCGTCGGAGAACGAGTCAGGCGTGACGTTCAGGATCCCCATGACGAGCGTGCCCTGGCCGAGTTGCAGCACGCGGTCGGGGAGGCTCCATGTCAACGCGGGTTGGAGAGGCAGGGGCACGAGTGGATTGTATGGGCACGATACACTCGCGGCATATGCCTCGCCTGCGAACCTGCCTGCAGTGGTTACTGCTGTCTGCGTTGTCCAGCTCTGCTGCAACTCTCAGCGGGCAGCGTTCTCATCCTCCGCGCACGCATGCAACGGCGCCGCAGGCGAAGGGTACAACGCTGGCAGCAGCGATCAATGCCCTGATCACGGATCCTGCTGTGAGCCGTGCACACTGGGGCATATCCGTGCGGACGCTGGACGGGCAGACCGTGTACGCGATGAATGATGCGCAGTTTTTTCAGCCCGCTTCGAATGCCAAGATCTTCACGACAGCAGCAGCATTCGCGCTGCTTCCCGGCAATGCGGTCTACACCACCAACGTGGTGGCCGAGGGCACGGTGGATGGATCGGGCACACTGCATGGGGCGCTGGCGATTATGGGTGCCGGCGATCCGACGATGTCCGGACGCGCTTATCCCTACGGCCTGCATAGTCAGCGTCCCAACTCGCCACTGGCGGCGTTCGAGGATATGGCTGACCAGGTGGTGCGGGCCGGTGTTCATGCGGTTGATGGAAGTGTGATCGGCGACGACACATGGTATCCGCTGGAGCGATATGGCACCGGGTGGGCCTCCGATGATCTGCTCTGGCTGTACGGCGCGCCGGTGTCAGCACTAACGATCAATGACAATGCCGTGTTTCTGAATGTGCTGCCGAATGCATCACCTGCGGCGCCAACGCCGATGATGTCGGGGACATCGGCGGTTGCAGAGTCAAACTGGAGCCCGGCGACGACGTATTACACGCTTGCAAACACTGCGACTTTTGCGCCTGCAGGGGTACCAGCCCATCCCGGAATCGACCGGCCGGTGGGTTCGCTGGCGGTGCGGCTGTTTGGAACCCTCCCAGCTGATGGCTACCACGCCGGGATTGCAGTGGAGGATCCTGCAGAGTACGCGGCCAAGTCACTGACTGAGCTACTGAAGGCGCGCGGCGTGAGTGTGACTGGCCAGCCAAGTGCACGGCACCGCCTCTCTAACAATACGCAGAGCTTTGTCGTAGAGCGGGGCCAGCCGGTCAGCCTGCCTCGCGCTCCACTGCATCCGGGCGCACCGAACTTCGGGATGTTCCATGTGCTGGCGACGCATGACTCTCCGCCGCTGGCGCAGGACTGGACGGTGACCAACAAGGCCAGCCAGAATCTGCACGCCGAACTGGCGCTGCGCACACTGGGCAAGCTGTATGGCAGCGACGGCAGTTTTGCGCAGGGAACGCGGGTGGTCCGGCAATTCCTGGAGAATGCCGGTGTGGATCCGGGCGATTTCTTTTTCTATGACGGCTCGGGCCTGTCGACGGGTGACCTGGTAACGCCGCGCGCGGCTACGCAACTGTTGACCTATGCGTCGCGACAGACCTGGGGAGATGGCTTCCGCGCAACCCTGCCGGTGGGCGGTACGGATGGCAGCCTGGCCGCGCGTTTTACGGGGGCGGCGGTAAGGGGCCGCGTCTTTGCGAAAACAGGCACATTGAATGAGACGAATGCTCTCTCGGGCTATGTGCAGGCGGCCTCGGGAAAGATGCTGGCTTTTTCGATCCTGGTGAACGACCACTCGCCGGACAGTGGCGCATCGCTGCCTGCGATGGACGCGATTGTGGAAGCGATTGCAGCGCGGGACTAGCGTCCGAAAGCGTACGTCAGCTGCAGCATGCCGTTGTCCACGCCGGGATTCTGATCGGCAGTGGAGTGGTTGGACAAGTGATGGTAGCGGTATTCAGCGCGGATCGAACGATGAGAGAAGCGGCTGTCGGGCCGATCTGCGGGCTGATAGAGCTCGACGCCGGCGCCAAATTCAAAGGTGAAGTTGAAGGAGCCAGCAGCCGCTACGGGGATGGGCCGGGTCGAAAACATGTAACCGCCGAGGCCTGTGAATACCGGCTGCAAACGGTGATGCGTGCGGAAGTTGAGCTTGATGCCGACGGGACTCATCCCTTCCGCGAAGGTCCATTGGCGACCGCCGCAGGTCTGCATACTGCTGCTGGTATACGTGGTCCCGTCGGAATCGCTGCCGCTGCTGGAGTTTGAAAAGGGCTGACACTTATAAATGGGGGCGTAGGTGCCGGAGACCGTAGTGATGTTCGGCGGAGTTCCGGGGAAGGTGACCGTGCTGTTGAAGCTGTAGTGGGCCAGCGGATCGCTTTCAAGGATGACGGGACGCACTTCAAGCAGGTATTGGAAGTCAACACCGCGGCCGCGCACCAGGCTGCGGCTGTAAAAAGCGCCAAAGTTCAGCAGCTTGCGCTGATCGGCCGCACCCAGCACGATGTGGCTGGAGCTGTTTGAGTATTCGCCAAAGAGGCCGAAACTGTTGCGCCGCCGATACTCCAAATCAGCCGGCTTGTTCTGGCCACGCAGCGAGCCTGGAAAACAGAGAAGAGACATCAGCACTACAAGGGCAACAGCCAACCATGGGGGACGCATGCTAGCTGACGGTAGCATGCTGATGCAGCGGCTCCGGATAAAGGGAGCAGGGATGCCCGTGCGAACAAAACCAAAGTCTGATCTGTAGTGGTATCCAGCGACATTTACTGCGTCTGAAGATGCACGTCTTCGCAGGAAAGGACGGTAGACTAAGGCCGCATTCTAGTTGGCTGAGAGTGCGCAGGCTGCAGAAGGAACGGGACCCGAGGCAATGGCAGACAAGACACAGAACTTCAAGAATCACAGTCGCATCGATCCCGCATTTCACATCGTACTGGGACTGTTGCTGATGATCACGCTGGTGTATTCGAGCATGCTGGTGTGGCATCGCCGCGACGGCCTCGCATGGACGATGCTGGCAATGAGCGTGGCGCTGTTCCTGACAGCGGTGAAGGTGCGCACTTACTCTTTGAAGGTGCAGGACCGGGTAATCCGGCTGGAGGAGCGGCTGCGATTGATGACGATTCTGCCACCGCTGCTACATCACAAGATCGCGCAACTGAGTGTGCCGCAGCTGGTGGCGCTGCGCTTCGCGAGTGACCAGGAGCTGATGGGCCTGGTAGCGCGAACGCTGGAAGAAAGGCTCGAACCCAGGGAGATCAAGGCAGCGATCGCAGACTGGCGCCCGGATAATTTCAGGGTCTGAGTTCCAGAGCCGTATGCAGCTTTGATCGAACTGGAAGCAGGGCCCGGAAGCGACGAGCCATCGGCTAGGATAGAAGCTTATGGCACCTCATCGATCGATACAACTTGTGATCTTCGATTGCGACGGCACGCTGGTCGACAGCGAGACCGTGGTTGCCGATGTACTCGCTGCCTGTGCTCGTGAACAGGACGTCTCGTTGACTGCGCAGGATTGCCTGCGGCGCTTCAAGGGAGGACGCATGGCAGACGTGGTGACGGTCTTCGAGCAGGAGTATGGCGTGCGGCTGCCAGAGTCATTTGTCGCGGAGTTCAGGGAGCGTTCCAACCGTGCCCTGCGTGAACGGCTGCAGCCGATGAAGGGTGCGTTCGAGCTGCTGGAGGCGTTGCATCTGCCCTACTGCCTGGCATCGAATGGTATGCGTTCGAAGATGGAAGTGACGCTTGGCACGACCGGACTCGATCGGTTCTTTACGCCGGACAGAATCTTCAGCGCGTACGAAGTAAAGGCATGGAAGCCGGCGCCGGAGTTGTTCCTGCATGCTGCGCGCCACTTTGCAGTCGCACCGGAACAGTGCGCCGTGATCGAGGACAGTCTGCCAGGCATCGAGGCGGGTCTGGCTGCAGGCATGATGGTCTTCGCACTGGCTGAGAGCGGCGAAGAAGTAGCGGAGCAGTGGCCTGAGGGCGTGCGGATTATCCGCGGCCTGCACGAGCTCCATGCTCATCTGATTACCGAGCCGGCTGCTGCTGCGCCTTCGTACGCATGAGGCTGGTATCTCGCAAGCCTGAGATTGTGCGGCGTGTAGCCATGGTGAGCGGTCTGCTGACTGCCCTGGGTTGCTCGGGCATGGCACTCTTTGCCTGCAAGCCGCCATTGCCTCCCGGTAAGCCGGTAAGCCAGTTGAATGCCGTTGAAACCGATGGCTACAACGTCTACCAGGCCCATTGCGCGCGCTGCCACGTCGCCTATGACACGCAGGCGCTGCACGGACCGAGCCTGCTGGGCGTCTTCCGCCAGCCTTATCTGAATAGTGGAGCACCGGCGCGGGATGATCGTGTGACCGCCGTGGTGATGCATGGCCGCGGCATGATGCCGGCACTTGGTGACCGGATCGACGCACAGCAGATGCAGGCCCTGCTGGCCTACCTGCACACGCTGTGATGCCGCCGGGTATGCTGAGGGAGTGACCACTTCCTCAAACGAGCCGAACCGCATTGAGGTGGACGACGCCGGAATTGCAAAGCCGGCGCCGGCAACCAGACTACTGCCGGGTATGGCGATCATCTCGCTCTGGATGCTGGTAGAGGCGGGCATTGGCGCGTTCGCGGTCTATCGCGGGGTCTTCAACGGTGCCAATCGCAATGGTGTGCTGGGTATTGCGACAGTGCTTACCGGATGCGGGCTTGGCCTGATCCAGCGGCGCCGCTGGGGATGGGCGCTGACTCTCGCAGCCTCATTCTTCTCGCTATGCTTTGGGGCTTACGCACTGGCCCGGATGCACATGCCGCAGTTCCTGGTAATGACCTTCCTCAATGCGATCTTTTTTCTGTACCTGATTCGACCAGAGGTCCGGACCCGCCTGCGCGATTGATGCGGTGGGTTCTAAGTTGCCGGCAAGTGGCCTTATGATGGTCCTCACCCTACTTGAGCAAGCCCGGTGGAGATACCATGCCTTCTGTTCCCAGTGGACCTTCGGGTCTGCGCAGCCATCCTGATGCAGCCAAGCGTTTGAACGAGATGAATCGCCTTGGCGATATGGGCCGGTTCCCGCTTCCCGTACTCTTCGGCGCCACGGCCAATGTACTGTTCACGATGGCAGTGATCTGGCATTTTGAACCGCAGACCGACCACTACTACCTGGCGCTGCCGGCGTGGGTGGCCGGGGTACTAGCACTGAACCTGCTGCCGGTGATCCTGCTGCGTCTCCAGCTCCGTCCGGACACCGAGTATCCGGTAATTGAGAAGATGGATTTCTTCCGTGATCAGCACAAGTTTTCGAACTGGGTCTACCTGGCCGCATCCGCCAACATGGCCTTCTGGATCTGTGCGACCTGGATGGCTTCCTACTACGCCCATCTCCATGCCGTGATTACGCCGCTGCTGGTGTTTGCGCTGATTGCGACGCAGGCCCCCGCGTGGATCCGGCTATTCCGGCGATAGGATGGCTGCGGCAGTTGGCGCTTCAGCCATGAGCGCCCGGATATCCAGAGGCCGCGTAAACATGGTCAGTTCGCCGCTGGCTGTCCGTGGCCAGTCTTCGACGGGCCGATCCCAGTAGAGTTCCACGCCATTGCTGTCAGGATCATGGAGGTAAAGGGCTTTGCTGACTCCATGATCCGAGGCGCCGTCCAACGAAATGCCAGCCTGAATCAGGCGGCGTAGAGCGTCCGCCAACTCAGCCTGGGTTGGATAAAGAATGGCGAGATGGTAGAGACCCGTGGTACCCGGGGCGGGTGCCGGCCCGCGATGGCTCTCCCAGGTGTTGAGGCCGATGTGGTGGTGGTATCCACCGGCGGAGAGAAAGGCCGCGGATTCGCCGATACGTAACGTCACTTCAAAGCCCAGGACGCCATGGTAGAAGGCGAGAGCTCGATCAAGGTTGGCGACCTTCAGGTGCACGTGACCGATGCGCGTTTCGGGATGTATAGCGCTCATGGAGGATAGATGAGCGACGACCCGGAACGATGCAGGTAGAAGCCGGACCAAGCAGCGGCCCGGTTGGTCATTGCTCGCGACATTTTTCTGTATAGCGCCGTACGGCGAGGATGGTAGCCTTGCACGGCTGTGATGCTGCACGGAGGTTCTGATTTGCAACTGTCTCGTTTGTCCTGCCTGCTTTCCGGTGTGATCCTGCTTGGTGCATTGCCGCTGTCTGTTTCCGGGGAAGGATTTGCCCTGCCAACCGATGCCAAAGCACAGAAGACCTTCGCGGAAGCGCAGCAGAAAGAGCACGAGAAGAAGCGTCTCGAAGCTCTTGACCTCTATAAAAAAGCTGACAAGCAGGATGGTCATCACTGTGCTGCCTGCGCGGAAGAGGTAATCTCGCTGGCAATGGTGAGCGGAGACTACAAGCTTGCCACCGACTACGCGACCGAGTTGGTGTCGCTTTCGAAGACGCCGCTGGAGACCGCCACAGCGCATGCGTATCGCGGAATGGCCGAGGTGCGGCTGGGTACGCAGGAGCACAAGCAGCCGCTGTTTGCTGCGGCACATGAGGAATTCCTGGCGGCCATGCAAACGCGTCCAAATGACCGGACTGTTCTTTACTTCGACGGCCTGGCGCTGGCAAAGCTTTCGCAGGATGATGCAGCACGCGAGCGCTTCCAGGCTTACCTGAAAATTGCGAAGGCCGAGTCGGTGGAAGGTCGCCGCGCACTTCGCTATGTTCGCGATCCCGGACTGGTAAGGCAGCGGATGGCGCCGGCATTTGAAGTGACGACGATCGACGGCAGGCGGCTGTCACTCGATGAACTCGAAGGCAAAGTCGTGCTGATCGACTTCTGGGCAACGTGGTGTGGACCGTGCCGGGAAGCCCTGCCGCATGTGCAGCATATCGCTCAGAAGTTTGCCGGTCAGCCGCTGGTGGTGCTGAGTGTGAGCCTCGATACGGATGAGCAGAAGTGGAGAAGTTTCGTCGCTTCGAACCACATGACGTGGGAGCAGACCTTGGATGGCGGATGGAATGGCACCATGGCCCATCAGTTCAGCGTGCGTGCGATTCCGCAGACTTTCACGATCGATGCGAATGGTGTGCTGCAGGATCAGCATATCGGGGACGCAGATATTGAGGGCAAGCTGAAAAAGCTGGTAGCGCAGGCGGAGCAGACAAAACCGGCAGGGGCCGCGGTGGAAGAAGCCGGGCTTCCGGTGAAATGAGGGAGCTGGCAGGCGCGGCTTGAGTGTGATCCGAAAGAAGCCAGATAAACCCTGAAGATGGTTCAGTGCCAGCCGGATGTTGCGAAACGGGAAGAAGGTTCCCGATTTGCTGCTGTCGACACAAGCCTACTTCTGGTGACTTGCAATGCGACGCTTCGGGCATTAGCATCCACTTCATAGACCGGCCTGCAAAGCAGGTTTGGTGATCTACGCCGGTTGAACCTTTAATCATTGAACAAGGGACTCGACTCGACTATCGGCTCTGTGTGCAGCGTCCGCCAGTCCGGAATGCCTAACGAGCTGCGGAGAGTCCCGCCGTCTTAGGACGGGTTCACCGGCGCTTCACTGTACGGCCCCGTGGGTCGGTCTTGTAGTACGCCCCTGCAACGCTTCATTCCTTCCTCGAGCGATCCTTCTTCCCGTGTATCCCCGCCTGTTCACTTTCGGCCACATCACCATCCCGACGTATGGTGTGCTGGTTGCCTGCGCTGCGATTGCGGCTCTCCTGCTCGCGGTGATGCTGGCACGACGACTTCAGCTCGATGCTGACCGCGTCTGGAACCTCGGCATCCTGGCGATTATTTCGGCAATCGTGGGCTCGAAGCTGTTGCTGATCTTCAATAACTGGGACAGTTTCCGCGAGAGTCCCCGTTTACTTTTAACTCTGCCCTCATTGCAGTCGGGAGGCGTCTTCCTCGGCGGCGTGGTGCTGGCTTTCCTGGTCTGCATTCCTTACGCGCTGTATGCGAAGCTGCCGTTGCTGCGGACCATGGATGTGATCGCGCCCGCACTGGCGCTGGGACAAGGCGTAGGCCGGATCGGATGCCTGGCAGCAGGCTGCTGTTATGGCCGCGAAGTGCCCGGTGATCGCTGGGGACTGGTTTTCGTGAGTCGCTTCGCCAACCGGACGACCGGAGTGCCGCTCGGTTTGCCGTTGTATCCGACACAGATTTTTGAGAGTGCGGCTTCGCTGCTGATTTGTGCCGTACTGCTCTTCCTGCTGTCGAGGAGGAGACTCGCCGCGAGGAATGGCGAAGTGATGGCGGCCTGGCTTTTCCTGTACGGGATAGCTCGTTTCTTCATCGAGTTCTATCGCGGCGATCCTGGCAGAGGCTCCCTGCTTGGCGGTGCCCTGACCATGACCCAGGGTCTGGCCATGCTCATGGTGGTGCTGAGCGGCGTATTGTGGATGAAGGCGACGCCTTATCCTCCGACCGTGAAAGATAACCGACTGACGCATGCCCTCTGAATGGTCCGAGCCCGAAGCAAGCAGTTCGCCATTTCAGGAAACCTCCAGGCTTGGCGAAACCATCACTGTCGCACCCGAGTTCATCGGCCGGCGTCTGGACCAGTACCTTACCGAACAGTTAGCCATCAGCCGTGCACGCGTTCAGCTGCTGTTGGAGCAGGCCGGCATCACTGTGGATGGCAAAGCAGCTTCCAAGCCTTCGATGAAGTTGAAGGGCGGCGAACAGATTGCGATCCTGGCGGCGCCCGAGCCCCCGCCGCTGCGGGCAACGGCTGAAGATATTCCGCTCGAGGTCCTATATGAGGATGATGACCTGGCCGTGATCAACAAGCCTCCGGGGATGATGGTGCATGCAGGAGCCGGCAACTCCTCAGCAGGGTCAGACGAAATGCTGGATGATCCGCGGCAGAGCGGAACGCTGGTGAATGCGCTGCTGCATCATCTGCAGAAACTGTCGACAGGCAGTGCGCCCTTGCGGCCGGGGATCGTGCACCGGCTGGATAAGAACACAAGCGGACTGATGCTGGTGGCCAAGAATGATGCAGCCCATGCCAAGTTGTCCGATATGTTCGCGCGTCGCCAGGTAAAGAAGACCTATGTCGCCCTGGTGCAGGGGACACTTAAGCAGCAGACCGGCACGATCAACACGCCGATTGCACGGGACGTGAATCGGAGGACGCGCATGACGACGCGACGCGAAGGCGGCCGGATGGCCATCTCGCACTACAAGGAACTGAAGTTCATTGATGGACCCTACGGCAAGTTCACGCTGGTGGAAGTGCGCATCGAGACAGGTCGCACACACCAGATCCGTGTGCATATGTCGTCGATCGGCCATGCCGTGGTGGGCGACACGCTGTACGGCGCGCAGAGGAGTATCCCGCTGCAATCCACCTTGAACAAGAAGGGCAAGAAGCCGACTGCTGCCGAAGAGGCACGGGTGTCGCTCGATCGTAATTTTCTGCACGCGGCCAAACTGCAGCTTGCCCATCCACGAACTGCCAGGCCGCTGGCATTTGAGGCGCCTCTGCCGCCGGACCTGGTCGCGTTTATGGACAGACTGTTGCCGGCTCCCGCGGGAAAGTGAACCGGCCGGGCCCGCAGACGGCGCAATCGCATAAAATGATGGCAATCCGTATGTCATTCCATCCGAGCGTTCGCTCGCTGCTCGCTTTCGCAGCTGTCTCCACTCTTGCCTGTTCTGTCGCCCTAGGGCAGGGCGCCGCTTTGCCGTCTGCGCCGACCGCGCCATCTGCCATCCAGGCTGCGCCGCCAACTGCACCTTCCCAGGCCGCACCCTCTCAGCAAGCAGCGCCAGCGGGGACCGTGGCGCCGGCCGGCTCAACCACGGCGGCGCCAGGCGGATCGACGCCTGCTGCGGGCCAGGCGACTACACCGAAGCCGGGAGTTCCCGGCCAGCCAGTGGCCGACGACAGCGGCTCCTTCACCGTCAAGACCAGCGTCAACGAAGTCAACCTGATCTTTACGGTAACGGACAAGCACGGCAAATTTATCAACAACCTGGAGCCCAAGGACTTCGCGCTGCTGGATGACCAGAAGCCGCCGGCGCAGCTTTACAGCTTCACGCAGCAGACCAATCTGCCATTGCGGGTCGGCCTGCTGATCGACGCCAGCACATCGATCCGGACGCGGTTCAAGTTCGAACAAAACGCTGCCATCGAATTTCTTCTGGAAGTGCTGCGACCGCAATCGGACCGGGCTTTCGTAATGGGATTCAATAACAAGCCGTACATGATGCAGGATTACACCAACAATCCTGACCTGCTGGAAGGCGGCATCAACAAGCTGCAGCCAGCCGGCGGTACAGCGCTCTACGACGCGGTGTACACAGCTTGCCGTGACAAGCTGCTCTCTGCCGCACCCGCGCAGACGTCTGTGCGCAAAGCATTGATCGTGGTGTCGGATGGCGATGATAACCAGAGCCGTGCGTACCTCGACGACGCGATCAAGATGTGCCAGCGCGCTGAAACGATCGTCTATTCGATCAGTACCAACACCGGGCCGAGCCGGGATCGCGGCGATGATACGCTTGCCAAGATCTCGACCGCGACTGGCGGGACGGCGTTCTTTCCCAAGCAGCTCGAAGAAATGTCCAATGACTTTAAAGCTGTGCAGACCGAGCTGCGCAGCCAGTACGCACTGGCTTACAAGCCTTCCGACTTCAAGACCGATGGATCGTTTCGCACGATTTACCTGGAAGCCCTCGACCGTCGCTTCAGCGTGCGCGCCCGTAAAGGCTACTATGCGCCGCAGTAGCAGTGGTTACCGGATGGGAATACGTAACAGTGATTTGGTAAATACGTAACGGCTTATTTGTCCAGGGTCACGACTGTAACGAAAGATGTAGTCGATAAACGGGGAGAACGCAATTGACACAGAGTCCCAAATCGAAGGAGAGCGTGATGACAAAGATTTCAAGTAAGACCCCGGCGGATGCATCGAAGAGTGAGTCTTCCATGACGGAAGAGCGGAAGCAGAGAATCGCTGAAATCCGGCAGCAGTTGACACAGGGTACATACGAGGTCTCGTCCGAGAGCCTTGCAACAGCGATCCTCGACCGGATGCTGGAGCGCGGAGAAGCCCGTCATCGCGCAGCCTGATGCAGAGAAGAGCGTGACCCTGCCTGGCATTCACGCATCACAAACAAAGAGTCTGGGAAAAGAGTAATGGCGAATAGTAAAGACAATGCTCGCAATGTTCTGGGGACTGCGCTGGAAGTATGCGGTAAAGACCCTGTAACTGGTTTTTATCGCAACGGCTGCTGCGATACCGGGCCGGACGATGCGGGCATGCACACTGTATGCGCCATCATGACGGACGAATTTCTGACGTTCAGCCGGAGTCGTGGGAATGATCTGACGACTCCGCGTGCCAGCTTTCCAGGTCTCCATGCCGGTGATCCGTGGTGCCTGTGCGCGATGCGATGGCTCGAAGCAGATCACTTTGGGGTGGCGCCGCCCGTACTGCTGACGGCGACCCATGAAAATACCCTGACCCTGATTCCACTGGAAGCGCTGAAGCGGCATGCGCTGGATCTGCAAACAGACGACCTGCAGCCTGACCGGTAGTGCAGGGCATCCGCAGGGAAGCCCTCAGACCTGCATCACTTCTTTTTCCTTGGCCTTGCAGAGTTCTTCCATGCGACTAATTTCTTCAGTCGTCAGCTTCTGAATCTCTTCGAGTGACCGCTTTTCTTCGTCTTCGGAGATGAGCTTATCCTTCGCAGCTTTCTTGATCATCTCGTTGCCATCGCGGCGCACATTTCGAATGCCCGTACGATGCTCTTCGAGTTCACGATTCAACTGCTTGACGACATCGCGGCGACGCTCTTCGGTCATTGCCGGGACTTTCAGGCGAACGATCTTGCCGTCATTCTGCGGGTTGTAGCTGGAGTCGGCGAGTCGCAGTGCTTTTTCGATCTCGGCGATGGACGAGGCATCGAAGGGCTGGATGACGATCATCTGTGGGTCTGGCGTGGAGAGCTGCGCAAGCTGGTTGATCGGCATCTCGGAGCCGTAGTAGTTGACGCGCACCTGGTCGAGCATCTGCACATTGGCGCGACCTGTGCGGGTGGACTGCAGGTTGACGCGAAAGTCGTTCACAGCCTTGTCCATGCGTGTTTTGACGAACTGCTGTGTTTCTTTCAAAGCAGGAATGGCTGACATTGCGGAAACTGCCATGAGTTGTTGAACCTCTCTTACTGAAACTGTCAGTAAAGATTTTAGCGGAGACTGGCCGTCTCGGGCACCTGCGCTTCCTGCACTAAGGAAGGCGATGCGTCGGGAGTCTGCAGTGAATGCTAATCCACTTCGGCGAAGACGTCTGCCAGCTCCATGCGGATGGGTGTTCCATCGACCACGAAGGAGGTGCGCTCATGCCAGTCAGCGAAGTGCCCGGAGGAGCAATCGAGCCCCGTCTTCTCACGTTGATCGAGGATCCATACAGACTTCGCGCCCATGTGAAAGTAATCCTGCACACGCGCCTGGAAGCGCTTAACGCGGTCCTCTGGCGTCAGCACTTCGATGCAGACCAGCGGAGGCCGGGTAAACACCTGTTCGACTGGGAGATCGCGAGAGAAGATGGATGTATCCGGAACACGATAGCGGGTCGCGCTGATGCGCATGCGCAGTTCTTGGGCGACGCGAATGTTCCACTCGGTTCTATGAGCACTGAAATATCGGGCGAGTGCCATCTGCAGAGAGCTGTGATCGTATTCGCCCACGTTGCGGTCCTCCAGGACTCCGTCCACATAGTCGACGTCGGGACGATAGACGCTGTGGAGGTACTCTTCGACGGAGACCTGCGCGTTTTGGAGTGCTACGCCAGCCATATGTAAAACCTCTTCGAACTTACGAGACCGCGGTCAGCCCGGTGCTCGCGGCCTGTTCGTGGGCATGATAACTGGACCGCACCAGCGGGCCGCTCTCGACATGGCGGAAGCCCATCTTCATGGCTTCTTCCTTCATGAAGGCAAACTCTTCCGGCGTGTAATAGCGGGTCATCGGCAGATGATCCTTTGACGGCCGAAGGTATTGGCCGACGGTGAGGATATCGACGCCGACGTTGGCGAGATCGCGATAGACATCGAGCAATTCGTGCATCTCTTCGCCAAGGCCGACCATCACGCCGGTCTTGGTGATGACGGTCGCATCCATCTCCTTCGACAGCTCGAGCAGGCGGAGGGTGCGCTCGTAGCGGGCGCCGGAGCGAACGGCGCGATAGAGGCGTGGAACGGATTCGGTGTTGTGATTCAACACTTCGGGATGCGCGTCGACCACGATCTTGATCGCGTCCGCACGGCCCTGAAAATCGGGGATCAGTACTTCAACCTGGCAGCCCGGCGCCTGCTTGCGAATCTCTTCAATGACCATGGCGAAGGCGCGCGCACCGCCAGTGATATCGTCATCGCGATTCACGCTGGTGATGACGGCATGCTTCAGTCCAAGAGCAGCAACAGCTTCAGCGACGCGGCGGGGCTCGTCGAAGTCGATGGCATCAGGACGACCCTTGGGAACAGCACAGAAGCCGCAACGCCTCGTGCACAGATTGCCGAGCATCATGAAGGTGGCGGTCTTGTGGTTCCAGCACTCGCCGATATTGGGGCAGTGCGCGCTCTCGCAAACGGTATGCAGATTCAGGTCGCGGGCGAGTTTCTTCAATGAATGAAAGTTATCGCCTGCCGGTGCCTTGGCCTTCAGCCATGCCGGCTTCGCTGCCGGCTTGCGCGGCTCGAGATTGATCTGCACCAGGTCGCCGGAGAACGAGCCGGCCAGGTCGGCTGAGTAGGCAAAAGGCGCGGCGTTACTGGGCGTCGTCGACATCTCCTTTATTGTACTGCGGGGTGACCGGACGATCTTCATGTGCTGCAAAGCGCCACGGTACTGGCGCCGGCAGTTGCTTTCGGGTTTACTGGGCTCCATGAGTGTGGTGGTGCAGGCACCAAGATCCGAAGTCGCCACCAGTGCATATGTCGCGCTGGCAATCGGCGTGTTTGCCACGGCATGGTCAGCGATCTTTGTGCGCTGGGCGCCAATCCCCGGACCCGCTTCTGCCTTTTACCGGGTAGCCATCGCTGCCGTCGTCTTCTGGCCGTACCTGCTTTTACGCCACAGGGCCGGGTTACGCATGTCGCCTCGATCGCTGAGCCTGGCCATGCTGGGCGGCGTGTTTTTCGCGGGAGACCTGGCCTGCTACAACACGGCAGTACTGCATACATCAGCTGCCAATGCGGTGCTGCTGGGCAACAATGCGCCGATCATTGTGGGACTTTTCGCCTGGCTGGTATGGGATACGGCGCCGAGAGCTGCCTTCTGGCTCGGACTGGCAGTGGCGATGTCTGGTTCCGTACTGGTCATCAGCTTGGACATCTTCCGCCATCATGGAATTGGGTCCGCCGGGTCTGGATTGGGAGGCGGCGACATGCTTGCTTTACTGGCTTCTGTTTTCTTCGCAGGCTTCCTGATGGTCACCGAACGAGTCCGCAGCCAGGTGGACGCCACGGCGCTTCTTGGCGTGTCCCTGTTGTCGAGCACGGCCTGCCTGGCATTGTTCGATGGCCTATTCCGAATATCGCTGCGGGTACCCGGTGCAAAAATCGGCTGGGCGCTGGTAGGTATGGCGATCGTTAGCCAGGTGCTTGGCTACTTTTCGCTCACGTATGCGCTGGGCCACCTGCCAGCAACCATCACATCGGTCACCCTGCTGGGGCAGGCACCGCTGGCGGCGATTCTTGCATATGCGCTACTGGGCGAACGCTATGGATGGGGCCAGGCCGCGGGTGCAGTGCTGGTGCTGGTCGGCGTGGGACTGGTCAATCTAAATAAAACGAGGCTCGTTTAACGCCGCCGTTATACCGGTCTCGTTGATTCAGTCCTTCATCAAAGGCACGGCAGGAGTTGCAGCAGTTGATTGATCCTGAAGTCAACCCGCTGAATGCTTCTATCTAGCCGGAAGGGGACATTGTGAAAGCGTCCCCTCCCGGCGTTTGCCGGTTACACGGTGCAGCGCTGGACTGCCTGTGTCAGGCCTGCCAGTGGATCGCCGGTGGGAATGAACTCGTGTGCGAAGTAGCCCTGGTAGCCGGTGTCGGCGATAGCGCGTGCGACGGCATCCCACTGCACTTCCTGCGTGTCGTTGAGTTCGTGCCGTCCGGGAACACCGCCAGTATGGAAATGGCCGATCCAGTCGTGGCCAGCGCCGACGTTCGCGCGGATGGTGGCGATGAGATCCCCTTCCATGATCTGCATGTGGTAGATGTCGTAAAGCAATTTCACATGCGGTGAGTTGACAGCGCTCACTACTTCAACGCCCCACGCGGTGTGGTCGCACATGTAGTCGGGATGGTTGACCTTGCTGTTCAGCAGCTCCATCACGATGGTGACGCCGTGGTTTTCAGCGATACCCTTGACCCGGTTCAGGCCGGCGATGCAATTCTTCGCGCCCTCTGCGTCCGACATGCCTGCACGGTTTCCGGAGAAGGTGATGACATTTGGAATTTTCGCTTTCGCAGCCAGCGGGATGTTGGTGCGGAAGCCTTTTTCAATGGCAGCGTGATTATCGGGACGGTTGAGCGCATTCTTGATGTCGCCGCCTTCCGCGTAGGCCATGCTGCAGACCAGGCCGTACTGCAGCGGTACTTCGTAGTCTGGCGGCTTCAGCAGATCGATGCCGGACAGGCCGAGATCGCGCGCATGGCCGCAGAGTTCAGCGAGCGACCACTTGGGATAACACCACTGGCAGACTGACTGGTGAAGGCGGCCGGCGGAGGGTTTGCTGGTTGCATCCTTTGCCGGGGCAGCCTGGCCAAGTGCGCCGGTCGCTGCCAAGGCCGAGGATTGCAGGGATGCCCCGGCAGCGATGGTGGCTGCTGCTTTTAGAAGACTGCGCCGTTGCCAATTACTCATAATGTTTTCCTCAGGGGTGAATGCTGGATCGGGGGATGACGAAAGAGCAAGTCAGGCTTATTTCGGCGTGACGGCTTCTCCCATGGGGTCGCGTATTTCTATTGGGCCCAGGTTCAGTTCTTTTAGACCCGGCTCGATCTTGCTCTGATCACCCACCGCGACCAGGATCATCTGGTCGGGATGGATGTATTGTTTCGCTGCCTGTTCAACACTCTCCGGCGTGACTGCCTGAAACTGAGCCGGCAGTTTCGCATAATAGTCGTTGGGCAGACCGTAGTTGAAGATATCGGCGATGTGGTTTGTGACGTCCGTAGTTGTTTCGAACTGGCCTGGCAGAGAGCGGAGTTCACCCTCGTCTGCCAGCTTGAGTTCAGCTGGAGTTGCAGGGACGGTGCGGATCCTGTCGAGCTCAGAGAAGAGCTCTTTTGCAGCCGGACCGGTTACATCCGTTCTGACCTGTGCCCCGGCATAGAGCGGACCGCCGGCGCGAAAGTAGGCGAATTGCGAAAAGGCACCATAGGTGTAGCCATGCTGCTCGCGCAGGTTCATGTTGATGCGGCTGGAGAAGAGGCCGCCGAGGATGTCGTTCATCACGACAATCGATGGATACTCAGGCACATTGCGCGGTACCCCCAGTCCGAAGGCGATAAGCGCGGTCTGCGGTGAGCCGGGCTTATCAACAATGATGACTTTGCGCGTGGGTGCCGTCGGTGCTGGCGGTGCCAGGGTCGCCGCGGCTGAGTCGGCTGTCCAGGATTGGAAGTACTGCCCGGCAAGCTTGCGGGCTGATGCTTCCGTAAGATCGCCAACCAGCACGAGTGCCGAATTTTTAGGACCGAAGTGCTGCTTGTAGAACGATGTGAGATCCGTGTTGGTGGTGGCCTTTACCGAAGCAGTCGTGCCGATCGGCCTGTAGCCGTAGGGCTGGTCGCCGTAGAGTGCCTTGAGACCAACGCGCAGGGTCGACTGCACTGGCTGATCGCCTTCCTGGAGAATCGCAGTCAGCCGCTGCTTGCGGATGCGCTCCACCTCTTCCGGTGAAAATGCCGGATGCAGCACGACATCGGAGAGCAGGTCCATGGCCGCGTCTGTCGAGTTGCTGAGCGTGGAGATGCTTGCGGATGCGGCATCAATGCTGCCGTCTGCTCTGAGTGTTGCGCCGATCTCTTCAGCCTGGTCCGCCAGCACGGTTGACGAGCGACTGGAGGTGCCTTCCGTCAGCATGCGTGCCGTGAACGATGCGAGGCCTGGCCGGTCCGCGGGATTCGCTTCGCCGCCTGCCTGGGTCACGACAGCTGCGCTCATCACTGGCAGCGAATGGTCCTGCACCAGGTAGACCTTCATTCCATTCGACAGCGCGAAGGTGGTGGGTACCGGCAGGTGCAGCTGGGAGGCGGGGCCGGCAGCCGGAGGAGTCTTGCGCCAGTTCTGGTCGTCTTCAAATGCCTGCTGGTAGGGCGGCGTGACCTTTACGTTCGCATCGGTGTCTGCAGGACTGCGGGGGACATCGGTGATCACTTTTTTGCCGGGGATAGTCGTCACGACGACACGCTGATTGTTGCCCAGGCTCGATTGCGCAACGCTGACCATCGACGCGATGGTGACTGCCTGGAAGCGCTTCACGTCTTTTGGCAGGTAGCCCGGATCATCCAGGTAGTAGTTGTAGAGATCCATCTTGTCTGCGACGCCGCCAAAGCCGCCCAGCCGCTGCAGACCGCTGATCAGGCCGGTGAGCTGCTGGTTGCGGGCGCCATCGAGTTCCGCCTGCGTCGGCCCACTCTTGCGCAGCTTGTCGAGTTCTTCGTCGATGGCAGACTGCAGCTGATCCGGCGTGACATTCGGACGCGCCGTAATGTCGCAGTCGAAGACAGACCGCAGGCGCAGCGACTCGATACCGCAGTTCACACTTTGTGCAATCTGCTTTTCGTACACGAGCTTGCGGTAGAGACGGCTGGATTTGCCTTCACCCAGGATGCGATTAAGGAGGATAGCTTCAGCATCGCCCGGCTGAAAGGCAGGAGCCGTCAGCCATGCCATCGAAACCCGTGGCAGCTGAACTGTATCCGTAACAGTTGCCTTCTGCTCGGACGTGATCGCGGGTGTGTCAACATTGACGGGGGCTGGCTCGGGACCCTTCTTCAACGGTCCGAAGTATTTGACGATCAGCGCCTTGAGCTCGGCCGGCTTGAAGTCCCCGGCAATGGCGAGGTTGGCGTTGTTCGGCGTGTAGTAGCTGTGATTGAAGTCGCGGACGTCGTTTAGCCGGGCTGCTTCGATGTCCGCGTGCGAGCCGATGACGGCCGCGTAGTAAGGGTGAGTCTTCGGAAACAGCAGGTGGTAGACCTGTTCATCGGCCAGCTCATAGGGAGTGTTTTCACCCTGGCGGCGCTCATTCCGGACCACGTCGCGCTGGTTGGTCAGCTTCTCACGATCGAGGGTTTCGAGCAGGAAGCCCATACGATCGCTTTCGAGCCACAGGCCTGTCTCGACGTGGTTGCTGGGCAGCGTCTCAAAGTAGTTGGTGCGATCGAAACTGGTGGTGCCATTGATGTCGGTGGCGCCGGCGCCTTCAAGGTATTTGAAGTGGGCTTTCTCGCCAACGTGCTCGGATCCTTCAAACATCATGTGTTCGAAGAGATGAGCGAAGCCGGTGCGGCCCGCGGTTTCATTGACTGGTCCGACGTGATACCAGAGGTCGACCGCAACCAGGGGAAGGCGATGATCTTCGTGCAGCAGAACGGTGAGACCATTCGGAAGTGTGTATTTCTCGAACTTGAGCTGGGGTACCTGGAGCGGCTTGCTGGGCGGCAATGTATCGGCTGCGCGGAGAGGTCCTGTGGCAGCAAGGCTTAGAACAGACAGAGTCAGAATCGCAAATCGCGAAATCGTGCGAGTGAAAGAGCAGACCATAGTTCTCCTGAGACAGAGCGTCGGAACGGCCGGGGAAACCTTGCAGCGAATGATACCAGCGTCACAGCAGTGCCAGCTTTGCGAGCGAGGCTAGTACACCAGGGTGCCGCGGCTGGTATTGCCGGCAGTGCCGACGCCCGCCAGGGTGAAGTTGAAGCTTTCGTAGTTCTCATTTCGCAGCGAGCCGAGTGCCAGTCGACGGTATTCGATGGTCAGGCCGCAGCAGTCCCAGTTGTACGTAGTCTGCGCGCCGCCGTATTGCAGCCGGTTGTTCTGATAGTCGAAGCCGGCATTGAGACCCGCACTGAATCCCGGTTTGGTGTCAAAGCCGTAGCCGATCACTAGCTGCACTTCGTTATAAGGTGTGACCGGTGTGTAGCGCGCGGCTTCCGCGGCAAGGGTTGCAAGGGTTGACGGACTCTGGCTCAGGAACGCTGTGCTTTGTGTCGTGAGCTGGCGCAGACGATCCTCACTGACCGACCCGAAGAAGTTGTCATGCCGGAAGCTCGCGTAAAGATTGCTGTTGTTCATGCGGCCCGCGCGGGTATCGTAATCCGCATCCCAGCCGAATTGCACATGCTGACTGGTGTGGATGACCATGCGCGAAAGAATAGGCGACGAGGCGCGCTGGCCGTACATGAAGGAGATGCCGGTCAGGTCGAGCGTGGATGCGAGCACATTGCGCCGAAAGGGCTGGACGGCACCGCCGAATGCCGAATCGAAATAATGCACGCTGCTCAGGTTCCAGCTGGCCCACGCGCCGGTGTCTCCGCCTTTGCCGCTGGTCGCCACGCCGGTCGCACACTCGTGATAATCGAGTGGGAGATAGATCTTGCCGGAAGCAGGCGGCGGCACTACAGGGTTGGTGCACGGGGCCGCGCCGGGCTTGCGGAAGTACAAGCGCTGATCAAGCGTCAGCCGCAGCTGGTTAGTATTGCTGACGATGTCGCGGTCATCGAAGCGCAGGATCGAGCCGAAGTTGCGGATGCCGGTAACGTAGCTGTATTCCGCGGATGGCTGGATGACGTGACGCACTTCGCTGCCCAGCAGATGTGCAAGCCAGGGCGCGCGGAAGTCTCTTTCCATGGCGGGTGGCCGCAGGTCGACGCTGGCTTCGAAGTCTTTGCGATCGGCGCTGCCGCTGCGATAGGTGGGAATATCCAGACCCGGCGACTGGCTGGCCGAGTAGAAGGTTTCACGAACGCCGACGACTGGTCGCAGCGCCCAGCCATCAAAATGCAGCGGCAATGCGACCTTGGGATGCAGATCGATGCGGCCGACGGCTGACGCGGTTTGAAACTTCGCCTCCCCCGGCATGCCAGGCTCTCGACGGCTGAGCCCGCCAACGGCAGCGTCCAGCGAATAGGTTAGAGGCGTGCGGCCCACGGCGCGATCAACTGTTTCGTATTCCAGTTGCGGCTCGTGAGAGATCAGGATGTCTTCGCCGGCGGTGGTGCTCTGGTAGCTGGTATAGCGCGAGTAGCTGATGCTCGCGGCCGTGCCGTTGGTCTGGTTACGCGCGACGAAGGCAGTCGAGTCGACCTGCGAGGCGACTGCGGCCGCGAAGCTGTTGGCGAAGACATTGCGGTAGGCGTAGGAGCTAAGGTACTCCAGGTTTGAGACAGCGCGGGTCTCCGCATGAGCGCCGCCATTCAGCGATCGCCAGCCGTTAAGGATGATGTCGGTGCCGCCCTGGTTCAGGCGATCGAAGAGCGCCGTAAACCGGAGGTCGGCGTAATTGCTGTCGCGGCCGCGGTAGCGATATTCGCCGCTTGGCGCCCAGCCGCGCTTAGAGTAGTAGTCCGTACCGATGGTCAGATCCATGCTGCGGTTGAGCGCAAGAAAGACCTGCTCGCCGAAGACTGTGCCTTTGACGTTGGAGTTGGAGTAGACGGGGATGAGAAAGCCGCTCTGCCGATCATTCGAACTAAGCGGATGCGTCACGTAAGGAAGGTAGAGTACGGGGATGCTGAGCAGGCGGAAGGCTGCATTCTTCGCTGAGGCAGTCTCTTCTCCAACCATGATCTGGCCCGCGGTGATGCGCCAGTCCGGATGCGGCAGGCGGCAGGAGGTCATGGTGCCGTCGATGATCTTGAACTTGTTACGGCCCTCCTGGATGACGACACGGCCGGTAAAGATAAACGGGTTGATGCCGGTGTAAACCACCTTGCGCCGGGTCGCGTTCATGCGAACGCCCACGGTCCCGATGACGTCAAAGAAGCGAGCTGAATCGACGTCGATATTAATGGTGCCATGGTCGGCCTGGATCAATTCGTCATCCGGACCGCCCTCTACCTGCAGGTGTCCGTCGGCTTCGATATCACCTGTTTCCTGGTTGTAGTTCACCTTGTCGGCGCGCAGGATGTAGTCCCGATAATGGACCGTGACTTCGCCGGTGAGAGTGTAGGTGTGGCCGTTGATCTGTTGCTGACCGGCTTCGACATGGATCGGCGTACCGGTAAGAGGAGCAGGTACCGGCTGCGCGACCGGGATTGGCTTTCCATCGCTGCCGAGTATGGGCGGGGCATCGGGAAGCTGGGTGCTCTCCGTGGATGGCGAGGCAGGTGCGGATCCGGCCGGACCTGCCTCCTGCCGAGGTGCCTGGTTGGTCAATGCAGGGAGCGTGCACCATGAGTGACACAGGTAAAGCAGCGTGATACACAAAAAAGTGCGGGCACTCATCAGCAGGCTGCACCAAGCATAGCAAAGGATGCGCACCATTCCTGCTAAACGCACAGCGCTCGAGCGAAGAAGACTCAGCCTGTGGAGCGGATGTCCGGCAGTTAAGGGATCGTTGCACTTCGACAATGACGGGCATATTTACCTGTCATGACTGCGGTTCGGGTGATGTACGATTCCAGCAAACAGGGACAGTCTTGCTGAGCACGGCCGGCCGGCACCGGTCACATTGAAGAGGGCCACGCGTGAGTACTGTTCCAACGGATCTGGAAGCGACGGCAAACGGGACAACGGGAATGGATGCTGCCTGGAAACAGGATGTAAATGACAAGGTAGCGGCAGCACGGGCGCGCCGCCAGGCCGGAAGGCAGAACTCCCCGGAACAGACGGGTAACAGGCAGGGTGAAGTGATCAAGCCCGGGCAGGCTGACTCGCGTGCAGCGCGGGTTGCTGCAGCCGTGGCTGCACGTTACGCGCAGGCTCCCAGTTACAGCGAATACCTGGCAACGGAAGTACGGACAGCCATGATGGCGGCGATGGCCGCGCAGGAAGCTGCGAACGAAGCGCACGCCGCAGCCGAATCTGCAGCACGCCAGGCACGCGCGATGCAGGCAGCTTTGCAGGCTCCGGTTGTGAGCGAGGAGTCGGCTCCATCGAACCAGGCAGCCAGAGCGCCTTCTCAGAACGACGCGCCTCGTGTTGACTACGCGGCGACAGGCATTCCCAACCGGCCATCAACGCATGACCGTCAGGACCCTCCGGCGAGGAGTGTACAGACTCCCATAACTCTGTCTGATCCGCTGGAAGATGCGATTCTTGAGCCGGCGACACCGCTGCCGGCAAAGCTCCTCGAGTTCCCGCGCGAATTGGTTGCCGCGCGCAAGGCACGTCCCCGGCATGCGGAGGGTCCATTGCGGGATGAACCGCAGGACGAGCCGCAGCTGCGTATCTTCGAGGTAGAGCCGGAAGCTTCGGCAGAGGGCAACGCCACGTCATCGCAGGCCGCAACGGAATGGAGCTCGATCCGCCTGGATGCCTATCCGGCCAGCTATGAAGACCACGCAGAGCCGGATGAGTTATCCTTTTCACATCCCTCGCATGCCTATTCCAGTCATGCAAATTCGGCCCGGCCAGCTTCTGAGCGCCGTTCCACTGCTCGTTCCAGAGACGAGCGGAGTACCCATCTGCGGCCGCTTCACGCCGGCCACCTGGCACAGCCTGCGTATTACGCGCTGCGCGACGAGACAGCATTCTTGAAAGTCGCGAGCCTTTCAGACCGGCTGATGGCCGGCATCGTGGATTGCGCCCTGGTCGGCATCGCCTACCTGCTGTTCGTGCTGGTCTTTACATCGTGCACCGCGCACCCCCCGACAGGCCGCCCTGCCGTGATTGGCTCTGCCTTGCTGATCGGCGTCTTCTATCTTGTCTACCAGTTCCTGTTCTTCACTTTTTCAAATGGAACCCCGGGCATGTTGTATGCGCGCATCGCACTCTGCACCTTCGAGGATGACAACCCGACCCGCGATGCCATGCGCAAACGCATACTGGCGTTGATACTGGCCGCGATGCCGCTTGGCCTGGGCTTCCTGTACGCGATCTTCGACGAAGATCACCTAGGCTGGCACGACCGGATGACACGCATCTATCAACGCAGCTACAAGTAGACTTGCACCGGCAGCGGAACCTCGCTTTCCTCCTGGTGGCCAGGCGAGATTCCGCTGAACGATGTATGTGGGCGGGTCTGCTAGGCGCGCTTTAACGCGGGCCCCGGGAAAATGTCCAGGCATTCGAAATCAAATTCCAGCGGCTCGATCAATGGAGAGAGCCACGTCAACAACTCCTTGTGGACCGGGTGCTCGTTGTAGGTTGTGAAGCCTGCCTTGTCGGCAAATTTCATCATGCCGCCGAACTCGTGATTCTGGCCGCGGACCGACAGATTCGTGCCGACATGTGTTTCGAGTATGCCGGGTATTTTTTCGTGAAGTCCGCGGATTTCGGTAGCAGCGCGTTCTTTCAGTTGCGTGGTGGCAGCAGGCTTCCATCGGAACGCGAACATATGGATGAACATCAGGTCTCCTCTAGCGGCCGCCTGGAGCAGCCCTTCTCTTTATAATCCAGGCAGGTGCTTATGACGACCACGCTGCCTGTAACGAAAACGATGCCTATGACGACCACAACAGCTTCCAACCCCGCGACCGATCCATCCACAACGCCCAATGCAACCTTCCATGCACGGCTGGACCGGCTGGCAGAGGTCGCTGTGCAAGCCGGTCTGGGCCTCGCCCACGGTCAGGAGCTGCTGATCACCGCGCCGCTTGAAGCAGTACCGCTGGTGCGCCGTGTGACCGAACATGCCTACAAGGCCGGGGCTGCACTGGTTACAACGTTCTATGTGGATGAAGCAGCGACCCTGGCGCGCTTCGAGTATGCGCCGGATGACGCCTTCGATCGAACCAACGTATGGCTGCAGGATGCGATCGCCGATGCATATCGTTCGGGTGCTGCGCGGCTGGGCATCACCGGGGCCAACCCTGCGCTGCTCGCGAAGCAGGACCCGGGCAAGGTCGCGCGTGCTAACCTGGCCCACTCGAAAGCAAGCCGCGGCGCGCTCGACATCATCACGCGGCATGAAATCAACTGGAGCATCATCGCGAGTGCGACTCCCGCATGGGCCGCGCTTGCCTTTCCGAATGAAGAGCCCGACGCCGCAGTAGCTAAGCTGTGGGACGCGATCTTCGCGTCGACGCGTATCGATGAAGCTGACCCCGTCGCAGCCTGGAAGGCGCATAGCGCGCACCTGCAGCACCGGGCTGCGCTGATGAACAGCAAACGCTTCGATGCACTGCATTTCAAGAGTGAGCACACCGATCTGCGCGTCGGTCTTTCCGATGGACATATCTGGATGGGCGGCGGTACGACTGCCGGTAACGGCATCGCCTGCCTGCCGAATATGCCGACTGAAGAGATCTTCACCACGCCGCACAAGGAGATGACAGAAGGAACCGTGAGGGCGACCAAGCCGCTGTCCTATCAGGGCGTGCTGATCGAGGACATCCAGGTGCGTTTTGAGAAAGGCCGCATCGTCGAGGCGAAGGCTTCAGCGGGCCAGTCGACGCTGGAGCGGATGATTTCGTCTGACGAGGGCGCGCGCAAACTCGGCGAGGTGGCACTCGTGCCGCATTCGTCACCGATCTCGGCCAGCGGCCTGCTCTTCTGGAACACCCTGTTCGACGAGAATGCCGCCAGCCACATCGCACTGGGCCAGGCATACAGCAGCTGCGTGGAAGGCGGCGATGCGATGGACAAGGCAGAGCTGGCAAAGCATGGCGCGAACGAAAGCCTCATCCACGTGGACTGGATGATCGGTTCGGGCGCAATGAATGTGGATGGACTGAAGAACGGCCAGGCCGAGCCGCTGATGCGGAACGGAGAATGGGTCGGCTAAGGCGCTACCAGCCTAAGGTTCAAGCGCTTTCCTGACGCCTGCCGCATCCTCCACGTTCTGACACTGCTGCGCACGATCGATCTGGCGCAGCAGCCCGGTCAGCACCTTCCCCGGCCCCACTTCGAAGAAGCGGGTCACACCTGCGCCCATCAACACCTGCATACATTCCACCCACCGAACCGGTGCAGTGACCTGGCGAATCAGGGCGTCGCGCTCTGCATCACCGTCGCTGACCACGTGCGCGTCCACGTTGCACACCAGCGGAATAGCTGCCGCGCCGAACGAGATTTTCTGCAGCACATCCGCCAGGCGATCCTGTGCTGGCTGCATGAGCGCGCAATGGAAGGGCGCCGACACCTGCAGCGCAACAACTTTTTTCGCGCCGCCGGCCCTGGCCAGTTCTGAAGCCTTTGCCACGGCTTCTGCTGCTCCGGAAATCACGATCTGTTCGGGCGAGTTGAGATTCGCTGCGGACACCGGCTGTCCGGACTCGGCTTGCGCCTGCGCACACAATGCGATCACCGGCCCTGCGGCCAGGCCAAGGATGGCGGCCATGGCGCCGGCGCCCTCCGGCACAGCCTCCTGCATGAATCGCCCACGAAGGCGCAGGGCCTGGATAGCATCGGTAAAGCTGAGCATGCCGGCAGAAACGGCAGCCGAGTACTCGCCGAGAGAGTGGCCGGCGACAAAGCCGGGGACGATCTTGTGGCTGCGCAGCACGCGATCAACAGCAACAGAAACTGTAAAGATGGCTGGCTGTGTGAACTCGGTCTGCTTCAGCTGCTCCGCCGGCCCCTCGAAGCATAGTGTCGAGAGTGCGAAGCCGAGTGCGTCATCAGCTTCTTCGAAAGTCTGCTGCGCAACAGGAAAATTTTCTGCAAGATCGCGGCCCATGCCGACGGCCTGCGAACCCTGCCCGGGGAAGAGGAAAGCGAGTGCATCAGAGGGAACGGCGACTGGGGTGACAGCTTCTGGGGTGCTCATGCAGTGGCCATTTTCGCATAGCTCATTCCTCGCCGTCAGGCCCGCTGCCCCCCTTCCGCGGCACAGCAGGTATCCTTTGAATTCAACGGCTCATGCTCTTCAACTCTCTCAACTTCGTGATCTTCTTTATCTGCGTGACGAGCCTGTACTACATGCTTCCGGGGCCTGCGCGATGGAAGATGCTGCTGGTGGCCAGCTGCTACTTCTACATGGCTTTTGTGCCGGCCTACATACTCATCCTGCTGGTCACGATTCTCATCGACTACGTTATGGGCATCCTGATTGCCGATGCGGAGGGACGGCGGCGCAAAGCCTACCTGGTCATCAGCATCATCTCAACCTGCGCAGTGCTGTTCGTCTTCAAGTACTACAACTTCTTCATAACGACGAGCAGCCGGGTCGGCCACCTGCTGGGCTTCCATCCGGATCTGCCGCTGAGCCATTTCATCCTGCCCATCGGTTTGTCGTTCCATACCTTTCAGAGCCTGAGCTACGTGATCGAGGTCTACCGGGGCAAGCAGGCTCCGGAACGGCACTTCGGCATCTACTCGCTCTACGTTATGTTTTACCCGCAGCTGGTGGCAGGGCCGATCGAGCGGCCGCAGAACCTGCTGCACCAGTTCTACGAGCACCATCCGTTCAACGTCGAAAATGTCATGCGCGGTCTGTCGATGATGGCGTGGGGCTACTTTCAGAAGATGGTGATTGCCGACCGTGCCGGAAGCTATGTCAACATCGCTTACGGTGGCTGGCAGGCGGCCTCCGGACTGGAGCTGCTACTGGCAACAGTCTTGTTTGCCGTGCAGATCTACGCCGACTTCGCCGGCTACTCGGCTATTGCCATCGGAGCAGCCCGCGTCATGGGCTTCGAGCTGATGACGAACTTCAATCACCCCTACTTTGCCAAGAGCATCAGCGATTACTGGAGGCGCTGGCATATCTCGCTCAGCACGTGGTTCAAGGATTATGTGTACTTCCCGCTCTTCGGCGACACCATCTCCATTCCGCGACACTTCCGCAGCCTGCTCATCACCTTCACTATCAGCGGACTGTGGCATGGAGCCAACTGGAACTTTGTGATCTGGGGCTTTTACAACGGGCTGCTGCTGGTCGTTGAGGGACGGATCGGCAAGTGGTGGGGCAAGGGATGGGCCTGGACCGCTGCGCGCCGCTTCGTCACTCTGACGCTGGTCCTGATCGGCTTCGTCTTCTTCCGCGCACGCTCGGTTTCGCAGGCATTCGGGATTCTGGCCAGAATTGGCAGCTCGACCTCTTTGAGTCTGCACAGCATTCAGGATGCCATTCTGCTGGCGACCGGCGATTCCTCGTCGCTGGCACTGATGCTGGGCTCGTTCCTGCTGATCACTATCATGTTCACGCTGGAGGCATTGCAGGAAGGGAAAATGCTCTTCTTCCAGCAGCGCTTTACCCAGTCTGTATCGTGGCAGGCCGCGGCTGTTGTGCTGCTCTTTCAGGCCGTCATGCTCTTTGGAAGTCTGCGCGCCTCTTCCTTCATCTACTTTCAGTTCTGAACGTATGAAGATACTCGCGATCACGCTGGCTGCTGCCTTACTACTGCTCACGCTCCTTGTGGGGTTGAAAGTCTGCTTCGAAGATCGACTGGCACCAACGACCAGCGGGATCCATGGCGAGCTGCGGCTGCCAACGGTCGATGTACTGCTGCTCGGTTCATCGCACACACGGCAGGGCTATGACGCGCATTTGATTGAGCAGCAGACCGGCAGAACTGTCTTCGCGCTGGGCTATGACGGCCTGGATCCCGTGAACATGCTTCCCATCCTGAAAATCCTGCTGGCTGACGCCAGCCGTCGCCCGTCCCTGCTCGTTCTTGAAGCGAACAGTGCCAGCCTGGCGCGCAGACCAGACATCGAGGAGCCGCGATTATTCTTTGACGCTCCGCCGGCAATGAAGCTGGCATTGGCCCGGACCTATTTGGAAAGTCACCACGGTCTGGATGCATACCTCGATGTGTGGACACTCGCGGCAAACCGTGGAAGTGAACTGATCCTTGCATGGCCGCTGGTGCATAGCGCCATCGACCGGCTTTCCTATCATGGCAGCTATATCCACAAGGTTGCCGACGGCTATCCGTCCGAACTCTTCGCTGGATTGCGCATACCGATCGCCGGCAGCACGCCTGATCCACTGCAGTTGAAGGCACTCGACCAGCTATTTTCACTGGCCGCTGCGTACCACGTGCCGTTGCTGCTTGCCGATCCGCCAATGGCCGCGCCCGTGGAGGCTCAACCGGAAGTCAGGACACTTCAGGGCACGATCCGTTCGCTTGCTGTACACAATCGTATTGCGTATTACCAGGGGGCGGATGGCTTTCCGGTTACAGAGTCCGCGTTATTCCACGACTCCAATCATCTTTCCACGGCCGGCCGGACACTGTATTCCGAACGATTTGCGGCGATGTTGAAGACCTTGGATCTGCGCTGAATGACGAGCTAACTCTGAAGCGGGGTGCTGGCCAGCTGGCCGAGTTCCTGTTCGATGGAGGCATTGACGCCGGCCCTCGCGTACTCTGCCGCGACGCGGATGCCATTAAAAACGGCGCGTTCATTCGATGAACCATGACCGATAATGCAGACGCCGCGCAGACCCAGCAGGGGTACTCCGCCATATTCGGCATAATCAAGCCGCTTTTTGAAAGCGGCGAAGGCCTTGCGGGAGAGCAGTGCGCCCACCTGCGCAGTCACCGTCGAGGCCAGTGACTCGCGAAGCTGCGTCACGATGAACTTGGCCAGGCCTTCCGAAGCTTTGAGTGTGACATTACCGACGAACCCATCGCAGACAATGACATCCGCATTGCCGTTGTAAATGTCGCGGCCTTCGACGTTCCCGAGAAAGCAGATCGGCAGCTCCTTGAGAACTGCAAAAGCTTCCCGTGTAAGCTCGTTGCCCTTGGTCTCCTCTTCGCCAATCGAGAGGAGTCCGACGCGCGGTCGCTCGATCGCCAGCATGCGCTTGGCGTAGATGTCGCCCATGATGGCAAACTGCGCCAGGTGCTGTACCTTGCAATCAACGTTGGCGCCCACATCCAGCAAAATGGAAGGCCGGCCCGTTGTGGTCGGCATGATGGAAGCGAGCGCTGGCCGGTCCACACCGGGGATGGCACCCAGCACCATCTTGGCAGTCGCCATGGCGGCGCCGGTATTGCCTGCTGTAAAAAAGCCGGCTGCTTTGTGATCTTTGACCAGCTTCAGGCCCAGGCGCATTGAACTGTTCGGCTTTTTCCGCAAAGACGATGCAGCCTTGTCGTCCATCGAAATCCATTCCGGCGTGTGGACGATTTCAATTGGCAGTTCAGAAAGGAATTTGCGCAGGGCTATACGCGCGTCCGAGGCGGAACGCAGTTCATGGCGACGAAGACTGGCTCTTGCCGCAGCTCGGAGGCCGGCGCGAATACGATCTTCGGGGCCAACCAGGTGAACGCGCACAGGTAATGTCTGGCACGCCAGGATGGCGCCCCGGATCTCCGGGTCGGGTGCCTTGTCGGAGCCCATGGCATCGAGCGCTATGTCCAGCAATGGTGGCACTACTGCTCGCTCTTAGGCTTCCTTGACTTCAAGAACTTCCCGGCCCTTGTAGGTGCCGCACTTGGCGCAGGCACGGTGGGGCAGCTTGCGCTCATGGCAGTTCGGGCACTCGGAGGTCACAGTGGCAGTCAGAAAATCATGGGAGCGGCGCTTCGCGGTGCGCTGCTTGGAGTGGCGGCGTTTCGGATTTGGCATGACACTTTCCTTTCAACAGCATGCGCTTACCTCTTCGGTTCGCTGACCGCTGTTCAACTGCGGATCAAAGCGACGCATGCCTCTTTAACTTTTTACAAAGTGCCGGATCAACCGCCGGCATGTTCAATTCGTGATTTACTGCTTCACCTTGCTGCGCAGTTCGCCAAGCGCGGACCATCGCGGATCGACAGGAGCCGCGTCGCACTTGCAGACTTCGCTATTCAGGTTGCTGCCGCAGTGAAGGCAAAGGCCTTTGCAGTCTTCCCGGCAGAGGGTCCTGGCAGGCAGGGAAAGAAGCACCTGCTCTCGCAGGACATCCTCAAGCGCAAGACTGTCATTTTGATAGTACCCGATTTCCGTCTCGGAGGTCGAGATGGCCTGCTCCGTTGCCCCCGAATCGGTCCCAAGAGGGCGGAAAATCAGGTCGAATTCGCCCGAAACAGGATGAACGACAGTGTCGATGCAACGCGCACAGGGTGCCTGAACATTCCCACTGTAGCTCGCCCTCAGGCGTATGTCGGACACGATGTCGCGAGGACCGCGATGTTCTTCCAGCAGGTCGGCCCGGCCGGATGTGTGCAGGTCACCCACCTGGAGCAGGTCTTCGCCAAAGTCGATAGCTCCGGGAGCCAGGGCCTGGTCAAACTCCAGTGGCTCCCGTTGTAAATCCGTAATAGTGATCTGCATGCGAGTCTCTACAACCAAGGATACGCGATCCGGCAGCCCCTTCTAAAAGCGGTAGTACACGCCCGCCGCTGGCTCGGAAGTAGTGCGCAGACTGTGCGTATTCAGCGAAACCTGCTTGAAATTAGGAGACTTGTACTCGTCTGCCCGATATTGCAGCCGCACCCCAAAATGCTCGTTGAAATGATGCTCAACCCCGAGACTGTAGACAAACATCGGCAGCGCCTGGGTAGCCGGGGCATTCGGAGTAAGCGCGATTGGACCGCCGTAGGAGGAAGGCGAGAAAATGATGGCGCCCGCACCAACAGTCAGGAATGCCTGCACTCCGCGATAGGGCCGCGCTTTGAGCAGGTAAGCAGCAGTGATCTCGGACGTGTTGTGCTTCACCCGGTACTCCCCCTGCTGGTAAGACTCGCTGTAGCGGGTCTGGCCGAAGTTCACTTCGTAGCCGGCCCACCAGCGTGCGCTCTGGCGGTAGCTGACCATCCCGCCCCCCGATGACGTGGTGTCCTGCCGGATAAAGTTGCCATTCGTCTTATTGGTGTACTGGGCAAATACGCTGATGGCGACGTCGCGGCGAAAGAGGTCGACCGGCTTCTGCACCACCTGCGCTGTCTGCACGTCGGACGAACTGGAAGGCGGCGGGGGCGGCGGCGCCTGCTCGGGCTGGCCGGTGACCTGGGCCATCGCAGGTACTGCCAGGGCGATGCTCAGGCAAAGTGTGCGCGTTAGACCAGAACGAACGAGGGAACTGAAACTGCAAGGGAACAGCATGGAAACGATGGGTGCTCCTCTGAATACCGCGAATCGACAGCGCGCAGGCAACAACCGAGACCGGTACGCCGTGCTCTGTTCAGATTAGAGCACGGCGGCGGCAGACGCCAATTCAGCAGCCAGCAGAACGTGCCTGCGCCATGCTCGTGAAGCTGGTTGCGACACCGGTTACAGGTTAGGAAAGCAATGGCAGCCAGGCTTCTTTCCTGCCAAGAAAAAGCCGGATCGCTGCGATGCCCATCGCGCCGGCTTCAACACATTGGCGGGCATTGGCGGCTGTGACGCCGCCGAGTGCGAAGACGGGCAGAGGTGCAGCAAGGGAACAGGCTTCGCGGAAGACTGCAAGACCCATACCGGGCTTGAACTCCGCTTCCGGCAGGCTGGTCGGGCCCGCGCTGCCTCCCTTCGTCGAAATGGATTGGCGAAGACGCTTCTCGTAGACCGGCGAAAGCAGGGCGAGGTCGGCGCCCAGGTCGCGTGCACGAACTGCTTCTGCGCCGGAGTGGCAGGCGACCGAGACAACCGCCGCTTCGTGTCGCTGCTGGAAGACGTTCCGGGCTGCGGCAATCGCCTCCGCGGTCCAGCCTGCCGGGAGGTGAACACCACTTGCGCCTGCCGCCGCAGCAACCCGCGGCGTTCCGTTGACCAGAATTTTGACAGGATATTTGCTGGTCGCCGCCACAATCGCCTCACTCAGCGTGGCCAGCGCGTCCGTCGATAGATCCTTCTCACGGATCTGGATGTACGCCACACCGCTTTCCGCCCAGCGCAGGGCCAGCGCAGCAAGTGCCTGTGTAACGTCTACGGGAGGTGCCCCGTCGGACTGTGTCACAAGGGAGCGATCGGTGATGGCGTACAACTGCATTCCGGGCTCCTGGCTGGTTTTAGTGATCGGTGCGCTAATGGTGCGCAGCTTCAGCTTACGCCGCTATGGTTTCGGCACGAAGGACAGACTGAGGCTGTTCGATGAATTTTCCTGAATCGAATTCAGGAGGGACGCTGCGGGCCATGGCGGTGTCATTTTGAACCAGTGCCGAAGACTGTCATGGGAACCCGCAATACTTTCAAGTACGCTAACGACAGGCATGCATACATACGATCTCCTGATCATCGGCTCCGGTCCCGCAGGACAGCGCGGGGCAATCTATGGAACCAAGAAGGGCAAGCGCGTCGCAGTGGTTGAGCGGATGCGCAGTGTCGGCGGCGTTTGTATCAATACAGGCACGATTCCCAGTAAAACGATGCGTGAGGCCGTGCTGCACCTGTCCGGCTACAACTACCGGTCGGTTTACGGTATGAACTATCGCGTCAAAGAGCGCATCACGATGGCAGACCTGGCTTTCCGGGTTCAGCACGTCATCAAGACAGAAGTGGATGTGACCGAGGCCCAGCTGTCCCGCAACAACATTGATGTGCTGTATGGCCTGGGCAGTTTTGAGGATGCTAACCATGTCCGCGTAACAGGCGACGATGGTTCGCAGGTGTACGAGGCAAAAAACATCATGATCGCGACCGGCACCCGTCCGGCCTTCTCGCCGAAGGTTCCGATCAATGGCCGCAACATCATCAACAGTGACCAGGTGCTCGACCTGCCGAGCCTACCGAAGACACTGATCGTGGTCGGCGGCGGCGTGATTGGCGTGGAATATACATGCATGTTTGCTGCACTCGGTGTGCGCGTTGTGCTAATCGAGAAGCGGCCCCGCCTGCTCGAGTTTGCGGATCAGGAGATCATCGAGGCACTCAGCTACCACCTGCGTGACAGCCGCGTGACCATGCGCCTGAATGAAGAAGTAGAGAGCGTGGAAGAGACACCGGAGGGCGGCGTGGTTGCCAACCTAGAAAGCAAGAAGCGAGTCTCTGGCGATGCCTTGTTATACGCCGTCGGGCGCAGTGGCAATGTGAGCGATCTTAACCTGGCTGCGGCAGGCATCGAAGCAGATGCACGCGGCCGGATCGCCGTCGACAAGGACTATCGCACCAAGACCCCGAACATTTTTGCTGTAGGCGATGTGATCGGTTTTCCGTCCCTGGCTTCCGTGTCGATGGAACAGGGGCGCATTGCTGTTGCACGTGCCTTTAACGACCAGGGAACGTATTCAAACCCGTCCTTCTATCCATACGGGATTTACACCATTCCCGAGATCAGCTTTATCGGCAAGACGGAAGAGCAGCTTACCGACGAAGACGTGCCTTACGAGGTAGGTGTTGCGTACTATCGCGAGATCGCGCGCGGCCAGATCAGGGGAGACACGACAGGCCGGCTGAAAATTGTTTTTCATCGCGGGACCCGAGCCATTCTTGGCGTACACATCATCGGCGAAGGAGCGAGTGAGCTGCTGCATATCGGTCAGGCAGTGATGGCACTCGGCGGCACACTCGACTACTTCATTGACACCGTGTTCAACTATCCCACGCTCGCGGAGTGTTACAAGACGGCTGCGTACAACGGGATCAATCGACTGGGACGGTCTGAAGCGTAACCATTGCCGATGCAGGGCTGACTCCGGCGACCCGAGGCACCGCTCATCGTTTCGCCTGGTTCAGCAGCAGGACGAACCAAAGGATCTGAGGTAGAAGTATGGCAAGCACTATAGGCGTGGTTCTCACCACCAGCATTGCAGCAGGCCTTCTGCGCGGACATGAAATCGTCGGCTCGCTGCGGCACTTTCCGGAAGATACCGAAGAGACGGGCGGCCTGATCGACCTGCCGACGGATGCATTATGCTCAACGATCTGCGACCAGGTCGCTGGGCTGGCTGCGGCGGCCGGCGAGATAGACGCAGTGGGTATCGCGCTTCCGGGCATTATCCGCAATGGCATTGTTGAGGACTCGCCAAACCTTGCCCAGTTGAAAGGCGCGCATATCCGCGATGCTGTCACATCGACATTGAAGGCGCGTGGTATCGAGAGTGCTGTCAGTGTCTTCAACGATGCTGACGCAGTGGCTGCCGGCATCGCCGCGACCCATGGCAAACTCGACCGTGTCATTCGCGTCTGGACCCTGGGCAATGGCATCGGCTTCGGCCGTTACCCCTATACCGATGCGCCATGGGAGGGCGGCCACACCGTGGTTTCACTCGATCCGAAAGAAACCTACTGCGGCTGCGGCGGGGTCGGACACGTCGAGGGCATCATGGGCAATCGCGCGATGCGGCTGCGCTTTCTCGACCTTGAACCGGAAGAAGTCTTCGCTCAGGCCAAAGCTGGCGATCAGCGGTGCAGCGACTTTGTGAAGCGCTGGCATCGCGCCCTCGCCGCGGCTACAGCAACGTCGATCCACATGGATGGTCCTGGCCGCTTCTACTTCACCGGCATCAATACACGTTTCCTCGACATGGGCCACCTCAAGGAATATCTATGGGAGCAGGTCAAGATGAGCCCGCTCCAGAGTTATTCGCTGGAAGTGATCGCGCAGACTTCGGAGTTGTCCGTGATCGGTGCAGGCGCCGCCGCGGCGATGGCCGCGGAAAAGTAGCCTCCGGCGCTTCCTGCGCGGACAGTAGTATTTGCCGAACAGGCGCGCAGGGTCGACTCAGCCGGCTTTGCGCTCTTCTGAAAGGATGCTGTCCAGCAGCCCGGACAAATTCGCTGCCCGATCGCGAAGGCTGTGTTCCGTTTCTACAATCGATCCGCTGAGAGCGCGGTACCGTGCCTCAGCACGCAGCAGCTGGTCTGCAATATTCAGCGAAGCCAGTACGGCCACACGGAGTGAGTCGACGGTCGTCCCGCCAGCGGCTACGGCCCGCATCTTGCTGTCGACCAGCTCTGCAAGCTGTTCGATATACGCCGGGTTCTGTCCGCGCAGGTGATAGGTCTGGTCGTAAATGTCGACCGTTACAGCGGTCAGTGCTGGTGGCGCGTCATCCGCAAAAGCGCGGTTCATTGTGCGTGCGAGCGGTTTCTGCGCGGCGGCGGCGGAGGTCGTTTCGACTTGTTCCAGCAAAACAGTCATGGTGACTAGGCTCCCGTAAATTCATCGAGGTGCTGCAGCAATTTCTCAACCCGCTGACGTACCTGGTCGCGCTCCCCGTTTAATTGCGAAAGTTCGCCCTCCAGTCGCTGGATCCGATCGGCCTGCTCGTGCAGGCGAGAACTCTGCGCACCAATCTCGGTTGCTTTTTCGGCCAGTTGTGCGGTTTGTTCTTCCACACGCAGCTCCATCTCAAGCCCATGCTCTTCCGCCTGGTTCAGGCGCTGCTCCGTTGCACTGCGCAACTCACGTTCCTTGCGTAATAGTTCGATGGCGCGCAGGACGCGCTGTTCGAGCGCCTGGAAAGCTGCTGCCTGCACGTCGAAGGATCCTTCGTGCTCTGTGATGTCCCCGGGGTGTACTGCTGAAGTCGCCATCCTGCCTCATTTGCATGCGGGAGCATGCTTCATTTCTCGCAGTATAGCGCCTGGGGTGGCGTGGAAAACCAGTCAAACTGCGGCGAAGATGCGAGCGCACCAGCACGGCCAATGGGTAGAAGCCGCCGGCCGGCAAAGTAAATTTTGCACGCCGCCATTCGTTCGCCACAGCGTCATTGGCGAAGCCTGCCGCCCAGGCTCTCGATGACACGGATCAACTGCTTTGACCAGTCCTGCACTTCTTCTTCGCGCAGGGTACGGTTGGCTGCCTGGAAGACCGTTGCCAGCAGCAGCGAGTACTCATTCGTGCCCCCGGCGGCACCATGCGCCGCTGCCTCCGCCCGATATAGTTCCTGTGGTGCATAGCTCATGATGCCGGCGAGATTGAGGGTCTGCAGCGCCTGGTCGATCTGCTCCCATCGCACGGTCTCCGGGAGAACGAAGGAGAAATTCCGCTCCACCGACTGGTAGCGCGAAAGCTCCTGCGGACGTGGTTCCCGCAGCGACAGGGCGTAGAGCCGCTGCAGGTAAAATTCGCCAACATAGACTTCCTGCTTCAGCTTGCGCCGGTGAGCCTCGGCCGGATGCAGTTGTCCGAAAAAGGCCACGGTCAAACCATCGACGACACACCGGGCACCGCGGCCGGGATGAAGCCATGCAGGCAACAGCAGGTTGTCTACGTACGAGGATCGACTTTGAAATGCGCCAGTTATAGCCTCTACCAGGCCCTTGGCATCGTAAAAGTCAAATGAGCGCGCGGCATGGTGCGGGCCGCCCGCCGGCACTTTTCCGGAAGCGATAAAAGCCAGGGCAGGTGCTTCGTCGACGCGGTCGCTGCTTCCGCTAAACACCGTGCCGGCTTCAAACATCCGGATGTCAGCAACATTGCGGTTAGCATTTGTTACCAGCGCTGTCACCAATCCGGCAAGCAGGGATGGGCGCAGCATACCCGCTTCGCTGTTCAGCGGGTTGCCCATCGCTACCCCCTGCCCGGGCTGCGGTGCAAACAGCGCCGCGTCGGCAGCCGAGCAGAAAGTGCTGGTAAGCGCTTCATGCAGCCCGTTTGCCAGCATGATGAATCGCAGCGTTGACTGCCGCGTCGCGTGGGGCGTCTCAATTACGGTTCCAGAAAAGACCGGCAGAGTATTGGCGAAACGGTTGTAGCCATATACCCGTGCAACTTCCTCCACGAGGTCAATTTCACGCTCGAGATCGAGTCGCCAGCTGGGTAGAGTAACCTCGAACTCTCCTGCGCTGCGGCCAGGCGAAAGCGAGCAGCCGAGCGCACCAAGCACCTGCTGGATAGCTTCACTGCCGACGCCCTGGCCGTCTTCGGTAGACCCCAGCAGTCGCTGTACTTCCGTGACCTGCAGCGAGACAGGCCTGCGTCTTGCGGTGCGCTTCTCGGCTTCGGGAATGAGGATGTCGATCAAGGGGCCATCGACATAGCCGCCGGCTTCAAGAATAAGGTTCGAGAGCAGGGCCGAAGCGACTGGAGGCGCATTGAAGTCGGCGCCGCGCTCGAAGCGATGCGACGCGTCCGTGTGCAAGCCATGGCGGCGGGAGCTGCGGCGGATGGCTGCGGGATCGAACCAGGCTGCTTCAACGAGGATGTTCTTCGTCTCGGCCGTGATCATCGAATCCCACCCACCCATCACTCCGGCAAGAGCCAGTGCTTTCTTCTGATCGGCTACGACGAGATCGTCGCCATCAAGAGTGCGTTCGCTGCCGTCCAGCAGCTTCAGGCGCTCGCCCTTCCTGGCGCGCCGCACGACAATATCGCCTTCCAGCTTGTCGAGATCAAAGGCGTGCGTGGGATGACCCATCGCCAGCAGCACATAGTTGGAAGCATCGACTGCGTTGAAGATCTGCTTCTGTTCCAGCAGCCGGAAGCGGCTCGCGACGATACCAGTAGAAGGACCGATGGTGACGTTGCGGAGAATGCGCGCAGTGAAGCGGCCGCACAGCTCGGGTACCTCGATCATCACCGAAGGCCGGGCCCCTGGCTTCGTCTCCCCGGCCTGATCGGTGGAGTTTACCTCGGCTCCCAGTGAAGGCAGTGGAAGCCCATAAATGGCCGCTGCTTCGCGTGCGACGCCGTAGTGATTCATGGCGTCCACGCGATTGGTCGTTATGTCCGTCTCATACAGCGAGCCGTTTCCCGGACCCAGGTCGAAGACACCTTCGACCGCAATCCCGCGCAGCGTCAGGTCTTCGGCCAGTTCGCTGTCGCTCGCTGCGAGGCCGGGCAGGTAGTCACGGAGCCATTGCGTCAGGATTTTCAAGCGAACTGCTCCAGAAAACGCACATCCCCGGAATAGAACTGGCCGATGTCGGACACGCCGTATTTCATCATCGCGATGCGGTCGACTCCCATGCCAAAGGCGAAGCCGGAGATTTTCTTCGGATCGTAGCCAGGCTGTTTCTGCGAGACAAATCCAAAGACAGCCGGGTCCACCATGCCGCAGCCCAGCAACTCGATCCAGCCGGAGTGCTTGCACTTCCTGCAGCCTTTGCCGCCGCAGAAGATGCAGGAAATCTGCACGTCGGCGCTGGGTTCCGTGAATGGAAAAAATGATGGAAAGAAGCGGGTCTTTACACTCGAGCCGAAGAAGGCCTTCATCGCAAAATCGAGTGTGCCCTTGAGGTCGCTGAACGTGATGTTGGTATCTACGCAGAGACCCTCCACCTGGTGGAAGATCGGCGAGTGCGTTGCATCGGACGCATCGTTGCGATGGACTTTGCCGGGTATCACGATCCGCAGCGGCGGCGGCTGCTGCTCCATGGTGCGGATCTGTACCGGCGAGGTATGGGTGCGCATCAGCAAACGATCGCGCAGCGGCTTGCGCTCCTGGGCGGCGACAACGAGCGTGTCCTGTGTATCGCGCGCGGGATGGTTCGGCGGGAAGTTCAAGGATTCAAAGTTGTAGTAATCCGTCTCGACTTCCGGGCCGACGCCCACCGAATAGCCCATCGATTGAAAGACCGCGACGACTTCATGCATGGTCTTGATCAGCGGATGTTCCGCGCCCAGCATCCGCCGCGTTCCGGGCAGTGTGACATCGATGCTGTCTTTCGGGTCGACGATGGCCATGCCAGATTGCCGGGAGGCCTGTTCCAGCAATTCTTCAACCCGCGTCTTAAGAACGTTGAAGCGCTGGCCGATACTTTTACGCGCCTCGGGCGGAGCGCTTTTGAGCCAGGCCTCGCTGACTGTTTTGAGTCGGCCCTGTTTGCGGCCCAGCCACTCCAGGCGGAATTGTTCGACGCTGTCAGGCGTGGAGAGAGATTGGGCAGAGCGTTCAAGCTCCTGCATAAGGGTTGCGAAGGAGGCATCGAGATCGGCGCCTGTTGAGCCGGACGGAATGCCTGTCTGTTCATCTTGCATGGTCATTGTGAGGATAAATCAGCCGTGCGACTCACGCCGCCGCTAGAATCGAGCCATGGCGACGCGTGTACGTTCTTTCGCGAAGATCAATCTTGGACTCGCGATCGGGCCGCCGCGCAACGATGGCTTTCATGCGCTTACGACGGTTTACCAGACCATTGGCCTGCATGATGTCGTCACCCTTGCAGCCAAACGAGCGAATAAAAATTCCATTGCGTTGACCACGACGCACGACCGCGTGCCCACCGATGGCACCAACACTGCATGGCGCATGGTGGAAAAAGCTCTGGCTGCTCTGAAGCTGACAGCACGTGTCTCAATCCACATTGAAAAGCAGCTGCCTGTGCAGGGCGGCCTGGGCGCCGGGTCGGCGAATGCGGCAGCTGCCCTGCTGGCGCTCGAGCGGGAACTGGATGTCCATCTGCCGCCGTCGGATCGCTTTCGCATCGCCGCAGAAGTGGGGTCCGATGTACCCCTCTTCCTGATCGGTGGAACCGTGCTCGGCCTGGGCCGTGGCGAGCAGGTGTACCCGCTGCCCGACCTGGATCTCGACGAAAAGGGGACTGCCTGTGTCGTTGCTGTCCAGGGCCTGGGCGTCTCGACTGCGGAAGCGTTCCGGGACTGGGATGCCCTGCATCTCGGAGCCTCCACGCAAGGCCAGGGAATTCGGCTGAGCCTCGTACCGCCCCGGCCCGCTCCGGGCTTCAGCGATGCATTGACGCCACAGGACCCCTCCGCTACACTTGAAAGGTTGAGCTGTGCCGTCGCTGGTGTCTGGAGCGGGGCCTACTCCTCCGGTGTCTCCATGGCTTCCAAAGAGCCGCAGGGAGACCTGGCCGGGAATCCGCTTTCCGCGCTTGTCCGAACCGGGATTGAAAACGACTTTGAAGAGGTCGTCTTTCCGCAGCATCCCCTCCTCGGTGACATCAAGCGCCTACTTGCAGACTCCGTCCGCCCGGATGAGCATGCCCTTTACTCAGCCTTATCCGGCTCCGGTGCTTCCTTGTTCGGACTGTACAAGTCAGACAAGGCGGCGGAAGCAGCCCTGGAGCGTCTTGCCGGCAAAAGTATCCGTGGCCTGAAGACCACGACTCTGACGCGGAAGCGCTACTGGGAAACCATGTTCTTCGAATAAGTTTTCGGGCCGGCGAGACAGCTGTTCCGGAAGCGATTGGGCGATCGACTAATGGTAGGTCAAGTGCCTTTGACGCACTTTGTCTAGGTTC
>CAZZYN010000032.1:0-41965 GCA_964658265.1 uncultured Acetobacteraceae bacterium | reverse complement strand
ATCGTCATCGAGCGCGTGAAGGACGAGCTGGGCGACTGGCGCATCTGCGTGCTGACACCATTTGGCAATCGTGTGCACGCACCGTGGGCGATGGCGATTACCAGTCGTATCCGGGCCTCCGGTGGTCCGGACGTCGAGAGCATGTGGGCCGATGACGGGTTCGTGCTGCGCTTCCCGGATTCCGATGCTGCGCCGGACGCCGACACGATCCTGCTTGATCCTGCAGAGGCGCACGACCTGGTACTTCGCCAACTTGGATCGACGGCACTGTTCGCAGCCAAGTTTCGTGAGGCTGCCGCACGTGCGCTGCTGCTGCCCCGGCGCCGTGCCCAGGGCCGGACGCCGCTCTGGCAGCAGCGAAAGCGCGCGTATGACCTGCTCGCTGTTGCCTCGCGGTATCCATCGTTTCCAATGTTGCTCGAGGCCTATCGCGAGTGTCTGCGCGATGTGTTCGACATGCCGGCGTTCCAGGAGGTGCTGCGAGCGATTGCGTCACGCAATATCCGGATTCATGTGACCGATTCACGGACGCCTTCGCCGTTTGCCGCCTCGCTCCTCTTCAGCTACGTTGCCAACTACATCTACGATGGCGATGCACCGCTGGCAGAACGTCGCGCGCAGGCTCTCTCAATCGACCAGGAGCAGCTGCGCGAACTGCTTGGCGATGCTGACCTGCGTGAACTACTGGATGCCGACGCGATCGCGGAAGTAGAAGAGCAGCTGCAACTGCTGGGCGAGAACATGAAGGCCCGCAACGCCGATGGCATCAACGACCTGTTGCTGCGGCTGGGCGACCTGACGCGCGAGGAACTGCTGCGCCGGCTTGAGTCGCCTGCGATCGCCATCCACGTAGAGCGGCTCTTGAGAGCCAAGCGCCTGCTGGAAATCAAGATTGCCGGTGTCCGTCGTCTGATCGCAATTGAAGATGCTGCGCGCTACCGTGATGCCTTGGGCATTCCGCTGCCGCCGGGGATCGCCAAGTCGCTATTGACGCCAGTTGTCAAGCCGGTGCTGGAATTGCTGCGGCGCTATGCGCGCACCCACGGACCGTTCACGCTGCCGGAAGTGTCGGCGCGTTTTGCGCTCGATCCGGCGCAGGCAGAAAGCGTACTGCGCGAGTTGCTGCTGGATGGGCGCATCCTTGAAGGCGCATTCCGACCGGGCGGCATCCATCGCGAATGGTGCGACGCTGAAGTGCTGCGCATGATCCGTCGCAAATCGCTGGCGAAGCTGCGCAAGGAAGTGGAGCCTGTCGAGCAGCAGATGCTTGCGCGGCTCTCCACGCACTGGCAGGGCGTGCTGCAGCGGCGGCGTGGGCTGGATGCATTGCTCGACACGATTGATTATCTGCAGGGAACACCGCTGCCGGCTTCCCTTGTCGAGACAGCGATTCTGCCATCGCGTCTCGGCAACTATCAGCCGGGAGATTTGGACACCCTCATTGCTGCAGGTGAAGTGGTCTGGTGCGGCCTCGATGCACTCGGCGAGCATGATGGGCGCATCACGCTCTATCTCGCGGATCGCCTGACTACGCTGCTGCCGCCGACTCGATCGGTTGTCAACGAGAATCCGAAGACGGCGCGCGAACAAAGCCTGCTGGATCAACTGGCAAAGGGTGGCGCAGCCTTCTTTTCGCAGCTGCACGATGCGGTCGGCGGCGGCTTCCCGGGTGAGACGCTTGACGCGCTGTGGTCGCTGGTCTGGCGCGGCCTGGTCACCAACGATACTTTCCACGCACTGCGCGCCTACGTCTCCAAACCGACGACGGCGCGACCGGCCAAGCGCCAGCACAATGTGTCGGCTTTCCGTTCGCGCCGTACCACGCCGCCCAGCGCGCAGGGTCGTTGGACGCTGCTGCCGCAGCCGGATGCATCGATGGCCGATGCGACGCAGTGGAGTGCCGCAATTGCGAACCAAATGCTGAATCGCTACGGGATCCTGACGCGTGAATCCATTGGAAATGAGAATCTGCCCGGCGGTTTCAGTGCCGTGTATGACACGCTGAAGGTCCTGGAGGAAAGCGGACGCATCCGTCGCGGCTATTTTGTTGCCGGCCTTGGCGCAACGCAATTTGCACTACCCTCAGCCGTCGACCTGCTGCGTTCGCTACGCAATAATGTGCGGCCGGAAAAGCCGGAAATGGTGATCCTTGCGGCGACGGATCCTGCGAATGTTTACGGCAGTGTTCTGCGCTGGCCACTGGCTGGCGAGCCCGTCGCGGACGAGTCCGAAGCAGAAAGCGCGGCCGGCAAACAGGCTGACGCAGCACCGCGCATGTTGTCGCGCAGTGTAGGAGCGAACGTCATCCTGCGCAATGGTGAACTGGTGGCTTACATGAGACGGAACAATCCGAACCTGCAGGTCTTTATGCCGATGGATGAGCCGGAACGCAGCCAGGCCGCACGCGATCTTGCGCAGTTCCTCGCACATACCGGGCAGGAGGAGATGCGTCGCCGCGAGGCCGACCATCGCAGCGGCATGCTGATCACGACCATTAACAATACGCCGGTCGCTGCGCACTGGATGGCACGTGCTCTGCAGGATGCAGGATTTCAGCCGGCCCCGATCGGTTTCAATCTGCGTCGCGTGCTTATGCCCGTTTCCGCAGTTCACGACCCGTCGATTCAAGCAGCTACCGAGGTGCAATAGTCCATGCCTGAAGGCGACACAATCTTCCGCTCCGCCCGCGCTTTGAACCGTGCACTCGCCGGTAAAAGTGTCACTCGATTTCAGACTGCACTGGCCCCCCTGGCCAGTGTCAATGACAATACGCCGGTCGCTGGACGCACCATCGAGAAGGTGGAGTCACGCGGCAAATGGCTCATCGTGCATTTTACTGGCGACCTGATGCTGGTGACCCACATGTTAATGAGCGGCTCGTGGCACATCTACCGTGCGGGCGAACGATGGCGCCAGCCGAAGAGCCGCATGCGTGCCGTCATCACCACCGCAGATTTCGAAGCTGTTGCCTTCAATGTGCCGGTTGCCCAATTCCACACAGCGCGTTCGCTGGAACGCAGCACCATGGTGCCAAAACTTGGACCTGACCTGCTGAATGATAACTTTTCCGAAGCCGATGCGCGGTCACGATTGATGGCGCATGGCGGTGACGACGTAGCAGACGCACTGCTTAATCAGCGCATCATGGCGGGCATTGGCAACGTGTATAAATCAGAGATCTGTTTTGCCTGCCAGCTCAATCCATTCCGCAAGGTTTCGTCGCTGACGACAAACGAAATCGAGTGCATCCTGGATCGATCGCGCAAGTTTCTTACTGTAAATGTCGCTGATGGAGCGGGCGACGGGATCATCACCTACACTGGCCCGCGGCGCACGACGCATGCTGCGAACCAGGGCGAACGACTGTGGGTCTATGGCCGGCAGGGACGCGAGTGCAGGCGATGCGGAGCGACCGTCCTGATGCGCAAGCAGGGCCCCGGCGCGCGCTCCACCTACTGGTGCCCGGAGTGCCAGCCTATGCCCATCGAGCAGGGTACTGCGACGTCGCCCGTTGAAGGCTGGTCGATCCAGGTGCGCCGGCGCAAAGTAGGCTGCTAAGCGCCGGTCGGTCAGCCGGAAACTATTGCTGCTGAGGCGGTTGCTGTTGTTGCTGCTCGTTCTTTTTGTCGCCGCCGAAGAGTCTTCCGAAAAAGCCCTTTTTCTTCTTCGGTTCTTCAGCAGGCGGTGGAGGAGTTGGCTGGGCTGTACCCGCCTGGTTTACGACGCCGGGCTGCTGCGCCGGCTGGCCAACCACCTGCTGCTGTGGCTGCTGCCCGGGCAGAGCAGGCCCCTGTGGCTTGTTGCCGCCGAGGCCAAAGATTTTCTGGAAGAAATTTCGCTGGTCGCCCGTGCCCTGCGAGCACGTAGTCGTCGGGCCGGTGCCATCCAGAAAGGCTGCGTAGTACGCCTTCGGACAGGTCTCATCGGCCAGCAGGTTGGTTTCGCTGTCAAGGCGCAGCAGTGTGATGCCGGCTGGCGTTTCAAAATCCTTCGTGTCTGAATACTGTGGCAGTTGCACAGCTTTTTTCATGAAGCCGGCCCACATGGGACCTGCTGCTTTGCCGCCTTCGAGCTTGATGTCGGAGTAGTCGTCGTTCCCGACCCAGATGACACACAACAGGTTCGAGGTGAAGCCTGCAAACCATGCGTCGTGCGAAGTCCCGGTCTTGCCCGCAGCCGGTGGAGTAAAGCCGAGTGCGCGTACCGGAAAGCCGGTGCCATGGTCGATCACATTCTTCATCAGCGAGAGGGTGAGGTATGCGGCACGCGGATCAAGAATCGGCTTCGGCGTGACGGGAAAATTCTGCATGACCTCGCCGGTCGGTGTGCGCACACTGGCCAGCATCCACGGCTCGATGCGCGTGCCATAGTTGGCAAACATGGTGTAAGCGCCCGCTACGTCCAGCGGGCTCGCGTCGTAAGCACCCAGTGCGACTGCTGGTGTGCCGCGGGCATTCTTGATGCCTGCTTCGCGTGCCAGGCCGGCAACGTTGTTGTAGCCGACCATCTGCGCCAGCTCGACCGTCGCATTATTGAGCGACTGCTGCAGCGCAATCTTCGCACTCACCTGGCCGAGATACTTGGTGTCATGGTGGAAGTTGCCAGGCGTGTAGCCGCCGTCAAAGGTCTGCAGATCATTGTTGAGCGGCGTGGTTGCAGTGAAAATGCCATGCCATCCGGAGGACGCCACTGTAATTGGTTTAACTGCAGCGCCGGTCGCAGCATCAGCTGCCGCGTCTGCTGCTTCGGCTGCTTCCGCAGTAGGTGCTTCAAGTTCAGCGCCTGTCAATGAAGAATTGAACGCAGCCGCGTACACAAATGGCTTAAAAACCGACCCGGTAGGCCGATGCGAGACAGCATGATTGAACTGGCTCATGCCATAGTTTCGCCCGCCCACCAGAGCCAGCACCTGCCCGGTGTGCGGATTGAGTGCAATCATTGCTACCTGCGGGCTGGGTACCACTTCGGTCGAACCGGCTTTTGCCAGGCGTGCGCGGCGCTTTTCCACCATCGCATCAATATTCTTCATGCCCTCGTTCACAGCTTCTGTTGCGACACGCTGCAGATCCGGATCAAGGGAGGTGTAGATGCGCAGGCCCTGCGAGTTGTAAGCGGTGTCGCCCATGCGCTGCGTCAAACGATCCCGCACGAGGTCTACAAAGTAGGGTGCCTCGCCGGCATCCTGGTTCATGGACGCGAGGTGGATTGGCTCGGCCTTTGCTGCCTCAGCCTGCGCCTTGGTTACCGCGCCTGTCTCCACCATGTCGTCCAGAACGGCGTTCCTCCGTGTAATCACACGTTCGGGGTGTCGATAGGGGTTCAAATAACTCGGCCGCTGGATCATGCCCGCCAGCGTCGCGCATTCGGGTAGCGTCAGCTGCCGGATGTCTTTGCCGAAGTAAGTCTGCGCGGCCTGGCCAAAGCCGTTGATCGCAAATGATCCCTGTTGGCCCAGTGGGATCTGGTTCGCATACAACTCGAAAATCTTTTCCTTGCTGTAGTGGTTCTCAAGTTGAAACGTAATGGCGATCTCGATGATCTTTCGCTTCAGCTTCTTCTCCGGCGTCAGGAAGAAACCACGAGCCAGCTGCATCGTCAGCGTCGACCCACCTTCACGCCGGCGCCCTGCACGCAGATCGTCCCGTAGAGCACCCAGCAGGCGGATCCAGTCCACGCCGCCATGATTGAAAAAGCGGCGGTCCTCAATCGACGTCACCGCATGTACCAGGTTCGGCGGCAGCTCGCTGAAGGTCACCAGCCGCCGTTTGCCGCGGTTCGCATCGGAAAGGCCCGTGATCAGCTCCGGTTCCAGCTCGTAGGCGCCAATCGACTGGCCGCGATCATCCGTGAGCTGCGAAACCTTGCCATTCGTAAATGTAATGGTGCCAGTACTCTCTTCCGAATGGAACGATTGCGGCCCGGGATGCACGGTGATGGCAGAGCCATTCAGCGAGTAGGTACCCAGTGGCGAACTCACGCCATGGCCCTCCTCGGAATAGCCGGCCTGCCGCAGACTCAGTGCGACGGACCCAGGCGTCAGCTTCTGCCCTGTGCGCACCTCAAGCGGTGCTGCATAAATCTTCGCCGTTTCCGTGAAGAGCGGCTTCGCCAGCCGGTTCTCCACAACGGACTTGTAGCGGTAATAGAAGTAGCTGAACGTGACGCCGCCGATCAGCAGTACCAATGTCACCACCGCTGCTACAGCAATGAGCGCAATTTCACGAATGCGCTGCCTGGAGGTAAGCTGCGGCGTTTGCCGGGGCCTGACGTTTACAGCCACAAGAGTCTCTCCCGCACACCCATTTGCCAATCGATCGAGCTCGCCGGCCGGGCTGGAACGTACCTGTCTTCATCATGCCGGCGATATGTGGACGGACGCTGATCGTGCCGAGCCGCCAATGTTGCCGGCCTTACCTGGAATCTATGCATTGCCGCAGTCTCTCTACGACTGCATCCGGTGCAATGTCTTCGCTTGTCAGCGTTGACCTGCTCACCAGCTCCAGCTTGCCCTCAGCAATCTTCTTGCCCACATTGATGCGATACGGAATGCCAATGAGGTCTGCATCTTTAAATTTCACGCCGGCACGTTCATTGCGATCGTCCAGCAGCACATCCAAGCCGTGCTTCTCGAGTTCGGCGGCAACTGACTCGGCTGCCTGTACCAGCAAAGGATCGGTCGTGTTGGTAATGGTCACGACGACATCAAACGGTGCGATTGAAGGCGGCAGCGAAAATCCGTTGGCGTCGAAACTCTGCTCGATCGCAGCCGTCAGAATCCGCTCCAGACCAATCCCGTATGACCCCATGATCGGCGCAACTTCTTTGCCATTCGGATCCAGTACCCGCGCCCCCATGGAAGCCGAATACCGATAGCCCAGCTTGAAGATGTGGCCAATCTCGACTGCTTTCGCCACCTTCAACGGACGATCTTCGCCTGCCGGACACTGCGGGCAGCCCTCGCCCTCCATCACACTCCGGATGTCGGCTGCAAGCGTCCATTCGAAGTCCCGCCCGGGCGTGACGTTCCGGTAGTGATAGTCCGCTTTGTTCGCACCGCATACCAGGTTATGACGCCCTTCGAGCGCCTGGTCGACAATGACATTCACGCCATCGATCGCGAGCTTCGGCGCAGTTGTCAGCCCGACTGGCCCCAGGTAGCCCGCCGGCCCTTGCAGGTATTCTGCGAGCTCGTCCGCCGTCATCGTCCGCAGCTCAGAAGTCTCGCTGACAGCCATCAGCTTGGTCTCGTTCACCATGTGGTCGCCACGCAAAAACGCAACGACTGGCAGCTCGACTTTCGCGCCATCCTTGTTGCGCCGTGTGCCCATGTAGGCTACGCACTTGATGTCCTGTGCCGGCAGGATCTGGAAGAATTCCGCTACATCCGCAATCGACGCTTTGCCCGGCGTATGGACCAGCTCGGGCAGCCCGTCACCGGTCGCCTCCAGGTCGACTACGGGCTTCAGCCGTGAAGTCGCCTTCTCCATATTCGCCGCATAGCCGCAGACGGGACAGGAGGCAATCAGATCTTCCCCGGCGTCGGTGTAGACCATGAACTCCTGCGACTGCGAGCCGCCCATGGCGCCCGAATCTGCTTCCACTGCGACGAAGCTCAGGCCGCAGCGCGAGAAGATCGCCCGATAGGCCGCATCGTGCTTGCGATAGCTTTCATCCAGGCCGGCTTCGTTGATGTCGAAGGAATACGAATCCTTCATCGTGAACTGGCGCACGCGCAGGAGCCCTGATTTTGGCCGCGGTTCATCGCGAAATTTGGTCTGAATCTGGTACCAGATCTGCGGCAGCTGCTTGTATGACCGCAGTTCGCTGCGCGCAATCGTCACCATGATCTCTTCGTGCGTCATGCCCAGGCACAGATCCGCACCCTTGCGGTCTTTCAGCCTGAACATGTTGTCTCCCATCGACGTCCAGCGGCCGCTCTGCTCCCACGGCTCTCGTGTCAGCAGGGCGGGCAGCAGAAATTCCTGACCGAACTTGTCCATCTCGTCGCGAATGATCTTCGTGATCTTCTGTAACGAGCGCTGTCCCAGGAAGAGATAGGAGTAAATGCCGGCACCAAGCTGGCGCACATAGCCGGCCCGAAGCAGGAATTTGTGACTCGCGACTTCCGCATCACTCGGCGCCTCGCGGAGTGTCGGAATGAATAATTTTGACCAGCGGTGCATGTGTTTGTTGGGTCTTTCCTCGCGCTCGAGGGCGATCTGTTCCGTATGTGCTCACCGCTATTCTAAACGGTAGACAGCCCCTTCAGCTTCGAAGCAAGGTAGAAAGCACCCTCCCGGGCGGGGAGATACCTAGAGCCAAAATGATGAAGACCCGCTGGCTGCGCCCATCTCCCTTACCTGCCCCGGCATACATCGGAATTGCAACCAGCTGCTGTCTGCAGATTGCAATCGCGGATCGGCGAGCTAAATCAGCTCGAGGCCCCAGAGATCATGCAGGTGCACTATCCCCTCCACGTGCTGGTCCGCGGTCACGACCACCAGTGAAGTGATCTTCAATTCCTCCATCCGGTGCAGGGCGCGCGCCGCGAGTTCGGTCGCCGCGATCGTCTTGGGCTGCGCGTTCATCGCGTCGACTGCCCGGAGCTTCAACGCTTCCGGACCCTCTCGTTCAAGCAGCCGGCGCAGGTCACCATCACTGATCAAGCCGCAAAGTCTGCCCTTGTCCACCACTGTTGTCACGCCGAGCTTCTTGCGAGACATTTCGTAGATCACGTCCGTCATCGGTGTGGCCAGCTCCACCGTCGGCACAGCTTCACCGACATGCATCAGGCTGCGGACGCGTGCGAGCCGGTGGCCCAGCTTGCCGCCGGGGTGCAGATCTGCGAAGTCTTCCACCTGGAAGCCTTTGCGCAGCGAAACGGCTACTGCCAGTGCATCGCCCAGTGCCAGCATTGCGGTGGTCGAGGCAGTCGGTGCAAGGCCCAGTCCGCATGCCTCCTTGGGCACACTGCAGTCGAGCGTGACATCACTGTTCACTCCGAGTGTGGAAGCAGTCTCGCAGCAGAACGAGATCAACGCATCGCCGACGCGCTTTAACATCGGCACCAGTCGAATAATTTCTTCGGTTTCGCCAGATGCAGAAAGCGCAATCGCGACATCACCCTTCGTCAACATGCCGAGATCTCCGTGCAAAGCTTCGGCAGGATGCAGAAACATAGCGGGTGTTCCTGTCGAATTGAGCGTTGCCGCAATCTTCTGCGCGATAATGCCGCTTTTGCCCATGCCGGTCACAATCACCCGGCCATGCAGCGTGCCGCACTGCATTACCAGCGAGACGGCCAGCTCGAAACCCTCAGCCATCGAACCATCCAGCCGTTCCGCCAGTGCAAGCAGACCGGCGGCCTCGATGCGTACCAGGTCTGCCGGCGTCTGTTCCGTCATCTGCTACTCACTTTCCGGTCTCCGCTCCAATTTCGGCCTCATGCAGTCCATGCCGCGCATCTATCCTGCCGCCGGTGTTTGCCCACTCAATGTAGGCTGCTTCCAGGCACAATGCTGCCCGGGTGCTCTGTCTCGCAGGAATAGAATAGACGGCGACGAGGAACTTAGTCTTTTGAAGAGAAATCAGATAGTCATACTAGTGGTCATCGCTGCGCTTGGCCTCATGGCGTGGTCGGGATATCACAACTTCCAGCGGCGCAAGGCCGAGCAGCAGGCCAACGCCCATGGTGTCCTGATCCCGGATGCTTCCAGCCAGACAGTGGCGCAGGACGTCGCCAGCGATGAAGGACTCCCGAATCTTCGCGGGAAAAAAGCGCCGGCTTTCGTTTTGAAAAACACTGACGGTAAACGCGTTTCGCTGGCCGATTACAAGGGCAAGGCCGTCCTGATCAACTTCTGGGCGACATGGTGCCCCCCCTGCAAGATCGAGATGCCATGGTTCATCGATCTGCAGAAGCAGTACCAGGCACAAGGCTTTACGATTCTTGGAGTCTCCGAAGACGACGTGAAGGATCGTCCTGAGGTGAGCAAGTTCAAGGACAAGCTGGGCGTCAACTATCCCATATTGCTGGGCGATGACGCGGTCGGCAAAGCGTACGGCGGACTCGAATTTTTACCCACCTCGTACTACGTAGGTCGCGACGGCAAGATCGTCGAAGAGACGGCGGGACTGGTCTCAAAGGACATCATCGAAGCGCACATCAAGAAAGCACTCGCGACCGGTGGCCAGTGAGCGGATCACGGCGTCGAGCTCTCGGCCTTGCCGGACTTGGCCTGGCCATAGCCGGACTGACGATATCTCCGGTTACAACCCGGGCGTATGCACAGGACAGCAGTAGTCAGAAGCTGCCGTGGCAGGTTGGCTCGTCAGCACTTGCCGGCAAGCAGGCAAACCCGGTAATTTTCCTATCGCCCGAGCAGATCACTCTTCCCGCAAACCGTGCATCGATCTTGGAGCTGCACTTCCGGATCGCCGATGGACTCCACATCAACTCGCACGCTCCGCATGATGCAACACTGATTCCGACGCAGATCCTGGTCGCTGAGAACAATGGCCTCGAGACCACGGCTGTGGATTTTCCTGCCGGCGTGGACACCAGTCTCGACTTTGCTCCCAAACAGAAACTGAATGTCTACACGGGTGAGCTGGTGCTTCATGCGCACATCCATGCGAAAGCCGGTGATCATCTCTGGCAAGGCGTAATGCGCTACCAGGCTTGCGATAACAGCGAATGTCTGCCGCCCCGAAAAGTGCCGGTCGCTGTAAATATCATCGCCAGGTGACGATCGTTCAAAACCAGTAACACGGTCGTTTCTGACTGCCACCAGATAGTCGAATAGCCCACCGCAACCTCGGCGCAGAAACTGTGTCAGTTCTGCGTGTGAGGTGAATAAATGAAACGTCTGTTACTTACTGCACTTTGTTTCGCAGGGATGACCACGGGACTTGCGCTGCATTCTGCGCAGGCGCAGGTCATTGTCCGCGTCGCTCCGCCCGCACCCATTGTTGAGCATTACGGTCCTCGTCCGCGCCCCGGCTACGTCTGGGTGGGTGGCTACCATCGCTGGGACGGCGTCCGTTATGTATGGACTCCAGGCTACTGGGCTGCGCCACCGCGTCCCTATGCGCGCTGGGTCCCGGGCTACTGGGCGCCACGCCGCGGAGGCTATATCTACATACAAGGTCGCTGGCGGTGAAGTCTGCAGTCGCACGAATGCTTGCCCGACGCCGGAGTCTGATCCGGCGTCGGGCCCTGCGGAAGTTCTCAGCTGGGTGAGGCGATACTGACGCCGATCATCCGGCTCTGCTTCAACCGCTCCGCGACCCGATCCTGGCCCAGCGCAATCATCACGGCGAAGAGGCTCGGCGCTACCCCCTGGCCAGTCAATGCGACACGCGCTCCATTGATCAGCACGCCTGCCTTCAGCCCTTTCTCGTCTGCAAAGGAGCGCAGCAATTGTTCAGCGCCGGCCTCGGTGAAATCGCTCGCAGCTTCATAACGTGTACCTAGCTCCACCAGCAAATCGCGCGTCGCGTCGTCCTTGACGAATTTCGCAACCGCAGCTTCGTCGTAGGGAAAATCATCCGCAAAAAATGCACGAAAACTTCCCGAGAAGTCTGTCAGATTGCGCGCCCGCTGTTTGACGAGGTCGATCGTCGAGAGCAGCTTCTCAGCGTCACGCGACGGCTCCAGTCCGGCTTTATCCCATTCCACTTCGATCAGTGGCAGCAGTTTTTCAGCAGGATAGCGCCGGATCCATTCGGTGTTGAACCATGCCAGTTTGTCGTTGTCGAACACGGCATTCGATTTTGAGATTCCCTCCAGCGAAAACAACGTGATCAACTCATCCGAGCCGAAAATTTCGCGGTCTTTTCCATGCTCATCCTTTACCTGGCCAGGCGTCCAGCCCAGCAGGGCAAGAAAATTTCGAAAAGCCTCCGGCACAATTCCGAGTTCTTTATAAGAAATCACCGACGTCGCGCCATGCCGCTTCGAGAGCCGCGTTTTGTCCGGACCAAGAATCAGAGGTACGTGTCCAAAGACCGGCATCGCAGCACCCAGCGCCTGGTACTGCAGCACCTGCTTCGGCGTGTTTGAAATGTGATCTGCACCGCGAATCACATGTGTCAGCCTCATATCGATGTCGTCCGTTACAACAGACAAGTGGTACGTCGGTATGCCGTCCGACCGCAGCAGGACAAAGTCTTCGAGCTCTGCATTGGCAAACTCGAGCTTGCCAAATACCGCATCATCCCACGATGTTGTTCCATCGAGCGGCGTCGCAAAGCGGATCGCATGCGCCTCACCCTTGGCTTTCCGGTGTGCGACTTCGTCAGCCGTCAGCCCCCGGCAGCGCCGGTCATACATCGGCTGCTTGCCTGCCGCTGTCGCCTCCTGCCGCCGCTGCTCCAGCTCTTCTTTCGTGCAGAAGCAGGGATAGGCATGACCGCTCGCTATCAGTTTTTCTGCGGTCGCAGTGTAGAGATCCAGCCGCTTTGACTGGAAGAACGGACCCTCATCCCAGTCCAGCCCCAGCCATCGCATGCCCTGCACAATGCCTTCAACCATCGCTTCAGACGATCGCTCGAAATCTGTGTCTTCGATCCGCAGGATCAGCGTGCCGCCGGTGTGACGTGCGAACAGCCAGTTGAACAAAGCAGTTCGGGCTCCGCCCACGTGCAGATAACCCGTGGGGGAGGGGGCAAAACGAACTCTCACAGCTGATGGCACAACAATCTCCGGAAATAGTGTCTGGGCCTTCAGGATAAATGGCCTAGATAATTCGCGCTCAATCCAGCGGGAGTCCATCTACTTTGTTCAATCGGCCCACCGGGTACTGGCCAACGCGTTGTGGCTCCATCCAGGGCGAATGCTCGTAGAAGAACTCCAGGCGTGCCTGCGGGTTCGCGGCGAAGCGCGCGTCTGTTTCAATCTTGTGTTCGAACTCAGCTTTCAGCTTCGGGTCTTCGGCCATCATCTTCCGTGCCAGTGGCTCCAGCACGTACGCCTCGCCATACTCCTTCTGCTCGAAAATGGCGTCGAAAAATCCCCAGCGCATCGCTGAATCTGCAGCCTGCGGCTCCAGCCACTCCATCGCCACCGGCGAGAGGCGCTGGTTCAGCTCAATGACAGCAGACCCTGCCGGAAACGTCGCTGACTCTGTTACTGAAACGCACTGCCCGAACTGGCCCGCCTTTACTCCCGCACCTTCACCTGCAAACAACGGGTGTCGACCTTCAAAGGGCGGCTCATTCCAGGTCATGCCGCTGCATTTGTAGGTTTCGAACGTCCCTGTCCAATCTTTCATAGTGCGATGCATCACCACTTGATGCGCAGCCAGTACATCAATCACCGCTGTCCACTGCTTCGGCACAATATACGCAGCCGGCGGTACCACGGCTGCCGTCACCTTGAAACCCGTTTGCAGGGGCAGCGTAACATTCCATGGCTCGTGCGAATAATGGATCCACATTGCGCCCGAAACTTCGCTTAACTGGCGTGTGAATTTGTAGCCACGGAACAAGAACGGCGTTGTCGACTCGCCGTTCCAGCCGACCGTCAATGGATATGCCGTATCGCCCAGTGGATGCGCACCAAGTTGTTCCGCGCGATGGTCCGCCTCTGCATTCAGCTTCAGGAGTGTATCGGCATCGCGATTCATCACCGTCAGCAATGCCTTGAGAATCTCGTAATTGCCGGTCACACGCGTTTTGTAATCCTTCAGCATGTGCATCTCGACCAGCATGCCAGGCCGATTCTCAAGGATCATGTAGCCAGTTGAGAAGCGCGGCGGATCATCGTTGAAGGCCAGCCCTTTCGCTGGATCGCCGTCGTCGGCCAACGAAATGTAGGTCGAGGCAGCAAGGTGTCCGGAGGCGTTTACCTGTCGTTCCAGGTCTGGAACGACAGCGCTGTCAATCCATCGCGCCATCGGGCCATAAACATTCGGTCCATCATCGATCGAATAGGTCACGTCATACTGATAATCCGCACCGTCGGTCACATGATCGTCGACAAAAAAATCTGGCAGCCAATGATGAAACATCGCCATCAGGGCCCGCGTTTCCGGCGCCTGCGCCTTCAGATAATCGCGATTCAAGTTCAGGTTTGTTCCGTTCGCGCGCCAGCCCATCTCGTCCGGACCATTCTGGTTGATGCGGTTGTAGCGGCTGCGGCGTTCGTGCCCGTCTGCGTTGTACATCGGGATGAAAATGAAGACGGCACGATCCAGCAGCGCTGCCTGTTTCCGCGTGATGACCATGTCGCGCAACAGAGCCAGGCAACTGTCCTTGCCATCCATCTCACCAGCGTGGATGGAGTTCTGCACCAGCAGGATAGGCCGTTTCTGGGTATGCAGCTGCACCGGGTCGAAGACGCCGTCCTTCGATGCGATCACTATGTTGAGATCGCGGCCTTCGCCAGTCTCTCCGAACTTCTCGATGCGGACCTGGGAAGGAGCCGCTGCCGCCACCCTCTTCAAATACGCCATCGTCTCTGCGTAGTCAGGGGTGGTCCTGTAGGCTGCAGCTTCGGATGGTGTCGCCCAGTCGCCCGCCGGTACCTGGGATAGCGCGACAGTACTGAAACATAGCAGCCCAGCCATCAGGAGTAGAGGTTTCAAAGAAATGTCCTCAACGGTATTACGACGGCCGAAAGGCGCGAAGGCCTCAAGTCCGCTTAGGTGATATCGTCCGTGTCGAAAGTCGGGATCTTGATCGTCCGCCGTGTCAGCAGACCGGGCTCGTCGCCATGGACCTGGCTCACAAGGTCCTTCACTACGTCTTCAAGATGCTTCTGATTCTCGATCACAGCAGACATCGTCTTGGGATGTCCCGGCTCTTCAATCTTTTCAATTAACACCACCGCATGTGCCTGCGCCACGTGGTCCAGTCCCATGCCTTCCGGTGTCTTCGCCTTTACACTCACCGCGTTCACGTCGAGATCGAGCAGGTCCGCGATTCGCTCGCGAATATCGATAGCAATCGGCGAAATCTTTGGCGCGGCCAGTACCAGGGTCGTGTCGACATTGATGATTCTGTAGCCTGCGTTCTGAATTTCTTCAATCGCCAGGTTCAGGAAGATCGCAGAATCAGCATCTTTCCAGCGGGCATCCCCCGGAGGGAAAAATGTACCGATATCTCCGGCTGCCACCGCACCCAGCAGCGCATCTGTAACGGCATGCAGCAACACATCTCCATCCGAATGGCCAGCCAGCCCCTCATGATGCTTGATGGCAATTCCGCCGATCTTTAGCGGCACTCCCGCCTTGAATGCATGCGAATCCCAGCCCTGTCCTATCCTGATGCTCATCGTGTCTTTCCTGTTCGGGCTTTCCTGGTTCCTGTTACGCAGCCTCTAGCGTATCGCAGCGGGTTTAAAGCACCTAAACGCACCAGTCCTGCTGTGACACGCAAGCAGGTGCCGATGCCCGGACCGCACTGGATGTTCAAGCCGGTGCCAGCTTCGAAGCGGAACGCGCCAGGTAGAATTCGGCCAGTTCCAGGTCGCCTGGCTGCGTGATCTTCATGTTAGCCGCCGATCCTGCGACCACGGCGACGGTAGTGCCGGCGCGCTCCACCAGGCTGGCTTCATCCGTGCCACAGAAGCCGTCTGCCTCCGCCTCAGCAAAGGCCCGCTTCAGCAAATCAAGGCGAAAACCCTGCGGCGTCTGCGCCTGCACAATGTATTCGCGCGGAATGGTCGTGCGAATAATCGCGCCGTCTGCCGTCCGCTCCACCTGCTTGATGGTGTCGACAGCTGGCAGTGCAACGATAGCGGCGCCATGTTTGGACACGGCTTCGATGGTCCGCGCGATGGTATCGGCATCGATCAGCGGCCGCACGGCATCATGCACGAGCACCATATCCGTCTCGTTGATAGCGGGGACCGCTGCTTCCTCATGGATAGCCTGCAAAGCCCTGCTGACCGACTCCTGCCGCGTATCTCCGCCTTCGACAATCTGCACCCGGCTGCCCAGCCCGAATTCGGTCATCAACTCCCGCGCTCGTTTCATCTCGGAACCACGGACGGCTACAAAGATGGCAGTCACCTGACTGACGGCGGCAAAGGCGCGCAAACTATGAATCAGGATCGGGATACCGCCCAGCATCAGGAACTGCTTGGCTGACGTGGAACTCGAATGGCCCGGACTCATACGCGTTCCAAGGCCGGCGGCGGGAAGAATGACGAAAACCTGCATGACAGACGGAGTATATAGGGAATCGGACCGCACAACCTTGGCCTGGTCTGGAGATAACCTGGAGCCGCCTCCATTTGTCAGACTGGTCGTACCATCAGACTGGTCGACATGCCCAAGCCTGTGAACAGCTCCAAGTTTCGATCGCAGCCGTCCGCGGGTCTTCCACGCCCCGACGTCGCCATCCAGACTGCTCACCTGTATGCGGGGCAGCGGCTTGCTGTAGCTGTCTCCGGTGGCGCCGATTCGGTCGCGCTTCTGCTTGCCCTGCTGGAACGCCGTGACGCCCTGGGATTGGTGCTCTCGGTCATCCACATTCATCACGGCATTCGCGGCCCGGAAGCAGATCGGGACCAGGCTTTTGTCGAGGCGCTGGCGCAGACCCGTGGTTTGCAGATCTTCAGTCGACGCGTCGATACCCCGGTCAACGCTGCTGCCCGGCATGAAACGATGGAAGAAGCAGCGCGGCATCTTCGCTATGCTGCATTCGAGGCGCTGCTGCAGGCCAAAACCGTGGACGCGATCGCGACCGCGCATACGCTCAATGACCAGGCCGAGACTGTCCTGCAGAAGTTTCTGCGAGGCGCATGGACCGAGGGACTTGGCGCTATCTCTCCGGTACTCAACCTCGCCGCCGGCCCCGTCATCCGCCCGCTGTTGAATGCTACTCGTGAAGAAGTGGAGCAATTCCTCCGGGCCCGTGACCAGGGCTGGTGCGAGGACGATACAAACCGCGACCTTGCGCATACACGCAACCGCGTGCGGCACCATTTGCTGCCACTCCTGCAGCAATACAATCCACAGATTCTGCAGCAGCTAAGCCGTGTGGCGGCCATCGCCCGGGACGAAGAGGCATGGTGGCAGCGTGAGGTTGCGCGGGTTGGCCGGTCGTTGCTGCTGCCGGGGAAACCTGTACGGGGTGGCGGCCGCTCGTCCAGCACGCATCCGGAAGACCGGAGCGTTGCCTTCGAACTGGAGCGGCTGCGCTTGCTGGAACCCGCGATGCGCCGTCGCGTCCTTCGCTGGGCGACAACAGAAATAGGTCTGGCACTGGATTTCGACCAGACGGAGCGTCTGATGCAGTTGTGTTCGCCTGATGTGTCCAGTGCCGTGCCGCGGCGGGTCGATCTGACCGCTGCTTTCACTGCTCAGCGGACCCTGCGCGAACTCCAGATCCACCGGATGGCCTCTTCCGAATCGTCCAGGTCCGCTATGGAACTGAAGCTTCCTGTTCCCGGGGTGGTCAGGATCGAGGCATCCGGGCTTCTTTTCGAAACGGTTTGCTTCGAAGGCACGGTCGACGATGCTTCGAAGATCCCTGCGGCGACCATACGGCATGTCCAGGCCGGTGATCGGATCACCCTGCGCCATACCAGTGCGCCCAAGAAGGTAAAGGAGGTATTCGAGCGGCTCCGGATACCCGCTGGCGAGCGGGAGCTGCGTCTGCTGGTCGCGTGGCAGGGAAGGATCCTCTGGCTCCAGGGAGTCGAACTCGATCCGGCCAGCCTGCCGGCCCTCCCGTTTCGTCTTCAAGTGAGTCAGATAAAGAGCGAACTCTGAGCTTTGCAGCCCGCGGGTAGACAAGGCGCTTGTTGCTGGGTGGGCTGCGAACGCAGCTACAACCTTGGAGTTAGCCAAATAAGGACTGGCCGCAAAACCTGTGCAGTTCTGAACCATGGTACGAACGTGTTGACAAATGTCCGCCGTGAGTGTGTGCCTGTCAGGTTAGAATTGGGAATGATTTACCAGCAGGGATAATCTTCCCTGGACCGCTGGTGCCTTGAAAGACAAAACCTCCCCTGGCGACGCTTTTCCTGGTCGAGGCACGTCTAACAGCCGACAGCCGTTTCAGATGGATTCGCCTGCGTCCCATGATGCTTACCTGAACCGTAAGCCGTGTGGCCTGCTTTCGCTGTCATAGAAATGAGGTTTTTTCGTGAATTCTAAGGTCAAGACGATCATCTTCTGGGTCTTCATCATTGCGTGCCTTGTGCTGCTCTGGCAGATCGTCCAGAAGAGCACTGGTGTAGGCAAGGAACAGGAGATCTCTTTCTCTGATTTCATGCGCGATGCCCAGCAGGGACTCATCAGTGATGTGAGTGTGACCAATACGAACGAAGTCCGCGGTCACTTCCGCAACAAGAGTGAAGTCTTCCACACCATCGTCCCGACGAATTATCCGGACATGTTCAAGATCCTGAATGATGCCAAGGTATCGATGACATTCAAGGATTCGAATGGCAATTCCTGGCTGCCAATCCTGATCAATTTCTCGCCTCTGCTGGCACTCTTCGCGATCTGGTTCTTCATGGTTCGCCAGATGCAGAATGGCGGCAACAAGGCGATGTCCTTCGGCAAGAGCCGCGCCCGTCTGCTCTCTATGCAGCAGAAGAAGGTCACGTTCAAGGATGTAGCCGGCGTCGATGAAGCCAAGGAAGAGCTTAAAGAGATTATCGAGTTTCTGCGGGAAGCGCAGAAGTTCCAGAAGCTCGGTGGTCGTATTCCAAAGGGAGTGCTTCTGGTCGGACCTCCGGGTACCGGCAAAACCCTGCTGGCTCGCGCCGTAGCCGGCGAAGCGAATGTCCCGTTCTTCTCGATCTCAGGTTCTGACTTCGTCGAAATGTTCGTCGGCGTTGGCGCCAGCCGTGTTCGTGACCTCTTTGAACAAGGCAAGAAGAATGCTCCCTGCATCATCTTCATCGACGAAATCGACGCAGTGGGCCGCCACCGCGGCGCCGGCCTCGGCGGTGGTCACGATGAACGTGAGCAGACCCTGAACCAGCTGCTGGTCGAGATGGACGGCTTCGAATCCAACGACGGCGTCATCCTCGTTGCTGCTACCAACCGTCCCGACGTTCTTGATCCCGCACTACTTCGCCCCGGCCGCTTTGACCGGCGCGTTGTCGTCGGCCGTCCCGATGTCCGCGGACGCGAAGAAGTGCTTGCCGTCCACTCCAAGAAGGTTCCAGTTGCAGAAGATGTCAACCTCAAGGTCCTGGCTCGTGGGACACCGGGCTTCTCAGGTGCCGACCTGGCCAACATGGTCAACGAAGCAGCCCTGAGTGCCGCCCGCGCGAATCGCAAGTCGGTCCATATGTTCGATTTCGAAACCGCCAAGGACAAGGTCCTGATGGGCGCAGAGCGCAAGTCGATGCTGCTCTCTGACGAAGAGAAGCGGGTTACCGCTTACCACGAAGCCGGTCACGCTCTTGTAGCCGCCCTGCGCGATCATGCTGACCCGCTGCACAAGGTCACCATCATCCCGCGCGGAATGGCGTTGGGCGTCACCATGCAGCTGCCAACGGATGATAAGCACACTGTTACCAAGGACTATCTCGAAACCCAGCTGGCCATCCTTATGGGCGGCCGCTGCGCTGAAGAGATCTTCCTGAAGCAGATGACGACGGGCGCCGGCAACGATATCGAACGTGCCTCGGAGCTCAGCCGGAAGATGGTGTGCGAGTACGGCATGAGCCGTCTTGGACCCCTGACCTTCGGCAAAAAAGAAGAACAGATCTTCCTCGGCCGAGAGATCGCGCAGCACCGTGACTTCTCGGAAGAAACCGCTCGCCAGATCGATGGAGAAGTTCGCAGCCTGGTCGATGCCGGTTACCAGTCCGCCTACAGCATCCTTGATCACAACCAGACCATCATGCACAACCTCGCAGCCGCCCTGCTGGAACGCGAAACACTGGACGCTGCCGAACTGCGCATGATCATTGAGGGCCGTGAATTGCCCCCGATGAACAATCCAAATGGTCCTGGCGGCGGCGATCCCGAAACGACCAAGGTACTCAAGCCGGATCCAGGCCGTGCCTCAGGCTTCCCGGAAGGCAGCCCGTCACCCGCCTAGTCTGACAATCCTCCCAAACACGAAGCCCGGCTCCTCGCCGGGCTTCTTCACGTCTGCCCTCTCAGCACCTCACCATTCCTCACGATTCAATTCGCACCGCAGGATGCGAAAATAGAGCATCGATGCACAAGCTCGCCCTTCTCTTGGCCTTCCCGGTTCTCAGCGTTCTTACAGGCTGCGGTTATCACACAGTCGGCTCGGCAACCCATCTGCCTCCCGATCTGCATACGTTGGCCGTGCCGTTTTTCGAGAACAAGACCCAACGATTTCACGTGGAAGTCGACATGACGCGCGCCCTGGTCTCAGAACTGACGACACGGACCCGCTACACCATCGTCCCGGAAGATACAGCAACAGCCGCCGACGCGACCCTGCGCGGGACTATCCTGAGCGAGACCATCGCGCCGTATACCTACAACTCCAACACCGGCCAGACTTCGACATACCTCATAACTGTGATCGCCAGGGTCACGCTGGTTGACCGCAATCAGCGAGTGCTTTATGCGCATGACGATTACCAGTTTCACCAGCAGTACGAGGCTACCGCTGACCTGGCCAGTTTTATCCAGGAAGATGCCCCTGCCGAAAAGCGACTCTCGCGTGACTTCGCACAAGCCCTGGTAAGCGATATGCTGGAATCCTTCTGATGGCTCAGCCCCTTGACCCTAAAACCGTCTGCGCCGCCGCCAGCCGGGTAGCTGCACTATGACTGAGCTCAGCAGGACAGCCGGTATGCGCAGCTTTGCGTCCTCCGACCGTTTCCTGGCAGAGGTGAACGCATCCGTAACTGGCAAGGGTGCACTGCGTCCCGGATACATCCTCGTCGGCGACGAGACGTTTCTTTACGAGCGCTGCCGCCGCGCCATCATCAGTGCGCTGGTTGATCCAGCGATGCGTGACTTTTCATTATCCGACCTGGATCTCTCCGAGATATCTATCTTCGAAATTCTTGATCGCGCACGGACTCCGTCGCTGATGGCTCCGTTCCAGGTCATCCTCGTACGCAACGTGAAAACTCTCTATACACGAGGCGCCAAGAAAGACGAATTCGCGGCGCTTGATGCCTACGGGCGCGATCCCAATCCTCACGCGGTCCTGCTCTTCATCGCGGACCACATTCACATTCCGACAGATCTGCGCCGCATGGACATGCAGGATAAAGATCGGTACGAACGCATTCGCGAGACCCTTGGTGATTGGTGCGGCATGGTTGAGCTTGCCCGTGTCGATGAATCGGACGCGGCCCGCTGGCTTATCGCTTCTGCTGAAGCGGAGGGTGTAGCCTTCGCGCCGGATGCTGCCCGCGAACTCGCCGATTCGCTCAGCGCGGATATGATGCTGATCGCGAGCGAACTCGAAAAGCTGCTCCTCTACACTTCGGGCTCGGGCGAAACCCCGAACAACTCCATCAAGCGCCCGATCACCCTTGGCGATGTCGAGACCATGGTGCTGGCCGCCAAGCAGCGCAGCCTCTACGAACTCACAGATGCCATCTCGTCGAAGGACAAACCACGTGCGCTGGCACTGCTGGGTGGCCTGCTCAATGCTTCAGACGGCGGCGAAGACTCGGCCATCGGTCACCTTTACATGCTGGCCCGCACCTTCCGGCAGATGATCATTATTCTCGAGAAGAATGTGCGGGATTCGCGTGCGATCTGGGCGGTCCTGTGGCAGGGTTTTCGGATGCCGCCTTTTGCCGCGGATGAACTGATCAAGCAGGCTCGCCGCTACAAATCGCGGCGCGACCTGACCCGCGCCCTGCGTCTGATTGCGCGCGCCGATCTCGAGCTTCGTTCTTCGCCGCCAGACAAGCGGCTTGTCCTCGAGCGTCTGGTGATCGATCTCGCCAGTGAAGCGAAGCCTGAGCCCTTAGAAGCCTCTCTGCAATACGCCATGCAGATCTGAAGATCTACTCAAGCAGCCCTTCGTTGAAGACCTGTTCCGGCCGCGTCGTCAGTGTGACAGCAGCGCCCAGGATGAACGCGCCGCCGACCCATACCAGGGGACCGAGCTGGTCACCCAGCAGCTGCACTCCCAGAAATGATCCCAGCATCGGTTCGATATTCAGGAAAACAGCGGCCCGAGACGCCGGCACATGGTGCATACCCCAGTTCCAGAGCATCGTCGTCGTCGCAGTGCACAAAACACCACTCGCTGCCAGCGCAATCCAGGCTTTCGCTGACACTCCATGCACCGGCGGCGGACCGCTGACCAGCAGCACAAACGGGATCATCATTGCCGTACCGCTCAGCACGCCATAAGCCGTTACCACGCTCGGGGAATGCTTCTGCATAAGGTGTTTGTTCATCAGGATCCAGGCCAGGGAAATCACCAGGGCCAGCACAATCAGCAGGTCACCCGCAAGCGACGGCCCGCGGCTCGTCACGCGATGGCTTCCACCCATCACGATCAGCACCACCCCGGCAGTAGAACCCAGCAGCGCCGTCCAGCCTATCGCATCCAGACGCTCTTTCGTGAATAGCGACGCGCCCACGCCAAGGATCACTGGCATAGTACCGACCATCAACGAGGCATGCGAGACCGTCGTCAGGGACAATCCGTAGAACTGCACCAGGAACTGGACCGGGATGCCTAGAAATGAAGCGAGCAGGAGTGTCTGCCACTCCTTCTTTGCCAGCTTCTCGCGATGCACCAGGGCCAGCGGTGCCAGTGCAATGCAGGCAAACACAAAGCGCCACAGCACCATGTGGTTGGACGACATTTCAGCAAGTGCAATCTTGCCGAAGTAAAATCCCGTCCCCCACAGGGCGCCTGCAGTCGCGCAGGCACCGTAGCCGAGCCAGCGTATGTTGGCCTGCTTCATCCGCAGGTCTGCGTTACCAGACGCGGCACATTTTTTCCGCAACCATCGGCTGTCCTGGCTTGCAGCCGAAAGCCTTGCTGAATTCCGGCATGTTCATCAGAACGCCCCGCGTGCGCAGCGGGTCGGGCGAATGCGGATCAGTCTGCGTCAGCATTCTCACCATTTCCGGCCGCATACTGGCGCACCAGTTCTGCGCCCACCCCAGGAAGAGCTGTTGTTGTGGTGTATAGCCGCTCGCGTCCTTCTTCTCGATGTCGACGCCTGATTTACCAGCGTCCGCAACCAGCGCCATCAACGCCAGTCGCAGGCCTCCGTTGTCAGCAGTGTTCTCGCCCAGGGTCAGCTTTCCATTTACGTGCAGCGTATCGACAGCCACAAAGCTGCTGTATTCGTTCACAAGGCAGTCTGTGCGCTCGGTAAACTTCTGCTTGTCTTCAGCAGTCCACCAGTCCTTCAGATTGCCCTGCCCATCGAACTTGCGTCCCTCATCATCAAACCCGTGCGTCAATTCATGGCCAACTACTGCGCCGATGTGCCCATAGTTGGTTGCTGCCGAAGCATCCTTGTCATAGAAGGATGGCTGTAGAATCCCTGCGGGAAAGTTGATCGTGTTCATGCTTGGATCGTAGTCAGCATTCACCGTTGGCGGCGTCATATCCCACTCGCCTTTGTTCACGGGCTTGCCAATCTTGTTCAACTGGTAAGCCGTTGCAAATTCGCGGGCCCGCATCGAGTTGCCGATCGCATCCGTGCGCTCCACTTTCAATGCAGAGTAGTCACGCCACTTGTCTGGATAGCCGATCTTATCGACCACCGCATGCAGCTTCTCCTTAGCCTTCACCTTGGTCGGGGAGCTCATCCACTCCAGGCCGTCCAAATCTTTGTCCATCGCCGCTTCGATGTCTCTCACTTCCTGCAGCGTACGGGCCTTGCTGTCGCCGGCAAAATAGTGCGCAACATATTCCTTGCCCAGGGCCTCGCCCAGCGCCTGGTCCGTGCTCGCGACACAGCGCTGCCACCGCGGTTCCTCCTGCGGCGTGCCTGTCAGCTTCTTACCGTAGAAATCGAAATTCTCTTCATCGAAAGCCTTTGGCAGGCGCATGGTCTGCGACTCCACCAGCCGCAGACGCAGATAATTTCGCAGTGTTGCCAGGTCCGTAGCCTTCAATGTTGCATTCAACGACTTGAAGAAATCCGGGCTGGCCACATTCAGATCTTCAATCGCAGGTGAACCCACTTCCTTTAGGAATGTCGTTACATTCAGCGGCGTTGTCGCAGCAGCAAATGTCTTCACCGGCATCATGTGATAGATCTTGTCCGGATCACGCCGTTCAACCACATCCATCGAAGCCCTGGCCAGGGCAGTCTCCAGCGCCATCACCTGCTTCGCATTCGCTGCCGCCTCGTTGTCCGGCTGTCCCAGCAGATGCAGCATCTTCGTCAAGTGGGCCACGTACTGTTCCCGTGTCTTCACCGATTCGGCATCCGTCCTCAGGTAGTAGTCTTTCTCCGGCAGCCCAAGGCCGCCCTGGTCCATCACGGCTATTTCTCGCGTCGCATCTTTGAAATCCTGCTGCGAACTGAAATCGAGGAAAGCTGCCACGTGGATCCTCTGGTCATGTGCCACCAGCGAAGTCAGCCCGTCGCGCGACTGGAGTGCATCGATACGTCCTAGCTCTGCTTTCAACGGCGTAAGTCCCGCCTTCTCGATCGCGTCAGTATTCATGCAGCTTGCGTAGTAGTCGCCGATCTTCTGTTCGTTCGAACCCGCTGGCGCATGCTTCGCTGCCGCATCTGTCAGCAAGCCGTGCAGTGCCTGCGTGTTGAACTCGTATAGGTTGGTGAATTGATCGAACGAAGACTGGTCAGCCGGAATTGGATGCAGCTTACTGAAGTTGCCGCACGCATACTGGTTGAAATCAACGCAGGGATCCGCTGTCGCATCCATCGCGCCCGTATCGAAGCCGGGTAGCGGCGCGTAGACAGGTTCACTGGTTTTGTCCGCCGCCTGCTGCGCTCTCGACGCAGTCCCATAAAGCGTTGCTGCTGCGACGATTGCTGTCATGACTGCTCTTGCCGATCTTGACTTCACCGAATCTCCATCTTGCTTCAGAAATGTATTGCTTCCCGCGGCGTGTCTACCAGACACTGCAACGTTTCTTCGCGACCATTGGTTCCTTCGCCGTGCAATTAAATGCCTGCTGGAACTCCGGCAGATTCACCACCACGCCGTTCACACGATATTGCTCAGGCGCATGTGGGTCGGTCTGTACCATCAGCCGCATCGATTCCGGCCGTGAGCCGGTGCACCAGCCCTGTGCATAGCTCAGAAAGAATCGCTGTGCTGGTGTGAAACCATCTGTCCGATGTAGCGGATCAACGTTGTTCTGTCGCGCCCGTTCCATGTAGGCGAGGTATGCGATCCGCAAGCCGCCCAGGTCTGCAAGGTCTTCGCCCAGCGTCAGCCGCCCATTCACGTGCAGGTCGTCGACGGCAATAAAGCCGTTGTACTCCTTCACCACGCAGTCCGCGCGCTCATTGAATTTTGTCGCATCCCCGGCAGTCCACCAGTCTTTCAGATTTCCCGCAGCGTCAAACTGCCGTCCCTCGTCGTCAAAGCCATGCGTCAGTTCGTGGCCGATCACGCCGCCCGCATCGCCGTAATTCACAGCATCATCCATGTGTTCGTCGAAGTAGGGCGGCTGCAGAATACCTGCGGGAAAGTTCACATCGTTCATTTGCGGGTTGTAGTACGCATTCACCGTCGGCGGGCTCATATCCCACTCGCCTTTATCTACCGGCCTGCCGATCTTGGCGATATCCCGCTGTTGTTCGAAGGCGCGCGACCGCAGCGCATTGCCCAGTGCATCGCCCCTGGTTATCGTCAGCGACGAATAATCCCGCCACTTCTCCGGATACCCGATCTTGTTCGCAATACCGTGCAGTTTCAGCTTCGCTTCTGTCTTCGTTGCCGGGCTCATCCAGGGCAGCTGATCGATGTCGCGTCCCATTGCCGCTTCCACATCACTCGCCAGCAGGAGCGTCCTCTGCTTGTCAGCAGGACTGAAACGCTGCGCTACGTAAACCTCGCCCAGTGCTTCACCCAGGTTGTGATCGACTTCTGCCACACAGCGCTTCCAGCGCGACTGCTGTTCCGGCTGTCCGGTCAGGATATGGCCGTAAAAATGGAAGGCCTCAACGTCTGCATTTTCAGGAAGCGCCAAGACCGGTGCTCCGTGGATCAGCCGCCAGCGCAGGTAAACCTTCAGTGTCGCCAGGTCGGTTGTGCCCATCAGCTGGTTCAGCCTGTCGAAGTAGGACGGCGACACCACGTTCAACGATTCGATGGCTGGCGCACCTGCCAGCTTTAGGTACGACCGCATATCGAGCTTCGGCGTTTTCTGTTCCAGTGCGCTTAGCGGCATGCGATGGTAGATAGCCTTCGGGTCACGCCGCTCTTCTGTGCTCATCGATGCCTTCGCCAGTTCTGTCTCAAACGCCAACACTGTCTTCGCATCCGTAGAAGCCTGCTGCTCCGTTTGGCCGGTCAGCACAAACATGTTGGTCACATGCTGCAGGTACTGCTCGCGAAGCGTCCTGGACTTGTCATCACTGCGAACGTAGTAGCCTTTCTCCGGCAAGCCCAGCCGCGGCTGATCAACAGCAGCAATCTGCTCCGTCGCATTTACGGCGTCCTGTTCGGAAGCGAGCCGGAAAAATGCCGCCACGCCGGTCTTCTGCAGTTGCGCGGTCAGCTCGGGCAACTCCGTTTTGGCAGTCACGGCATCTACTTCGTCGAGTTCATCTTTCAGCGGCGCCAGCCCCTTCTGGTTGATCGCCTGCGTATCCATACACGTCGCATAGGCATCGCCAATCTTTTGTTCGTTGGCCGAACGTCCCGCCCCCGGCACCGCAGCTTTCTCAAGAATGCCCTTGAGTACCAGGATGTTCTCTTCCTCAACTTCCGAATCACGACCGTATCGACTGCGATCTGCCGGCACAGGATTCTGCTGCAGCCAGCCGCCGCAAGCGTACTGATAAAAGTTTGTGCACGGCGCAGTCTTCGGATCGAGCAGGGAGATGTCCAGCCCCTTCAACTGCTTCAGCGTCTGCTGGCTGTTCGCCACATCCGTCGCGGGAAGGGCAGCGGAATCCTGCGCGCGACTCGATCGGGCCAGACCGCAGAAGGTGAACGCGGCAGCAAGCAGGGAGGCAGCCAGGGTCGTACGAGCGCAGGCGGTACGAGTCAAGGTCGATCTCGGCATCAATTTCATGATTGGTGTCAGGTTCTTTGGGGTCAGGTTCGTCACCAGGATAGTTGGGAGAGACAGATGGTCGGATGTGCCAGTCGAAACTCGTTCAGCATCTCCGCAGCCCTGTCATTCTCTCATTGAAGCTGGTATTTCCCGACGTCTTCCAGGCACCTTTGCCGTGCGTTGATGCCATTTACAAAGCGTCTCCACTTCCTTCCCGGCACTGTATGACAATGGAGGGACAGGAAAATGAGTATTTATCGCCCGCCAGCACGGCTTGCAAGCGCAGGGACTCTGAGGAGCTGGTGCTTCGTCGTCGCCATCTTCAGCGCGTTCGCCGTCTTGCCGGCTCGGCCAGCTGCACATCCAGCTGCTCCCGTTCCTCTTCTGCGCATTCCCGTGGATCCACTGGGCTACCGGCCAATCGGCTCTCTTTACCTTCTACTGCGCCAGTCCTCCCTGACCCTCAACTTCATCGATGAATCTCACCTGCTCTTCACCTTCCACCAGTTCCGTCTCATGGAGCGCGAAGTGGAGCAGGGCCACGACGACCAGAACATCCACGCCGTCGTCGTCGACCTGCCATCCGGTAGTGTGAACGCAACCGCCGAGTGGCGCCTTCATGACCGGCGAGCCTACCTGTATCCGCTCGAGAAAGGCACCTTTCTCGTCCGGCAGGGGAATGATCTCTTCCGCACAGGCGCCGACCTTCACCTGCACCCGTATCTGCGCTTTAACCAGCGTCTGCTTACCGCGCAGGTTTCGCCGGATGGCCAGCTGTTGACTGTACAGTCTGACCTGGAGCGCCATTCCTCCGAAAAGCATCAGCGTCTGCTACAGGAAGCCATGGCGAACGGCGAGAGTGTCCCGGACGAGGATGTGCAGATCCAGATGATTCGCCTCGATCATCGCAAGATTATTGGGCAGGCGCGCGCGGAAGCACCGCTCAAACTCGCAGTGGCGCCTGCCGGATTCATCGACCAGGAGCAGATTGCCGCGGGGAAGTGGAAAGTTCGCGTCCACCCCTTCACAGCAGAAGAAGAGAACCGCGCCGAGGATCGCCGGGAGAAGAAGTCGGCGCCCCGCGCAATTTATGACATCGCGTCCACCTGTATGCCGACAGACGAGCTGATTGGTTCAACCACAGTCCTGCTGACCACCTGCAGTGCGCGCTCGGCAGACCGCTTTGTCACCGCTATCAACCTGGATGGGCAGGAGTTGTGGACAGGTCAGTGGAGCGCCCGCTACGTCTGGCCAACTCTCGCGCTCGACGCGACCGGCCAGAATTTTGCCATCAGCTGGCTGCGTATCTCCCATCCCGTCGACACCTATGATCCGCTGAGCGATACCGACATTCAGGGGCAGACCGTACAGGTACTCAGCACCCGGACCGGTCATCTGTTGCTGGCCGTAAATGCTTCCCCTGTCGTGAGCGCGGGACAGAACTTTGCTCTCTCTGCGGATGGCAGTCGGCTTGCCGTACTCAACAACGGAGCACTCGAGGTCTATGCCGTGCCCGCCGACACCGCCAGGTAGTAGCCTCACCCGGCCTCTTCAAAAACAAAGTCAACCCGGCGTAGGTACTTCAATCACGCAGCCTTTGGGTAGAGACGGGCCAATAGAAATGGCCAGGCACGAATGCCTGGCCATTGATGAGACAGTAAGTGCGCCTGTGCTAAGCCGCGGCCTTTTTCAGAACGATCGCCTTCACGCGTGCATTCAGGCGGCTCTTATAGCGCGAAGCCGTGTTCTTGTGCAAAATGCCCTTCTGGACGCTCTTGTCGAGAAAGGATACGGTCGAGCGGTACTGGGTCGTCACGGCCTGCGGGTCGCCGGCAGTGAGAGCCTCCCGCATGGCGCGCAGGCTGCCGCGTACCTTGCTCTTGTTCGCACGGTTAACGATGGTCTTGCGTACGGTCTGACGGGCGCGTTTCAGCGAGGATACGTGGTTCGCCATGGTGGCTGGATGCTCTTTTCCTTAGATGTTTGCGGAAACACTGGCCGGCGGTAGACTCCGCGCCCTGCCTTCACCCGCAAGTATGTAGTTTAAGGGTTTCCGGTAGGTAGGTCAATCCGTTTTGACCATCGTGGATGCCTGCGGCCGACGATTGAGTCACGCTCGAACCGCTAAGTAGCAGTAGACTCTACGGATGGGAAACAAAAATACCGGTAAACGCGAAGTGAAGAAGCCCGCCAAGAAGCAGCCCAAACCTCCGCCGGGCCGCGCCCGGGGAGATGTCAACCAGGCCACCACGCGGACTATCGCCGGCCAGCCCGACAAACCCTGACCGAGACTCGGAACAGCGTCACCTCTCCGTCCCGGCAGCCGGTCGGATCCGCACGAACACGGCGACGCCCACCGGATGTGTGCCGTAAGGTGCCTGCAGAATGCGAGGCACACCATACGCTGTGACCTGTGCGCCGATGGCCGTTCGCAGGCGGGGCAGCAGGTCGACATCCCGGTCATACCCAGCCGTATACGTCTGCACGTGGGCCAGCGGCTCTTCTCGGAAGGACATCGGCAGCAGCTTCTCTCCGTTTAGCAGTTCGTTGGATCGACCCGCATTTTCCATGCGCACCCATGCATAGTTTTTCACTGAAAAGCGCATGGTCGACTCCAGCAGGTAACTGTTCTCCTTCGAGTCGTCGCCAAGCGAACGCGTCCTGCCCCACAGCACCGTATTTGCCCAGTTGCCTCCCGCAAACGGCCGGTTGTACATCACGGAGCTGGTCATCCGCTCCTGGTTCTCTGCAGGAAACAGGGCTTCGGGACTCGTCAGTCTTCCATAGGAATACTGGCCGCTCCAATTCTCCCCGGGCTGCAGCGTAAACCGTGTTGACCAGGAATCAATCGCCCCGCCATCGATGTTCCAACGGTTTTCATTCGGTTCGCGACCGTGGAAGCCGCTCGCTTCCACCCGTGCCACACCCTGTGTCAGCCCGACCGTTACCACGTTATAAGCGATGTGAGTTGAGTCCTGCTGATGATGGCCCAGCGTGCCGACTGGGTTTTCCATGGCCGACGCCCGGTGCGGATACGCCGTCGGGCCCATCGCCGGATCGCCCACCGGCGCTCCGTAGAACGACAGCAATGTCTTCTTTCCCAGCTTCCAGTCGTACAGTCCGGCAATCTCCATGAAGAAGTCATGCGGGTGCTGGCCATCTACAATCGGCACGCCAAAAGCAGTTTCGCCCTGCTGAAAAAGGAGCGGGTACTGTCTGCCGCTGATCGTCGCAGGTTCCAGGCTCAGCATCACGCGCAGCGTCAGCTGGCCTGGACCCAGCTTCCGCTGCGCCATCGGCATGAACCAGTTGGTCGAGAAGAATTTGTCGGCGCCGCGCGGGCCGGTCTGCTGCAGATCGGTCACAAACACGTTGGCATGGAACATCCACATCCAATTGCCGTGCATGGCCATCAGCATCGGCATGGGTGTGGAGTTCGGTTCACTACTGGTGCCCGACGTCGCATGGTGCTCGATCTCAGCAATGAAGCTCTGCGGCTCCATCGACATCTGACCATCCGCCGTCGGCCTCATTTGCATCCCTTGCATGCCCTTAGAGGCCGCCGGCATTTGACTCGCTTCCGGCGACTGGGCAACTCCAGGCAGCGCAGCCAGCAGCAGGATGAAGAACAGTTTCAACGCCATCCTGACCAGTATCAGGCTTTTTGAACGTGAATGCGTCCGGCTGCACCGTGGACTGACTGCTTCGAGGTCAGAAACGTCACCCTGTGAAAAGGAAAAGCGGCCCCACAACGGTATTTGCGGCCGAAGTGCAAGTAGACGCTCCTCATGCTGAGCGTAAAACCGCCGAAGACAGTTACAGGAGCCAGCTTGGAATGTGAACGAGCACTGCTGCCTGCTTCCAGGCTTTTGCCCTTGCACGAACGAGGTTCGACTATGCACAAGATCTTTGCCGCCATGGATTTGGCTCGCTGTTTGTGGCTCTCTGCTGCGTGGAGCGCATGCGCGCTGCCCGTCATCTCCTCCGGTCAGCAACTGGCGCTGAATGCCGCAGAGCCGCTGCGATTGCCGGCATCGTCTGCTGTCATCGCCGTGGTGCAGCCGGTGAAAACGCCAGCAGGACCAGCCTGGCAGGCCAGGTTCGATCGCTGGATTGACCTCGAGGACATGAACTTCGCTCTCCGCTATCGCAGCGTCTTCGACTCCAACAATGCGCGTGAGGACAACCAGGGTCAGCAGCGCAGTATCATCGACGGTAAATTCAAGTTCGATCCGCAGGGTAAATACTCGATCGCGTTCCACGCCTCGACCGGCAAATACTTCAACTGGGCCTTCGCGGACTTCATCGGGGGTGGTAACGAACACGCCCTTGAGTCCAGCCGGGCCAAGGCCACTCCCATCCAGCAGGCTGCCATTGACGCGTTTACCCTGAACAAGCCGCTTGCCGAAATCAATCGGCAGGAGTCCTCCGGCGGCTGGTCGTTCTATGTGCGCAGGGCCTACCTCGATCTCGAGCCCATACACGGCCTGGAGTTACAGTACGGCAGCATGGACATCAATCGCGGGGCCGCATCGGAGATTACGACGTATGACAACGATGGCTACATTTCAGGCGAGCGGATTCTGATCAAGCGTCCTGAAAATTTTTTCTTTGACGAAGCCTCGGTCACGTACGCCTACCTGGGCGATCTCTACACTCCTAATTTCTTCGTACGCGGTGACCGCCTGGCTCATTCCGATTACCACCAGTTTCTTCTGCGTAAAAAGTTTGCAAAGCGGATCGACTCGTCCTTCGATTACACATGGCAGAATGCGTCAAATACCCTGCGCCAGGATGCTTTTATCCGCATCCCGGAATCGCGCGTCGTCGACTCAGTGCGTCTGGAATTCTACGAGCGCCTCAACAAGATTTCGTTCAGTGAAATTAGTGACTTCGTGCCCGGTGCCAAGGGCTTCTCCTTTACCGGCGACAAAAAGTTTGGCCCGCGCCTCTCGTTCGAGGGCGGCTATGCCCACATCGATCCGCACCAGGGCGTGCTGACCCAGACGGAGAATCTGGCAACCATGTGCATGGGTATCAATGGCGACGCGTACGGACTGGGCAACCGGTACTTTTTTCGTCCCACCATCAAGCTCACCCCGTACCTGGATGCCTTCGGTTTCTACACACATGAGATCGGCCGCTTCAGCGTTGTTGATCAAGTGGTCTGGAATAAAGAAGCCCTCAATGCAGGTCTGCTTTTCAATATCAAAAAGGCGCTATTCCCCCAAAAAGCAGCACGCTAGACAGCAACGCACCGCCGGCTCGCTGCGACTTCATTCGAAGAGAGCCCGGCGGTTGCTGTGCAAACGAAATGCGTACGCGTTCAGGTGCCCGACCACTTTGGGACGCGCTTTCCACATTTTCACTAAATGGCCGTTGACGCCCGGCCACCATCGCGCTAATCTTTGCCCATCCGAGGGCAGACACAACCCGTGTCCGGATCGTCTGAAGCGACTCGCTCCCTTCAGCATCTAATCAGCGTGATCCTGTTCGCTCCCGGCTCCCGTCCTATCGCAACCATCCGTTTCTTCCGCTACCCACACGCTTGCGTGCCGCTTCCTATGGAAACGGCAGGAGGTTACCTGTCCGCTTGATGAAGAAAGCGCTCGAAATTACGCCCAACCTTGAGCCCCTTTTCGGGACCCGCGATGAAAACCTGCGACTACTGGAAGATAAGCTTCTCGTCCGCATCGATCTCCGCTCCGACGCCCTCCATATCGAGGGAAAACCGGAAAATGTGGCGCATGTCGAGAAAATCTTCAGCGACTATGAACAACTGCGAAAATCCGGAGTATCGCTTCAAAACGGCGAACTGAATGCCATGCTGAAGCTGGTCACAGCTGACCCGAATGTCACGCTGCGCAGCCTGGTCGAGTCAGGGAAACAGCGCTCCGCAGGCATCAAGCGCATGGTGCAGCCTCGCTCACTGAATCAGCGGCGCTATGTCGAAATGATCGAACGTAGCGACATGACCTTTGGCGTTGGTCCAGCCGGCACCGGCAAGACCTATCTCGCCGTCGCTATGGCAGCCAGCGCCCTGCTCGCCAAAAAGGTCAGTCGCATCATCCTGGTGCGGCCTGCAGTGGAAGCCGGCGAGCGCCTCGGTTTTCTGCCCGGTACCCTGCAGGAGAAGGTCGATCCTTATCTCCGCCCGCTTTATGACGCCCTGTATGACCTGCTGGAGCAGGATCGCGTCGACAAGATGCTCGAACGCAATGTCATCGAAGTCGCCCCGCTCGCCTTCATGCGCGGTCGGACACTTAACGACGCCTTCATCATCATGGATGAGGCGCAAAACACTACCAGCGAACAGATGAAGATGTTCCTCACACGGCTGGGCAACAACTCGAAAGCCGTCATCACCGGCGACGTGACACAGATCGACCTGCCGAATCCTAAAAAATCCGGGCTGGTCGAAGCGGTGCAGATCCTGAAAGGGGTCGACGGCATTTCCTTCTGTCATTTTGAAGACGGAGACGTTGTCCGCCATTGCCTGGTGCAGCGGGTCATCCGCGCTTATGACAGCTTCCACAAGGCTCAGCCCGATCTGCCGCTGAATCTGCCGGGCGGCGAGCGCTCGCAATCCACCGCCAAGCCACAGTAGGCTTTCGTTAACAGGAACCAAGTATGATGGTAGACAGGGAGGGCCCAAACAGCCCTCCCTGCCTGTTTAAGGAGAAGGCCTTGCACGCCGCAATATCAACTCGCGGAATCCTGGACCTCGGGCATTCCCTGCCGACCCGGCTCCGCCTTGCAGCGCGGCCCCAATGATCGTTACGGACTTCGGCGAACACGAACCTCCACCCGGATTGCCCTCCGTTCGCGTCCTCCAGCGCTTTGTCGCGACGGCGGCCAGAGCCATTCCGCTGCACGGCGACCTGAGCGTCCTGCTCACCAGTGACCGTGCCATCCGCAGCCTCAACCGACAATTCCGCGGCAAGAACAAGGCGACCGACGTTTTGTCCTTTCCGGCGGCATCAGAGATCCCCGGTCAGCCAGTCGTCGCCGGTGATCTGGCAATCTCGGTCGACACCGCGGCCCGGCAGGCGCTCCTACTGGAGCACAGCCTCGCCAATGAGTTGAAGATCCTCATATTGCACGGCATGCTGCATCTTGCGGGCCTCGATCACGAGAATGACCAGGGAGAAATGGCCCAGCGCGAATTAAAACTACGCCGCCAGCTACGACTCACCACCGGCCTGATCGAGAGAACACGGTCGGTGAACAGGACAAACCAGCCTGCACCGCCTACCCGATCCGTAGTCGCGAAAAGCAAACCACTGGCGCAACGTTCGGCCATCCAGCTTGCTGTCCGTAAGTCCCGTCGAAAGGCAGTGCAGTCATGACCTGGATCGATATCCTGCTGATCATAATCCTGCTGCCTATTCACACACTTGCGTCCTATGTCGACCGGCTCTACTCCGAGATGGGCAAATTCCTGTCGCGGGAATTCCAGGACAATATCGATTACTGGGAGCAGAATATGGAGCCGCGGCTGGGACTTTCGCATGAGCGGCTGGCACTTTCTGCGGCCGTGCTTTCTGAGCTCAGCTTCGGGTGTCTTGCCCTGGTTTTTGGCGCCATGCTTTTCGAGGGCGCACGCGCGCAGCATGCCGGATTCGTCTGGCCCCGTCCGGGCCTTCAGCAGGTCGCGCAGGCTGTACTCGCCATCGTCCTCGTCGCTACGATTTTCAGTCGCCTGCTACCGTTCATTCTCTTTACCCGCACGCGCGGCCAGTGGACCGCCCGGCTTCGTCTGCCGCTCAAGCTGCTCTTCTACTGCGTGCTGCCGGTGACCATGTTCCTCGGATTCCTGTTGTCGATCGCCTCGCTTGCTGAGCCTGCCACAGCTGAGGAAGAGGAAAACTCCACGTCGGAAGCTGTGGATGCGTTGATCGAAGCTGGAGAGGAAGAAGGAATTTTTGAAGAGAGCGATCGCGACCTTATCCGCTCGGCAGTCGAGTTCGGCGAAAAGATTGTCCGCGAAGTCATGACCCCACGACCGTCGATTTTTGCAGTGCCCGAATCGATGAATCTTGAAGAGTTTCTAGCAGCGTTGAAGCATCGACCTTACTCTCGCGTGCCCGTCTACGCCGGCTCGCTTGATCACATCACGGGCATCGCCTTTGCGCATGACCTGTTACAGATTGCCGACAGCGATGCCGGCGGACGAACCGTGGCGACGATTCAACGTGCAGCCCTCTTTGTTCCAGAGACCAAGCATGCCAACGAGCTGCTGCGAGAAATGCAGCGCGACAAGCAGCACATGGCCATTGCTATCGATGAATATGGGGGTGTAGCCGGACTGCTGACCATCGAAGACCTGCTGGAGGAAATTGTCGGCGCCATCAGGGATGAGCACGAAGAGGACCACCCTTCCGAAGGGCCGATGCAGGAGTCAACAGGGGTCTGGGTGGTGCCGGGGACGCTTGAGATCGAGGAACTGGACGACCTTCTGCATCATGAAACGCAGCTGGACGATGAGGACTACGAAGCCTCGACCGTCGCCGGCCTGGTAAGTGAAGTGGCCGGAAGAATTCCATTGGCCGGCGAAGTTGTCGTTGTGCACAAGGTCCGGTTTGAAGTACTCGCGTCCACCGACCGGCGCATCGATCGTCTCCGCATCTCGGCTGCAGACACTGCGCGTGAGGCTTAACCTGTCCGCCGCACTCAATTCAACTTGTTCACAACCTGATAGAACAAAGAGTGGCGCGTCTGCAAACGGCGCGCAGGGAGTGTGCGTGTGCGTGCCAGGGTGCCATCTGATTTTGTGTCCGGATTCGTTTCGATTGTCGGTCGGCCGAACGCCGGCAAATCCACGCTGTTAAATGCGCTCACTGGTGAGAAGGTTGCCATTGTCACCAGTAAGCCGCAGACCACGCGGACCCGTATCCAAGGTGTCGTCGAAGTGGAAGCAGTGAAGGGGCGACACTCCGCCGCGCAGGTGGTTTTCGTTGACACCCCGGGTGTGCACAAGCCGACTTCGGCGCTGGATAAGCAGATGATGCACGAAGTCCACGAGGCACTCGAACAACGCGACGCCGTCGTGCTGATGATCGATGCGACGCGTGAGCTGCGCCTCCCCGATGCTGAGGCTCAGCCGACAACCAACGCTGAAGTCAGCGAGCGCAAGTCGCGAAGCTTCTCACGCGGCACCAGTGAAGATGAGATCGTGCTGGAACTGGTGCGACACCTCGACTGCCCCGTGATTCTGGTCATCAACAAGATTGACCTCATCGAGCGGGAAAAGCTCCTGCCTTTGATCCAGCAGCTCAGCGCATTGCATACGTTCGCTGCCGTGGTGCCGCTTTCCGCGCGCAAGAAAGATGGTCTTGATCGCCTGCTCGAAGCGATTGTCAAGCTGCTGCCGAAGGGCGAGCGCTACTTTCCGAAAGACCAGTTCACCGATCAGCCGGAACGCTTTCTGGTAGCCGAACTGATCCGCGAGCGCATCCTGATGGAGACCGGCGAAGAGGTGCCATACGCATCGGCCGTGATCATTGAGCGGTACGAAGAGCCGGATCCGCAGGCGCGACCGCGGAAGGACGGCAAGTTGCCAGTGACCAAAATTGCCGCGGCTATTTACTGTGAACGCGATGGCCAGAAAGCAATCCTGATAGGCAAGGGCGGAACCAAGTTAAAGAGTATCGGGGCGTCAGCGCGCAAGGAGATTGAGTCGCTCCTGGGAACCCGCGTCTTTCTTGAGCTGTACATCATTGTGCGTGAAAACTGGCGGGATTCGAATGGCTTTGTCAGCACACTCGACTGGCGACGGCAGCTGGAAGGCATGGCTGAAGATGCTGCCAGGGTGCGCGAGGAAAATGCCGAGTCAGTTCCTGCAAAGCGTTCGAAGCAGGGTTCCTGACGCGGCAGTAGTATGCATTTGGCTCCTGGTGAGCTCGATGAGCGTTACTGTGAGTCGCGTACCGAGATGCCAAGCGCCTTCATCTTGCGGTATAGATGACTGCGCTCGAGTCCGAGGGACTCCGCCGCGCGGCTCATATTGCCGTGGCACTCATCTACTTTTTTAAGGATGTAATCCCGCTCGTAAGCGTCGCGTGCCTGCTGGAGCGTGCCATACGATTCTGTCGCTTTTCCGGCGTCGCGATGGACCAGCATAGGCAGGTGCCGTCGCTCGATGCGTGTGGCCTGCGGATTGAGCAGCATGACCCGCTCCATAATGTTGCGCAGCTCGCGGACGTTCCCCGGCCAGTGATATTGCTTCAACAGGTTCACTGCCTCATCGTGAATCTCGATGCGGGGCCGGCCGTATTCACGACCAAGCTCCTTGAGAAATTCACGAGCCAGGGATGGAATATCTTCCTTGCGATCACGCAGCGGCGGCGTGAAAAATGGAATCACGTTCAAGCGGTAGAAGAGATCTTCGCGGAAATTACCGCGAGCTATCTCTTCTTCAAGGTCTTTGTTCGTTGAGGCGATAATGCGGACGTCGACGTTGACGGAATGCGCCGCGCCGACCGGGATGAAACGTTGTTCATCAATGGCCAGCAGCACCTTTGCCTGGGTCTTTAGACTCATATCGCCTACTTCGTCGAGGAAGAGAGTGCCGCCATTGGCTCGCTCAAAGGTGCCACGTTTTTCATGCGGACCGCCGTTAACGGCACCATGTCGATATCCAAATAGCTCAGTCTCGATGTGATCTTCAGGAATGGCGGCACAGTTCAGATGGACAAAGATGTTGTCCTTGCGCAGGCTGTGCGCGTGAATCGCGCGTGCGATGAGCTCCTTACCTGATCCGGATTCGCCGAAGATTAGAACGCGGCCGTTGGTCGGAGCCATAAGACGTATCTGCTGGCGAAGTGCTTTGACGGGCACACTTTCGCCGGTGACCGACGTCTCAGGCGAGAGCTGACGCTTGAACTCATCATTCTGTGCGCGCAGTCTGCGGGCTTCCATGGCGTTGTGCAACAGGATCAGCGTGCGATCGATCGAGAGCGGCTTTTCAAGGAAGTCGAAGGCACCGAGCTTGGTCGCACGCACGGCAGTTTCGATGGTGCCATGGCCTGAAATGATGATCACCTCGGGGCGATTCTCAAGCTGCAGCGTCTGCATCTGCTTGAGCACATCGAGGCCATCGCCATCAGGAAGCCAGATGTCAAGCAGCATCAGGTCATAGGACGCATCGCGCAGCAGGAGCATGGTCTCGGCAGCGGTGCCGGCAGTCGTAATAGTGAAGCCCTCTTCTGTGAGAATCTCGGCCAGGGAGTCGCGAATCTCGGTTTCGTCATCGACGATGAGGATGTGGTTCATGAGCGAATGGTGCCGCCTTCCGGCATAGCAGCAGTGGCCGAGACCAGCGTGGTGCCGCTCTTCTTCTCGATGGTGTCGGACACCTGTTGACCGGCGCCATGCATGGCAAAAGTATCAGCGTAGGTATCCGTAGCTAGCGGCAGCTCGATAATGAAGCGCGCGCCCGCTGGATGGTTCTGCTCCGCGCGAATGACGCCATTATGTTCCTGAATGATCTTGGCAGTGATCGCCAGTCCCAGGCCTGTGCCGCGCTGTTTTGTAGAGAAGTAAGGGAGAAATAGTCGTTCACGATCTTCTTCTGTGAGGCCTGCGCCGGTGTCGGCCACGGTGATCTCAGCCATCAATCCATCAGCAAGCTGGCAGGTAGTAATGGTAAGTTCGCGAAGCAGGCTGGTCTGCATAGCCTCTGCAGCATTGTCGATCAGATTCACCATGGCTCGTGTGAGGCCGACTGGATCCGCGGCAACAATGATGCTTTCCGATGCCAGCTTTTCGATGAGCTTAACTCCCTGCAGGCGGCCAGAGAAGGAGTCGATAGCCGTGCGGAGAATGTCGTTGAGCGGCACGGCACGGATCTGTGGCACAGGAAACTGGGCGAGCGCAGCGAACTCGTCGACCAGTGTACGCATGGTTTCAACGGAGTTGAGAATCACGTCGCTGCAGCGGCGGATGATGGCAGGCGACTCCGGCGTATTACGCTCGAGGTGCCGCTGAATGCGACCCGCGGAAAGCGCAATCGGGGTAAGCGGATTCTTGATCTCATGCGCAACGCGCTGGGCAGCTTCCTTCCATGCAACCTGCCGCTGTGCGCGCAGGCTCTCAGTCACATCTTCCAGCACCATGATGTAACCACGCCGCTGCTGTTCCAGTTCAAGCAGGGCGACTGTGATGGAAAGGTGAAGAGGTCGACTGGTGCCGCTGCGAAATTCGAAATCACCAGCACCGATGCCGGTGCGCTGACAGCGACGAACCATGCGCCAGAGGTCATCGCGCTGGTCGGAAGGAAACAAGGATTCAAGAGGCGGATGCAGCTTGTCTTCGGTAAGACTCTGCAGCCCCAGCAGGTTGGTGGCAGCCCAGTTGGTCTGCTGCATACGCAGTTCTTCGTTCAGGATAATGACGCCCGTTGGAATGGTTTGAAGAATGGTCTCAAGCTCGCGACGCCGTTCCTGCAGGGCGCGATTGGCGTTAGAGAGTTGCGCTGTCGACGTTTCGGCAACCTCGCGCGTAGCTTCAAGGTCGCCCGCCATGGCGTTGAACGAGCGCACCAGTTCTCCCAGTTCCTGCACGGTGCCTGTACCGATGCGATGGCTGTATTGGCCGCGCGCAATAGCATCCATTGCCTCGGCAATCGCTTCCACGGGTCGCGTGATCCGTTTCGCCAGGAAGAGCGCTAGCCAGCTGGAAGTAAAAAAGACGAGGGCCGTGATGAGTAGGATGACGCGGAGGTATAGCCCTCGGATACTGTTTCGCGCACGTCGGAGTGACCAGTAATCGCGCGCACCTGTGCGAATGCTGGAAACGGTCTGACTGAAGCCCGAAGGCATGGGAAAGCCGCAAACGATGGTGTACTCATTTGCAACTGGTGCCGCGGCAAGGACATAGTCGCTACTGCCGATACTCAGGATCGGTTCGTCGCTTTTTCGGGAGATCTCTAAAGCGGCAGCTGAGAGTGGCCCCGCGACAGGTATCGACAGGGAGCCATCAGGCTGGCTGCTGTCGACATTCCAGGTGCGAAGTTCAGTGGTGCCGGTCATGGCAGGTTGATGAAAGCTGGCGCGAAGATCGCTGGCCTGGTAGACGAAAACGAAGCCACCTTCAAGAGTGATTCGGTGCTCGGCAATACCGGCCTGGATAGAAGCGTAATCCTGCTGCGCCAGATCGTGCTGAATGAGGGGGGAGGCGGCAAGCGAGGCGGCCTCGGCTCTGGCATTGGCAACGGCGTACTGCGTAAGCTGGAGAGCCACTCGCGTGGAATCATCCCGCAACTGCGACACCGGTTGTGAAAACCACCGGTCAATACTGCGATTCATCAACAGGTAGCTGAACAGGAATAGAAAAAAGGCCGGAGCAAACGAGAGGAGCAGGGCGCCGACAAGCATGCGCGTCCGAATGCGCGAGCCGAGCACGGTTCGTTCGCCATAGAGCTTCAGGATGTTGCGAAAGAGGAGGACCAGCAGCACCAGCAAAACCAAAAAGACGAGTACAGACAGACCGGTGAAAAGGAAAAGCTGGGCAGAGCTGCGAGGAAATAAAAAGGAAACGTTAAAGGCATTCAGCGAAAGAAAAAACAGTAGCAGCGCACCAAGTGGTGCCGCCAGCAAAACTACGTTCAGAGGGCGATGACTTTCTGGGGCCTCTTCGACTCTGGCAGGTGCCGGCCGGTCTGTGGATTCGGGCTGTCGACCGGAAGGCGAATTCGAATGTTTCCCGGGCACGGGCTTGAACACTGGGCGCGTCCCTCCAACCTGTTGATTATAGGACTCGCGACTTAAAACGGCTTGCAGAGTCTGTGCGTCGGTCGGCAGCGACCTGACCAGCCGGAAGTCGCCGTAAAAACTCGCAGAGACCTGCTGGATGGTGGACAGGAGTCCAACAACCGTCTCGCCAAGCATGCGGGACTATGGCATCCTATGGCTGCCATGAAAATCATGCTTATGTCCTCCCGCGTCTATCTACCCCTGGCACTTGCCGGCCTGTTGGCCGCCGGGTGCAACAGCAAGCCAGCGAATACTGATCAGACAGCAGCGCCGGCACCGGCCCCTGCTGCAGGAACGATGAGTGCGGCACCTCCAGCTGGAAGCCAGATGTCAGCAGCCCCCGCGCCAGTGGCACCGGCACCTGCGGCACCCATGGCCGCCGCTCCTATGGCGCCTGCACCGGCTCGGGTGGCACCGCCGGCACCTGTGGTCTACACAATTCCGGCAGATACGCGGATCAGCGTGAGTCTCGGAGAGACAATCGACTCCAAGACGGCCACCGAAGGACAAGCGTTCTCGGCGACTGTAAGCTCTCCGGTCGTTGTAGGTGGCCGAACGATCATTCGTTCTGGTTCGCGCGCTTCGGGCACTGTCGTGGCAACAAAGAATCGTGGTCGTTTCAAGGGCGAAGGCTTCCTGGAACTGCAGCTGGATTCTGTCACGGCGGAGGGGCGTAACTACCCGGTTCAAACCGCCACAGTCGAACGGGTCTCTAAGGGAAAAGGCAAGCGGACGGCTGTGCTGGCCGGAGGGGGTGCCGGTCTGGGCGCATTGATCGGCGGCTTGGCAGGCGGCGGAAAAGGTGCGTTGATCGGAGGCCTGGCCGGAGGGGGCGCCGGTACCGCGGGAACTGCATTTACGGACAACAAGCCGATTGTGATTCCGGCTGAAACAGTGCTGACATTTCGCTTGTCACACAGCGTAACTGTTCGGTAGGGCAATCTCGACGTCACTGACGGTGGGAGGGGCGTGGCCTCGGTCACGCCTTTTTGCGTGTTGGTCAAAGGCTGCGTGAGATCCACCCTGCTGAAGTGTTTATGTTGCCGCTACACGCGCGATACCGCGAGGTGCCGACCGGCTCGTATGGCGATGTCAGCAGCGACCTGGATGGCTGG
>CAZZYN010000031.1:28117-43948 GCA_964658265.1 uncultured Acetobacteraceae bacterium | reverse complement strand
AAATCAGCCATACCTTTACGGGTATCGGGGGTTCGAATCCCTCTCTCTCCGCCATTACTTTCACGCGTGTCTCCTGGACCGTGTCAGGCATGTACAGCAGGAAAACTCCTATTCCTGCTGTCTGTCATTGCCGGGCCATGAGGCGAAACGTGGTACGTTCTCTGGCGGCGACTGAGGAGATGAATGATCCACAATGCCCGCAGACCCGGACCACTCGCTGGTGTTCTGGCAGGCTGGCTGCTAGCGGCTGCAATGCCTCTGCACAGCTGGGCGTCCAGTCCGGACGATCCGACAGACGACTCTGACGCTGTACGCCAGACACAAGTGGTTCGCGATTTCAACCGGGATGGCATAGCGGATGTTGCGCGAGTGACCCTGCACGGTTCGGACGATTCGGGCTTTTATCTTTTGACTGTTTCCCTGGGGCAAGCAGATGGCACTTCGATTCCGGCAGGTCCAGGTATAAAGCTGGTGCGCAGGCCGACGGCTATGGTCGCGGATGACTTCAACCAGGATGGATTGGCTGACCTGATCGTCGGCGATACGGGTGGCAGGTTGACATTGTTCCCCGGCAACGGACGGGGCGGCTTTGCAGATGGCCGGGAGATCGCACAACTCGACTCCATTGGGTCGATAGTGGTGGCCGACTTTAACAGTGATCGCCTTCCTGATCTGGCTGTGTCCGACTGGCGTGCAAGTTCAGTAAAGATGCTCACAGGCACGGCAGGAGGCACGTTTGAGCGTGGCTGGTCTTTTCCATTGCGCCTCGCCGGGACAACCCCGCATCTCTCCGTCGCAGACTTCAATGGTGACCACGCCATGGACCTTGCCGTGGTTTACAGCGATGACGATGGCGACACGTTCGACGTCATGCTGGGAGATGGTCACGGCGTATTCATCCAGTCGCCCAAGCTTGGACTGGTGCGCGATCCGAATGCACACTGTGTTCCCTGATGGCATCGACCCGCGGCGTCTGCCTGCAGGCACGACCAATTTTTAAGGAATGATGACAGCCGACCCATCTTCCGTCTCATGCTTCACGGCGAGAAGCGCGTCTTTGGCATGACTCAAGGGAAAGATCGTGACTCGCGGCTCAATCTTAAGTGTGTGCGCAAGTCCAAGAAACTCCCGCGCGTCCTCCCGGGTCATGTTGGCAACACTGCGAATCTGCCGCTCTCCCCATAGAAGAGTGTCATAGTTGAAGGCTGGCATTTGGTCGAGGTGAATGGCATTGATTGCAACCACACCACCTTTCCTAAGACTCGACAAAGCATCGACCACAACTTTTCCGCTCGGCGCAAAGGTGATCGCCCTGTCCAGATGAACCGGCGGTCTGGCATCTTCGTCACCGACCCACGTAGCACCAAGCGTGTGCGCCTGGGTGCGGTGCCCTGCGCCCCGTGTGACCACGTACACCTCGCAGCCCCAGGAGTGCAGAACCGGCATTGCAAGACTGGCCGAACTGCCAAAGCCAAACAGTCCGACGCGCTCGCCCGGCTTCACACCAGCCACGCGTAGACTGCGGAAGCCGATAATCCCTGCGCAAAGCAATGGCGCCACGTGTGTGGCGTCGAGGCCGGCTGGAAGAGGATAGACGAAGTCTTCGCGTGCGCTGACATATTCTGCATAGCCGCCATCAACGGAGTAGCCAGTGAAGGTGGGATGGTCGCAGAGGTTTTCGGCATCGTGGGTGCAATGAAAGCAGCTGCCATCGGTGCCGCCCATCCAGGAAACGCCAACCCGTGTGCCAAGAGCGACGGGGCCCTGCGTCTCAACCACTTCGCCGACGATCTGATGACCCGGGATTAGCCGCGCGCGAAGCGGCGGCAGGTCACCTTCAACGATGTGTAGATCAGTCCGGCAAACTCCGCAGGCGAGCACACGGAGAAGCACATAACCGGGGGCAGCCTGGGGGCGCGGAACGTCCAGCAGACGGAGATCAAACGCTGAGCCATCGCTGGCGCGTTCGTAGACAGCTGCCTGCATCCATTGCTTATCAGTATGCAGCGCAATTTCTGCAGGACTGATTCCTGTTATAGACATTCTGCCCTCTTCACTTCCGTACACGGCGGTATTCTTCCACGCTCATCCTTACTGATTCTGTGCAATTTCGCTCATCTGGGCAGCTCCTAGTCTCATCGACCGAAGGTGCGCGTCGGGCAGAACCACGCTCCTGACGTAGCCCGATCGCTGGCTGCAGCGCACATCTTTTCTCGATTGCTGCCGGTACCCATCGATTATGCTTCTTTGCCGGTTGCTTATCTGCGTCTGCAGTCGCCTTGGAGACAGCTTGGGCATTTACAATTTCATCCTTCCATAGTTGCATTTCCCGAATTGGAGCACTTCGACTCCTCATCCCCTTACTGTCACTACTGTTGTGACCTATAAGTGCAATCGCGCCACGACCACTGCGCGGTTATGTTAGACCCACAAGTCAATTGATCAGTGTTCATCTGGTCTTCCAGTATCGACGGGAAACTCACAAGAAGCGCTGGGTTTGGCTTCCAGCTTCCAGTCGGTAGTGGCAGAGGGATGACTGCTGCCTGCGACACGCGGGGCATTGCGGAAGTTCGTTTCTGCATGGCCTTGCATGACTGAATGAATTCAGCGAAGACAGAACCAAACTTCCCCAGGAGTTCGACCCTACTATGCTTACCTCCCCCGTTGGTTTTCTCGTACGCAGACAAAAAGCTGCCAGTCACACCATCCTGGCTACGTTGCTTTCGGTAGCTCTTCCGCTCTACGTGCCACATGCGCAGGCGCAGGATATTACGGTAGCCGGTCCGATCATCAGCACACCTGTACATGTCAAAGCGCACAATGACGGCTGTTACGGCAACAAGCCCGTCTCTTTCGGCTACTCGATTGATGACAACAGCCAGATCAAGGCAGGAGCTACTCCTACCGATATCGACGTCACCGATGCAAGCATTACTCCCGGAATTCACATCATCCACTTCAAATCCTGGACCGCGTCAGGCGAGTGTCCGCCGGTGGCGACTACCTTTACAGCTGGCAACAATGCAGCAACCGGCGTGGCAGTGCCGTTCCCCGCAACGGCTACTTCTTCAGGAGATCTCGAAGGTGCGTCGAATTGGGCATGGAACCATGACCCGGGAACTCCGGGCAACTCTCGTGGATCCAGTCTTTATCCCGAATCGAATCCTTCGCTTGATGGAACGGCTCGACAGTACTATTTCACCTATTCCAATCATGGCGGCGAGATCTACCACGTTGTTTTTGGTCACGACGCGAATGCCAGCCACTTCGTTTATGACACATTTGTCTATTTCACTGATCCATCGCAGGTGGCGAATGTCGAGATGGACATGAACCAGGTCATGACTGATGGTCGTACGGTGATCTTCGGAACACAGTGTGCCAGCGGCTCAGGAACCTGGGAATACACGACGATCAGTAGCGACGGTAAAACTCACTGGTACCCCTCAAATATCCAGTGCAGGCCGAAAGACTGGGCAGCGAACGCATGGCACCATGTGCAGATCGCTTCACACCGTGATGATGCGGGCGTTGTGACGTATGACTGGGTGATCGTCGATGGGGTCAAGTCGACTTTCCAGAATGCGTCCGGACCATCAGCAGTAGGCCTAGGCTGGCCCTTCGGTGACCTGCTGCTGAACTTTCAGCTCGACGGCATGAGCGGCGCGACCGGTGCCGTAACTGCCTACACCGACAAGATGACGATCTATCGCTGGTGACAAAACAAGGGATGCCGTAGCTGCGAGAAAGTTACGGCACCACCTCTATCGTCCCCAATTGCGCGGCCACTAATCCATCTGCTTAAGGCGCGGACTGAGAATCAACACCGCTTCCGTTGCCTTCTGCACCTGTTCCGCCGTCAACCCGGCTGCGATTTCGAGCAGTACCAGGCCTTTGGCCGTCACCTCGATCCAGGCCATCTCCGTCGCGATAAAGTTGACCACGCCAAGGCCCGTGAGCGGCAGTCGGCAGTCGCGCAAAATTTTGGGATCGCCATTTTTCGCAGTGTGTTCCATTGCGACGATGACACGCTGCGCGCTGGCGACAAGGTCCATGGCGCCGCCCATGCCCTTGATCATCTTTCCGGGAATCATCCAGTTTGCGAGATTGCCATGCTGATCGACTTCCATTGCGCCCAGGATGCTCAGGTCAATATGGCCACCGCGGATCATCGCGAAAGAATCTGCGCTCGAAAAGTAGCAACTTCCCGGGAGCTCGGAAATGGTTTCCTTGCCGGCGTTGATCAGGTCGGGATCTTCCTGGCCTTCAAATGGATAAGGACCGACGCCGAGCATGCCGTTTTCAGACTGGAGCGTGACCTCGATCCCCGCCGGAACATGGTTGGCAACGAGGGTAGGCATGCCGATGCCCAGGTTCACGTAGTAGCCGTCACGCAACTCACGCGCGACACGACGAACAATGCGTTCACGGCGCATGGCGGCGTCCGCTGCCGCGTTGCCGGATACAGGCGGGAGTTTAATTTCACTCATGCAGAGTTCCTGACCGTCGCAGTAGTTCGACTGATGGTGCGGCGTTCGATGCGTTTCTCGTAGCCGGTACCCTGCAGGATTCGTTTCACGAAGATGCCGGGAGTGTGAATCATGTCAGGACCAAGTTCGCCCGGCTGCACCAGGACTTCCACTTCAGCTATCGTAATCTTTGCCGCCGTGGCCATGATTGGATTGAAGTTGCGGGCGGTCTTGCGGTAAACCAGGTTGCCATGAAGATCGCCTTTCCATGCCTTGATAAGGGCGAAATCAGCTTGTAACCACTCTTCCATGATGTAGTGACGATGGTGAAAGATGCGCGTCTCCTTACCCTCGGCAACGAGAGTGCCGGCACCAGCCGGGGTAAAGAAGGCCGGAATGCCTGCGCCCCCGGCGCGGATGCGTTCGGCGAGCGTGCCCTGCGGTACAAGGGTCAGGTCCAGCTCGCCGCGCAGCACTTTCTCTTCAAGCAGTCTGTTCTCGCCAACGTAGCTGCCGATATGGGACTGGATCATGCCAGCTTCCAGCATGCGGCCCATTCCGAAACCATCCACTCCCATATTGTTGCTGATTGTGTGCAGGCCCTTCACACCGCGACTCACCAGAGCAGTGATGAGATTTTCGGGGATGCCACACAACCCGAAGCCACCGAGCATGATGGTGGCTCCCTCCGGAATGTCACGGACTGCTTCTTCGGCGTTCGCGCATAGTTTGTTCAAGCGGCCTGTGCCTCCATGTGCACCGAGAAGGATACCGTATGCGGAAAGTACCCGTAACGATCGCGACCTTGATTGGTAAGCGGCCCGGACCGCGACTTGCATGCAGCAGCCTCGCGACGTTAGAAACAAGTATGTTCAACCGACGGGCGATCCGAGGATGGCGCCAGATGCTTTCAAATCAGGGAGCTGCTGCAACGCTACGCATCGCGGCCACAAGGGTGTTAAATCGCTTCAAGCATCGGCCCGAAGTAAAAGAAGTAACAGCAAATCCGGAGACCGGCGGTCGCGGCACAGTGCACAGCTTTGATCGCTGTTACGGCACCGATACCAGCGGTTTGATCTGGGGCGAAGAACTCTCCACCGGCAGCAAAAGCGATCGCTGGAACACCGCGTACTATGGCATCGCTCCCTCTGTATTTCACGCAGTGCTCGCCAAGATTGGGAGCAGCGTAGAAGGCGCTACCTTTGTGGATATGGGCTCAGGGAAAGGCCGCGGCGTGATGCTCGCGACGTCCTATCCGTTCAAGGCTGTTTACGGCGTTGAATTGTCTACTGAACTAAATCAGATCGCCGTAGCAAATTTGAAGACGTATCAATCGGCTGTGCATTCCCGCGCACCCGTACATCTTCAGTGCATGGATGCCGCTGACTTCGAGTTTCCTCTAGAACCATTGGTGCTCTTCTTCTACCACCCCTTCTGTCGCCCCATCCTGCAGAAGGTGCTGGGCAGGCTTGAGCACTCGCTGCGCGAGCGGCCGCGTCCTGCCCATATCGTGTACATCAATACTGAGCTTCGCCAACTTCTCGATTCCGCACCATTTCTCGAGCAAATCTCTGAAGAGACCTTGCCAATGAGCGAGGAGGATCAGCTGGATGATCGCGTAGGATCGACGCAGGAAGAGTGTGCGATCTACGTCAGCACGATCCCCTTTACAGTTCGATGACGCAGCGTCAGGAAGCTTTTTTTGCCTTGCCGGCCTTCGGTTTGCAGCTTCCAGGTGTACCAGGCTTCTTCCCGGGTGTCGGTTCATAGCCTGCCCAGCAACGACTCGTCTTTGTCTTACCTGCACTCTTTTTCTTGGTTGCCAAAATGTTCTCTCCTCTTCGTCAGCTGATCGTTCAGAAGATGGGATGCGGAGTTCTACTTTGTCTGGCGTGATAGACCTCACGGAATTGTGTATGCCGAAAACTCAGGTCCGGGCATGATGACGCGATTACAGACCTGCCGATGATTCAGGTGGCAGGTTGTCTCGTCAATCTCCAGACTGCCCAGCCAAGAGTAAGCAGCATGATGACGACGAGCGCGGCCGCCCACCAGGCATTAACAGGGATCGAGGGCAAGACGGCAGTGACAGCCAGATAGGCGAATATACCAAGACCGCAGGCGACAATCAGATAATCCCACCAGCTTCGTGATTGGGCGCCTGCATCCAGGCTGCGCTGGTCATGGCTTCGCAGGATGCTGTCGTAATCGAGATGATAGCGTCGGCACTCCCTCGCCAGCGCTACGTGGCTGGATTGTTGTTCCCTGCCAGATAGATGAACGGCCCGCAGATGCATCGAAGCAGATCAGTCAGCGAGTATTATTTCGAGGGATAGAAGCTGCTATTGGTTCCGGACGTATAGTCTCCAGTACAGCGGAATGACTGGGCACCGATGGTCCAGCGCGCTCGAAGCAGCGATGATTGCGAATGCCTCTCAAAAAGGCAGGCTGGTTTGTTCAAGATGTGCCGTTCGATCAGAAAGTCTTTCCGGGAGGATTCGAAGTTGAAAACAACATCTGCCACACTCCAGAAGCCGTTTGCCGAGGAAAATGCTACGCAGCAGGTACGGCAGCCTCAGTCCAGCCGCCTGCTATCGCTTGACCTGTTGCGTGGACTGACTATCGGATTCATGATCCTGGTAAACAATAACGGCGACGAACGCGCTGCCTACTGGCCGCTCAAGCATGCGGCGTGGAACGGCTTCACGCCGACCGACCTGGTCTTCCCTACCTTCCTTTTCCTAGTCGGCATCACGACAGTGCTCTCTCTTTCCTCCCGCATTGAGAAGGGCGTCGCCAAAGCAGAGTTGCTAGGCCATGCCGTGCGGCGTGCCGTGATCCTGTACCTGCTGGGATTGCTGGTGAACAGCTTTCCCTATTTTCATCTGCACACCATGCGCTTCTACGGCGTGCTGCCACGGATAGCTGCCTGCTACCTGTTTGTGGCAGTGTTTTATCTGATCAGTCCGGGCTGGCGCAGTAAGGCGATCGTTGCCGTCAGTGCACTGCTCGGCTACTGGGCCCTGATGCGCTTTGTGCCTGTACCTGGCTTCGGCATACCAACCCACGACATGCCGCTGCTTGATAAGGATGGCAACCTGACTGCCTGGCTGGACCGGCAGATTTTTTCCTCTTCCCATCTTTATGAGCAGACGCGCGATCCCGAAGGTTTGCTCAGCACAATTCCAGCGCTCGGCACCGCGCTGCTGGGCATGTTAACGGGGCTTTGGCTGCGTTCCGCACATTCGCTGAACCAGAAAGTGACGGGTATCGCTGCGGCCGGCTTCAGCTCTGTGCTCCTGGGTGCCCTGTGGAATATGACGTTCCCCATCAACAAAAAGCTTTGGACCAGTTCCTTTGTCCTGTTTGCCGGGGGATTGAGTATGCTGCTGCTTGCCGCCTGCATTTCAGCGGTAGATCTTCCCGAAAAACTGAGGTCCGGTGCGGCAGGAGTGAAGCAGTCACCGCTGTTCACCCCGCTACTGGTTTTCGGCACGAACGCAATCTCGGCTTATGTACTTTCGGAATTGCTGGGATCGGCTGTATCACTGGTGCACATCCGTCGCGGGCTTGAGAACTGGGCACTGCTGTACCACTTCTACCTGCGCCACGTTTCCTCTGCTTCGTTCGCTTCCCTGCTCTACTCGCTCACGTACGTGCTGATCTGCTGGATCCCGATCTACTTTCTGTATCGTCGCAAAATCTTCATCAAGATCTGAGCAGTTGTTCAGAGGAGTGCGGCTTCTGCTGCGACAAAAGCCGCCTCAAGAATTTCGAGCCCTTCAATCAGTTGTTGATCGGTGATGACCAGAGGCATCAGGAATCTGATCACATTTGAGTACGTCCCGGCCGAGATGAGGATCAGGCCGCGTTGATGACATTCGGCAAGAACACGCTGCGTTTCAACCTTGGCTGGTTCCTTCGTGGTGCGGTCACGAACCAGTTCCAGTGCCCGCATGGAGCCAAGACCGCGAACATCGCCAACCCATCGGAAGCGCTGCTGCCAGCGCTCTGCATACTGCTGAATGATCCGGCCGATGACAATCGACCGCTGGTTGGCCGCTTGACTCTCAAACTCGTTCCAGGAAGCCAGGGCTGCGGCCAGGGAGACGGGGTTGCCGGCAAACGTGCCGCCAAGCTGGCCCGGACCGGGAGCATCCATAATCTGTGCTCGGCCGGTGACGGCACCCAGAGGCATGCCGGCCGACATGGATTTCGCAGAGATGACTAAGTCCGGATCGAAATCGAACTGCTGGCTCGCGAAGGTGGTTCCAGTGCGGCCAAATCCGGTCTGCACTTCATCCACGATGACCAGCACGCCATGGCGGCGACAGATATCAGTAATCTTTGCAAACCACTCAGGCGGTGGCACAACGAAGCCGCCTTCACCGAGCACCGGCTCAAAAATCACTGCTGCAACAGAGTTTGATTCCACCTGTCTAAGGAAAGTATCTTCCAGCTTCTCGGCGCACGCGACGCCGCATGATGGATAGCGAAGGTTGTATTCGCAGCGGTAGCAGTAGGCGTAGGGGATGCGATAGACCTCTGGAGCAAACGGCCCAAAGCCGGCCTTATAAGGTGCGGTCTTGCTGGTGAGACTCATGGCGAGCAGGGTGCGGCCATGAAAGGCATCCTGGAAAGCGATGATCGAGGTACGCCTGGTGTACAGGCGTGCGATTTTGATGGCATTTTCTACCGCCTCCGCACCAGTGTTGAAGAAGGCTGTCTTCTTTTCACCCCTGCCCGGCGCAATAGAGTTCATCAGCTCGGCAAGCTGCACATAGTTTTCGTACGGGGTAACCGTAAAGCACGCATGAATGAAGTCCGCGGCCTGTTGCTGAATAGCACTGACGACGGCTCGCGGGGTATGACCGGTGTTCAGGCAGCCGATGCCGCCGGCAAAATCCAGGAAGCGGTTGCCGTCGACATCTTCGATAATGGCGCCGTGCGCAGACTTGATGAAAACAGGAAGAGCACTACTGACTCCCCGTGCCACCGCTGCTGTTCGTTTTTGCGCCAGTGCCTGGGACTTCGGACCAGGGATTGCGGTAACGAGATGGACGGATGCACCATGCGCTACGGTAGAGGTCGTCATCGTAGGATTCCTGCTTTCATCGTCAAACTGCTTCATCCGGATGGATGGGGACATTCTTCAGCCGCCGCCTGAGTAGGAAGTAGACCGGCATACCAAGAGCAACGATTACGAAACCTGGGACGGTGGTTGAAGTGCGATAGAGCAACAGCACGATCAGCAGCGTGGCCGTACCCAGGACATAGAGGGCCGGCAGAACTGGGTATCCGAAAGCACGATACGGTCGGATCACCAGCGGGCGGCTAACACGCAATTTGAAGAGGCCGATGATAGTGAGCAGGTAGAACAACAGGGCAGCCGAGATCACGTAGTCCAGCAGGTTGCTGTAGAGATTGCCGAATGCTCCGGTCGATGCATTGAAGGTGCGCGGAAGGATCAGGAGGCAGGCCCAGATTCCCTGCGTAAGCAGAGCCCATGCGGGTACATGCACTTTGTTCAGACGGGCTGCACGCGCGAAGAAGAGGCCGTCCCTGGCCATGGCGAGATATGCGCGCGAGCCCGCGAGCAGCATGCCGTTGATACATCCGAACGTCGACACCATGATCAGCACTGCCACTGCAATCGTGCCGAAACCTGGAAATACTGCCTGCAGCATGGCTGTCGCCACCCGATCAGACGGAGGATGCTGCACACTGGCGAGGGGCAGAACCGCAAAGTATGCCAGGTTGACAAGCATGTAAAGGAGAATGACACCGCCTGCACCGATGGCCAGCGATAACGGCACATTCCTTTCCGGCCGCCGCACTTCTCCGGCGGTAAAAGTTATGTTGTTCCACGCATCTGCTGCGAAGAGAGAGCCAACCTGTGACACGCAGATGGCGACGAACATGCCGATTGCAGTGAGCGAACTGAGGCCGGGAACTATATCGACGACGCCTTGTGGGTGCCAGGCATGATTAAAATTGCTGCGCAGAACATTCGACGTAAACGCGAAGTACAGGCCAACTGCTACGAGTGCAGCGAGGGCGACAATCTTGCTGCTGGTGAAGACATTCTGAATCAGCTTGCCATAGTTCAGGCCACGCATATTGCTGAACGTCAGCAGCGCGATCACACAAACCGCGACTGCCTGCGCGGTAGACAGAGAGATGGCATAGCCCGGGAGAAGATGCACCGGCGCAATAAGATAATGGCTCTCCGAGATCGACGGCAGCAGTACGCCAAGATAGCGTGCAAAGCCCACAGCTACTGCTGCGACGGTTCCGGTCTGGATGACCAGGAATAGGGTCCAGCCATAGAGGAAGCCGACCATGGGATTGAAGGACTCTCGCAGGTAGACATACTGTCCGCCAGCCTTAGGCATCATGGTAGCGAGTTCGCCGTAGGCAAGCGCACCGGTGATGGTAAGAAATCCTGCGATCAGCCAGGACGTCATGACCCATCCGGCACTCCCAAGCTGGCGCGACATGTCTGCGGTGACGATGAAGATGGCAGAACCAATCATCGAGCCCGCAACCAGCATCACCGAGTCAAACAGACCCAGACCTTTGGTCAGTTCAGGGGATAGATCGCTTTGCTCTTTCAGGCTGCCTCCAGCAAATGTGCGGGGATGCTGCAACGCTACAAACGAGCAGGAAACAAGTCAATCCTTACTACAGGCGTGAAGACGCTCGATGCGGTCCTCAATACACCTATCCGGCCAGTGTTGTCTGCTTTGCTTGATTCACAAGATTCACCATCGCATTACGCGTATCTGCCGGCGAGCTGACGGGCTGAAGAAAATTGATTCGACCGCCTTTCATTCCATCCTCGGTCTTCAGCTTCAGACTGAAGCCGAGCCGGTCGACAGAAGTGATGGCTGCTTCGCTTGCCTGCAGCTGCAGATGAACCCTGGCCAAAAGGATCATGGCATCGACATGATCAGCGTTCATGTGCGATAGGATCCCGGATGCGGCCTCTGCGAGTGGGTCAACTGCCGCGGAGACATAGTCCGTGGCGGAAACCCAGCCCATCACGCCAAAGCCGCCCACATAATAAGCCTCCACGACCTCGAGCCTGAAGAAGTGGAAGTCGGCGAAGTCAACCCAGTAGCGACTGTTCTCGTGTCGCGCGAGATATTTTTCCCTAACTTCGGCAAGATCTGCGACTGGCACAGGAGTAGCTTCACCAACCAGTGTTGCGCGCGCGGCGCCGAGAGGGTCAGAGTCTGCTGAAGAGGCAGCGAGGAAGAGACTCGCTCGAGGCTCTGCTCGCAGATTCTGTGTGTGCATCGCCATGTTACTGATCAGGAAGAGCGGTCTGCCTAAATTATCAAGTGCGTACGGCATAAGCGATCCGAACGGAAAGCCCGGATGCTTTCGCGAGATGGTTGAAAGCACGGCAGTGCCGGCAAGCGACAGCATGGTTTTGACGCGCTCTGCATGCGATGGCTCAGGAGGCTGAGAGGTAGGCGAAGCTGTCGATGCATGCTGACGGGGAGCCGGGGCCGGAGTTGCCATAGGAGTATCCACTGTCCTTCAGGCTACCTGAGTTCAAGGCAACTTGTAGATTACTGGTGGCTCGGCACGCAGCGGGATCACTGTTCCGGAGCAGGCAGATTGGCCGAAGTAATCAATTTGTGCTGCACGTAATTGTAGGGCGGTACGGTGTGGCCGCGGAGGATGGCGACTCCAAGATGGATGAGCCGTGATCCATAGGTATGCGCTTCGTGGGAGACGGTTCCGATCAGTGGTCCGCGCCCCGAACGCAACTCCTCGATCACCTCAGGAATGCAATCCTGGCCAACGATTGCGACATCTTTCGCACGCCCGGCCTGGCGCACAGCATCGAGCGCACCAAGAGCACTGGTATCGGTTGCGGCCGCGATGAGGATGTGATGACTCCTGGGATGACGCTTGAGAAACTCGAGGGTGGCCTTATGGCTTATTGACCGCAGTCCTCTGCCATCCATCCTTATACACGCCTGTTGCGAGATCTGCGGCAGCAGTGAACGCACGCCTTCAAAAGCGCCGGCTATGCGGCTCTGCACGAAACTGCCGGCTCCGGCGACATCCAGGCCAAGGACAAAATCCACATTATCTTTCCATTTGGCCATGGCATGCTGCGCCAGAAGCTCGCCAGCCTCGAAGCCGACCTGGAAATTGTCAACGCCAAAGTAAGTCGCATGAGGATGAGGGATGTCGACAGCAATGAGGGGGATACCACCTCGGGAGACAATGTGTGCGATTGCCGGTGCGGCCTGCTCCTCAATCTGAAACTCGATGACCAGCTCGACGCGATCTTTCACAAACTCGCGCGCATTGCTGAGGGCTGTTTCGGCACTATAACAATTGTCCCGCAGAACCAGTTCGATGCCGGCTGCTGAAGCCGCTTCACGCAGACTGGCAGTGACTGCTTCTGAGAACGGCATCTCGGCACTCTGGCCACCAAAACCGAAGCGCATTTTCTTCGGCCGCGAGACCAGTCGATAGGAACCATCCGAAGACTGTGAGACATATCCCCGATGCACAAATGTTTTGAGGATGCGATACACGCTCGTCTTCGAGATGGCAGATCGCTGGTAAATGTCTTCGAGCTTCGCCGGCTTCTTCTCTGCTTCAAGCAGCTCGAGAATGTCGAGCGCCTTCGAAAGAATGGGGATCAGGTAAAGTCGTTGAATCTTGGGCTTGTTCAATCGCGATCCCTGCCTCCGCTCGATTGCTGCTGATTATAGCAATTGCAAATGCGGCAACACTGTTCGCAGGAAGCTCTTAAAGGCAATCCCGCATTGATCAAAAGTGAATCAAGAATCATGCAAAAGACGAAGCGACAACGATGCTTCCACGCAGTCGAGGGCTGTCTTCAGTCCTTCAATCGGCACGCATTCTCGATCACTGTGGGCGTTCTCCATGGACCCTGGGCCAAAGACGATGACCCCTGCATTCCATGCTTAGCAGAAATTGCTCAGCGGTCTCGTAGAACCGCGCCTGCCACGGATCTGGCATAAGACCATAGCCGGCGCGCAGGTAGATCGACCGCAGTAGAACGATGCGAATGTCGACTGATTCAGCAGCGGCGATGATCTGCCAGGCGACAGCATTCGGATCTCCGTGGGCAGTGCCATTCGGCTGGTTATGGAGATAGTGAAACTCTCCGACTGCGGCCGTCCCGGCGATCAGCATCTCGAGAAAAGCCATCCTGTATCCAGCCGCGGGCCGTACAGGTGTTGCCTCGTGGTGCGCACACGGGCGTGTAGCCTGCGCTGATGGTATTGCCCCGCATGACGAGAACGTATCAACATTTTGTCAGCCGGGGTTTCAATGATTCGTTGACCCGGCAGAAACAATGAACGCATCGTCATGCCACGAGAGTACGTGCCAAATACAATACTCTTCAGCCAGTCCTCACTTCCCCAAGTTAGAGGTCTTGAGACGGCAACATGCGAGGGAATGTTGAGCAACGCGTTGAAAGGAAGACAGGGATACATCGGCAACGCATCGAACGACCGCGAGTATCTTTTCCGGCTTGGCATGACTGTTTTGGTCGCCCTGCTGCTTACCGGAGGAAGGTTACTGGTTGCCCAGGGCCCGACGCCACTGGAGACCGTTAACCTGATGGTGCAGGCAGAGATCAGGGCCAGCAAAAGCCGTCAGCATTTTTCCTACAAGCGCGTAGAACGCTCCACCCGGACAAAGGACCATCTCTGGGTCGAGGCAGTGGTGGAAACCCCGGACGGCCGCATGCATCGTCTCATGTCAATTGATGGGCGACCCCTGACAGCGGCAGAAAAGAAAACAGAGGACGATCGGATCGCTTCGCTGGTGCAGCATCCGGATGACTTTCGCAGGGAAAACCAGACGCGCAAGGATGATGAAGGGCGCACGACCGAACTATTGAAGGCAATGCCCAGGGCTTACCTCTTTACAGCCGCCGGAATGGAAGGAGATTGCCAGCGCATTCACTTCACGCCGAATCCGGCATTTCAGGAGCAGACCTACCAGGATCGTGTGATCCATGCCATCGGCGGCGACGTTTACATCATGAAGGCTCCCGAATACCGGCTCTGCAAACTGGATACGCATCTCCAGCACTTGGTCGAATTCGGTTTCGGCCTGTTGGGCAAAGTCAGCCAGACCAGTAGTTTCTTTATGTCGCGGATGCAGGTCTCGCCAGGTCAGTGGAAGACAGGCGCTCTCCGTGTTCACGTGGACGGCAATATCTTGTTGCTGAAGAGCGTCTCACGCCAGGAAGACTCTGTTCACTCGGACTTCAAGGAGATTCCTCCTGACCTGACAGTGCGGGAGGCTGCAGATATGGTGAACCGTCTCACCTTCTAGCTCCGATCGCATTGCGGCCTGGAGAGCACGCCCGGTCGCCTTTGGGCTCGATTGCCTTTATAGTGCAGAGGAAGCAGCTTCCGTTACGCGTATCTGCCAGCCATCGCATCAGCGACCAAGCAGGCACCTGTACAGCCGCACAGCAGCAAAACTTTTTCCTACAAGGTTGCTACCGCATGCGTTCTCTTCGCACATCGTTTTTCATGCTTGCCGCCGCGAGCATAGCCCTCTGCGGCACCGTCGCCGTCCACTCGCAGATTCGCATCACTGCAGACCTGTCGGATGCACCTCGTAAGCTGTACCACGCAGAAGTCGACCTGCCAGTAAAAGCCGGCCCGCTCACCCTGACGACACCGCAGTGGATTCCTGGCAATCACAGGCCGACCGGGCCAGTTGAGGACATTACCGGCGTCGTATTCACTGCCAACGGGCAGGTGCTCCCATGGCGCCGCGACGATGTTGATCTCTATCAATTTCACCTGACCATTCCAGCAGGCGTGACGACCCTGCACGCGCATCTGGATTGCATCGTGACCCGCAGGCTTTCACAGAAGATGGCAGTACTCGAGTGGGAGAAGCTGCTGATTTATCCAGCAAGGACTCCGGTTCGCGACATTCCCATTCAACCCAGCATCCTGGTTCCGTCGGGCTGGGGTATTGGCACTGCCCTCACTCCTGAAGGCGCAGCAACAACAGACAGCAAGGGCAGCACAACACGCTATGCTCTCACCAACGTGGAACAGCTGGAGGACAGCCCGGCAATCAGCGGCCAGTACTTTCACGAGTTTGCACTGGCTCCCGAGGTGTCGCCGAAACACTTCATTGATGTTGTCGCGGATGCTCCGGAAGACTCAAATCTGCGACCGGCAGTGCTCGCGGAGATCGGGAACCTGGTTCGCGAGGCGGACAAGCTGTATGCGTCGCACCACTACAACCAGTACCACTTTCTGCTGACACTTTCGGATGTGGCAGGCGGCGAGGGTCTTGAGCATGGGCAGTCCTCGGACAACGGCAT
>CAZZYN010000031.1:0-28107 GCA_964658265.1 uncultured Acetobacteraceae bacterium | reverse complement strand
AGCTTCTCCGACGAGACGCACCAGCTCGCGGAATCCGATCTGCTTGCGCATGAATTCACGCATTCGTGGAATGGTAAGTACAGGAGGCCTGTGGGTCTGTACCAACCAGACTTCGCAACAGTGCAGCAGGGTGCCCTCCTGTGGGTCTATGAAGGCATGACTGAATACCTGGGGAATGTGCTGGCCGCTCGGTCAGGCCTAAAGTCCCAGGCAGAGTATCGCGACGTACTCGCCATGTCCGCAGCCCAGCTGGACTATCGGCCAGGTCGGGAATGGCGGCCGACCGAAGACACGGCCGTCGCCGCAAGTATCCTTCGCTCCGATGATCCCGGTTGGTCTAACTGGCGTCGCGGACAGGATTATTACGACGAAGGCGAATTGCTTTGGCTCGATGCCGACACCTTGATTCGGAAATTGACCAACGGTCAAAAGTCGCTGAACGATTTCGAGAAGGTTTTTCTTGGTAAAGGGGGCAATACCGGTCCAACGATCGTGACCTACGATCGAAACGAATTAATTACCGACCTGAACAGTGTCGTCAAATACGACTGGGCCAGCTTTCTCCATGAACGCATTGACAAGATTAATCCCCGTGCAGACCTTGCTGGGATTGAACAGGGCGGCTACCAACTGGTTTATAAAGACAAGCCAAATCCATCCGAGAAAAAAATGGCGGGGACAAGTCGCCGTGCAACGGCAGTCAATTGCTGGTTTTCGATCGGGCTCCGGGTCAACGGCGAAGGGCAGATCAGTGATGTTCGCTGGAATGGCCCGGCAGACAAAGCCGGGATTTCGCCTGAAGAGAAGATTGTCGGTATCAATGGCCAGGTTTTCTCCGCGGCAGGCCTGCATGACGCAATCAAGAAAGCGAAAGGTACAAGTGAATCCATTCACCTGCTGCTTCAGTCCGATACCTTTCTAAAGCCGGTAGAGATCAATTATCACGACGGTGAACGCTATCCGGTGTTACAGCGTGTAGACAGCACGCCGGCCCTCCTCGATGACATTACCAAGCCACTTACAACTCCTCAGGTTGTGGCCGAACCGAAAGAAGATGAATAGCGCTGAGTGGCGACCTGCGATCATCATCCTTCGCCTCATCTTCGCTAAAGTTTATCTTTCGTAAGCACGTAGTAACAGGGATAGGGTCAATGCCGGCCTTATTACTTGACTCGCCCTGTCACGTGCCTGCCATAATCGCAGAGATCGCGATTTGAGGAGCTGCAATTATGGCGTCATCAGTCTGGAAGGGCTATATCTCGTTTGGCCTTGTGTCAGTGCCTGTGCGCCTGTTTGCGGCTGCACGGGAATCGCACGTCAGCTTCAACCAGATACATTCTGTCTGCGGTTCGCGTATACGCCAACAACTAGTCTGTCCCGTCTGTGACCGGCCGGTGGAACGCAACGAACTCAGCAAGGGGTACGAAGTAGAAAAAGACACCTACGTGACGGTGACAACCGATGAACTCAAGACTCTCGAGTCCGCATCATCGGATGTGATGGGTATTGAGCAGTTTGTGTCGCTCCAGGATGTGGACCCGCTGTACTTCCAGACCTCCTATTACACGGTGGCTGAAGAGCCTGGCCGCAAGGCATACTCCCTCTTGTTCCGGAGCATGAAGGAGTTAGGCCTTGCCGCAATCGCACGGGTCAGTATGCATGGGCGCGAGCAGGTAGTAATTCTGCGGGCTTATGACAAAGGCCTGGTTCTGCACACCTTGTACTACGCAGCCGAAGTCCGCGAGATCGCCGAGTACGGCCATGACACTGCAGCCGATGTCCTGCCCCAGGAAATCGCTCTCGCAGAGCAATTCATTCAGCAGCTCCGCGCTCCGTTTGTACCGGAGGTCTACAAGGATACCTACCGCGACAAGATAATGGAGCTCATCGAGAAGAAGCGCGACGGCGCTGCAGTCTCGAGTGCAGGCACTCCTCGCAAGCTTGCCCCCGTGATCGACTTGATGGAGGCCTTGAAGAAAAGCCTGGCAGCTAAAGAGGGCGCCGCACAGGCCGTAAGTCAGGCCTCGAAAAAGCCGGTCGCCGCCGAAAAGACTGCGCGTAGCAATGGAAGATCGAAATCAGCAAAGACCGGCTAAGCCCTTGCGCCAACAGAGGCTTTGCTTCGTCTGACCGCGGCGGATTTGCTGCTCGACGGTGACAATCTAGTTTATTTCTGTCGACATTCGAGAGATATTTCCTGGTTTGAAGCATCCTAGCTTCCTGGGAGATACAACCGTATGCCAGAAGCAATCGATGCTGAAAAAGTAATCACCACGCTGAAGAAGCTGATCGATATCCTTCGCGATGGACATGAAGGATTTCTTGAGTTGGGGAAACATTTGAAAAACGAGAAGGCTCGCCTCTTCTTCTTGAAAGAAACGCAGGAGCGCGCCAACTTTGCCGCCGAACTGGAAAACCAGCTTCATCACCTCGGAGTGAAGGACGTTCATCAAAGCGGCATGATTTCAGGAACAATCCATCGCGCCTGGGGAGAGCTCAAAGCGAACCTCGGCGGTGGTGATCACACTCTTCTTGCAACGGCAGAACAGGGTGAAGACGTGGTTAAGAAGGCCTACAAAGAGGCTCTTGAGGAGCACCTGCCCGGCGACGTCCGCGACCTGCTCACAAGACAGCAGGCTCATATCGTCCTCTCGCACAACACAGTGCGGGATCTTCGCAACGCCAAGGCATAGTTAAAGGCAGAATCCCAGTCCGCCCGCGGCATGCGGTGCGGCCTGGGATCTTTGCAAACAGCGCCTTTGCAGTGGCATCAATTCCAACCCAACGCTCCCCACAGCGAATTCTTCGCTCCAGTCCAGCTCGTAACCAGCCCAACCCTATGTATCCTCTGCGCACCCACTGCGCCTTCTCTGATACTTTTAGAGCTTCAGAGCGGAGCCTCGGGTCATCTATGTTGATTTTCAACCGCATGCGTTGCCTTGTCGCTGCGCAGTTCATGATTGTGAGTGCACTGTTCCTATCGTCTACAGGCACTGCACAGGACGCCGGCGCGCCACTGTCTGGCACTTTTCGCGATCCTCAGGGGCTACCTCTCAGCGGTGCGCGAATACAAGTATCTGCGGGCTCCAAAAAACAAACTGCTACCACCAACGCCGAAGGTCGGTTCAGCTTCTCCGAGATCGCCCCGGGCAGCTACACCATGGACGTGGAAAGAGCCGGCAGATCTATTCATGTACAACAGGCCCTGCAACTTGATGCACGGCCGCATACCGTCGTTCTTACACTTGTAGCAGACGGATCCCTTGAGTTCAGCCTCGAAGAGCCGACAGTGGACCGCAACGGCGGCGAACAGCTATCCAGTAGTGCCGTAAGTGAGATCCCCCTCAACAAACGTGACATCAGCGCGCTTCTGCTGTTGGCGGCAGGCACCAGTACAGATGTAAACGGCGCTACTAACTTTACCCAGCAATTTGCGATCAATGGTCAGCGCGGAGTCGAAGCTACTTTCGCAATGGACGGGGCAGACACCAGCGACCCCGAGATGGGTGGAGCCACTTTCTCAAACTTCAACGTGGACGCGATCCAGAGTATCGACTCTCAGTCCGGATATATGCCCGCTGAGATCGGACGTGGGGCGTCCGGTTACACCAACATCACGACGCGCTCCGGCGGCGATACGATGCATGGTTCCATCTTCGAATTCATCCGCAATTCCGCATTGGATGCGAGGAACTACTTCGACCACGCTTCGCCTGAAAGCCCGGGCCGCATCCCCGCGTTCCGCCGCAATGAATTTGGCCTCACTAATGGCGGTCCGATAGTTCTGCCTCATCTTTACGATGGCCACAGGAAATCCTATTACTTTATTGAATTGCAGGGCTTTCGCCAGGTGCTGGGAACCACGCAGGTATTTCCCGTCCCGACCACGGAAGAGAAGGCCGGCGTGGATAGCGGGGCATTCGCCGGAGATACGCTCATAGTTCCTGTGAACACCGCAATGGCCCGTGTGCTTGCCCGCTATCCGTTACCTAACTACCCCCAGGGTGCGTATGGTGTTCATACCTATGCGACCTCTTCTAGAGTTCCAACAAATGCTGATCAACTCTCAGCCCGATTCGATCACCAGGCCGGTTCCAGAAATCGTTTTTTTGCCCGCGTTACTTTCGACAACCTGGTCGGACCAACGACTAATCCAGATCAAACTGTCTTAGACCCAACCTTTGGTCTGCAATATCGTGATCATCAACGCAATGTAGCTTTTGACTTCGCGCGAACAGTCTCGCCCAAGGCCACGATTGAGACTGAGTTCAGCATCATGCGGACAACCCCCACCTTCCATACCAATAACACCACTGATCCAGCTGTTAAGTTCAGCGACAACTTATTCGAATCGTTCAATGCTGCTGGCGGGTCGATCACAGCTGCTTTTAACAATCTGTTTTCGCTTCGGCAGGGTTTCACGTACACTACCGAGCACCATGCCTGGAAAGCAGGTGCGGAGCTTCGCCTGAATCGCGACACCAGCTATTTCGGACAGAGCCCGAATGGTGAATATGATTTCGGTGGTGGCACTGCCTACTCTCCAACCGAATTGCGTTCGCAGAGCGGCGCGCACGTGATTCATAAAGGCGATGCTCTTCCCGACACCCTCAGCAGCTTGCTTCTCGGCAGCCCTTTTGTCTATACAGTCGCGGTGGCACCGAGCTTCATTTCAGGTGGCCAGCACATCGGACCTGCGGCAACCAGCCGCAATGCGGGCGGATTTTTTGTTCAGGACACCTGGAAGGTGACCAACAGACTCGTCCTGAATTACGGACTACGATATGAACACTATTCGCCCATCGAGGAAAGAGCCCATCGCACCTCGAGTCTTCTGGCGGCAGATAACTCCATAGGCCAAGTCTTTGTCGTAAATCCTCAGCCGCCGTACAAGAGTCGCTTCGAGTGGGGCCCTAGATTAGAGGCAGATGTGCGAGCTAGTGACAGCGTCCATGTTCGTGTTGGCGGAGCTCTGACCACCATTCCTCCCAATATCTGGCAGGACAACATGCTTACGGGTGGAACCCCTTTCGTCATCTATCCACGCGTGACTTCCACCAGAAATGCTCCTATCGCTTACGGCTATCAGATAACCTCAGCGGAATTGCCAAGGGCTTATACCCCGGCAGGTCAGGATATCTTCCCGGGCGACAAGACGAACCGGGTAGCAGTCAACACGGTCTTTGATGAAACAAGGTACGAGCGAGACCTCGCTGCACTTACACCAGGCGGCCAGATTAATCCGCTCAATGTCAGCTCGGTCGATAGGAAATTTGGAAATGCTTATCTTGCGACCTGGAACGCCGGGTTAGAAAAATCACTGGGCGGACTCACTGCCGACATGAATTATGTAGGCACGGCCGGAATGCGTCTCCCGCGAATCAGCTTTCCGAATGCCTATCCTGGCGCAGACCCTGCTTTCGCGGTCCACACTCAATTCGACGCTAGTGGACAGGTTGTGGGAGGGTTTGGCAACGAACAGGTTGTGACATCCACCTCTCATTCCACGTACCATTCCCTCCAGACCTCGCTTCAGGGAACAGTAGGTCACGGCGGACCCGGAGCACAGGCCAGTTATACCTGGTCTAAGTCGCTGGACGATACGAGCGGTGTCACAGGGGGATATGTTGCAGGCGCGTCGGGCGCTCTCTCTCAGACCTTCCCTCAGGATCCGTTTCATCCTGCAAGTGACAAGGGCCCGTCGAGCTTTGACACAGCACATGTCTTTACACTGAGTCTCGCGCAGGATCTGCATCTCGAGCATGTACATGGGTTGAGTCTTCTACCTAAGAAAGTCAGCAGCGGGTGGGAGCTACTTAGCATCTCGACTATCTCGAGCGGAGCGCCATTCACAGTCTACTCAGGGATACAACAGACTGGGGTTGGGTCGAACGGAGTAGATAGACCCGATCAGATCGCCAAGCCTGTTCTTTCAACAGCCAGATCCAGACGCGAAGATTATTTCGGCCGTGGTGTATCGAACGCGTCCTTCTTTTCCATCCCCGTCAATATTCAAGGTGGAAGCGGGCCAAATGCCGGAAGATTTGGCACGCTGGGTCGAAATACCTTTCGCGGACCTGCCTACTACGATTTCGACTTCTCGCTCATCAAGGATACGTCCCTCGGAAGACGCAAAAACGGGGGTGAGTTCGCTGACCTTCAGTTTCGATCAGAGTTTTTCAACATCTTTAACGTAGTGAATATGGGTCTGCCGGCAAACACTGTGAGCGGTTCAGGTTTTGGCCAGATCAGCCGCACTGCCGGCACATCCAGGCAGATCCAGTTCTCCGTAAAAATACTTTACTAACCAGAGTCGAGAACAGGTCAGGGCTTTTGAAGCTCACTCTCTCGATGCTTTTCTTTGATCTCTCGATATAGACGCAATTGCTCCGCAGCCTCGTTGGTGCGGCCGGCTTTTCGATAGGCATTTTGCAGTTGGTAGTGCGCGAAGTAATCGTCGGGCGAGACCTGCACAGCAACTTCCAGGTGCGCGATCGCACCTGGCACATCTCCCTGCTCCAGCAAAAGCTTGCCTAACTCATACTGTGCCTGCGCTTGCTGTGGACGCTGCGTTACAACGGTCGTAAGCTCGCTCTTTGCTTCGTCCTTCTCAGACAGCTGTAATAACGCATAGGCGAGGTAGAACCGAGCATCCGCATCACTATCGTCAATGGTTAATTCCTGACGCAATGCAGGAACAGCGGCAGCCGGGCGGTTCAGCCTGATAAGTGCTACACCTTCCTGGTAGTGGACGTGAGGCAGCGTGGGGTCTTGCTGAGTTACATGCTGCAGACACGTGACTGCTTGCTCGTAGTTCTCGGTCTGCGCATAAACCTGGCAGACCAGAGCAAGCTCTGCAGGCGGCAGCGCCTGAACTGAAAGCTGGTCCAGTATGTAATTCGCATGCTGCGGCGCACCCGTTTGGGCGAGTGAAAAAGCAAAGGCGTAAGCAGCCTGCGAATTATCAGTTAATTGACTCTCAATCGGAGTAAATGCCGCTACTGCTTCTTGAAACTGCTTGAGGGAAAACAGGGATAGTCCCAGGAAGATTCTTGATTGCTGATCGCCTGGTTTGCTCGCCAGCACGAGCCCGAATGCCTCTGCACTTCTCTGAAAGTCTCCCGTGCGAAAAGCAGCCAGGCCAAGGTTTGACATGACTCCTGGAACCGTAGGATCCCAGTGGCTGGCTTCCTCAAACAGCTGGCGCGCACCTGCTATATTTCCGCCACGGGCAACAGCAACTCCCCAGTCAAGATAGCCGGTCGCCAGGACCGTGCGTAAATGTCCCTCTCTGGCTCGGCTCCGCTCTTCCGGCTGGTGATTGCTCGGTGCGGAGTGGTGAGCGGCTCGGTCCAGAGCGGCCTGGGTCTCTGGAGAAGGATCCACACTGAGGGATGTGCGATAAAGATCACTCGCTTCTGACCATTTGCGCTCACCCATCCGCAAGTCACCCATCCGCAGCAGCGCTGCAGCCACCAGGGAACGAGCTGAGGCGATGATAGCGCTGGGCTCACCGGCGGAAAGCGCTCCGTGTTCCTGCTCGACTTTTTTTTGGAGTACCGGATCACTGAAAGATGAATCATGAGCACTGCTTTGCGTCACCGTTTCAGCGAGAAGCGCAGGCCCAATGAGGAGGATGCCAGCCAGAATGAACCTAAGGGGGGACTGACTGGAGCAACTAGGTAGGCGCATATTACGGAGGAAACTCTAGCCTTGCTGACTTACCTGCGTAGAACAGGTCCGCCCTAAATAGGAAATGGCAGAGGCCGTTGAATCAGCCCCTGCCATTCAATTGTAGTGCGCTTCAGTTAGAAGTTGATATGCAGCGTGTACTGGATCTGCCGCGAGGCATTTCCAATGGTGGCCGTGGATGCGCCGAAGCCGGTGTTCTGACTTTCGTGCGTAATCACAGTGTTCGTGTAAATTCCGCTTGAAGCAAATGCTCCGCCGCAAGGTTGATAGAGCCCCTGTCCGTTTGGTGCTCCGCAGTTGAAGTTCTGGATCGGGCTGAAGGTACCACTGCTTGAGTTGAAGTTAGCATGGTTCAGGAGGTCGAAGAAGTCCAGGCGGAACTGAACGTCTACGCGCTCCTTAACCTTCCAGTTTTTATCCAGCGACAGGTCAGTATTCACGAAATTCGGACCCTGCACATCGCCTCTACGAGCGACATTATCAGGAATTGTTCCGATCTGATAACCGACCAGTGTGTAGGCATTCGGATTCACGATCTGCGCACCCTTTCTGCCGGCCGTCGGGCTTTGCCCGGCAACCTTCAGGGGACGCAGTGGAGCAGTGTATCCAGTCTGCACGATCGAACTGACAGTGCTGGCATAAGGAGTGGTAAGACCCGGCTGAATAGCAAGCAGTGAGCTATTCTCTCCCGCTCCCTCATAAATGCTGAAGGAGTTACCATTCGCTGCGCTGGTGATGCCGCTCAGTTCCCATCCGCCAAGAGTCTCTTTCATCAAGTGGTTGGAACCAGACAATGACGGCAGATTGTAGACGGCGTTTGCAACAAAGTTATTCGGACGATTAGTGTCGCCATTACCGCGATCCAGACGGGGGTTCGGATAGTAGGTCCGCGTCTGTGAGCCAAGGCCGCCACTGGAGTCATCAAGAACGATGTCAGCAATGGAATGCGACCAGGTGTAGGCGGCTAGGAATTGAAGGTTATGCACTCGCGTCTTAAACAGGGTTTCCAGACCCTGGAAGCTCGAGTTGCCATCATGTGTCCACCAGGTCAGCGTTCCATAATTAGAGTAGGGACGAAGCGCGTTGATCGCGCCACCTGAGGAGAAGGACGCCTGCTCCCACTTGGACTGTGGAACCTGGTTGATGTCATAGCTGGACGTCAGATGTGTGCCTTTGTTTCCGACATAGCTGATAGAGAAGAGGCTGTTGTTGTTCAGCTGCTGCTGGAGAGTAAGGTTCCACTGCCACGAGTTCGGCAGGATTGCCTTCGCATCCAAGCCACCCGCAGGACTCGCAGTGCCGACAACAACCGCGGGCGTCGGCCCGGACAGTGTCTTCACCACGTTTGAAGCATTGAGTGCAAATGGTGCATTCGCAACAGCAGTGTAGCGGGATACGCGCTCGCGCTGGTAGAACTGACCACCACCGGCACTCACTACAGTCTTGCCTGTTCCATACACGTCATAGGCAAAACCGACGCGCGGTGCAAACAAGTGATAGTTGACATTGATCAGATACTTGTTCGGACCGGGAGTACCCGCAGAGAAGTTCGTACCGAACTGTTTGTTGGCCGCTCCGCATGGATCTGTTCCGGGGGCCACCCACAGACCGTTGCAGGCGTCGCTTGCCGGAAGACCCGGGTTGTAAAGGTTCGGCTGGAAGCTCGTGATCTGGTTGTTTGGCTGGTAGGTCGGCGGCATGATGGAGTAGCGGACACCAGCATCGATGGTCAGGCGCGGGCTCAGCTTGTAGTTATCCGTTACGTAAAACTCATAGTCACGCCAGCGAAGCTGTGCACGTACATTGGTTGATGTTTCGGAGAAGAGGAACTTGTTTCCGGGCACTTCGAAGTTCGCCAGCTGGTTTCCAGTTGCGATGCCACCAGCGTTTGTGACGTCCGCGTTTGCCGTGCTGATGGAGGGCCGTTCCGAACTTGCCGGGCCAGTATCTTCGTTCTTACCATCCCAATCGAGGCTGACGCCGAACTTCAACACATTTTTGCTGAAGATCTTGGAAACGTCGTCCTGGAAGCTGTAAAGATCGAGCTGATTTTGCCAGGGGGCAATCAAGCTTGTGCTGTTGCCGCCGTTGTAGCCGCCGCCAAAGTTAACCTGCGGTACGCCAACCACGGCATGCTTGTCAGTCGCGGGGTAAATGGTTGGAAAAGCAGACGTCAGCTGTGTGAGCAGACCGGGGTCGGTTCCACCCGCGGTGATGACGATACGGTTATTGGAGTACTGGAATGCGGCATCGTTCACGAGTGTGTTGCTGATAGTAGAAGTCCAGCGGCCCATCACCGACTTCGAAGGCTGAGCCCAGCTGCTGTCCAGCGCAGGGAACGGTGTATCTCCCCAGTATCCGGCGTTGTACGCGGGATTGCTCCAGGTGTCCTGCGTGTAACGACCGGTAATGACGTTCTTCGGCGTGAGGTTGTAATCGGCGCGAACGTTCTCTTCACGCCAGAACAGACCTGTCGGCAAAGAGGTTGACCAGTTGTTTGCGGCAGTGTCGCGTGTCGGCAGCGGATACAGCTTCAACAGCGTAGTCGCAGCGGGATCGACAGAGTTGAGCGCGTGGCCATTGCTCCCGGGCTTTGCGATGGCAGCGTCAAAGGTAGGTGTTGGCTCACCGCAGGTTGGATTTGAAAAGTCACCAGCCTGTTCTGCCGCACTCGGAACACAGGTCGTCACCGTACGAGCACGAATTTCATGGTTCCATTCTTCACTGAAAAAGAAGAACAGTTTGTCGCGCTTGATCGGACCGCCAACGGAATAGCCCCAGTCATTACGGCGAAGCTTGTCTTTGCCGCCTTCAGGAAGCGAAGGATTCGCGTTCTGGCGAGCGAAATAGGTGAAGGAGTCTAAGACGTCATTTCGGCCATCGTAGAAAGCACTGCCGTGAAAAGCGTTCGTTCCGCTGCGTGTCACGATACTGATAATGGCGCCGGACGCCTGGCCATACTGAGCGCTGAAGCTGTTCGTCAGCATCTTGAACTCGGCAATTGCTTCGTTCGACGGGTAGATCAGGATGGTACGGTTCGAACCGGTGTCGTTGTTGTTGACACCATCGATCAGGAACAGGTTGTTGGTCGTTGGATTGCCATTAACCGACATATCCACGCCACCCTGCAAACCTTTGTTCTTTGTATCGAAATTGTTGGCAGCGGATACGCCCGGCTGTAGCTGGGTCAGCTCAACGAAGCTGCGGCCGTTCAGTGGCAGCTCTTTCACCTGCGTGCCATCAATGACCTGGCCGAGAGCCGCGTTGTCGGTCTGTACCTGGACATTCGTGTCCTGCACGGTGACTGTGTCAGATGCGGCACCGATCTGCAGCTGCGCATTTACAGTGTCCGTCGTCGCAACGTCGACATGAACATCGTTGGTGACAAACGCTTTGAAGTTAGGGGCGGTCACCGACACTTTGTAGGTACCGGTCGGTATATCCGTGACGGAGTATTGACCACTGTCGTTAGTGGTCACGGTGCGACTGAAACCGGTTGAGGCGTCAGAGACGACCACGGTCACATTGGCAACGGTCGCGCCGCTCGAATCCGTGACAGTGCCGATAACGGCGCCGGTCGTCTGCTGAGCGTACAGCGGTGTCAATGAAAACAGCAGCGCAGCGGTTGCGCTGAGTAATAGATTCTTGTTTCTCACCTGGCACTCCAAATTGAAAGATGTCTCTCCGCTGTCACTCCGCGGATCTGTTCTTGAACTACCCAGTTACGTGTCTTGCTTAACTGCTTCAGAACGACGCACGACTCCTATTCCGAGCCATGGTTGATATACATGATGGAGGATACGGCTGTCCATCGAAAGATTGAGATGATGACGTTATCATTTGGGCTTCACGGTACTTTTAGGACGCCTTCAGGCTGAATTCCTTTTGGCGTTTCCTGAAGCGTTAAGTGCTTCTTCGCGGCACCAACCGGCATCAGCTCATCCTGTTTCACCAAGCCTTTAGCCTCGAGGACTGTATAAAAGTGATCAGCAGGTAGATGTTCCAGTCGATCGACGGCGCCCGACGGCCAGCGCACCTCAAGGAGATCAATCACAGCATGCCCGGCCAATCCAAAATGCAGCCTTAAATCGTTTTGCGAAAGATAGCTGCCGCCGCTGCGCACTTCGTCCGTCTGCCGCAGATCTCCAGCCACCACTGTGACTTTTGCTCCTATGGCAAGACGATTGCTGCGGACGCCACCAAGTTCCAGGCTCACCCAGTGCTGGCCAGGCACGCCAACGTTGTGCAGGATCATAGGGCTGCCATCGATGTCCCCGACGACCGCATCAACATTGCCATCGTTATCCAGATCCGCCATTGCCAGGCCTCGGCTGACACGAGGCTCGCGCACGGCTGGGCCGGCCTGCAGACTCGCGTCACAGAATGTCCCATTCCGGTCGTTCATGAAGAGATTTTTCGGCTGATGGTATCGCGCGCCGGAAGGTAGTTGATCTACCTGCGGATAGACCTGCCCATTGACGGCCAGCAGATCAGCCCATCCATCGTTATCCAGATCCGCAAAAACAGTTCCCCATTTCACCCATGGCAGCGAGGGCAAGGCCACCCCCGCATCGTAGGAAACATCCGTGAAATCGCCTTTGCCGTTGTTCCGGTAGAGCGTGTTGTATTCATCGGCAAAGTTGGTGATGTAGATGGAAAACAGGCCGGTATGGTTATAGTCGGCGATGGCGACACCCATCGATCCCTGCTCTGAGCCGTCATCGCTGACGGCTGTACCGGAAGCGAAGCTGATGTCTGTGAACTTACCGTTGCCATCATTGCGGTACAGATAATTTGGCGTGGAGTCGTTTGCTATGTACAAGTCCGGGCGACCCGTATTTTCAAAATCCGACCAGGCGACGCCTAGTCCGAAGTAGCCGGGTTTATCCTCTACGCCCGCGCGCACCGAAACATTGGTAAAGGTTCCGTTTCCATTGTTATGCCAGAGACTGTCGCCGGCGCCGCGCAGACCGCGTGGTCCGCACTGCACATCGAGACCGCGGTATTTGCAGGTTGCGCTCTTGCCAAAGTTGGCGAGATCCCCCAGTTTGTAGTCGACGTAGTTTGTGACCATCAGGTCGACAAAGCCGTCTCCGTCGTAGTCGGCGAAGGCTGCGCCTGTCGACCAGCGGCCATCCGCAACACCCGCCTGCTTGGTGACGTCTGTAAAGGTGCCATCGCCGTTGTTGCGGTAAAGCACATTGCCACCCAGGCAGGTGATATACAAGTCGGGCCAGCCGTCGTTGTTGTAGTCCGCGACCGCCCCGCCCATCGCAAAGCCCGGGAACTCGACTCCTGCGCGACCAGTAACATCAGTGAACGTTCCATCGTGATTATTGTGGTACAGCGCGCTCGGCGCGCGCTTCCCGGCCAGCGCCATATCGACAGTTGGCGCGTTTGGGAAGTACAGGTCCGGCCAGCCGTCGCGGTCATAATCAATCACGATCACGCCGCCGCTCATCGACTCAATGATGTACTTCTTCTCGGGTGCCGAAAGATGCTTGAACTGAATCCTGGACTGCTTCGTCACATCGGCAAACTGTGGGATTCCCCGTCCCGCGCAGACCCGCTGCTTGACCCCCGCAGGCGGCGCTGACGCTGCACTGTGCGCCTGGCCCGCCAGATGCGCTGAGCAGCATGCCAGGATCACACCGACACTGCGGCTCAAACCGTTTTGAAATGCCATTGAAACATGGTACTGCCAGCCTTTGCGGCGGCGCGTCTCCCACCGGATCGAGGTCCGTTAGCGAGACAACACGGCTCAGGTTTGCATTTATGCTTTGCAAAAGAATCCTTTTGAAAGCATATATGCTCTCTTCTGCATGACGTTCAATGATGGCACGGCAATCAAGGATGCGGGTTGAGTCGACGAACACATGCGACCCCGGAGCGCGTCTGGATATCGCTCGCGCAGTGCTACCGGTCGATGAGCGCTCTCATCGAAGCAAGTTTCCTCGACGCAGGGCTGAGCCTCACAGATTTCATGCTGCTCGAAGCGCTGCTTCATAAAGGGCCCATGACCATCACTGATATCCAGGCTTGTGCCCTGTTGGCAACTGGATCCATGACTGCGGCCGTCGATCGTCTGCAGCAGCGTGGCCTGATCGTCCGCACTCTGACCAGTAAGGATCGCCGGGCTCGTGTCCTGATGCTCACCGATGATGGGCGCACCCAGATCACCCTTGCATACCAGGAACACAGCGGCAATCTTAAGCAGTGGATGAGTGTACTGACGGCGGAAGAGCGTAGCGAAACCTTTGCCGGATTGCGGAAGCTGGACAGGCAGCTTGAGGCTGTCCGCGCCAACCCTCCTGACGACCCAGGAATATAGGCCTGCTGGATGCGAGGCGCCCGCTTGCAACAATGCACCTGACCAGAAAGGATCAACACCATGACAACATCCATCGCCGGCTTGCACCATGTGACAGCGATTGCTTCCGACCCTCAACGGAATCTTGATTTCTACACAGGGATACTCGGATTACGTTTCGTAAAGCGAACCATCAACTTCGACGATCCCGGCACCTACCATTTTTATTTCGGCGATGATGTCGGAACACTCGGTACCATCCTCACCTTTTTCCCCTGGCCAGACGCAAGAGCAGGCCAGCGCGGCGCAGGCGAAACCATGGCAACCACCTTCTCGATCCCGCCTGGTTCTATCCAGTACTGGCGTGAGCGTCTGAAAGACAAGCAGGTGAACACGCAGGAACACTCCTATTTTGGTGGGGTCCATCTTGCGTTCCGTGATCCCGACGGCATGCTGCTTGAACTGGTTGAACACAAGGACTCCACCTCAACCGCGGCTCCGCGCTATGCCGACGTTCCGGCTGAATACGCTGTACAGGGATTTTTCGGTACGACACTTCTGGAAGTCAGCATCGAGAAGACCCGGGCTATGCTCGCAGTAATGGGCTACCAGGAAGTTGCGACCGAAGGGTCCCGAACACGCTTCACGGCTGCGGGAACAGCACGCGGACGCTTTGTGGATGTATTAGTCGACCCAAATGCCAGATCAGGGCACATGGGTGCCGGCACAGTTCATCACATTGCCTTCCGGGCAGCAGATGACTCGTCACAGCAGCAGTGGCTTGAAGAGATCTCCAAGCACGCGAGTGTAACGCCCGTTCAGGACCGCACTTACTTTCACTCCATCTATTTTCGGGAACCTGGAGGCGTCCTCTTCGAAATCGCGACAGATAATCCCGGATTCTTAATTGATGAAAGTGTGGAGACCCTTGGCGAAGCATTGAAGATTCCGGAATGGTTCGAGCCTCAGCGGGCGATGATCGAAGCACGGGTAAAGCCGATCACCTTGCATAAACATACGCAGCCGGCAGAGCTGGTCAATGCAGCACATAAAGCTGGGGTAAGCCGATGATGGCATCTTTCGACGAGCCAGGATCTGTGTTGTCAGGCGGCGCGTCGCTCGCCGAGGCAGTTGGAGCGATCATCCTGCTCCATGGCCGTGGCGGCTCCGCCGAAGACATTCTTCATCTCGGCGAAGCGGTTGCGCCACCGGACTGGGCACTCCTCGCGCCCCGGGCGACAGGCAACTCCTGGTATCCGTATTCCTTTCTAGTTCCAAGAGACCAGAATGAGCCGCAGCTGACAGACGCGCTGGACACTATCCGTAGAACAGAAGAATTGGTGTTGGCTGCGGGCATTCCGGCGCACCGGGTCGCACTTGCTGGTTTCTCTCAGGGTGCCTGTCTCGCCACGGAGTACGTAGGACGCAACCCGCGGAAGTTTGCGGCTCTCCTTGCATTCACGGGAGGCCTCATCGGGCCATTGCACGCTCCCCTTGATCTCACCGGCGACCTTGAAGGCACTCCCGTGTTTTTTGCTTCGGGCGATCCCGATCCGCACGTGCCTTGGCTTCGTGTGCAGCAGTCCGCTGCGCTATTGAAGGAGATCGGCGGGCAGGTGCAACTGCAGCGATATCCGGGCCGTCCGCATACAGTTTCTGCTGATGAATTGAAGAGGGCTGGATCAATGCTGGCCGCTCTCTGAGCTGGTATTAGGGATCTCGCTGCTGTTCGAAAAAGGCGGACGGGGACGAAGCTGAATTGCCTGCTGACAGGAAAAGATCAGAATCGAATCAGGTAGCTGGCCTTCACGAAGATCTGTCGTCCGTCGTTCAAATAGCCAGGGCCGCGAGGAAGGATCGGCTGATCCTGTCTGCAGCTGTGTACGTCTGATCCCGCACTGCAAAGGTGGTGTTTGAAATTCTGCAGGTCGTCGTTGTAACCGATATAAATAACAGTTCCGGGATGCGGCAGCCAGGTCAGGAGTGCTTGCGTCTGCACCTGCTTAGTCCGTGCTAGGGAGGTGAGCGCGGGGTTCACAATGGTTGTGTCGTATTCCGCAATCAGACGCGCAGACCACGCCCGTGTGAATTGATAATTCAGCTTGGTTCTAAATACCTGGGTTTCATACACTGACTGGCCTGTCGCTGCAGAGTGGTCCCGATCCAGGAGGTATGTATTGTCGTTGGTCAACTGTCGCAGCGGGTTGATGGAAATTAGCGCCTGCACTGTCTCCTGGTTCAGCAGAAAAGGCGGCGGCCCGTTGGCCGGGTTGTAATTGACATTACCGCCCTTGATCGCCTGCACGTTGAAGTTGAGCTGCTGCCAGGGCTGGCCGCGCGCGACGAATCCACCATAGTCTTCTGTGAAGTTGCGGCTTGTGGCCAGTGGATAGCCGTTCTGCGGACCAACCGTATCGGAGTTCTGTCCGCCAATTGGCGCCAGCACAATGTTCCGGCGAAGCAGCAGAAACGGATCAAAGGTCGAGTAGTGATACACACGATTATTCGCGTGATCGAACGCGACATTCTGATTCGTCTCCAGACCGATGCTCTGTAGTTTGCTCTTCTTCGGATACCACTGATAATTGGCATGCAGATGATCGCTGCGGATATTTGCAGTTTGCAGGAAACCAACCTGCGTCGTGAATCCCCTGCTGATGTCCTGGTACTCGTTGAACAGGTTAAAAGAGTGGCCATTCCGTTGGACCTGGACATCGGTGGCAGGACCCGCGTTGTAGCCGGAAGGAAACACGACAGCCTTGCTGGCCGGATTATTCTGATGTGTCGAGCTCTCTACCATCTGGCCCAGCACCGTCCAATGACTATCAAGCCGCCAGGTAAAGTCCGCTCCGCCGAGTCGGTTTGATCCGCCGCCGAATTCCTCGTCGGTGTAGATCAGGCCGATATTCGATCCTTTCCCAAGATCCTGCGAAACTCTGCCCACAAAGAACTTTGCTTTGCTGCTGTACAACGGATCACCCGGCTGGCTGGTCTGGCCAGGCTCACGATCATCGATTGCCAGCAAGCCTAGATTCGTCCTTCCCAGCTTTCCAGTGATCCTGCCTCCAAACTGTGGCCGGATAATATTGCGCGTGTATAGGAGTGTGAGCGGCGTCGCAAAGTAGCTTGCATTTTCCAGAAAGAAAGGCCGCAGCTCGGGAAAATACACAGGGTATCGCTGGTTGACCGTGAACTGCGGCTGATCACTTTCCACGTCGGAGAAGTCAGGATTGATCGTCGCATCGAAGACGACGGAATCTCTCAACACAGCTTTGGCTTCCCCGCCCGACGTGCCTTCAAGCTGCCGGCTGGAGAAGAAGGGATTCGACGGATCAAGCGTCTGCAGACTATGTTCATTCTGCGCAAGAGCATACGGATTGATCTGCACATTATGTGAAGACGTCACGCCCTCCAGGCTGTCGAGGTGCAGTGTTCCCTCCTGGCTTAGCTGACCGCTTACATTCGCGGAAATGCGCGGCCAAAAGTCGACTTCACTGTTGCGTGGAAGATTGCGCCACAGAACCACGCCCCAGTCACTTCCACGAGGCGGAAAGCGGAGGCTTCGAAACGGAATGGAAATGAGCGCCATCCATCCTTTGCGTGCAATGCGGCCCTCGGAATCCCATACCTGGTCGTAGCTGTAGTCATAGCCATTAGCTTCCGTCCATGCAGCGTCAGCCTGCACACCACTCGGATTGACCTGGAACTCGACGCCGCGCTGCCGGTCCTGAAAGGGGTCGAGATTGATCGTCACAAAATCATCCTTAAGAATATTTTCACGCCGCGCAAGGTGCGTCCGGATCAACTCCGGATGCTGGTCAAAGCACAGAAAGACCACGTAGAGGGCAGTACTGGTGCGGCCGAGATATACTTCGGTCGACTCAGTCGCCGCGGCGCCATCCACCGGCGCGTTCTGGATAAATTGCGCGAGGTGGCCGAGCTTATCCTTGAGCTCCGGTTTAGGCTCGAGGTCAGGAAAGTCTGCCAGCGAAATAGCGTGTTCAAGCAGCGGGACCTTCACATCGGCTACAGGCTGCGAGCTCGGCTGTCTTTCACTTACCACGCTTGGCTCGGGCTGCCCTTTCTCCTGGCTACCCACCTGTGCGTTGGCTGCAGCGGCCGTGAGAGACAGGACAAACATGACCAGCATTTCCAACCTGGTCAGGTTTCCGGCACTTCTTAGCCTCACTTCTCTACTCCTGTGCCGGGCCCCGGAAACTCTGTGCTCTACGGCTTGAATGGACTCTCTCGATCAACTACGCATGAAGCAGAGCCGCAGTTCCCAACGGCAGGAACTTGAGTTGAGAATGCCTTTGCAATTAAAGCTGCAGCCAGTTGGATGCATATCGAATGGCCGATCACTTCGAGGCTGCGTGGGACCGTGATGCACATGTCGACTATCGCGATCTTGGATAACGGCACTGCCGGAACAGTGTGGTATGCAGCTCATCCTGTCGTTGATGCTCGCTCGGTCTCCACTCGCTCTATCAACAACTGATGCTTCGTCATTCCCGGTCGATATAGTCCTCAATGGGTTTCAGCACCAATCGTCGGATGCCATTTCTAACCGCTATCCTCGGGATCGTCGGTGGAATTTTTGCTGTTCGGCTTGCGGTGCGGGATGCATTGTTCTCCGCAGACTATCTTCCGCATCGTTACTGTTACCTTGCACGACCCGGGTTGATCTGGACAAATGTCATTGCAGACGGTCTGATTTCGACCGCCTACGCGCTAATCTTCGCCGGACTCTTCTGGATGGTCTGTCGCATCTGGACGCTGCGTTCGCTGCGCCCGTACGTATGGGTACTGGTTTCATTTGGCACGTTCATCGCGGCGTGTGGCGCGACTCATGCCATGGAAATGCTTACAGTATGGAGACCCTACTATCCTCTGGCGGCGGCCGTGAAAGTGCTTTGTGCCGCAGCATCGGTTCCTGCCGCCATATTTTTCCTTAAGATGGCGCCTCGGCTGTTACAAAACATGGGCCGTTTCCTGACTACGTTTGCCCAGACCAGGGACGAGAGAGACGAAATAGAACGCACCCTGCACTCCACCCGAGACACACTCAAGCTTGCCCTGATCGCGGCGAACGGTATAGGAGTCTGGGAGTGGCACGTGAGAGAAGACAGACTGTGTGCGGATCCGACCGTCGCGGATCTGTTTGGAATCGAGCAGGAGCAGGGACGGCTTGGCGCGACTTTCAGCGAGTACGCCAAGAATATTCATCCGAATGATCTTGAGCGGGTGCAGGCTGCCATCCTGCTCGGCACCAGTCCCGGCAACGAATATGCCGAGGAGTATCGGCTGTTGAGCAGCGGCGGCGAACGGCATGTCTCTGCGCGAGGACGCTGCACTCACACGTTGGATGGAACGCCGCTTAAATTTACCGGCATCGTGATTGATGTTACTGATCGCAAGCGGGCGGAACAGTCTCTGCAACTGGCCGAGCTGTCCAAAGGTGAGGCGTTGCGCGCACTTGCCGAAACTGAGAAACTGGCCGACCAGTCACGTCTTGCAGCCGCTGCAGTGCTGGCCGAGAGTGAGGGTCAGTTCCGGCTGCTGGTGGAGGGAGTCAACCACCATGCACTGCTGACGATGGACTGCGACGGCATCGTGACCAGCTGGAATCGCGGAGTCGAGCGGCTGCTGGGATATAAGGAAAAGCAGATCCTGGGGCACAGTTTCGCGTGCCTTTTCACGCCCCAGGATGTTGCCGATGGTCTACCGGAACGGCAGATTGCAAAAGCGCGCGCTGCCGGAAGAGCCGAAGACGAGGGCTGGAGAGTGCGTGCGGATGGGACAAGCTTCTGGGCCATTGTGACGAAGACCGCATTCTACGAGCAATCGGGAACTCTTCGCGGGTTCACCATCATCCTCCAGGACACTACCGAAAAGAAGCAGGTGTCGATTGCGCTTGAAGCCGCGCAGGACGAAAAGCGGCGTCTGCAGGAGACGTTCCTGTCCAATGTTTCCCACGAACTTCGCACCCCGCTGACAGCTATCTATTTCTTTGTGAGTAATGTGACCGATGGCTTGCTGGGTGCAGTAGCACCCGGGCAGCAGGATCAACTTTTGCTGGCACTCGAGAATGTCTCACAGCTGCAGGAGATGGTTGGAGACCTGCTGGAGATTACACGAGCAGATAGCTTGAAACTCACCATCGTTCCGCGGCGTGTCGACGCGCAACGTGTGGTGACCGAGGTTCTCAGCGCCTGCCGGAGAAATGCGGAGCGCAAGTCACTCGCGATCAGCAGTGAGATCGAAGACGACCTGCCATATGCATGGGCTGATCCACATCGCTTAAAGCAGATCCTGACCAACCTTATTGATAATGCAATCAAGTTCACTTCGTCTACAGGCTCGATCGTCGTCTCTGTTGGGACGTACGGCAGAGATAGCGGTCTGCTGCAATTTTCTGTCCGGGACACTGGCTGCGGCATTCTTCCCGAGCATCTCGAGATGGTATTCGACCGGCTGGCCCAGGTTAAAAGCGGCACAGCATCGAGTCGGGAAGGCCTGGGACTGGGCTTGTCCATCGCGCGGGAGCTGGTCTCACAGCATTGCGGCTCCATGTGGGTGGAAAGCGAGCCTGGTCTGGGAAGCAGATTCTTCTTCACTCTGCCGTTGTTCACGATGAGCGGCCATTGCATGCCGGTTCTTGATTATGCACGGCTGCACCCGACCGAGCTGTCCCTCATTGCACTCGATATCGAAAACCGTTTTCTTCCGGATGACACTCAATTCCTTGAAGAAACTGCGCGGATGGCGAAGCGATGCATCCGCGCAGGCCGCGACGCGGTTCTGCCATGGATGGAGGCAGGCAATCAGCGCGTTACCCTCTTCATCATTGCCTGCGCAGGCAGACATGGAGCTGCGGCGATCACAGCACGCTTGAAACTGGAGTTGAAGAACCTTGAGCTTACTGCTGCCGTGAAGGCAATCATCACGTCGATCGACCTGCCTGGGCGTCACGCCCAACCGGGGATCAGTGACGCTGTATGGACTTCAAGGCTGGAACTAATCCTGCAGGAACACCTGAACATAGAGGAGACAATGCCATGGCTGCCAAAAAGATCATGATAGTGGACGACGACGCGCACCTCGTATTAGGCCTGGTACCAAGACTGCGGGCTTATGGATATGCCGTAATATCGACACCGGACGCCATCTCAGCGATCTGGCTTGCACGCAAGGAACATCCGGACCTGGTCATACTTGACCTCGGCCTGCCGGGAGGCGACGGCTTCGGGGTGCTCGACCGTATGAAAGAGTTGCCGGAACTCGCCAAGATCCCGGTGATCGTCCTCAGTGCGCGCGAACCCGCAGGCAACAAAAACCGTGCACTGGAAGGCCATGCCGCTGCTTATTTTCAGAAGCCTCCTGACAACAGGATGTTCCTGAACGCGATTCGTCACAGCCTGCAGGAAGCCAGCGGCGCAGCCAGCTTCTTAGCCACCTGAGTGCTCGATGACTCTGCCGCCACGACCCCTTTTTGCCTTCTCGGGACTTCAGGAACATCTGGAGGCGTCAGTGCGCTGCAGCCCTCTCAGCATGCTTGGCGAGACGACGACCGAAGACCAGTCCGATCGTTGTCCCGACACTCGCCGAATGGTCACTGACGCCAAAGCGCAATCCTCCATCCACTCCGAATGCCTCGTGGAACTGATGATAAAAGCCACTAAACACGTACGTCCCGGGAGGAGTATTCGATTGCGAGGTATTCTGTGCAAATACCTCCGCATACAGTCGTGTATCTTTCTGCACGTGATAACTAACTGCTAAAGACTGTTGCCCGCCATAGCTGCATCCGGTGAGCGACTGGCAATCGGATTGAACAATGGATGCATTCACAATGACATCTGTATCGCCCTTGACGCCGTAGTGATGGTTCGCCAGCAGGATCAATTGCTGACCGTAGCCCTGAAGAGCTGCATTGCTGGCGGCAGGAATCTCAGCTTCGTACTGCACCGCAATTCCTGGTGCTGGCCGGTGGTAGTCCTCCTTCTTCAATTCGACCTTGCCGCCAAGCGATACGGTGCCAATTCCATTTACAGCCGCTTCTCCGCCGCCAGCTTGATGATTGAAGGCAGACCAGGCAAAATCCAACCGGAGACGTGGCAAGACTGTGTACGCAATGAACGTGTCGACCGTCTGTTGATTTCCCGGGACCCGCTGGGGATACGCGTCGTAACCCGTCTCAATCTGAAGTACCCCGGGACTCTGCACCGCCGCGCTGTTTGCGATCGTCGGGCGAGTCGGACTCAGACCAAGGTCCTGACCGGCAGCAGTTGCTCCTGAAAACACACCGATTCCTGCGCAGACGATGGCAACGTGAAGATTCAAGGTTAGGAACCCAATGCTCAAAGACTATGTGTCCGACCAATGAAAGTATCTCTCTAATCGTGCAGAACGGCTTAAGGAGCTTGACCCAGCTCCAAGCGGATGATTCCGCATAGTAGAGTGCCCGGAGGGGGACTTGAACCCCCACTCCCTTACGGGTGACGGATTTTAAGTCCGCTGCGTCTGCCGATTCCGCCATCCGGGCCAGTGCAGGAGCCGCTTGGTGCTCGATGCTCCTTCGCTATGCTAGCTTACTGCGAAGCACGTGCGGAAGTTGCTCGCGGTGCGGCTTCGGCATGCGCTTCATTCGCATGGCCCAGTTCGCGATAGATCATCTCGTTGCGGATAATAGCCTGCACGTAATCGCGCGTCTCCGTAAAAGGAATCGACTCGACAAACTCGTCCACGCCTTTGTAGGTGCCGATCGATTGCCAGTCGGTCACGCGATCGTCACCCGCATTGTAGGCAGCAAAGGCATATTCCGGCCGATTACCGAACTTGCTCAGCGTCTGGCGAAGATACAACGTGCCGAGCCGGATGTTCATATTCGGATCAAGCAGCTCGCTTTCAGTGAAATGGCGGATTCCATCCTGCTTCGCCATCTGCCGGCCCACTGACGGCAGCAGCTGCATCAATCCATAAGCATTCGCGTGAGAGATCACTCCGGGATTAAATTCGGACTCCTGGCGGATCAGCGACGCGACCATGTACGGATCCAGTCCGTTCTTCGAGGATTCCGATTGGATCGTGCTCCAGTACGGCTGCGGGAACAAAATGCGCCAGTAGGTCAATGGAATCTCATCGATCGATGCGGAGGCATAAAACGAAATGGCCTTCTTCATTACATGCATCGCCTTGAAGTTCTCGCCATACGACGAATAGATTTCAGCTTCCGCGAAACCGCCCCATTCGTCGCTGCCTTCTGCCGCGTGGATCTCGGGCGTAATGTACTCGTTGAGGCCGGCGTTTGCCAGCAGCTTGGCACGCACCACGTGCACATCATCTTCGGGAATGTCGTCCGTCAGGGCGGGAATCTCTTCGCGATGAATATTGCTCAGCTGCGGCATCTCGAGAGGCGTCACGCCATGCATCTCGCTTAGCCGCTGCGCCGCCAGCTGCGCATAGTAGTAATGGAGATACGTAGTGCTTAGCGTCTGGTAGTAGGCAGCAGCCTTTTCCGGCGCCTGTTCCTGGTCCTGATAAATGCGACCTCGCCAGTACAGTGCCGACGGAATTTCTTTTCCGCCCGGATAATTCGCCACCTGCTCGTCGAACAGCACAGCAGCCTGCGCGTAGTTTGCCTGCCGATAGGTCAACCAAGCAGCACGCCAATGGGCGCTTGGCGCGTAATTGGAACACGATACATTTTCACCTTTATGGCAGATCGACGGAAAACGCCGCGCCAGCTCCATGTAGTACGTCACAGCCTGCGGATAATCCTTGCGCAGCATATACATGTTTCCTGATGAGTAAAGCGCTTCTGCCAGCCAGGGACTCGTGCCGAACCGCTGCTCCATCTGGGTCACAGTCGCCTGCTGCACATCCAGATCGCCGCGATCCCTGGCGAGTTCCATAAGCAGATAGAGACGACGTGCCCCTGCTTCGTTCGCCGAATCGGGTAGCGACTGAACCTGTGCAATCGTCGCGCGCTTCATCTTGTAATCACACGCAGCTGCTGCCACCGTTAGAGACTGCTGCAGACTGGCATCCGTATTCTGCGGATCACTGGCGAGCATCCGGTACTCTTCGTCGGCTTCACCGAATCGCTGGGCTGCATAGAGAGCATCGGCACGGGCACGACGCTCTGCCACGGTCAGCGGGGCTTCTGCCCCCAGGGTCTGCAATTGCAGCTTCGCCTGCATCGCTTCCCCGCTCAACGGGTAGCCAAGGTAAATGCGGCGAAACGTCTTGGCTGCCGCCTCCGTATTACCCGCCACCTGCTGTGCGCGCGCCAGGGCCAGAAGATAATCAGAATGGCCCGCAATTGGATCGGAAGCATGCTCATTCAATACACGTAGGGCTGTCTGCGGGTCACCCTGCTGTATCGATAGACTGGCGATCGTCACAGGCAGATTCCCGACAAAAATGCTGTCCGGATGCTTAACCGCAAAACTGGTCAGAAGCTGTTCGGCAGCAGGTAGCTGGTTGGATTGAATCTGCGCCTGAGCTGTCAGATAATCAGCATAATCATCCAGCGATTCTCCCTGCGCATTGGCCTGTCCCAGGTTTGAGATGGCAAGGGGATAATTGCGATCCAATAGATAGGCGTGTCCCAGCGCCAGGTACGCCGCCGCAGCGGCGTCGCCTGGATGTGCATGCGCATAGGCGAGCACGCCTGCGTAGGCAGATGGCGTGCGATTGGCTGCGAGTTGCTGGGCCATCGGCCGGAGCTGCGATGAGGCCAAGAACGCATGCTGCAGCTTGCGGCTCTTCGCGATACTTCGTGCAGTGCGGGCAGCACGGCGCGTCTTTGCGTGACGGGGATGGCCGTGCGCTCGCCGCGACGTCGCATGTCCCACGTGTACTGTTTGGTGCGCAGTGCTGCTGGCATGCTTCTTCCGCGCATTTGCAGATTGAGCATGCCCCGGCAAATGTCCCGCCATGAGCGCAGCAATCAATGCTGCTGTCGTTAACGTTCGTGCCGCCAAAGCTGCCAACCGAGTCACAGCGATCCCGCCTTACGTAGCCTGCTCTTAATGTAAGGTGAAAGCTCACGCCCTGCTATGCAACTTCCGCAGATCGTACCCTTCTCGGCAAGGTTTTACTTTCGCCGGTCAACGCCCTCCTTTGCCCTGCATCATCCGCCGATTTACTATGGCTCCAGCAAGACACGCCGCATTCTCGGCAAATACAGGATTCCATGGCTGAAAACTTGAAACCGAATTCCATACCGGCCATCCAACCAGTAGTTGCGGAAGAACCGCATCCTGACGTCCTGCTTGTCACTAGGGCCCGGGGAGGGGATGTAGCGGCATTTGAAACGCTCGTAAAACAATACGACCGGCAGGTCTTCCGCATCGCGCAGCACATTACGCAGAATCGGGAAGATGCGCAGGACGTTGTTCAGGACGCGTTTCTAAAGGCCTATCAGAAGCTCGACCAGTTCCAGGGCAATTCCAAGTTCTATACCTGGCTGGTTCGGATCGCAGTGAACGAGGCACTGATGCGGTTACGCAAACGGCGTACCGGCAGAATGGTCTCGATCGACGAAGACATTCAAACGGACGAAGGTGCTGTTCCACGTGACCTGGCGGAATGGAGACCTAACCCGGAGCAGCAGTATAACCAGGCCGAACTGGCCGAAATACTGCGCAAGACAATTAATGGGCTGCCGCCTGGCTTTCGCGTCGTCTTTGTTCTTCGTGACGTGGAAGGTCTCTCGACAGAAGAAACTGCTGAAACGCTGGGCTTAAGCGTACCGGCAGTGAAATCGCGGCTGTTGAGAGCGCGCCTGCAGTTGCGGGAACGGCTGAGCCGTTACTTCCGCAAGAGCGATGGGGAAGGTGCCAAGTGACTTGCTCGGAATTTCTGGCTGAACTCGATGACTACATCGACGAAAGCGTCTCATTTAACCTGCGCGCCGATCTCGAGGAACACCTGCGCGGCTGCGAGCATTGTGTCATCACTCTCCACACCACGCAGAAGACGATTGAAATCTACCGCACCCACGAACTGTACGAACTACCTGCCGGCCTGCGCGAGCGGCTGCAGGCTGCCATCCTCGCCAAGTGCAAAGACTGCTGAGCCTGATTAAGTCGCCATCTGCCCCGGGAGACCGGCTTTGCACCGTCTCCCAGGAGCATTCGGTGCTTTAGACCTCCGGCTGCAACCCCGCTGCCAGTTCTACCAGGTCATCCCCGATCGTCCGGGTCTTCGCGATCGCATCCATTAACGCAATGTTGGTGATCTCTGTTCCACGCAGTACCACTAGGCGTCCAAATTCGCCGGCATGCACCAGGTCAATCGCTGCGGAACCATAGCGCGTTGCCAGCATCCGGTCATAGGCCGTCGGCGTACCGCCGCGCTGGGTGTGACCAAGATTGACGGAACGCGTTTCATAGCCGGTCTTCTCCTCAATCAGATCGGCTAACGTCTGGCCGATGCCACTGAGACGAGCATGCCCGAAGGCATCCACCTTCTGCCCCAGCGTCGCATTCTTATCGCTCCCGGGCAGCTTTGCACCCTCGGCAACAACTACGATCGAGAAAAGCTTGCCGCGATCATGCCGGTTTTTGATCAGTGCGCAGACATGGTCCAGCTCGATCGGCTTCTCTGGAACCAGGACAACATCCGCACCACCAGCGATCCCGGAGGTAATTGCAATCCAGCCGGCATCGCGTCCCATCACCTCGCAGACAATGACGCGGTTATGCGCTTCAGCTGTTGAATGCAGGCGATCAATCGCTTCGGTCGCAATCGATACCGCCGTGTCAAAACCAAAGCAGGCATCAGTACCGGATAAATCATTGTCAATCGTCTTCGGCACACCTACGACTTTGACGCCCTTCTCGATCAACGCATTCGCAACACCCTGTGTGTCATCTCCGCCAATGGTGATCAGCGCATCCAGCTTGTTGGCAGATATTGAAGCGAGACATTTATCGATGCCGCCCTCCATCTTGCGCGGATTGGTTCTCGATGTGCGCAGAATGGTGCCGCCCAGCTGCAGGATGCCAGAAACCGTGTCGATCGTCAGCGGCATCGTCTTGTTTTCAACTACACCGCGCCAGCCCTCGATGAAGCCGACAAACTCATCCTTGTAATGGAAGACACCCTTGCGCACGACAGCGCGGATCACGGCATTCAGTCCGGGACAGTCTCCGCCGCCCGTGAGTACTCCAACTCGCATCGTTTATTGCTCCTTTTCCTGCGTGGGCAGGCACAAGGCATCATAACGGTCGGTGCGAGACAACTTCAAACGCCGTGACCAACTTCTGCTATGCCTGCGGTTTAGGAGTCAACCTCACAAAGTGAGGCGCAACATTCGCCCAGTCTGACAGCATCCATCGCGCCCGCGTACTGCCAGTCTTCTGCTCGTGCAATTCGATCAGCGTTCGCAGGGAATGCTGACTGCCTTCATTTAATGAGCCATACGCTTCCGGAGTGAGGAAGCCGGCATGAAAACGCTGCCTGCCCATGAATTCTCCATTTTCATCAAAGACCCAAGCCTGGCCACCTGTCATCCCGGCGCCAAAATTCATACCCGTTGCACCGAGGACCGCGACCAGCCCCCCGGTCATGTATTCACATCCATGGTCGCCAATGCCTTCTACTACAGAAAGGGCTCCCGAATTGCGAACTGCGAAGCGTTCCCCGGCACGGCCCGCCGCGAACAGCGACCCTCCCGTAGCACCGTAAAGCGCTACGTTTCCAAGAATTACATGCTGTTCGCTGTTCAGTGCTGCGCGACCCAGCCCGCGAAGTACCAGCTCTCCGCCGCATAGACCTTTGCCGACAAAATCGTTGGCCAGTCCTTCCAGCACCAGGTGCATTCCTGGAACCGCAAAGGCGCCAAAGGATTGTCCGGCCACTCCGCGCATGCGGATCGTGATGGCATTCGAGTCGGCTAAGCGCAGGTTTTGGGCCGTAAGCTCGCCGGCAAGTCTTGCGCCGAGGGTCAGGTCTTCGTTGACCACTTCCGTCTTCAACTCGAAGGGCTTACCGGCTGCTGCTGCCGCCAGGGCTGGTGCGATCCATGCATCGTCAATCGCGACCCGCTCCACCGGCCGCGGGTTTCGCCCGCCAGCCCACTTACGTTCGCCATC
>CAZZYN010000030.1:0-44474 GCA_964658265.1 uncultured Acetobacteraceae bacterium | reverse complement strand
GTAATCTTTTGCCCCTTGATACCGCGGGCGGTTGCAATCTGCTGCAGCACATCTGCCTGGATCTGGGCATCGGTCCGGGCAGCCTGTGCCGGGTTATTCTCCTGGGCTGCTGCCGGGATCGTTACGTGCGGCAATACGAGAGAACCACAGCCAAGCGCTGCCGCCACCAGCGCCGTACGGGACGAACTCCAAAGCCTGCTCGAAGCATTCCAATGCATCATGTTTTGCCACCTCATAACCGGCTGTCTCAGGACAGCGACGCTGTTCAGTTAGACACATTTGCCGCCATGAAGTTGCGCACGCAGGTCATGGATGAGGCAGCTTATCAGCCAGCCAACAGCAACGAAGCAAGATCGCTGCGGCCGATGGCTTGCCAGTGTGAGCCTGCTGGTCCTGCACACTCGCCAAGCAGACGCCACAGCCTGCCCCGAAGGTGTGCATACAAACGGGGAGGGCCAGCGGTAAAATGGCCGCATGCCAGCCGTCAGCCGTCTCCAGCTCAGCGCGATTTCACCGCGCATCATGCAGTCCGAAATCCGCTCGATGACCGTGGAATGCGACCGCATGGGCGGCGTGAACCTGGCCCAGGGCGTCTGCGATACGCCCCTGCCGGCAGCCGTGCAGCAGGCTGCCATCCAGGCTATCGAAGACGGCCACAACATCTACACGCGCATGGACGGCATTGCAATCCTGCGGGAAGCGATTGCCGCCAAGCTGGCAAACTACAACGGTCTGCACGTGGACGCGCACAGCGAAGTGCTGGTCACCTCCGGCGCTACCGGCGCGCTCTTCGCAACGCTGCAGGCACTGCTCAACCCGGGCGACGGCGTTGTGCTCTTCGAGCCGTTCTATGGCTACCACCTGAATACGCTGCTCTCCATGCGGATCGAGCCGTCCATCGTGCCCATGGCCAAGGGAACTTGGGAGATTGACTTCGACCAGGTGCGGGCCGCAATCAAGCCGAACACCCGCGCCATCATCATCAATACGCCGTCGAATCCCTGCGGCAAGGTTTTTACACGCGCCGAACTCGAGACCCTAGCAGCCATTGTCAACGAGCATGACCTCTTCGTCATCACCGACGAAATTTACGAGTACTTTCTTTTCGACGGTACACGGCACATCAGCCCGGCGACCATCCCGGGCATGGCCGAGCGCACTGTTTCTATCTCCGGATTCTCGAAGACCTTCAGCATCACCGGCTGGCGCGCCGGCTACCTGTCGGCCAGCAAAGAGTGGCTGCCGTCCATTGCCTATTTCCATGACTTGACCTATGTCTGCGCGCCGTCGCCGGCACAGTTTGGCGCTGCCGCAGGGTTGAACCAGCTGGGCCCGGATTTTTACGCTGAACTGTCGACGGAATATCAGAAGAAGCGTGATCAGCTGTGCTCAGCGCTCACCGACGCCGGCATGATTCCATCTGTGCCGCCGGGAGCCTACTACGTACTGGCCGATGCCACAGCGATTGCCGGTGTCAATGCCAAGGAGCGAGCGCGAACCCTGTTGAAAGAAACCGGGGTGGCGGCAGTTGCGGGCTCAGCCTTTTTCGGACTGGATGCCGCAGGGAAAAATCGTGGCGAGAGTCTCCTGCGCTTCTGCTTTGCCAAGAAGGAAGCAGACCTGATCCGCGCCTGCGAGGCACTGCGCAGCCGCAGCTAGCAACAGACATGGGCAGCTGACGACTTACCGGGCTTGCTTGACGGGACCCAACCGTCGCGGCTGCCTGCTGCGGGTCAATTGTTCCACGTGGAACATACTGGCTCCGATGGTAATGTGCCACCGATGCATAGCGGCGTTTTGTAGTGGCTTCTGCGACAGATTGCTGCTTCGCATACATGCTGGCGCATCGAAGGGACTGCTTGAGGATCATCCACAAGCCGCTGCACTTTGCTGCTTATCTGTGACCTATCTTTACTCAGCCGCAGGTGCAGGCTTCCTGGCCACAGTAGGAGCAACAAGCGCACACGCCTGGTGGGCAGCATCCGCCCGCGATGGATGGGATTACCAGCACTTCGTCTCCATCCTTGAACGCGTACGCATCGTTGCCGAGGAAGCGGATGTCTTCATCGTTGACATAGAAGTTGATGAACTGCCGCACTTTGCCGTCGCCATCGCGGAGATGCTGCTTCAGCGCCGGGAAATGGGTCTCGATGTCGACAACGAGAGCCGGCAGGTTGGCTGCTTCTGACTCGATCTCGCGTGTGCCATTGGTGTGCTTATGAAAGGCGTTCGGCAACAGGACTTTAACGGACATCGGATCCTCCTACGAGCAGTTCCAGTGCTTCTACTTTTGAACCTTCGTGCGCCGCGACGAATGCCTCAAAGTCGGCCATGCGCGGCCGGATTGCGGCTTCCACTTCGAACCGTCCAGCCAGTGCGTCGGTCGTCTTGAGGCCATTGCCAGTGATGCAGGAGACCGTCAGCTCATCCGGTCGGATGCGGCCGTGCGCATAGAGCCTTGCTGTCACTGCCGTCGTGACGCCGCCGGCTGTCTCGGTAAAGATGCCCTCGGTCTCGGCCAGCTCCTGGATGCCAGCGACGATCTCGACATCGGAAACATCCTCAGCCCAGCCGCCGCTCTCGCGGATGGCCTTCGACGCGTAGGGTCCATCGGCCGGGTTGCCGATTGCCAAGGAGCGCGCAATGGTATTGGGCTTTTGCGGCTCTATGGTGCTTGAGTTGCGCTTGACCGCCTGCGAGATCGGCGAGCAGCCAGTGGCCTGTGCACCGAAGAAGCGAACGTCTTTTTTCTCGACCAGGCCGAGCGTGATCAGTTCGTTGAAAGCCTTGCGGATCTTGGTGATGAGCGAGCCGCCGGCCATCGGAACAACCACGTTATCCGGCAGCCTCCAGCCCAGTTGCTCGGCGATCTCGTAGCCCACGGTCTTCGAGCCCTCGGCGTAGTACGGCCGCAGGTTCACGTTGACAAAGCCCCAGTGGTACCGTTCGGCGATCTGGGACGAGAGGCGGTTGACGTGGTCATAGTTCCCGTCGACCCGGACCAGCTGGGCGCCGTAGACCTGGGTGTTGAGGATCTTCGCGGCTTCAAGGTCAGACGGCACCAGGATGTACGTCTTGAGGCCAAGCCGAGCGGCCTGCGCGGCAACAGCGTTGGCAAGATTGCCCGTTGACGAGCAGCCGACTGTGTCGAAGCCGAAGTTAACAGCATTGGCCAGTGCTACCGAGACGACGCGGTCCTTGAAGCTGAGAGTCGGCAGGCAGACGGCGTCATTCTTGACGAAGAGATTGGTGGCGCCGATCCGCTTACCGAGCCGCGGCGCGCTGAGAAGGGGGGTGAGACCCGACGGCGTCGTTGGAACGTAGTCGGCTGCGACAGGGAGCAACGCCTTGTAGCGCCACATGTTCAGCGGTCCCCGGGCAATGGCCTCGCGGGTGAAGGTTTCGCGGATCTGCCCGCTCTCCAGGTCGTAGGAAACTTCAAGCGGCGAGAAACACTCATCGCACATTGACAGCGGCTGATTTTCGAACCGCTTGCCACAATCCCGACAACGCAACCAATAAACAGACATCGTTCCCTCGATTCTTCTCGAGAGCGGCGGATGTACGGGCGCGTGACAAAACTCTGTGTGACTGGATTGTAGGAACGACTACCATTGGAAATGCCAATAGCAGCATTCCTGAATCTCATGTTCCCCGTTTTACAGGAGAGAGTTGACACCGGACGCTTGGATTGCCCAAACCGGTTGTCGTGGCGTCACAGGGCCCGTCCCTCAGCCACTCTGCATGAAATTCAGTTCCGCCCGATCAGGAGCGTACTTGAACACTTAAAGGATTAGCACACAGCCGGGCTCAACGCAACTCGCAAGAGCGTGTAGAACAGAGTAGGAGTGCACGCTAACTTCCCGAATCCAACGTCTCAACCCACTTTGGCATCACACTCGACAAAAAACCTGGGAAGCCTCTTGCACTGGCTCTGCCACACTTTCACGCACTCCAGTCCTGCGACATGACAGCGATCAATATCAAGAGCACACCCGAGGTTCCCGGCAGTACTCCGGACGCACCCGCAGTTCCGGCGGCAGAGGTGAAGTCGAACCCATGGCGCGAGCGAGTCAGCGCGCTCAAAAATGTTCCTCCCGTTCTAAAAATTTTGTGGGAGTCCGGACCGGCGGTAGTGGCCTGGGGGCTGATCCTGCGCGTGGTGGTGCCGCTACTGCAGCTGGCGATTGGCATTGTAGCGGCGCGCATCATCACCGGAGTCGCGCAGGGGCTTCGCCATCTGCCACTGTTCCCGCATTTCTGGTGGTTCGTCGGCGCAGAGATCGCGCTGGCGTTCCTCAACAGTGTGCTGAGCCGCGGCATCGATTATGGCGACCAGCTGCTGGCCAATCGCTACACCTATCACGTGAGTGTGCAGGTGATGCAGCAGGCGGCGACGCTCGACCTGACGACCTATGAAGACCCGGTCTTCTACGACCGCCTGGAACGGGCACGCGTACAGGCCACAGACCGGCTGGCGCTGATCCAGCAGATGGGCCGGCTCTTTCAGCAGTTGATCCTGACGCTGATCTGGAGCGGCGTGCTGATCTATCGTTCGCCGTGGCTTATCCTGCTGCTGATTGGCGGCGTGCTTCCTTCCTTCTTTGGCGAGACACATTTTGCATTTCTCGGATACGCCAAGAATTTTCGTCAGACGCCGGCCAAACGGCAGATGGATTATCTGCGACAAGTAGGCGGCAGCAAGGAAGCTGCGAAAGAGCTGAAGCTGTTCAATCTCAGCGAATATCTGACCAGCCGCTTCAAGGCCTTGTCGAAGCAGATCTATGACGAGGATGTAGCGCTTTCGAATAAGAAGCTGGTGTGGGGCGGGCTGCTTTCGCTGATCAGTACAGCCGGCTACTACGGTGCGTATGTCTACGCGATTTATGAAGCAGTGGCCGGGCACTATCCGACGATCGGTGTGTTCTCGCTGATCACGGTGGCCATTCAGCAATCCAGTTCGAATTTTCAGCAGGCCTTCTCGACAGCCTCTGGAATGGCAGACCAGGCGCTGTTTCTGACCGACCTGATTGCCTTTTTCGATATGAAGCCGACCGTGGTTTCAAAGCCGAACGGGCTTCTGGTTCCGAAAGTGATTCAGCAGGGCTTCGAATTTCGCAATGTGAGTTTTGCCTATCCGGGCACGACGCGGCGGGTTCTCAGCAACTTCAACTTTCACCTGAGGCCGGGCGAACGGATCGCACTGATCGGCGAAAACGGCCAGGGAAAGACGACGGTCGTCAAACTGATCACGCGTTTGTATGATCCGACGGAAGGGCAGATACTGCTCGACGGCGTGGACCTGCGTGAGTATGACCTGAACGATCTGCATAAAGAGATGGGCGTGATCTTTCAGGACTTCATGCGCTACGAGATGACGGTGCGCGAGAATATTGCGGTCGGCCATGTGGAGGCGGAACATACGCAGGCCGACATTGTGCAGGCAGCGGAGAAGAGCCTGGCGGCAAGCGTGGTGGCCAAGCTGGGCGGCGGCTATGACCAGATGCTGGGGCGCCGTTTCGAGACGGGCGTTGACCTGTCTGGCGGCGAATGGCAGAGGATTGCACTGGCACGCGCTTACCTGCGTGATGCGCAGCTGCTGATTCTCGACGAGCCGACGGCGGCGCTGGATGCTCGCAGCGAACTGGAAGTGTTTGAACGATTTGCAGAACTGACGCAGGGCAAGATGGCGCTGCTGATCTCACACCGCTTTTCGACGGTCAGGATGGCAGACCGCATCGTGGTGCTGGCGGGTGGAAAGCTGGTGGAAGAGGGCACGCACCAGCAGTTGATGGAACACAGCGGGCAGTATGCAGAGATGTTCGAGATGCAGGCTGCGAGTTATCGTTGATGGCCAGATATGGGATGGCCGGATCTTTTTAATGGAAAACACATGAGCGAGAACACGGAAGACGTACAACAAGCCATCGCTCCAACGGGCGGAACGATCGACGCGCCCGCGCGCCCAACGGAACCTGCCTCACTTGCTAACCAGGATGCAGGGGCTGCCGCCCAGGCAGCGACAGTGACGACAGAACCTGTAGCAGAGACTGCACCGCCTGCTACCGAGATGGTCAAGCCCACCTTTACCGAGGCGCAGCTGCGCGGCGAAGCGAACGCAGTTGCAAGGACCTGGGACGTTGCCCATTCGCCTGACAACATTGACATATTCGCCAAGCGAATCAACGCTACCAACACGACGCTTGAACAGGTATTCAGCGAACTCGACAGCCGCCCGATGCCCACGTTCAAGCCGGGCGAGGTGCTTGACCCGCTGCTTGAACTGCGCGAGAACCCGAGGCTGCTGCGCTCAGTGCTGAAGGAGATCCAGTCGCTGCGCAAACGCATGATGCGTCTTCCGCGCAACATACGGCCGCGGGCAGATGATGAGCCGCGCGTGGTGACTGCGGCGGATGCCTATCTTGCGACCACGAACTCCTACTGGGATACGGGGGCGGTACAGACTTTTCTGGATGAAGTGCAGAAGGTCGACGCTTTTACGCTAAAGGAGCTTTGGACTTTTCCGAGTGCTGCGAAATTTCTGCTGGTGGAAGAGATTCTGACGCAGGCACAGGCAGTGATTGCGAATCCCCGCTCTCACGATGCGGCTGGTGCTGCGCTGTTGAAACGACGCTTCAATAGTCTGCGCGACACCATTTATGCGAACTGGTTGAGCACCGTAGAAGAGCTGGTGGTTTTCGACGCCGTGCTGCGACAGGATCCCGCGGGCACGTACGCAGATATGGACTTCGAAAGTCGCGAGGCGTATCGCACGCGAGTTTCGGACCTGTCACTTTCGTCGGAGCATACCGAGCTTGAAATAGCACAGGCTGCGATTGAACTGGCGACCGCGGCGACCCTTGGCAACAGGCATCCTGATCCACGTGTGGCGATGCGGCGGGCTCATGTCGGCTATTACCTGATCGACAAGGGCTTTCCCGAACTAGCTGCGCGGGTGCACTATCGGCCGCCGTTTATCGATCGCATACGACTGGCTATTCTGCGTAATGCCGAAGACTTCTACATCGGCGGCATCGAGGTCACGGCGATCATCCTGATCGGCCTGATCCTGATGCCGCTGATCCCGATCTACCCGGGATTGTTTGGCATGATACTGGCGTTCCTGCTGCTGGTACTGCCAGTGGCACAGGGTGCCGTCGACTTGGCGAACAATACTGTGACTGCTCTGTTCACGGCGCATGCACTGCCGAAGATGGACCTGAGCAAGGGAGTGCCCGCGGCATTTTCGACACTCGTGGCAGTGCCGACACTGTTGATGAAAGAGAGCCAGGTGCGCGAGCTCGTGGAGGAGCTCGAAGTACGTTTCCTCGCAAACCAGGATCCGAATATCCACTTTGCTCTACTCACGGATCTTCCGGATTCCGTAACGCGGCCGCAGACCAACGATACGGACCCGCTGGTGGAGCTGGCACTGGGCCTGATCAACGATCTAAACGCCCGCTACGGGAATCGCGGCGCCGGCAGTTTTTTTCTGCTGCATCGCCATCGCATTTTCAATGCGCGGCAGGGCGTATGGATGGGATGGGAGCGCAAACGCGGCAAGCTGCTGGATTTGAACAAGCTGCTGGAGGGCGCATACGACAGCTTCCCAGTAAAAGTCGGGCCGATGGACAAGCTGCTGAGTGTGAAGTACGTCATCACGCTTGACTCTGACACACAACTGCCGCGCGGCTCTGCGCATAACCTGATTGGCGCGATGGCGCATCCGCTGAACCGCGCAGTGATCGATCCGCAACTGCGGATTGTGACGGATGGCTACGGGATCCTGCAGCCGCGGGTGGGCGTGAGTGTGAGCTCAGCCTCGCGGTCGCGCCTGGCGTCCATCTATTCAGGCCAGACAGGCTTTGATATCTATACGCGTGCAGTGTCTGATACGTATCAAGATTTGTATGGTGAAGGAATCTTTACCGGCAAAGGGATTTACGAAGTTTCAACACTGCATGCGGTGCTTGATCGACGCTTCCCTCGCAATTCCCTGCTGAGCCATGATTTGATCGAGGGTGCGTACGCGCGTGCGGGCCTGGCTACCGACATTGAAGTGATTGATGATTATCCTTCGCATTACAGCGCCTACAATCGCAGGAAGCACCGCTGGGTGCGCGGCGACTGGCAGATTACGCAATGGCTGTTCAGCAAGGTTCCGGACGAGAGCGGCAAGTATGTGCGCAACCCGATTACGGGAATTTCAAGATGGAAGATTTTCGATAATCTGCGCCGCTCGCTGGTAGAGCCGATTACGTTCTTTCTGCTGGTTTCGGGATGGCTGGGGCTGTCCGGAGGTCCGCGCTACTGGACGCTGGTGACCCTATTCCTGCTGTTCGCGCCGTCAATTGTCCAGTTGTGCTTCAGCCTTGGCCGCGCGCTGGCGGAACCAGTGCAGGGCGCAGTGAACGAGGCGTGGATTGGATTTTCGCAGGCCTTTTTCATTACGTTTCTGAATCTGGTATTTCTGCCGCACCAGATGCTGCTGGGGCTCGATGCAATCACGCGATCACTGGTGCGACGGTTTATCACAGGCCAGCGGCTGCTGGAATGGGAGACGGCTGCCGAGGCTGAAAGCAACACGGGCAAGGTGACGCCGGTCGACAGATACCTGGCAGTGACGCCGATTGTTGCAATCTTTGTGGGTGTACTGATTGCGCTGTTCAATGTGCATGCGCTTCCGTTTGCGTTACCGATCCTGTTGCTGTGGGCTGCGGAAAAACCGGTGACGGTGTGGTTGAACCAGCCGCCGCGGGAGAGTGGCCTGAAGTTCGAACCGAACCAGGATCGATTTATGCGCGGCTTAGCGCTGCGGACCTGGCGCTTTTTCTATCAATACGGCGGCGAGAGTCATAATTACCTGATTCCGGACAACGTAGAAGAAGAGGGATTGTTCGAGGCTGCGCGTGTGTCGCCGACCAACTTTGGCCTGCTGCTGAATGCGCGCCAGGCCGCGATTACGTTCGGCTATCTGACACTGCCTGAGTACGCGCGGCTGACACGCGCGAGCCTGCAGACCTACAACAAGCTGCAGAAAATGAATGGCCATATTTATAACTGGTATGACACACGAACGCTTGAAGCGATCCATCCAATCACCGTGTCATCTGTAGACAGCGGCAACCTCGCGGCATCGTTCTATACGCTCCATGCCGGCACACGCATGATGCTGCGCGAGCCGCTGGTGAGCCAGCACCTGGTGCAGGGTTTGCGCGACCATCTCGCTCTTTTGAGCGAACTAAAAGTGACGCATTCCTTTCCAGCTGTGCCGGTATCAGATGATTTGAATGCGTGGATCGAATGGGCGTTTCATGCAGAGAAGGCCGGGCCACATCCGCATGCAGAGGACAAAGCGGCAGAGGGCACGTGGTGGCTGGCGGAAACCAACCGGCGCATTGGTGCGATCACTACACTGGTCTGCGATTATCTGCCGTGGCTGAGCCCGGAGTTCAAGCCGCTCCACGGGCATTCCGTGATGCATAACGGCGTTTACACGGCGAGTGATGTGCTACTGGGTTCGGCGCCGGAGATCTCGGCCGATATCGACAGGCGGCTTGCGCGCATAACGACGAGTTCAGCCAGCGATAATGTTGAAACTGTGCTTGCTGAGAAGCTGCGCGACCTGCTTTCGCGATCAATCCCGCGCATCTCTGCGTTGCTGGCGGATATACAGGCAGTGATTGCGGACGCGTATCGCTTCGTGTACGAGATGGACTTTTCATTCCTGATTGAGCCGAGCCGATCCATGCTTTCAATTGGCTACATGGTGGAGCAGGACGAACTGCATAAAGCGTGCTATGACCTGCTGTGCTCCGAGGCGCGAATCGGCGCGTTTGTCGCAATTGCGAAGGGTGAAGCACCGCAGGCCAGCTGGTTCAAGCTGGGCCGGACACACACTGTTGCGTATGGCCGACCGGTGCTGATTTCATGGACAGGCACCATGTTCGAGTACCTGATGCCTGCGCTGTGGATGCGCTCCTATCCGGACACACTGGTGACCCGAACACTGGATGGTGTGGTGGCAGTGCAGCAGGCGTATGCACGTGCGCACGGCGATATTCCGTGGGGTATTTCAGAGTGCGGCTACTCACAGAAAGATGATGGCGGGCATTATCACTACCAAGCATTCGGCATTCCGGCGGTAGCGCTGAAGTGGGATGCGACGGCAGGACCGGTGGTGTCGCCCTATTCAACATTCCTGGCACTGGGGATGAATGCTACGGCTGCGATGAAGAACTTGAATCGCATGGCAAAGATGGGCTGGATCGGCGCGTTCGGATTTTACGAGGCCGCGGATTATTCATACGAGCCGAATAATCCTGCGGCGAAAGTTCGCAAAGAGCCGGTGCTGGTACGGGAGTGGATGGCGCACCACCAGGGAATGTCTCTGCTGGCGATACTCAACCTGCTGCACGACAATATTGTGCAGGAGTGGTTTCACGCGAATCCCGACCTGAAGGCGACGGAACTGCTGCTGCATGAGAAGCCGATCCGCGAGTCCACGTTGATTGCCGAGCACAAAGAGGCGACAGCGGGGCAGGTCTCACGCAAGGCTGCGGCCTGAGGCTGCTCAGGCGTTATCGAGCACATGCCGGTGAGTTTGCCAGACACTGAGCACCTTTGCGGCGCGCACTGGATCGGTCGACCACCGCTTTGACACCAGTGTGACGAAGGAGCTGCCATCGACGGCCGAGAGTGCTGCGGCGTAGGCAGGATAAGCCTTTGCAAGCTTGTGGAGGAGTGCCATCCGCGCCGAGAAGCAGTCGGACCAGTCGGCGAATCTTGTCCACGTAGCAGACACTGTTACCCATGAGCCATGGATGAATTCTTTGGTGGGCAGGCTGACCGAATCGCCGACGGGAGGGTGGGCCTGCTTCTCGCCGAAGAGATTATTTGCCTGAAGGGCAAGCCGGGACTGGCCCCAGGCAGACTCAAGTGCAGCTTCGCAGGCTGCGTACTCGGGAAAAATGTGGCGGGCGGCGCGCGCTGAAGCCAAGGCGCGTGTCAGAAAATCTTCCTGCATGGTCATGGTCACCTCGAACAGACACAGAAAAGGGCAGCAGGTGAATAGATCCTGCTGCCCGATGTTGATCAAATACTGTGTCTATTGTCGCAACTTATGCAGAATCAATCGGCATGGCTAGACGACGAAGTACTTGGCCTGCGGGTGGTGAACAACGATGGCGTTGGTACTCTGCTCGGGCTCCAGGTGGAAGCCCTCGGTGAGACGGACGCCGATATTTTTCTCGGGCTCGAGCAGTTCGAAGATCTTGGTCTGGTCTTCAAGATTCGGGCATGCCGGGTAGCCGAAGGAGTATCGGGAACCCTGATATTTCTGGTGGAAGAGGTCCTTGACGACCGCGGAGTCAAGGGCGGCGATGCCCATTTCCTCGCGGATTTTCTTGTGCAGCAGCTCGGCAAGGGCTTCCGCGGTTTCAACGCTGAGGCCGTGCAGATAGAGGTAACGGGTGAAGTCGCCGCTTTCGAAGAGACGCTGCGTCACCTCGCTCGCCACCTGGCCGATGGTGACCATGGAGAAGCCGACTACGTCCATCTGCCCCTTGCTTTTGGGCTCGAAGAAATCCGCAATGGAAAGCAGACGGCCTTCGCGCTGTCGAGGAAAAGTGATGCGCAGGCGTTCGCGCGGAGAACCCTGCTGGACTGATTCGGGATCGTAGACGATGACGTCGTTGCCTTCGCTTTGGGCAGGGAAATAGCCGTGGACCGAGCGAGGCTCGAACCAGTTATTTCGCTTCACTTCCTGCTCCATCTCTTTGAGGATGGGCCGATATTTTTCTTCAACGAGGCGGAGATAGTCGGTGGCGGAAGCTGTCTTGAGCTGCCACTGATTTTTGAAGAGAGCGGTTTCGTTGATGAAGCCGAAGACCTCGTCGAGGTTCCAGTCTTTCCTGACGCGAACGCCGTAGAAGGGAGGCTGCGGAATGAAGTCAGCATCCTTGACGACGGCGGAGCGGACCTGTTCGGTGGCGGCAACCAGCAGCGAGCCTTCCGAGATGTCGCCGCCACCGGCTGCTGCGTCGGCCATTTCAATGCGCGCGTTCTTTGGATAGATTTTGACAGTGCGGCCTTCAGTGAGACGCTTGTCGCGGGCGCCGTCTGCGGTCATCAGGTCGCTCATCACGTGGAGACCAGCGAAGGCATCTTCCGCGTAAAAGACGGCGTTTGAATATTCCTTGCGAAGATCCTCTTCAACGTACTTGCGCGTGAGGGCAGCGCCGCCGCAGATGACAGGCGTGTCCATGGCGAGACGTTCGAGATCCTGGATGACGTACTTCATCTCAAGGGTCGATTTGACGAGGAGGCCGCTGAGTCCGATGGCGTCTGCCTTATGATCCTGCGCGGCTTTGATGATGACGTCGGCGGGCTGCTTGATGCCGAGATTGACGACCTTGTAGCCATTGTTCGAGAGGATGATGTCGACAAGATTTTTGCCGATGTCGTGCACGTCGCCCTTGACGGTGGCGAGGACGATGGTGCCTTTCTGTGTGCCCTCAACGCGCTCCATGCGGGGTTCAAGATAGGCGACTGCGGCTTTCATGGTGGCGGCTGAATCGAGCACGGAAGGCAGCTGCATTTTGCGTGCGCCGAAGAGCTCGCCGACCGTCTTCATGCCGTCAAGCAGTACGGTGTTGATGAGCTCGAGCGGCGAGTGCTGCTGCAGGGCGGATTCGAGAGTTTCTTCGAGAGACTTTTTGGCAGCGCCCTGCCCGATGGAACGCTCGCCACGAATGATGAGCTGCTTCAGCCTTTCGTCATCGGTGAGACTGGCATCGGCTTCGGCATCTTCTTCGACGGCGACGCTGCCGGTCGCGGAGAGATGGGCCATATAGATCTGCAGCGGGTCAAGATCGCGTTCGTGGGCGGCCTGCTCGCCGCCGATTTCACTCTTCGCGCGGACCTGGAAGATGAGGTTGCGGGCGAGCTCTACTTCCTTCTCGGGAATTTTGTAGAGCGGATAGATCTTGGCGTAATTGACGATGGCCATGTCGAGGCCGCGGTCGACCGCTTCTTTCAGAAACACGCTGTTGAGGACGCGGCGGGCGTAGGCATTGAGGCCGAACGAGATGTTGCTGACGCCGAGGATGGTCTTGGCGAGCGGCAGCTCCTGCTTAATAAGGCGGACGGCTTCGAGCGTCTCCATGCCGGCGGAGCGATAGTCTTCCTGGCCGGTGGAGATGGGCAGGGTAAGCGGATCGAAGATCATATCTTCGCCGCGCAGGCCGTACTTCTCTGTGGCCAATGCGTAGATGCGCTTCGCGATGGCAAGCTTCTTCTGCGCGGTGAGCGCCATGCCTTCTTCGTCGATGGTGAGCGCGATGACGGCGGCGCCGTAGCGGCGGGCCATGGGCAGGACTTTGGAGGTGCGCTTTTCGCCGTCTTCAAGATTGATGGAGTTGATGAGCGGCTTGCCGGGGATACGCTTCAGGCCTTCTTCGAGTACGTCGGCTTCGGTCGAGTCGACGACAATCGGCGCGGTGACGCGGGTAGCAATTTTCTCGAGAACGCCATTCATGTAGGCTTTTTCGTCTTCGCCGACGATGGCGCAGCAGAGATCGAGCATCTGCGAGCCTTCTGCGATGAGCTTCTTGCTGAGAGCCAGGATGCCGTCGTAGTCGCCGTTGCGGACCATGTTGCGGAAATGTTCCACGCGGGTGGTGGTGTTCATCTCTTCTGCAACGATGACTGGCTGACCATCGACTTCAAGGGGCACGGCGGAGAAGGCGCTGGCTGCGACGCTTTGCGGCTTGACGTCGCGACGAGCGGGGACAGCGTCTTTGACAGCTTCGACAACGGCCTTGATGTGTTCAGGCGTAGTGCCACAGCAGCCGCCGACGACCTGGACGCCGTACTCGGTGACGAAGCGGCGATGGTAGGCAGCGAGCTCGGCGGGCGTGAGCTTGTAGACGGCGTGGCCGCCTTCATTCTGTGGCAGGCCGGCGTTCGGCAGCACGCTTACGGGTGCAGCCGAGTTCTGGCAGAGGAAGCGGACGGCATCGTTCATCTCTGCCGGGCCGGTGGCGCAGTTGAGGCCGACGATGTCGGGACGGAAGCAGGCGAGGGTGGCGAGGGCCGCACCGATCTCGGAGCCCAGCAGCATGGTGCCGGTGGCTTCGAGCGTGACCTGCATCTGCACGGGAACGCGCCGCTGCATTTTGATCATGGCATCTTCGCAGGCGGCGAGGGCGATCTTGGCCTGCAGCAGATCCTGACAGGTTTCGATGAGCAGGATGTCGACGCCGCCTTCGAGCAGAGCCTCGGCCTGTTCACGATAGGTGGCGGCCATGGCGTCGTAGCCGATGTGGCCCAGAGACGGCAGCTTGGTGGTGGGGCCAATGGAGCCAGCGACGTAGCGCGGCTTTTCCCTGGTTGAGAAGTCTGCGGCTACTTCCTTGGCGAGACGGGCGGCGACGATGTTGAGCTCGCGGGTCTGGTCCTGGATTTCGTATTCGGCGAGGACGATGCTGGAGGAGCCGAAGCTGTTGGTTTCGACGACGTCGCAGCCAGCTTCGAAGTAGCTGGCGTGAATGGAGCGAATGATGTCGGGCTTGCTGAGGACGAGTAATTCGTTGCAGCCTTCTTTGCCCCAGTAGTCGTCGACTGTCAGGGAATACTTCTGGATGCTGGTACCCATGGCGCCGTCGTAGACGCCGACGCGCTCCTTGATCAGTTCAAGAAAATCCAGCTTGTGTGATTCCGGCAAGTTTCCTCGTTCTCGCTCATCAATAAGCGTCGCAGCCAGTTCTGAATGCGGGCATCAGCCTAGTTCTGAGACTTTGTGAATGGTCAGGGGTCCGCTGACCAGGCCCTGTATTGCTTTTTCAAAGTGCAGGAAGTGGGGTGAGTGCAGATGCTGGTCGAGATCTTCCTGGCTTTTCCATAATTCATGGAAGAAGAAGTTGCCTTCAGATTCAGACTCGTAGAGCCGGTAGAACTCACATCCTGGTTCGGCGTGTGTGGGAGCAGGCATGTTGATCAGCTGCTGCTTCAGCTCCGACGCTTTGCCGGGCGCTGCCACGAACGGAACGAGCAATTGTGGCTTGGCCATTTCATCTCCAATGTCTGCGCGGGATGCCTTGTTTACTTGGTCGAGTCGGACTGCGCCGCGGTGCTTTGCGGCAGACCGACCGCGGGAGCCAGCATGTCTTCTTTGCGATAAATCAGAGTGGTGGCATTGAGGCTGGCGAGTTCAAAGCCATGGCCGTGAGTAATGGCATCGGTCGGACATGCTTCGACACAGTAGCCGCAAAAGATGCAGCGGTTGTAATCGATGTTGTAGACCTTGGCATAGCGTTCGGCACTCGAGATGCGCTTCTCTTCGGTGTTGTCGGCGGCCTCGATATAAATGCAGTTGGAGGGGCAGGCGGCTGCGCACAGGAAGCATGCCACGCACTTCTCCAGGCCATTTTCATCGCGCTGGAGGACGTGGGCGCCGCGAAAGCGATCTTGAAAATGCGCGCCGCGATTGGGTCCGGGGCCATCCGGATAATTCTCGACTTCGGTCGGCTTGAACATTTCGCCAAAGGTGATGCTCATTCCCTTGGCAATACCCGCCACATTTTTCACGATCGACATAAGTTTAAGTATACGATGTGCCCGCCAACGATCTGACTATCGTGCGGCATTGGTTTGCATGAAGCGGTGGAGTGGAGACCGCGGAATGACTGACCGGGTCGTAGGGGATCAGGGATAGAGGCGTTCACGCGACCAGGAGTCGCCGACCCGCAGGTAGACGACGCGGTCATGCAGGCGTGCCGGCCGCTCCTGCCAGAACTCGATGGTTTTGGGTGTGAGCCGGAAGCCGGTCCAGTAATCGGGGAGCGGGACTTCGCCGGGAAACTTCTTTTCAAAGTCGCGGGTTCGTTCTTCGAGGGTGGCCCGGCTGTCGAGCAGGCGCGACTGCTGCGAGGCCCAGGCGCCGATCTGGCTCATGCGCTGGCGGCTGTGGAAGTACTGTTCGACGTCTTCGCGCGGCAACTCTTCAATGGAGCCTTCGACGCGTACCTGGCGCTGCAGGCTCTTCCAGTGGAAGCAGAGGGACGCGCGGGGATTGGCCAGGAGCTCTTCGCCTTTGCGGCTTTCGCGATTGGTGTAGAAAGCGAAGCCATGGTCGTCAAGACGCTTCAGCAGGACGATGCGGACCGAGGGCACGCCCTCCCTGGTCGCAGTGGCGAGGGACATGGCATTGGGGTCGTTGATTTCCTTAGCTTTTGCTTCTGCCATCCAGGCGTGAAATGAAGCGTACGGGTCAAGCAGCCTGTGACCGGCCGAGGGCGTCTCCGCCGAGCCGGAAAGATCGTGATGCGCAAAAGGGTCCATTGCGCGAGTGTATAAGCTGGCGTGGGTGCGATGGCTTGAAAGCGCGGCAACTGCGCGAGATGAAAGACACGGGTCGGCAGCATTGAAGCACTGAACAGGACTGGATTTCGTCGAGGATGTGCGGGCAGCCGCGGTGGAAGACGGCTGCCGCTGGAGTGCATCAGGGGCCGGGCACCGCGGATGGAATGGCTCTCAGGTATTCATAGATCGCGCGAAGATCATGGTCGGACATGGATTGATAGGACGGCCACGGCATGACCTGGAGCAGGGGCGTGACGTGATCGTAGTCGATGCCGGTCCGCATAATGTTCTTGAATTCGGCATAGGTGTGGCCAGCGGGCAAGCCATTCTCCGGGGTCAGATTTCGCGACAGGAAGGGACCGAAGGCCTGGCCGCCAGCGAGGTAGTGAGCGGCGTTGACCTGCTTCTTTTCTCCCTTGAAGGGATCGCCGGTGGGGAGGTAGGACGGGTTGGTGTGGCAGTCATTGCAACCGGCGACCGTGTTGACGAGGTAGCTGCCGAGGCCGACCAGGTCGTAGTCCTTGCCATGCAGGTCAAGATGGACCGGGGTGATTTTAAAGCCCTGCTCGATGCGTTGCCGTTCGGTACTTTCATGCTCATCTTCAGCGTGGGCTATCGACCAGCCAGTGCTGATGACGAGGAGTGCGGCTGCGAATGCCGACATGATTCCTACACTTCTTTTCATTGTGCTTTCTCCAAAGTAAGTGGATGGGGGCCCGGAGGAACGAATGCTCACACTGATGGCGGGCGGACCGGCTCGTGGACTGGAACGAAGATGCCGGTTGTTTCGCCTGGGCCTGGATGTTCAATCAGTAGGCGGGAGCAAGCTTGCGCCCGGGCTTGCATCTTGTCAACAAATTTCCTTCGTAACTTCGGCCAAGAAAAATGCTCGATGTTTAGTAGTGCGGCCCGGTACTGGAACTGCCTGGCGACCTGGCACGTAGGTTCGTAGTGGAGGGCAAGAATGATCGGTTTTCTACTTTGGCTGCTGCTGCTGGTAGTGTGCTGGCCGCTAGCACTGGCGGCGATTTTGCTGTACCCGGTGGTGTGGCTGATCCTGCTGCCCTTCCGAATCGCGGGTTTCGCGGTGGAGGGTGCACTGTCGCTGGTCTCTGCGGTTATTTTTCTGCCGGTGAAGCTGCTGCGTTCTGTGTAGTGCTTAGCGGGCCGGGGGCAGACTGGCGAAAGCCGCGGCGGAGCGAAGCCGGCGGTCGGTATGCCGCTCCAGCGATTGCACAACAAAGCGCCGCAGGTCGGCGGCCTGCGTGCGGTCCCAGGCCTGGCCGGCAAAGGCGGAGACGGGCGCGTGGAAGAAGGCTGCGGCGAGCCGCTGCGACTCCGGGGCGAGGGCGCGGCCGGCGAGCTGACGGTGGTCCATGCAGAAGAGCCCGTCGCGCATGGAATGGAACCAGGCGGGCTGGCCATCGAAGGCGCGGCCGCACTGCAGGCAGTGAAGCAGGTCAGGCAGCCAGCCCATGAGCCTGGTCATCCAGAGCCCGAAGTAGGTGACAGGCAGCCAGACGCGGCCGGGGCGAGTGGCTTCGAGGACCGAGAGCAACAGGCGGAAGACGGGATCGTTCGGATCGTGGTCGGCGAGGGTTTCTTCGAGGACCTCGGCATAGAACGCGAGGGCGGAGAGGCGCGCGTAATCGACTGGTTCGCGCATGGGCGAGTGCAGGATCTCGCAGAAATCGAGGCGGACCAGATCCTGTTTGGGCTTTTCGAGAAACGAGGCGCGGACATGGGTCATGGGCTCAAGGGCGCCCCCGAAACGTCGGCGGGATTTCGCTGCTGATTTGGCGATGCCCTTGATTTTGCCCTGTTCGCGAGTGAAGAGCGAGACGATCTGATCTGCCTCATGGAGCAGCCAGGTGCGCAGGACAACGGCCTCTGCCTGCTGCACACTCATGGCTGTGCCGCAGATGCAAAGCAAAACGCGCAGCCCGATGGCTGCGCGTTCCGGCAAGACGAAATTGTGGAGCTATCTTCCAAAGTGCTGCGAGTTCTTGTCGGTGTACTCCGACCATTTTTCGGGCAGGTCGTCCCCGGCATAGATGGCGGAGACGGGGCAGACCGGGACGCAGGCGCCGCAGTCGATGCACTCTACAGGATCGATATAAAGCTGGGTGCTGTCCGTGAAACCGGCCTCATCCTTCTTGGGGTGAATGCAGTCGACGGGGCAGGCATCGACGCAGGCTCCATCTTTGGTACCGATACAGGGTTCTGCGATTACATAAGCCATGAAGCTCTCTCCAGAATGCGAATCAGGGGTGAACCCAGATTGTAGCAGCAGCGCCGCCGCGAAATCATCAGGCCGGGCGGTTGGTTTGAGCAGCTGCACGTCTGGCAGCATACTCTGCGGGTGTGGGGATGGGAGTGATGTCACGGCCGGCAAACATGGCCTCGAAGAAGCCCTGAATTTCGGCGCCGATCTGACCGTTGGACGCGAGGATCTCCTTGCTTTCGAGCTTGAAGGGAGAACCGTCGAACGAGGTAACGACGCCGCCGGCTTCCTGCACCATCAGCACGCCGGCTGCGGTATCCCAGGGGTTGAGATTGAACTCCCAGTAGGCGTCGATGCGACCGGCCGCGGTGTAGCAGAGGTCCATGGCAGCGGCGCCAGCGCGGCGAACACCATGCGAGCGGAGGGTGAGCTGCTGGTAGAAGTGGATGTTGGGATTGGCGTGCCGTTTGTGACTGGGAAAGCCGGTGGCAAGCAGTGCTTCCTGCAGCAGCCTGACGCGGGACGTATGGATGCGGCGCCCGTTGAGGTACGCGCCCTTCCCTCTCTCGGTCATGAACAGTTCGTCGTGGATGGGTTGATAGACGACGCCGGCGATCAGCTCGCCGTCGCTGTCTTTCGGCAGGCCGGGAGGGCGGTGTTCGAGGCCCATGGAGACGCAGAAGTAGGGGAAGCCGTGAGCGAAGTTGGTGGTGCCGTCGAGGGGATCGATATACCAGCGGTACTCCGCGTCAAGCTCGCTGCGGGTGCCTTCTTCGCCGAAGATGCCGTGCCCTGGCAGAGCCTGGCGGAGGCGCTCGCCGATAAGCTTTTCGCTGGCGCGATCTGCTTCGGTGACCAGGTCAACATCGCCTTTGTATTCTGCCGTGACACCGCGCTGAAAGTATTCGCGGATGAGTGCGCCGGCTTCGAGTGCTATCGGCGCGGCCTTTGCGGCGAAGCCCGCGGTGAGTTCGTTCGGTATGCGGCTGCTGATCGATGGTACGGATTCGGCTGAGCTCATTTTGCTACCTCTTCGATGGCCGGCTTGCGCGGTGGGCGCTTGCGACGGACATTTTCGCTGATGGTGCGGATCTGCTGCTTATAGATGAAGAGGTTTGGTCTGCCATCGCGCGTGAGCCGGATCATTTTGTCGTCGAAGTATTCGATCCAGCCCTGCACACTTTCGCCATCGCGCAGCTTCACGGTGATGGGAACCTGCTTTTCACTGAGAAAGCGAAGGTAGAGCGATTCCTGACCGGTGTCTCCCGGGGGAGGCGTCTTTTTCCCTTTGCGCAGCGATGAGGTTGGGGGCATGGCGGAATTGTAGCTTGGAACTTACATCGAGGTACGTGCGTACCTGCTGCCATGACAGTCGGACGCGCGTGCCTGCTGATGATTGCGATGGCAACAACAGGAATGCAGCTGCGTGCGAGCGATTCGCTTCCGGATGCTGCGTCTGCGATAAGCGCGGAAGCCATCATGGCGCGCGTGGCTGCGAACCAGGATGCGCTGGAAGCCGGACGCAGCCGCTATGTGTATGTCCAGCATGCGCGGGTGATTTCGAAAAAAGGCAAAGCCGTGATGTGCGAAGAGGTAACGGACTCGCAGATCACGCCGTCGGAAAAAGGCTCGCATATCGCAGTACTGAAGCTGCAGGGACGGCTGCTGAAGAAGCACCAGTACGTGACCTACACGACGCTGGCGACAAATGGCCATCACGACGGACCGGAAGCCGAGCCTGACGGGAAAGCTGCAGACGCTGAAAAATCCGGAGCGACAACGGTCGAGATTACGGACGATACGACCGACCGGGATATTGTCGAAGGGATGCGCGCCAACCTGGTGGAGAACAATTCAAAGGACGGCATCAATGGCGCGTTGTTTCCGCTGACGACCAGGAACCAGGCTGAGTATCGATTCGAGTTGAAGGGCCGTGAGCGAATGAACGGACGCGACGTCTTTCACATCGTTTTCAGGCCGCGCGCGCACGATGACTACGGATGGAAGGGCGACGCGTTTGTGGACACCACGGCGTATGAGCCCGTGGTCGTAAGTACAGATATGGCGAAGAAAGTGCCGCTGGCGGTGCGGACACTGCTGGGTACGGATCTGCCCGGCCTGGGCTTCACGGTTGTGTATGCGCCGCAGGAGGACGGGACCTGGTTCCCGGTGAATTTCAGCACAGAGTTCAAGCTGCACGTGCTGTTCTTTTTCACACGGGAGATTCTTATCGACGCGCAGAATCGCGATTTCGAGAAGACGCATGTGAGCTCGCGGATCGCTGGTGCGGCGATCCCGGTTGAGCCGTAAGGGGAAAGAAGATTACCAGCCGGGCGCGGGGGTCGGCTGCCTGCCGGTGTAGGGAGAGCAGCAGGCTTTGGCGACGGGAGCGAATTCCATGAACTCGACACGCGTGCCATCGGGGTCGTGCAGATCGAGCTGCAGCTTGCCGTCGACGCCGAGGATTTTTGGATCCCTGCTGTCGGGTGCTTTCCAGCCGCGCTGCTGCAGTCTTTTCTGCAGTTCAGCTACGCTGACGACGCCGGGCGCGATGTGGTTGGCACTGCCGAGGGCCTCACGCGTGGGAGTAGCGCCGAGATAGAGCATGTACTCGATCCAGTCGGTGCCATCGGGCACCTGCATCATGACCCAGTCGATGTGGCCGCCTTCTGTTTTGCCGCCCTCCCAATAGAGATGGAAGCCGAGGATGTCCTTGTAGAAGTGGTCGAGCGCGGCGCGGTCATGCACTTCATAGCCGGCGTGCATAATGTGGCTGCTGAGGCGCTTTGACGCATTCGCCGGCTGAGGGGGTGCGTGCCGGCCGGCCTGTGTGAACTCGACCTTGTTGCCTTCCGGATCGTGAACGAGGAAGGTCTGGCTGCCATCGCTTTCGCGCGTGACGGCAGCGGGGACAGAGACGCCGCGACTGCCGAGAAGCTGGCGGAGAGCTTCAGCATTGCTGGTGAGGAAGGCGACGGAGTCGAGCCTGTCCGGCTGGCCTTTGACTGGCGGCGGCACCAGCTCAACGTATTGGAGATGGTTGGCATAGAAGCGCTCGCCTGCCTGCGCACCTGCAGGCGGCACCCTGTTCCAACTGAGCAGCGAGCCGTAGAAGACTTCCGATTTTGGGAGGTCGTCTGCGTAAAAAGTGACGTGAGAGATGCCGAGGATGGACGGCCGTGTGGGAGCGGTTTCGGCCTGCATGATTCCGAAAGCAGCGAGTGGCAGAAGCAGGAGCAATTGCTTGATCAAGTGAATTCCCCGGGAAACAGCGGCGAAGGCTGCGTCACTGCGAAGGATAATACCCCGGACGATGATGTACCACACGCTTGTCGCCGGCTTTGGTATTTTGCAGCGTAACCGAGATGGTTCTGAACTCGGAATCGCCTTTTCCCTGCGGCGGATAGTAGCCGATGAGGTATTGGGTCCTGAGGTCTTCGGAGACCTGGGCAAAGACTTTCTGCAGCGACTCGGCATCGGCGTAGTAGTAGCGGCCGCCGGTCTGTTCGGAGAGGGTGATCATGGCGTGTTCGCCGCCGAGGTCCCGTCCAGCGCTGGCTTCGATGGGCACATCAATGATGCTGTAGACCATGACTTCGCCGCGAACCGCCTGCTCGAGAGCCTGTTGATAGCTGGTGCCTTTAACAGTGTTGCCGCCATCCGAGATGACGACGAGCACTTTGCGGCCGGTACGTGGAGCGAGGGCGTCCGACGCAAGGTAGACACCGTTGTAGAAGGCTGTTGCGTTACCGCGATGGAAGTCGTTCAGCGCGCTTTCGATGCGGCGCATGTTGTTGGTGAAGGGCACGATTTCGCGAACGCCGTCACTGAACTCCATCAGGTCGACGCGATCGATGGGGCGGACGAGGCCGGCAAGGAAGCTGTGGGCAGCATCGTGCTCGACGGCAAAGTCCTTATGAACACTGCCGCTGGTATCGATGGCGAGAACGATGGAGAGCGGAAGGGCGGTGTCGCGTTCGAAGAGAGCAATCTTCTGCGGCTGGCCGTTTTCTTTAAGAAGGAAGTCTTCCTTTGCCAGGCCGGGGATGGGTGCGCCGTGTTCGTCATCGACGTTGATGAAGACGTTGACGAGGTGAACATTGACCTTGAAGGTGAGGTCGTCACGGGAACTGTTCTGCGCGAGGCCCAGGGAGCCCGGAGATGGTTGGAGGCAGAGCAGGGTGGTGGTCAGGATGGAGAAGGCACAGCTGCGCAGCTTCAAGGGGTCGTCTTTCCGGGTCGCAGCTCCTCAGGGAATGGTTCGCCATCCGACCAGACAGCGCCATCGACGAAGTACTCTTTTTTCCAGATCGGAACGGTTTTTTTGAGGGTGTCGATCATCCAGCGGCAGGCGTCGAAGGCTGCGCCGCGGTGAGCGGAGGCGACAACGATGAGTACAGAGGTTTCGCCAATTTCTAGACGGCCGAGGCGGTGCTTGACGGAGATTTCGCGAACGGAGAACTTCTGCCGGGCTGTTTCGACCAGGCGGTTCATTTCGAGGAGCGCCATGGTTTCGTAGGCGGTGTAGTCAAGGTAGAGGGTGCGGCGGCCGCGGGTGTTGTTGCGCACGACGCCATCGAAGACGACGAGTGCGCCATCTTCGCCGGCACGCTCATCGCTTCGGAGGGAGGCGAGAACGGCCTGCTGATCAATGACGTCGCGAGTGAGGGTAGCTGCCGGCAGCACGAGGGCCGGGATCTTTTCCTGGGACTTCACGATATCGAGACCGCCGGAAACGGGAGGCAGCAGTGCAATCTCGTCGCCATCATGCAGGGACATGGCGGTTGTGGCGTACTCCTGATTGACGGCGATGGCGAGGCTGCTCCAGACCGCTGGGCTGGCTGGCTGCTGATGCAGTGCAGCCATCTGGCGGCATTTGCGCACAAGGTCGGCTACCGTCGCATTGACTGGCAGTTCGAGGCTATGACTGTCCTGATGGAAGATGTCCTTCAGCAGGCCGAAGAACAGTACGCGCACCTTCATGTATTCAAGATAGACGAACGGGAAGGGCGATTGGGCTAACGCGGGACCAGGACACTTTCCTGTTGCGGTGTAATTTCATCCGAGGGCTGCGGCTGGTTGAGGCCACCGTAGCGACGTTCGCGCTGCTGGTATGCGGCGATAGCTTCGAGCAGATGGAGGCCACCGAAGTCGGGCCAGAGACGCTCAGTCACGAAGATTTCCGAATAAGCGATCTGCCAGAGCAGGAAGTTGGAGACGCGCATCTCGCCGCTGGTCCGGACAATGAGATCGGGATCCGGCATATGCGCCGTATAGAGATGGCGGTGCAGATCCTCCTCGGTGATCTGGTCAAGCGGCAGACCCTTGGCGAGGGTTTCAGCAGCCAGTTCGCGGAAGGCGTCGATCAGCTCGGAACGGGCGCCGTAGTTGAGCGCCAGGGTGAGGACTGTGCCGGTATTGTGCCGGGTCGCGTCGGCAGCGTATTGCATGGTCTCCTGCACATCCGCCGGCAGTTGATGGATGCGGCCGATGTAGGCCATGCGGACGTTATTGTCCTGCATGCGCTGGAGATTGCTGACCAGGTAGGCGCGCAGCAGGCCCATGAGGAAGCTGACTTCCGCCTTGGGACGGCGCAGGTTGTTCTCGAGGGAGAAGGCGTAGAGGGTAAGCCAGGGCAGGTTGATACGGGAGGCGGTTTCGACGACGAACTGCACGGCTTCCGAACCCTGCTTGTGACCCAGGAAACGCTTGAGGCTGCGCTTCCCCGCCCAGCGGCCGTTGCCGTCCATGATGATGGCGACGTGCTGGGGCATACGCGTGGGATCGAGCGTGCGGTAGAGGGCCAGCTCGTCCGGAGAGAGCTGATGAACGCGGCTCGGCTGAATGGATTGCAAAACGGCTGCCTCAGGTTCGACCGTAGCATAAGCCTTTGCCCGCCCGCAATGCACCTCCGAAGGATGCGTGGAGCGGGAAGCCAGGCGGCTAAAAGCTCAGACGACCCGGTCTCCAGAGAGGCCGGGTCGACGACAGGCGGGGCTAGGAGAGACGGAACTAGGCGGTGCGGCGGCGGCCCATGGCAAGGTCGCGTGTCTGATTAAGCAGCATCGAGCGCTGGTAGATATCCATCTGCCCGAGATGCATCGCCACCTCTGCGAGGAATGGATCGGCGAGCACAGCGGTAGCTTCCTGCTGCCTGCGGCTGCGGGCGTCATGGAGCAGTTCGCAGATGTCGACTTCCAGCGCCGAGGCGAGACGCGCCAGAGACGACAGAGTCGGCATGGCTTTACCGTTCTCGATCTTGGAGATGTAGGTGCGTGGGACCTGCATGCGGTTCGCGAGCTGCCGTTGACTAAGCGCCTTGTTCCGGCGGATGTCGCGGACGGTCTTGGCTACCTGCAGGCCTGATTGCTGGTTAGCGGTTTGCGGAACCGGCTCAGCAATCTGAGGTCGCAGGATCTCAGGCTCATCCGTTTCCAGGGTTTTGTGGCAGCGCCTGCAGAGCGAGTTCGTCGTCCGGAACTGGACCAGACTGCAGTGGTCGCAACGTAGTACCTCGCGTGCCTCAACGGTTGCTAAGGTAGTTGCCATAATGTGTACGGAGGCCAGAGCGGGCTTCCGAGCAGCAGACGTATCTGCTGTGATTCCTCACTACTTTGCTAAACTTCGGTAACATTGTCAAGCGGAATTCCTGCGAAATCGGAAGATATCCGACGAAACCCGAATTGGGCTGGTTGGAAGCGGATGTCCCGCGAACCCAGTCGGTAACTGGCGACTTTGTTCGCGGGCTGTTTGGCGGCGACGCTGGATGCAGAGAAGAGGAACCCCAAGTGGAACGTCACTACACGCGCGCGGACGCATGGCAGCTATTGACCGAGTACACAGCTTCGCCCAGTCTGCGTAAGCATGCGCTTGCCGTGGAGACCTGCCTGCGCGCATACGGCGAGATGGAGGCAAAGGCCAGCCTGAGTGATCCAGCGGAGCAGCGCACCCTGGTCGAGACGTACACCATGACCGGGCTGCTGCATGATTTTGATTACGAACTGCATCCGTCGCCGGAGGAGCATCCGTCTTTTGGCTGCGCGATCCTGGCTGAGCAGGGGTGGGCGGAGGAGATTCGCCACGCCATCATGGCGCATGCCGAATACACGGGAACGCCGCGGGTATCGCATCTCGACAAGGCGCTGTTCGCGTGTGATGAACTGGCCGGATTTCTTACGGCGTGTGCGTTGATCAAGCCGTCGAAGTCGATCCACGATGTGGAAGTGGCCGGGGTGAAGAAGAAGCTGAAGGACAAGGCGTTTGCGCGGGGAGTGAGCCGTGAGGATGTGGTGAACGGGGCCGCGGGATTGGGTGTAGAGCTGGAGCAGCATGTTGCATTCTGCCTGGAGGCGATGCAGAGGAATGCCGAGGCACTGGGGCTGAGCGGGGCTGCCTGACGGCTTTGGTAGACAGGTGGTATGCTGGCGAGTTTGCTTGAGGACCTGAGCGTTTCATGCCTGATCAAGACCCAGAATCTAAAAAGTTTGACACTGCGATCGTTTCGAAGCTGGATGCGGCGAGTAGCAAGGCGCGCAGGAACAGTGCGGGACTGATCGCACTGCTTGCTTCTCTTCGGCAGCAGGAGGCCACGATCGCAGAAGGCGGCGGGGCGAAGACAATTGAGAGCCAGCATGCCAAGAAGCGGCTGACGGCACGTGAGCGATTGACGCTGCTGCTGGATCCGAACTCCGCGTTCGTAGAGCTGTCGATGTTCGCGGCGTTCGGCATGTATGAAGAGTGGGGCGGGGCTGCCTCTGCCGGGGTGATCACAGGCATTGGACGGGTGGCAGGCAGGCTGGTTATGGTGATCGCGAATGATGCGACGGTGAAGGCCGGTGCGTTCTTCCCGATGACGGCGAAGAAAGTCATTCGCGCGCAGACCATTGCGCTTGAGAACCATATTCCGACGCTATACCTGGTGGACTCAGCCGGCGTGTTCCTGCCGCTGCAGGAGGATGTGTTTCCGGACCAGGATGACTTCGGCCGCATCTTCCGCAACAACGCCGTGATGTCGGCACAAGGCATTCCCCAGCTGACCGCTATCATGGGCATGTGCGTGGCGGGAGGAGCGTACCTGCCGGTGATGACGGACCACATCCTGATGACGGAAGGCAGCGGCCTGTTTCTCGCGGGGCCTGCCCTGGTGCAGGCGGCAATCGGGCAGAAGTACACGGCAGAAGAGCTGGGCGGGGCGACGATGCATGCCGAGATTTCAGGCACGGTCGATTACAAGGAACCAAATGATCATCTCTGCCTGGCGCGCATGCGATCACTGGTGGGAAAGATCGGCCATTTCCAGAAAGCGCCGTTTGACCGGCGTACATTCGATGCGGCGGCGGATGCGCCGAAGTATGCGGCAGAAGATCTGTATACGCTGATCGATCCGGACCCGGCGAAGGCTGCGAGCAACAGCTACAACCTTCATGAAGTGATTGCGCGGCTGGTGGACCGGTCCGAATTTGACGAGTACAAGCCGGGCTATGGGCGTACGGTGGTGTGCGGTTATGCGCGCATAGGCGGCTACGCGGTCGGCATTGTGGCGAACCAGAAGACGCACCAGCAGCAGACGGATTCGCACGGCGACAAGCGAACAGAATTTGGCGGCGTGATTTATGCCGAGAGCGCGGACAAGGCTGCTCGTTTCATCATGGATTGCAACCAGAACCTGGTGCCGCTGATTTTCCTGCATGATGTGAACGGCTTCATGGTGGGGCGCGATGCGGAGTGGACGGGCATCATCCGCTCGGGCGCGAAGATGGTGACGGCGGTTTCAAATTCAGTGGTGCCGAAGATTACCGTAATCCTCGGCGGCTCGTTCGGTGCCGGCCATTATGCGATGTGCGGGAAGGCGTATGATCCGCGCTTTATCTTTGCGTGGCCGACGGCCCGGTATGCAGTGATGAGCGGCGCGTCTGCGGCATCAACGCTGGTGGAGATCAAGATTCGGCAGCTGGAGCGCGGCGGCAAGAAGCTGAGCGACGAAGAAAAGCAGCAGGTGACGGCCGGCATCAAGGCTTCCTACGACGAGCAAACGGACATCCGCTATGCCGCGGCGCGGCTGTGGGTCGATGCGATTATCGATCCGGTGAAGACGCGTGAGGTTCTGATCACGGCACTCGAATGTGCTGCGCTGAATCCGGATGTGGCGCGGTATCATCCGGGAATTCTGCAGACGTAAGGACGCAGGTGCCGCGGCCAGGTTCGCGGACGCTGACCTGAATCTTGCGGGTATCCTGAGGACATGGCATCAACAGCAGTGACGCGGAAACGCAGTGTATCGAATCGAGGAAAGAGCCGAGGGCGATCGCGTCTTCGCTGGTATGACGCGTGGCCGTTATTACTGGCGATCGCGGCGACGCCGTTTGCGGTAAGGACGGCGGAGATATTGCCCCTGATGGGCCTGGCTGGTATGCACCGCCTCTGCCTGCTGCTACCCTTCCCGCTTCTCGCACAGCGCCTGCTGCATGTGAGTGATTCTGTTTCACAGGCGATGATGTACCTGCAGTTCCCTGCTTATGCTTTGCTGCTGATGATAGTGCAGGCATGGAAAACACTGGCGGCTGCGATCAACGCGATCCTGCTGGTGCACCTGATCGCGGCTGCTGCGGCGTGGATTCTGATTTCAGGAATATTGAGATGAACAGCAATCTGATAAAGATCGTGGAGTGTCCGCGTGATGCGTGGCAGAGTTTGCCGCAGCTGATCCCGGCCGAGGTGAAGGCTGATTATTTGCGCCTGTTGATTGCTGCGGGCTTTCGGCATATTGATGCGGTGTCCTTTGTGTCTCCGAAAGCTGTGCCGCAAATGGCCGATGCCGAGAAGGTGCTGGCGTATGTGCAGGAAGCAGAGCCGGTGCTGGTGAAAGACCAGGTAGAGCTGATCGGGATAGTGGTGAATGCGAAAGGGGCGGAGCGTGCGATCAATGCCGGCGCGGTGAAGTCGCTGGGGTTCCCTTATTCCATTTCGCCCGAGTTCCTGAAGCGCAATCAGAACCAGACGCCTGAAGAGACACTGGATTCGCTGGAAGCGATCAGCCAGCTCTCATATCATGCCGGGCTTGGCCTGACTGCGTATGTGTCGATGGCGTTCGGCAATCCTTATGGTGAAGCCTGGGATGAAGACGAGGTAGTCGCGGCTTGCGACCTGCTGGCTGATTCCGGTGTGGATGTGATCTCGCTGGCGGACACAGTGGGTGTGGCTACACCGCGGCAAGTGGAGAATGTAGTGGCGGCGGCCCTGGCGGCGGTGGATTCGGTCGAGATCGGAATACATCTGCATGCGACGGCCGAGAATGCTGCGGCGAAGATCAAGGCGGCATACAGCGCGGGCTGCCGGCGATTCGACTCCGCACTCGCGGGCCTGGGTGGCTGCCCTTTCGCACAGGATGCACTGGTCGGCAATATCCCGACGGAGCTGCTGCTGGGTACGCTGCAGGGCCTGGGAGCGACGACGACGGAGTTGATGCCGCTGGATGAATTGATTGATGCGAGCCGCAAGATCGCAAGCCGGTACGGCCCGCTGGCCCAATGAAGACTTACGCAACTATTTCTGTTACCGATGCCGCGGCGGTTAGAACGATTACGCTGAGGCGGCCCGAACGCCGCAATGCCCTGACGGCTGTGATGATCGAGGAGCTGACTCATGCGTTCAACGCCTTCGCGGAAGATGCTGCTTCCCTGGTGTTGATTGTCACGGGTGCGGGTGAAGCATTCTGCTCGGGCCTGGACCTGGAAGAGCTGCAGAAGATGGCTGCGCAGACAGAAGCAGCGCAGCAGGAAGGTTCGGACGCGATTGCTGCGATGATGCGCACGCTTTATGAAATTCCGAAGCCCACGATTGCTGCGGTGAATGGTGCCGCGGTCGCGGGTGGTATGGGACTTGCGACGATCTGCGATTTTACCTATGCCGTGGCGGAGGCGAAGTTCGGCTACCCGGAAGTGAAGATCGGGTTTATTCCGGCGATTGTGTCGGCATTTCTGCGTAGGCAGGTGGGTGAAAAACAGGCTTCGGATCTGTTGTTGAGCGGACGACTGGTCACGGCGGCAGAGGCGGCAGCGATGGGACTGGTGACCAGGGTGGTCGAGGCTGCGATGTTGATGCCGGCGGTCGAAGAGCTTGCGGCATCGCTGGTAAAGAACAGCCCCACATCGCTGAGGGCTACCAAGAAACTGCTGCGCGAACAGGGCGCGGCGCAGCTGGGCACTGATCTTGCTGTGGCTGCCCAGGCTAATGCCGCGATGCGCAGGACCAGCGATTTTGCCGAGGGGCTTGATGCCTTTCTGCAGAAGCGCAAGCCGCGCTGGACTGGACGCTAGCGTCTAGGCAGAGGTCGCAAGGTGGTGCGCACGCATCTCGGCAATGATCTCGGCAGCGGCTGTTCGAGCCTGGTCGGAACGGTCGGGCGCGAAAGAGATTGCGCCGACACGCGCATGGCCGCCGCCTCCGTAGCGTTCGCAGATCGTAGAGAGATTTAGCATGTCTTCGCCGCGCGCGGTTGTCCAGGGATTGGAGCCGACGGCGACCTTGGTGCGGAAGCTCGACTTGCTGAGGCCGATGGAATAGACCGCTTCCGGATGCAGGTAGTAGGGGATGAACTTGTTGTAGCCCTCGAGCTGCTGGTCGGTGATGTCGAAGTAGATGGTGCCGTCGATGCATTCGCTGCGCTCACGAATGAGCTTGATGGCGTGCTGATGTTTTTCGAGCAGCGGCGGCAGCAGCGGTGCAACGAAGGGTTCGCGCAGAACTTCGTCAAGCGATTCCTCGGTGAGCAAAGGGATGAGGCGCGGGATGAAGTCGGGATCCTGCGTGGACTCGATAATCAAGGTGAGTTTCATTGCGGCTTCGCCCATCTCGACCGCGGACTGCGCGCTGGCGTAGAGGGCACCGTCGACGATGTCGGCCCACTTGACGAGCTCTGCTACAGGAGCGGCCTGAAAGTCGAAGCGGGTGCTGGCGATGTAAGCGAGGAAGCTGGTGCAGGAGGTGTAGTGCGCGTCGTAGAAGCGGCGGTTTGTGTAGCGCCCGTCCTGTACGCCCTCGGTGAAGTCTCGTTGATCCGCCGGCGTAAGGAAGGCGCTGAGGTGATGATCGAACCACCAGGTGATCTTCGGCGACGCGGAATATTTGAAGTCGACAATTGCGTTTTCGTCGCCGGTGAACTCGGCCTCATTGAAGAGGGCGCCGGCGCGGTGGACGAGACCGTGATAGGTGTAGCCGACATCCTGCGCGATACACTCGCGGTGAAAGCGTGTGAACAACGAAGCGGAACAGGCTCCATCGAAACACTTGTCATGGTAGAAAACGCGGACGTCCAAAGGCTGGGCTCCTGATATGCGATACGCTGGTCGATTGATTAGGATTGCCGGGAGCGGCTGCGATGTCAAGCAGCATTCCGCTCCATGCGTATGCGAGACATATTAATTCTTCAACTATGCCGGATCCATTTCCAGTGATGCGCTCGCGAATGCAGGCAGCAGTAAAGAGGCATTGGGGCGCACTATTGCTGCTGTGCGCGTGCAGCCTGATCGCGACCGCGCCGCTGCTAATGCATGGACCCAGCTGCGGTCACGATTTTGATTTTCACCTGCTCTCTTGGCTGGAGGCGTCGCACGACTGGCATCAGGGACTGCTGGATCCGCAGTGGCTCGCGACAGCGAACTATGGTGCGGGCGAGCCGCGCTTCATCTTTTATCCGCCGGCTTCGTGGATGGCGGGCGCACTGCTTGGATCAGCCGGGGGTGCTTTGCTTGGAGCGCAGGCGGGATGGAACGCAGCGCCCGTAATTTTCACGTTCCTGTGCTTCTTCGCTGCAGGTGTCTCTGCGTGGCTGCTGGTTCGTACGATGGCTTCGCCGCGCGCGTCGATTGTGGCGGCGTGCCTGTTCATCACGAATCCTTACATGCTGTTTGTTGCTTATGAGCGGGCTGCTTATGGAGAGCTGCTGGCGGCCCCGCTGATGGCGCTGCTGCTGTACTGTTCCCTGCGCAGGAGGCTGCAGGTGGCATGGACGGCGATGGTGATTGCTGCGTTATGGTTCACCAATGCTCCGGCTGCGGTGATGGGCTGCTACACGCTTGCATTTGTATGCGTGGCGCGCCTGGCACGCGAACGCGCATGGGGCAATGCTCTACGGTCTGCTGCGGCAACGGTCCTGGGCGTTGCGCTCGCGGGCTGCTACCTGGTTCCGGCCATCAGGCAACAGAGATGGGTGCAGATCGGACGCGCAGTGTCAGAGGGAATGCGCATCGAGGACAGCTTCCTGTTTGAGCATACGGGCCAGACCTATCATGACCAGGTGCTTCATTCAGCTTCGGTGCTGGTCGTGATCCTGTTCGGGGTAGCGGCCGTCTCACTTGCTGTTCTCCTGCTTCGCCGTCGGAGGAACGAAGGGCAGGTGGTGTTGGTAATTGCTGCCCTGATGTCCATGATCCTGCTGCTGCAATTTCCGATCAGCCGGACCCTATGGCATGCGGCACCGCGCCTGCTTTTTCTGCAGTTTCCCTGGCGCTGGCTGCTGGTGGCCAGCGTGGCGACGGCTTGTCTCGTCGGTATGGCGTTGAACCAGCTAAGGATGGGCAGCCGGAGTGCTGCGTGGGCTGTGTATCTTGGCATGCTGGTGATTGTGAATGGATCGACGTGGGCATGTTCGCGAAGCTTTGTTCAATACTGTGATGAGCAGGACAGGGTGTCCGGACAACTTGAAGCATTCCAAAACGGAGCGGGTGTCGAGGGCACGGATGAGTACACGTCGACTGGCGCAGATAACAGTGCTATCTTCCAGGACCTGCCGGAGGTCCGGCTGCTTGCGAGGGCCGACGCCGGCGAAGCTGCAGATGGTGCGGCTGACAATCCGGAATGGGAGCCGCGCGCGAATGATGCGGATGGTATTGAACTGGGAAAGGTTGCAGTTTCAAAGTGGGCGCCCGAACAGAAACAGATCAATGTTGCAACGAAGCGGCCGGCATTCGCGGTGCTGCGGCTGATGGACTATCCCTCGTGGACGGTGATGCTCAACGGACGAGTAGTGAACGGACGATTGAAGCGTGACGACGGCCTGATGGTCATTGCGGTGCCGGCTGGTTCTTCGCAGATCGCCGTGTCGTGGAAGACGACTCCGGATGTGGTGCTGGGTCGCGAAATCACTGCGGCTGCGCTGGTCGTGCTGCTTACGCTCTTCATGCGGCAGCGGAGACTGCGAAGGATGGAGACAGCCTACGAGGTCAGCGACGGAACGAGTTGATTGCGCACTGCCGCGTAGGTCATCCGGATGCCATCGCGGAGAGGGGTACGGGCTTTCCAGCCGAGCGCATGCATGCGAGTGACATCCAACAGCTTTCTTGGTGTGCCATCCGGCTTGGTGCTGTCAAAGACCAGCTCGCCATCGAAGCCAAGTTCGTCCGCGATGATGGTTGCGAGTTCGCGGATGGTGACATCTTCGCCGGTACCGATGTTGATGAGTGGAGGGTGATCGTTGCTGATCAGGTTTTGGAAGATGGCGTCGGGCAGCTGAAGCAGGTGGACACAGGCTTCGGCCATATCCTGGCTGTACATCAATTCGCGACGAGGTGTGCCGGTGCCCCAGACTGTGACAGATTTTGCTCCCGAGGCCTTTGCTTCTGCCACTTTGCGCATGAGAGCGGGGAGCACATGCGAGGTCTGCAGGTTGAAGTTGTCTTCCGGTCCGTAAAGATTGGTCGGCATGGCAGCGACGAATTGCGTACCGTATTGCCGGTTGTAGGCCCAACACATCTCGATGCCGGCGATCTTAGCGAGGGCATATGGCCGATTGGTGGGCTCGAGTTCGCCGGTGAGGAGATACTCTTCACGGATGGGCTGGGGCGCGAGACGTGGATAGATGCAGCTGGAGCCGAGGAACAAGAGCCGCTTTACGCCGGACTGGCGGCTTTGCTCGATGACGTTGTTCTGGATGAGCAGGTTGTCGCGGATGAAGTCAGCAGGGTAGGTGTTATTCGCGAGAATGCCGCCTACTTTCGCTGCGGCGAGGATCACGTAATCGGGCTTCTCTGCTGCAAAGAATTGCGTGACGCTGGCGGAATCTGCCAGGTCCAGCTCGGCGTGCGTGCGCTTGAGGATGTTGGTCCAGCCTGCGCTGGTCAGCGCGCGAACGATGGCGGAGCCGACCAAGCCTCGATGCCCTGCCACGTAGATGCGACTGCTTTTATCCATACCGATTTGATCCATGCTCACTAGGATTCGTGGAACTGGTAGGAGTTGAAGCCATGCTTTTCGACGAGTGCGTCGCGTTTGGCTTCCTGCAGGTCGTGCTCAACCATTTCGGCGACCATCTGGTCGAAGGTAATTTCCGGCTTCCAGCCGAGCTCGCGATGAGCTTTCGAAGGATCGCCAAGCAGGGTCTGAACCTCAGTCGGGCGGAAGTAGCGCGAGTCCACAGAGACGACAACGTTGCCTTTGGCGTCGATGGCCCGCTCGTTCTCGCCTTCACCTTCCCACTGAAGCTTCATGCCAAGGCAGGCGGCGGAGTGGTCAACGAAATCGCGGACACTGTACTGGTAGCCGGTAGCGATCACGTAGTCCTTCGCGACCTCCTGCTGCAGCATGAGGTGCTGCATGGTGACGTAATCCCGGGCGTGGCCCCAATCGCGAAGGGCGCTGAGATTGCCGAGGTAAAGCTGATCCTGAAGGCCGAGATAGATGCGGGCGATGGCGCGCGTAATTTTGCGTGTGACGAAGGTCTCGCCACGCCGCGGCGATTCGTGATTGAAGAGGATGCCGTTGCAGCCGTAGATGCCATAGGCTTCGCGGTAATTGATGGTGATCCAGTAGGCATAGAGCTTGGCTACAGCATAAGGGGAACGCGGGTAGAACGGGGTGGTTTCGGTCTGCGGCGTTTCCTGCACCAGACCGTACATCTCTGACGTGGACGCCTGGTAGAAGCGCGTGAACTTTTCGAGCTTGAGCACACGGATGGCTTCGAGCAGGCGCAGTGCGCCGAGTGCATCACTGTTGGCGGTGTACTCCGGTTCTTCGAAGGAGACTTTTACATGGCTCTGCGCGGCCAGGTTATAGATTTCATCCGGCTGCACTTTCTGCACGATGTGGATGAGGGTCGACGAGTCGGTGAGGTCGCCGTAGTGCAGGACCAGGTTTCGCTTTTCAACGTGAGGATCCTGGTAGAGATGATCGATACGCGAGGTGTTGAAGGAGGAGGCACGGCGCTTGATGCCATGCACCTGGTAGCCCTTCTGCAACAGGTACTCTGCCAGGTACGAACCATCCTGTCCCGTTATGCCGGTGATCAATGCTTTTTTCAGGGATGTACCTCCAGCCAGGCGCCTCATCCCGGGCCCTGAGCAAACCATGTGTTCCGTGATTCACGTCAACGTATCAGCTTTCACGATAACGCATTGCTGCAGAATCAGCGTCGCCGGACCAGAGACTTGAGCTCATTTTCAAAGCGCTCGAGCACTCGATCTTTGCCGAGATGCTCGACGGCATGCAGTCTTGCGTTCGCACCCATTTCGCGGCGCATTCCGGCTGAATCGACCAGTGTGGAGACGGCATCGATCAGGCCTGCCATATCGCCTGGTTCGACGGCGATGCCACAGCCTTCGATGACGGTAGCAACCTGTGTTCCTTTGGCTGCGGTGGCGATGACGGGGCGTCCAGAGGCCAGCATGCCGGTTAGTTTTGATGGCATGACGAGATCAGCTGCGTCGGCCCGCTGGGGCAGCAGGTGAATGTCGGCGGCGTTGAGCAGGTCGTTCAAAGCAGAGGCTGGCTGCAGCGGCAGCATGGTGACGTTGACGAGTCCTGCGACGGACTGCTCCATGCGGGGCCGGAGTGCGCCATCGCCGCAAAAGATGAAATGGACACGGGTATCGGTGGCGAACCATTGGGCGAGGACGGGTAGAACTTCGAGTCCCTGCTTCATGCCCATGTTGCCGGAGTACATCAGCACGATTTTTCCGGCGGTCAATCCGAGACGTGTGCGCAGGGTGCTGACGCGGTCCATGGGATGCACAACAGCTATGTCGACCCAGTTCGGAAAGAGGATAGCGCGGTCATAGTCGACCTGTTTCTGGCGGAGCTGCGCGATCATTTTGGGGGAGACGGTGGAGACGCGATCGAACTGGCGCATGATGGCGCTTTCGAGCTGGTAGACATACTTGGGCATGGGTCCGCTGTCATGGAGAAAGCCCATGTCGAAGGCTGCGTCGATTTCGAAGTCCTGCACGTGGAGCCAGCTTACGGCGTTGGTGAGGTAGCAGGTGACGAGAGTGGCGAAGGTGCAGAAGAACGATGGCTCGACGGTGAGAGCGATGTCAGGACTCCACGCGACCTGCTGCAGCATGACGGGAAGACTGGTGACAGTAAAGGAGAAGAGATGCAGCAGGCGGGAGAAGGCGGAGGGCTGTTCGGGCACGTACAGGGGACATCGATAGACCTTGATGGCGCCATCTTCGACGACGTATTTCCAGGCACTGTAGTCTGCACGCACACGCCATGCCGGATAGTAGGGCGGTGCGGTCACGACCCTGACTTCATGTCCACGGCTGGCAAGCCACTCCGCCATCTCGCCCGTATATTTTCCGATGCCTGTGAGTTCTGGCGAATAATTGATGCCGTGCAGCAGGATACGCAAATCAGACTATCCTTTCGTTCGAAGCGTGCCAGGCACACGCCTACCGTTCATCAGGATAGCTGAATCCGGGCCGCTTGATTCCGGATGGGAACACAGTCCGCCAATGTGCTTCAAATGAACTTGCTGTGTGCTCTCGCGACCGGCACGTTTAGAGAGACGGCGCACCTTCGAATGAGCGAATCGCTCAGGTATGATCGACAAAATGTCGATTGATGTACAAGATCTGCTTTCCCATGGCGCGCGCCTGGTCGATTCTGCCCTGGAACGACTTCTGCCACCGGCGTCGCAGCAACCAGAGTCGATTCACAAGGCGATGCGGCACAGTGTTTTTGCCGGGGGGAAGCGTATACGGCCAGTGCTGTGCATGGAGGCGGCGCGGATGATCGAGGGCGGCTCCTACATTGAGGGTGTCGCCGACCTGGCGGCTGCCATCGAGATGCTGCACACCTATTCGCTGATCCATGATGATCTGCCGGCCCTGGACAATGATGATCTGCGGCGCGGCAATCCTACGTGCCACGTGGTATTTGGTGAGGCGATCGCCATTCTTGCGGGGGACGCACTGCAGACACAGGCTTATGAAGTGCTGGCGGGACTGCCGGGGAGGCCGCAGATCGTGGTGAGCATCGTCGGGCAGATTGCGCGTGCGACCGGCACCGTGGGTGGAATGATCGGCGGCCAGGTAATGGATATTGAAAGCGAATCGCTTCCGCCGACGGCCGAGCTGGTGCAGGCGATCCATGCAGCGAAGACGGGTGCACTGATCCGGGTGAGTATTGTCTCGGGCGGACTACTGGCAGGTGCCGGCGAGGATGACCTGGTACGCCTGCAGACTTTTGGCAGAGATGCGGGACTGGCGTTTCAGATTGTGGATGACATATTGGACGTCACGCAGGAGTCGGCCCATCTTGGCAAGACGGCGGGCAAAGATCTGACAAGCGTAAAGGCGACTTGGCCAGCAGTGTACGGAATCGAACAATCCAAGAAGGATGCGCGTCGCCTGATCGAGGCGGCCTTTGCGCAGCTGGAGCATTATGGCGCGGCGGCGGATCCACTGAAAGCCCTGGCAGGCTTCCTGGTGGATCGCACGCACTAGGTTTTGCCCGGTAGCAGGGTCAGGGCTGGATCATTTTGCGGATGCGATCGCCTTGCTCGGCGATGTCGACAACAAACTTTTCGATCCTCCCAAGAACCTGTTCACCGGTCTTGATGTAGTGAGGAATCTGGTTCCAGATTTCGAGTGTGCCCTCTTTATCTTCCAGCAGCGCGGCGGTGGCGCCGACTGCTGTCATCGCGATACCGGCCTTGCGCTTGCCGGTGGCGAGCAGGACTGCACCTGTGATCAGGGCGCCGGCAGAAACGAGCCTGGGCCAGTTCGGTTCAGAAGACGTTACACCTTTGAACGTCTCCGAGATCTGGCGCGATGCGTTTGCGGGCAATTGGGCGATGGTCATATGTTTGTCGTTCCTCTTCGGTGTTGGATGCGTGTCAGCCGGACTGGCAACAGGCTTGTGTCCGCAGACAGGTTACGCCTGCATGATTTTGGTTGCTCTTCCTCTTTGGTGCGGGCAGCGCGTCATTAGTCGAGATCGATGTCCCGGAGCAGTTTACCGGTGTCGGGTGTCTCTTTGGCTTTGCGGACGGCTTCGCTGAACTTCTTGTCGAAGAGGTCCTGCTTGTTTTTTTCGGCGTCGACGGACTGACGAAAGATGCTTTCCTTGCGCTCGTCCTGCTCACGCATGGCGCGTGCCGCGGTCTCAAAGTCTTCGAACATGCGTTTGCGCGGAGCCGGCGTGTGGGAGACGACGGCACGGGAGGCAGAGTCGACCTTAAGGATGCCGCCGCAATCGGGGCAGGTGACCTCAAAGACAGTACTTTTCTGATTTGATCCGCTCACGGAGCTATTGTAGGGGCAGCAGCCGGGTAAATGCCAACCTCGAGGCCTGCTTCAGGCCAGCCAGATGGCTTTATGGCCCGGACATTTCGAGTCGGCTGCTTCGACGAAGAGTGAAGCGATCTGTTCTCCGTAGCGCGCCAGGTAGTAAGCGCCGCCAATTTTGCGTTCCTGCGGGTGCCTTTCCGGATATAGCGCAAGCTCGAGTGCGTCGGCATGCCGCTGCAGACTTTCATCCTGCTGCAGCTGGAAGTTGGCCGCGAGCCGCCGCAGACGGTTCATCTGGTAGCGCATCTTCGAGGCCGAAACTTCGGCAGCGCGTCCAAGACTTTCGTCCATCTGACGCATCCAGCTGGTGAGCTCGGTCAGTTCCGAATCGAGTGCGTTGCCGGCGGCAGCGAGCTTCTGCTTCCCTGCCACGGGCATGGAACGGGCACCCAGCCGCTGAGCCAGTTCCGTCATCGATTTGGTCGCCGTGCCGATCACCTGGGGCAGCGTCACTTCATGCCTGGCGAGGACGGTCGCGGCTGCAGGCTCGACGAGTGTGGCCGAAAGCCGGGGGACGATAGGCGTTGTCCTGCCGAGGAGGCGCTCATACAAGACCTGCGACTGGGCGAAGTAGGCGATCTCTGCCGGGCCGCCGACATACACACTGGTGGGCAGGATGGCATCCTGGAAGACGGGCCGCAGCAGTGCGTTGGGGCTGAGACGTTCCGGCTCGGTTTCAAGGATGTCGAGGAGATCCTGATCGGACAGGTTTTGCTGGCCCGCTTTCCACTTGCCGTCGGCGCGTCGGAGGGGCAGACGAGTAACGGAGGGCTTTTCCAGCAGGAAGAGCAGGCTGCTTTGCGGCGCTACCAGTACCTGCGAGTGATAGCCGCGGGTTTTGAGTTCCTGATCACGTTCGGCAATGGCGGCATGCAGTTCATCCGCGCGTAGGATCGCGCCTCGCAGCACATCTGCACCGAGGCGGTGTGCTTCACGCGAGGCTGCGTCGATGACGACCAGGCCCCACGGAGCAAAGACGTGAGCGACGAGGGCGCCGAAGGACTGCGCCATGGTGCGGCCGGGCGCGTACCAGAGGCGCAGGGCATCGTAAAAAGACGTGCCTCCGAGAAACTCTGCCGCTTCGTCCAGCGCCATCGTGCCGGAATCGCCAGGAACAAAAGCGCCGACAGGAGAAGCGGTACCCGGATGGCTGTTAAGGGTGATGGTGCGGAGTTCCCGGCGAGCCGGGAAGGTGACGTGGTCGACTTCCGCGAAGTCATGATCTTCGGTTGCCATCCAGAAAATTGGCACGTGCGGGTTGCCAGCTGCAGATGCATCCTGGGCGAGCCGCACAGCAGTGGCAGCTTTCAAAAGGGTTAAGAGCGGGCCTCCGAAGAGCCCGACCTGCTGACCGGTGACAACAGCCGCGGCACCTTTGCGCAGACGCTCCAGGTTTGCGCTGGCTTCTGGTCCGGGCTGCCAGTCCGTTGACTGCACGGTGAGCATGGCGGCGGCCTGGGCTCTCTGGTTCTGATCGATTGAGGACGGCCGAAGAGGCGCTTCGCCGTTGAAAGGTGCGATGGGATAGAAGGGAGCGAGCACCTCGCGTTTCTCGATGTAGTTGAGAAAGAGGCGGCTCTGGTGCGGGAGCAAGGTCGCGGGGTAACACTCGGTATTCACGGCAGTCTCATTCTCCCATGCTTCGTCTGCGAACTGCTTTTCCATGGCGAGTTGCCGTTTTCGACAACGACCTTCCGGATGTTTCGGCTGGCGTTGCCCGCTGCGTTAACGGCTGCCTGAGACGCGCACGCTGCACCGTTGGCAGAACTTCCAAAGCGTACAGTGCCAAGGCCTGGTAAATGCGCTGCTGGAAGGGATGCGCTGCCAGCGCCTCGAGATGCAGAGAGATGGTGTCGACATCCCCTCGCGCAAGTGGTCCGCTGAAACTGTGCGCGCCACCACGGGTAAAGACGTTACGGATGGTCGCCTCCATGATGGGACGCAGTACGCGGTCTGTCTGTCGCGGGGTAAGACCTGCCTGCAGCGCGGAGGAGCGGGCCGCCATCACCAGGCTGACCAGCAGTGGGGACGCCATCACTGCTGCAGCGTGGTAGAGAGCCTTCCCCGCGGACGGAACCGTGAAGGGCTGCCCGCCGAGCCGCCGGACCAATCGAAAGAGCGGGGCGCGCAGGCCTGGACCAGCCTCGACGGCAAAGGGAACGCCGGCTGTGGACACGAGGCTGCGGGTGGGAAAAGTCATTAGCGGATGAATTGAACCGGTGCGGGCGCCAGCGAGTGCGGCCTGCTGCAGAACGGCGACGCTGTGAACGCCACTGGAATGAAGAATGATGCGGCTGGAGACTTGCTGGCTGGCCCGACGCAGGTGCTGAACAAGCTTCGACGTGGTCGCGGCGATGGCGCGGTCAGGCACGCAGATCCAGAAGATCTCGGACTGGAGACTGCCGGCTGGGGGATTGCGGAAGGCCGCGCGGCCGGAGAGTACAAAGGGGTCGGACCCTGCAAGACGGAGGGCTGCGACCAGCGAGCTTCCCCAACGGCCTTGCCCGATGACACAGATGCGGTCTTTCAAAACACTCTGAGAGTTGAGGGTTGTTCGCTGCCGGGCCACACCAGGGATGGTACCGTTTTCCAAGGAACGAGGAGAACAAGAGAAGCCATGACGCCAAGCGACGAGAAAGCACGGAAAAAGAAGGCCGGCGGCAAGAAAGCCGGCGAGCGCGAGAAGGCGGTCAAGCCGGCCAAGCGGAAATCCGACAAGCATGCCGACCTGAAGGTGCAGAAAAGCCTGCCGCGACGCTCGGCTGAGAGCGCACGCGTGCTGTCCTCAAAGGTTAGCTACACAGGACCGCTTTTTCGCGTTCTGACTGAAGAAGTGAGTGAGCCGGATGGCAAGCAGACGACGCGGGACATCATTCGCCACAACGGCTCGATTGTGATCCTGGCGGTGAACTCTTCGAAGAGCCGGAAGGATCCGCTGATCATCCTGGAGCAGCAATATCGGCATGCTGCGGGGCAGTACCTGATGGAACTGCCGGCGGGAAAACTGGAGCCGGGCGAGGATGCACTCGAAGGCGCCAAACGTGAGTTGATTGAAGAGACGGGCTACCGTGCAAAACGCTGGACCAAGCTGGTGCGCTATTTTGCCAGCCCCGGTTTCCTGGGAGAGTGGATGCAGGTGTTTCTGGCCGAAGACCTGACCCTGGGCCGGTCCGCCCCGGAAGATGACGAAAGCATTGATGTTGCGGCGATCCCGCTGTCGAAGGTCCTGAAACTGATTGAAAAAGGACAGATCCTGGATGGAAAAACCCTGGTTTCGGTGATGCTGTACGACCGGATAAGGCGGGGTAAATAGCGTCGACAAGCCGGGAGATGCAGGGTAGCTGTTTGAACAGATAAATGATTGTGAAAATTACGAAATTCTGTGAAAACCAAACGGGCGTCTCGACTCGTCCTCTCTAAAGGAGGCGCTGGATTCCGTGCCTGCACGGACCACGGTTCCTGAGAAAGGTACTGCCCCCATGCCGCAATACAAAGGAAAAGTGAAATGGTTTAACAACGCCAAGGGATACGGATTCATCGGGAGAGAAGACGGGCCTGATGTGTTCGTTCATTACAGTTCCATCCAGCTGGACGGGTACAAGAGCCTCAAAGAAGGCGACGAGGTCGAGTTCGATATCGTGCAGGGAGACAAAGGTCCCCAGGCCGATCAGGTGGCGAGAAGTCAACAACAAGCTGCCTGACCGTTTTCTTTGAACTGTTCGCTTGAATGGCTGATGAAAGGGCAGATTCCAGTCCCGGCCACGCTGGCTGCCCTCGAGTTCTGCGGAGCATGAAGCCTGCCCCCAGGCTCAAGCTGACCTCGTGCGAAGATTGTCTTCACGAGGGACCGTGGAGAATCGATCGATAGCCCTGCTGCTGGGTGAGACCGCCGACCTGCTGGAGATCAGCGGCGGCGATGCCTTCCGAATACGCTCCTACCGGCGAGCCGCCGAAGCAGTCGAGCAAAGTACTATCCAGCTAGCAACCCTGGTCGATGATCCGAAGCAACTGCTGGCAATCCCCGGTATCGGCAAGGGCATGGCCGCTAACGTGATCGACATGGTTGCGCACGGCAGTATGAAGCTGCGCGACGAGCTGCTGGCCCGCTACAAACCCACGATGCTCGAAATGCTGAAGCTGCCGGGCATGGGCCCGAAGAGCGTGGCGTTGATGTGGGAAGCGCTGGGGGTGGCGAGTATCGATGAGCTGGCTGCGGCGATCGATGCGGGACGCCTGGCCACGCTGCCGCGCTACGGGGAAAAGCAGATCCAGAAGCTGAAAAAAGGGATTGAGGACTATCGCCGGAACAGCGGCCGGTTTCATCTTGATGATGCCGAGCAGGCGGCGGAACGGCTTGCGCTCTACCTTAAAGACTTTCCCGGCATTGAAAGCGTGACGCCTGCTGGTTCATTGCGTCGCGGGCGCGAGACGGTGGGCGACCTGGACATACTGGTTACGGGCCCGGCGTGTGAAGCGGCCGTCGTGGCCGAAGCTGTCGCGTATACAGCAGCGTATCCGCCGATCGCAAACCTGATTGCTAAAGGCGCGAACAAGGTGAGTTTCAATCTGCGCAACGGACTGCAGGTGGATGTGCGCCTGCTGCCAAGGCAGTCTTTTGGCGCGGCGCTGCAATACTTCACTGGCTCAAAGATGCATAACGTGAGCATTCGCCAGCGGGCCATCAAGCGTGGCTACACGCTGAGTGAATACGCATTGAGCCGGGTTGACGATGGAGCGGAGATAGCAGCGGCATCCGAAGAAGAAATCTATGCTGCGCTGGGACTGGACTGGATCGCGCCCGAACTGCGCGAGAACTCGGGCGAGATTGAGGCAGCGGCTGAACACCGGCTACCGGCGCTGATCAAGCTCAGCGATATTCGCGGCGACGTGCATATGCATACAGACGCGACCGACGGAAAAAACACGATCCGCGAAATGGCGGAAGCAGCTATCTCGCACGGTTACGAATATATCGCTATCACGGATCACTCGAAGAACCTGGCCATGGCTTCGGGCCTCGACGACGAACGTGCGCTCAAGCACATGGAGCGAATCCGCGCCGTCGAGGCAGAGCTGGAGGGGCGCATCCGGATTTTTCCCGGGATCGAGGTCGATATCCTGGCAGATGGGGCGCTGGACCTCTCGGACGAAATACTGGCACAACTGGATATTGTGATTGCGAGTGTGCATTCAGCTTTTGGTCAGCCTAAACAGCAAATGACAGAACGCATTTTGCGCGCCATCGAGAATCCGTATGCCCGCATCCTGGGTCATCCCACGGGACGACTGCTGCTGCGCCGCGAAGGCTACGAGCTTGATCTGGCCGTGATCTGCAAGCGGGCTGCCGAGTTGGGTGTGGCGATGGAACATAATGCGTATCCGGACCGGTTGGACCTGTGCGATCGGGATCTCCGCCTCGCGCACCAGTCCGGTTGCAGGATTGTTATCAACACTGACTCGCACACTATTACGCATCTGGAGAAAATGCATTATGGCATCCGGCAGTTACGGCGGGCATGGCTTGGTGCGGACGACGTGCTGAATACACGCGGGGCTGACGAATTCCTTGCTGCGCTTCGGCCCAGACCATGAAAGCAGTAGTGTGAATTTAGTGTTGCACTCACTTCCGGGATAGCTTACTTTGTAACTACTTCCTACAAAGGGTGATAGACATGACGCGCGCCGCAGAGTACAGACGCCACTGCTCCACCCCTTTTCTTCCTTGTTGAAGAACCCTCGCATCCGTACTACGACTTCCCTGTCCGAAGCCCGATGATCAACCCGTTCCTGGCGTAACACCATAGCCAGTGAAACGCCTTGCCGTTTTTGGACGAATTTCGGAGGCATTACGCATGCACAAAATTGCAGCTCGAATAGAAGTGTATCTATTTCTAGCCGCCCTGATGATACTGGCGCCTTTTGCTGCCATGGCCCAGACGTTTCGCGGTGGCATTAATGGAACTGTTACGGATCCCAGCGGAGCGATTGTCGCGGGCGCCACTGTGGAGGCAACAAATACAGCTACCAGCGTCGTTTTGAAAACCACATCTTCCAGCGGAGGCGAATTCTCTTTCCAGGAGATACCGCTGGGCACCTACACCATCTCGGTTTCGACACCCAGCTTCAAACCGGAGAAGGTCGACTCAGTCCCGGTAACCGCGGGTACGATTTATACACTTCCTATCAAGTTGAGTCTCGCTTCCGCAGGAGAGACTGTCGAGGTATCAGCGAGTGCGCTGACGCTCGATACGACATCGACGACACAGACGACGGTGGTGGGTGGAGCCCCTCTGCAGGACACGCCGTTGAATGGTCGTGACTTT
>CAZZYN010000029.1:0-48045 GCA_964658265.1 uncultured Acetobacteraceae bacterium | reverse complement strand
TCTGTGAGGTGTCTTGGCCGGAGACGTAGCGATAGCGCCAGGGAGTCCACAGATAGTCCATGATGCTAAGAATAAACGGCGCGACCGGATGTACTGCTGCGCGGACTTAACCCGGTTGCATAGCGCTCCCCCGGCCATGTCGATTTGCCGCTGACGTTATTAAGTAGTTGTTCATGTGACATTTACATCGCTGTAATGAGGCTTCCGGATCTGGTATTTACCGCTTGGAGTTGCGGAATGGCTCGTTGACGGACGAGGTTCCGCTTGCTATATTCGAGAAGTAGCCTCTGTGCTGGATTCGCACGCAGGGGCCCAACCACCAAACACTTGTCCATACCCGCCTGCCGGCTACTCCTACCTGGAGCCGCAGGGTGCCGCCAGTAGCAAGGCCACACTCTCCTGCTCCCAACCGAAGCGCTGTTCAGGCCCGATAAGCAAGTCGATCCGGTGTCCGAACGTTTCGTTGTGAGGATTGCAGTGGCTGCCTGAAATGGCAGACCAGGGAACAACAGCTCCCGACCCACTATCGCCAGATTCATACGAAACCTGATGGCAGCTCTTTTTTAAGTCACGGAATCATACTCCGCGTCTTTCCTGAGTCCTGCTGATCCAATTGGAGGCAATGGAACCCTCCTGCTGCGAATCCATGAGCCTGCTGCCATGCCAGACGTCTTGAATCCCGAAACCGAGAGCACAACCCTGAATACCCAACTGGAATCCCCGACGCTAGAAGCCGCGACGGATCACGCCGAGCCGTCACTCGATCCCGCCCACAACCACGAAGCCAATCAGCCCGCTGAACAGGCCCACATCTCTGAAACTTCGTCATCTACCGCACAGACCACGACCGAAGACGGCACCACTCACTATGGTTCCGCACTGACCGCCGCCTCTGATACGGACGAGATGAACATGGAAGACTTCGCTGCTGCCCTCGAGTCCTTCGACCGCGAGCAGGCAGCCGAAGCCGCAGCCATGCAGAGCGACGAGCATGTGGTGACCGGCACCGTTATCAAGCTGACCGACAAGCACGTCGTCGTTGACGTCGGCTTGAAGTCGGAAGGCCTGATCCCGCTGGAGCAGGTGCTCGACCATACAGGTCAGCCGAAGCTGAAGCCGGGCGACACCGTGGAAGTAGTTGTGGAGCGCGAGGAACCGGAAGGTGGTTATCTCGTCAGCTACGACAAGGCTCTGCGACACAAAGTATGGGATTCCATCGAAAAGGCTGCCAACGACAAGACACCCGTAATGGGTACTGTCCTTGGCCGCGTCAAAGGTGGCCTCACCGTCGACGTAGGTATCAAGGCATTCCTGCCGGGCTCACAACTGGAGATCCGGCCGGTGCGTAATCTTGACGCCTATATCGGCCAGCAGATTGAAGTACGCATCATCAAGTTGAACAAGAAGCGTGGCAACGTGGTTGTCTCCCGCAAGGAGCTGCTCGAAGAAGAGCAGACCGCGAAGCGTTCGCTGACCCTCGACCACCTTGAAGAAGGTGCGATCCTGACTGGAACGGTCAAGAATCTCACCGACTACGGCGCGTTTGTCGATCTTGGCGGTATTGATGGCTTGCTCCACATCACCGATATGTCCTGGGGGCGTCTGACGCATCCCCGCGACCTGGTGAATGTGGGCGATGAGATCCAGGTGAAAGTTTTGAAGTTCGATCGCGAAAAACAGCGCGTATCGCTCGGCTTCAAGCAGCTGACTCCCGATCCATGGCTGGACGCGGTGGAACGCTACCCGGTTGGTGCACGGGTTCGCGGCCGCGTCCTCAGCGTTACCGATTACGGTGCATTCGTCGAACTGGAACAGGGAATTGAAGGTCTCGTGCACGTTTCCGAGATGACCTGGTCGAAGCGCATGAAGCATCCGTCGAAGATGGTCAAGCCCGGCGACGAAGCGGAAACCACCATCCTCGCAGTCAACCCATCCGACCGGCGTATCTCTCTCGGTATGAAGCAGCTACAGGAAAACCCCTGGGAGCACCTCTCCGAGCGTTACCCGGCAGGCACCATGGTCGAAGGTCGTGTGCGCAACCTCACCGACTTCGGCGCCTTCATCGAAATTGAAGACGGCATTGACGGCCTGGTTCACGTCTCGAACCTGAGCTGGACCAAGCGCGTAAAGCATCCTTCGGAGATCCTGAAGAAGGGTGAAAAGGTCAAGGCAGTTGTACTCGGTGTGGAAGCGGAAAACCGCCGTCTCTCGCTGGGTATCAAGCAGCTGCAGCCGGACGTATGGGAGACATTCTTCGATCAGCACCGCGCTGGCGACGTAGTGAAGGGTAAGGTTCTGCGCACTGCGCAGTTCGGCGCCTTTGTCGAAGTCGCGGAAGGTATCGAAGGCCTGTGCCACGTCTCGGAAGCAACCGACCAGACGGGCGCACCGGTGAAACTCGAAACCGGAACAGAGTACGACTTCAAGATCATCAAGATGAATCCTGAAGAGAAGAAAGTCGGCCTCAGTCTTCGCGCAGTCGGCGAAGAAGGCAGCCGCGCCGATGTGGAAGCCTACAAGGCACCCGTCAGCAGTTCGACCACAACCCTGGGCGACCTGATGAACTGGAAACGCCAGTAAACATTCCGCACCGCGCTACTCGATCCTGAAGAAAAGAACGCCACCGAAGACAAACAACTTCGGTGGCGTTTTTGCGTTTCTGCCAGGCCGTGACCGTCCTTCGTTCAAGGGTTCACAGTGAATCCCTCAACAATGCGGGAGCTCGCCTGGTAAAGGTGATATTGTTCGAAAATTACGTCGTTGATCCATTCCGGCGTCTGCGAGCGGCGCCCCTCAATCACTCCGGGCACGACCCTGTCCCCTGCATACACAACTCTTGCCACCGAGAGAGCCACACTTCTTACAGGACAGATATACGTCCTGCCGCCAAGTTCCACGGGACCATATTCCACCACCATGTCCGCCCGCACGAGGGGATCATGCGGCTGCGGATCCGATCGCAGGACCAGGCGAAGGATCGTCCCCGTCGCTGGATCGATCGCGATCTCTCCTCGATAGCCGGTGTACTTTTCGTCCACCTTGTAATGAGATTTTCCAGCGGCAATCGCGTAGCGGAAAACTGCCTCCGGACCCGACTGGCCCTGTTCCCAGTGGCTCCAGGCCATTTCGCCGTGGGCCGCATCCAGCAGCGCCGTTACCAGGATTGGTCCGAACTCGCCAGAGGTCGTCAAGCCAGCCACCTGGGAAGAGGAAAACAGCTCCGGATGCTGTTTCTTTCCGCCTGCCTGCACTGGAGAGGCGCGCAGTTCTTCCTCACCATTGCGAAACAGCACGAGTGCACTGGAACGGCCCACCGGCCGCATCGGCATGTCCGTCGACAGGTCTTCTTCAAAGCTGGAAGTGCTTCGCGTCGCAAACAGGTTCGGCAGCTGGCGAATGGTCTTGTTCACATATTCCACCATCAACGCACTCATCCGGCGCTGCGCTTCGATTTCCGGCTTCTCAACCGAAGGCAGATCAGCAGCTGCTGGATCGAGGAAGACAGCCTGGTCGGCCAGAACGGTCAGTGCCTGTCTTGCCACTGGTCCCGGAAGATCCGCCAGGCAGTGCGCCAACCCGGCGGCATTCAATCGCTCGTTCAATTGCAGGGTACCAAGCTGTTCAGCAACGTAAGTGTCCGGCTTGCCGCGCAATGCGTCCAGCGTCTGCTCCAGTTGATGGCCGGTGACATGCCTGATCACGAGTGCCCGCTTACTTTCCAGCCATCCGCCATGTGCCGCGTGTGGAGGGGACGCTGCTTCCGCCAGACAGATGACACCGACCAGCAGCCACTGCTTCGTCCACGATCTTCCAACGATTTGTCTTCGCCGGCCCATTGCGCACCGCCACATTAGACCAATCGCGGCGCCTCCCTCAAGGAGCATTTCGTCCTCATCGTCCCGGAATTAAGCGGGATCAATGTACGGCGGACCATTCTTCCCGGCGCGCCGCGCAGTATCATCAGCAACGACGAACTCGTCGACCCAGGAGCACACCGTCGTGCAAAGACGCACACTTCTTAAAACCGCTGCCCTCACCGCTGCAGCTGCTTCTCTTGACCCGCTTGGCTTCGCGCAATCTCAGCGGACAGTCACGCGCGTCCTGCTCATTGCCAAGTGCCACTTGGACGTCGGCTTTACCATGACCCAGCAGAAGGTCATCCGGCAGTATTTTGACGTGTACTATCCGGCAGCCCTCGAGACCACCGCTCGTCTCCGCGCGGCAGGCAGCGACCGTTACACCTGGTCGACCGGCTCCTGGCTGCTGTACGAATATCTCGAACAAGCCTCATCCTCGCAGCGCCACACCATGGAGCAGGCCATTGCCAGCGGCGATATCGCCTGGCACGCTCTCCCATTCAGCTGGCAGACCGAGATGCTCGATCGTTCCATGATCGATGGCGCTCTCAGCTTCTCACGCACCCTCGATCAACGCTTCGGCCGTAAAACCATCGCAGCCAAGATGACTGACGTACCTGGCCATTCCCGCGGCATCATTGCCCCGCTGAGCGCTGCCGGCATCCGGCTGCTGGACATTGGCGTCAACGCGGCCAGTACGCCTCCCGATGTACCCGATTTCTTCCTCTGGAAAGATCCTTCCGGCCAGTCCCTCGCCGTCATGTATCACCGCATGGACTATGGTGGCGTGATTCAGATTCCCGGCACTACCACGGCGATTGCCGTCATGGTCCGCAATGACAACAGCGGTCCTCACACTGCTGCAGAGATCGCCGGGTTCTATGCCGATTTGCGCAGGCAGTTCCCCGGCGCCACCATTCAGCCGGCGACCTTCAGCGACGCCGCCCAAGCCGTCGAGCCTGTGCGCGGTCAGTTGCCTGTGATCACCCAGGAGATCGGCGACACCTGGATCTATGGCTGTGCCAGCGATCCAACCAAGGTCGCGCGCTATCGGGAGCTGGCCCGTCTGCGCCGCCAGTGGATCGATCAGCAGCATTTCGCCACCGGCGACGTGACCGATCAGCAGCTGTTGCGAAGGCTCCTGCTGGCCGTCGAACACACCTGGGGAACGGACACGAAGAGCTACGTCGACAACAATCACTACCGGCCTGCTGACCTGCTCCAGGTTATCCACACGCCGCCTTACAAGACCATGGAGTTCTCCTGGCATGAGAAGCGCGACGATATCACCCATGCCATCGCTGCCCTGCCTGCAGATCTGCAGCAGCAGGCGAATGTGTACCTTGCGAAGCTCACGGCCGCTGCGCCTTCTGCTGACGGTCTGACCCCGTATGACCCAGCCCTCCCGCTGGCTACCAGTCATTTCAAAATCGCCATTGATCCGAAGACCGGCAGCATCATCCAGCTGCAAAATGTCGCGATCGGCCTCGACTGGGCCTCCACTACCAAGCCACTCGCACTTATTACGTATCAGACGCTGTCCGCAGATGACTACACCGCTTACCGAGCCGCCTACGTTCACAGCACGGCCGACTGGGCGCCACGCGACTTCGGCAAGCCCAACGTTGAAGCCTTTCACGCCGTGGCGCAGGAGTGGCATCCGCAACTCACCCGCTGCCTGCATGCTCACAGTGCGGAAGAAGATCGACTGCTGCTGGAACTCCGCTTCGAAGCCGATCCGGAGGTCGCCGCCAATACAGCTTTCCCGCAGCAGCTTTTTCTCGATCTACGCTTCCCGGCGAATGAAGCCCGCATCGACCTGCATTGCACCCTGCTGAACAAAGCGGCAAACCGCATGCCGGAGGCGCTCTGGCTTACTTTCCAGCCTGCTGTCGAGCATCCCGCCTGGATCTTCGAGAAGGTCAACCAGCCGGTTTCTGCCATGGACGTGATTTCTGGCGGCGGGCGCGCCATGCATGCCATCAGCGACAGCATTGCCTGCGAGGTCGGAAAGCGAACGCTCTCTATCCACTCGCTCGATGCGCCCGTCGTTGCTCTCGGTAAGCGTTCGCCACTCAACTTCTCAAAGGCGCAGCCCGATCACACCAAAGGCGTTCACTTCGCACTCTTCACCAATGCCTGGGGCACAAACTATCCGCAATGGGCGGGCGGCGACTGGTCCTACCGCTTCAGCCTCTTTGCCTGAGTGCTGCCGTCACCAGTCATTCTTCTGCATCACGTGCGGCTGCTTGCCAACGTGTCCGCCCAGTTCCCAGTCCAGCCTCGCGCGAATGTCTTTCTCGCGGGCCTCACCTTCAATGCGCCCGATCACGCCGCCCTCACCATCCAGCATTAAAGTGCCCGGCACCAGCGTCCCCAGGCCTAGCTGGTGCAGTGTTTCCGGCGTCGCACCCAGCCACACTGGCACGTGCAGGCCGCTCTTCTGCAGCGCGGCGGGGATGCGCTCCTGGGTCGTTGGCTCATCGAGCGAAACAGCTACAAAGGTTACCCCGCGCGGCGCGTACACATCGGCCAGCTTCTGCAGCCGCGGCATCTCTTCCCGGCATGGACCACACCATGTCGCCCAGAAGTTGACGACTGCCGCATGGCCGCGCAGTTCAGCCAGCGAATGTAATTGCCCGGCCGCGTCTTTGAACTGCCCGCGAAAGTCGCGCACGGAAGCGTCGTCGTGATCCGGCGTGACGCCGCCAACCTCTGGAACAGCGCATACCAGCATACCCATGGCCAGGGCCATGCATCGCAGAAATCTCATAACACCTCGAGCATTGACTATAGATGGCAGATTCGCTAAAGCTCATCCACCACAGGATGGATACAGGTGCCGTTCCAATGGACGATTGTCGAGCTTCTACGAACAATGCCAACATTAGCGGCCATGAAATTCCTATCGATCACAGCGTCTGCGACATTCTGCTGCCTTGTCCTTGCCTCATCCCTGCTGCTCAGCGCACGTTCTGCGTCAGCCCAGGGATGCCTTGCCGCCCACGTCAACAGCTCTATCCAGGGCTGCCTCAGCGAGCAGCATCCGGCCGGCGGCAGTCTGCTTCGCGGCCATCCCATTACGCTTGAAGTTGACTGGCGCTCTTTTAGTTCGTTCCGCCACTTCTCCGGTGAAAAAGAGAACACCCAGCGCGCCATCCTGAATACCCAGATCAAGAATCACCAGAACATCTACAACATCAATCTCGACGTGCAGCTTACCCCACGCTGGTCGGTCAGCACTTTTGTGCCGGTGCTGCAGGGAACGCGTAATCAAAAATATCCACCCTACGGCGTCTTTGACATCGCCGGCCTCGGCGACATGATCATCAGCGCACAATCTTGGGTGCTGCGGCCGCCTGCCGAAAATGGTGGCAACATCGCGATCAGCGGCGGTCTCAAATTGCCCACCGGCCTGAACAACGGCATGGGCACTGGCCGGCTTGCGAACGGCACCGTGCAGAAAGTGGTAGCTGACCAGTCCCTGCAGCCAGGCGATGGCACGTGGGGCTTCACCCTTGGCGCACAGGCGTATAAGCAGACCTACTTCCATACCCTCGGCTACTTCCAGGGTTCGTGGCTCTTCAGTCCGCAGGATACGACCGGCGTACCCACCTTTCGTACGCAGAAGGGTGAAGGCGTCATGTCCGCCACAGACCAGTACCTCTTCCGCGCCGGGCTATCGCGTCACATCCCGCATCTGCGCGGACTCAGCGGCAACTTCGGCGGGCGCATGGAGGGCATCCCGGTGCGCGATGCCTTCGGCAAGAGCGACGGCTTCCGCCGGCCTGGCTACATCATCTCCATCGACCCCGGCCTCCAGTATCAGCACGGACGCGAGATGTTCGCGCTCAACGCACCCTGGGCCGTCCAGCGCAATCGCCGCGCCAGCGTAACCGATCTTGCCAGCGGCACGCATGGCGACGCCGCCTTCGCTGACTATGCCATCCTGCTCAGCGCCTCCCACACCTTCTAAGGCGCAACCAGGCGTCTCCACAGTGCTGTCCGGACCAATCCCCGTACGATGACATCAATCCGTGCTTGATGTCATCAGTACGGACTGGCAGGCGCAGCCGTGGGAGTTGCCGATACCTGCATCCCAATTAGAGTCGCGCGCCGGGTAGTCTCCTCGCGCACCTGCCTGAAGTCAACTTTCAGGTCCGCCACTCACCAGGACAAAACTCTGCCCAGGCAAAACTAATATCCACCCGCCATCCGCGTTCTCTCAGAGATGCGACGCTTTGGCAAGCAATGCCGGCTACTCTCCGTACCCGGTCCAAAGGAAAAAGCATGAAAGCACTCGTTTATCACGGACCTAAGAAGGTCTCCGTCGACTCCGTTCCCGATGCGAAGATTGAAAAACTGACTGACGTCGTCATCAAGCTCACCACCACCAATATCTGTGGCTCCGATCTGCACATGTACGAAGGCCGCACCGATGTAGAAAAGGGCAAGATCCTGGGCCACGAGAACATGGGCGAAGTGGTCGAAGTGGGCAAGGCAGTCGACACCGTCAAGAAGGGCGACAAGGTCGTTCTGCCGTTCAATATCGGTTGCGGCTTCTGCGCCAACTGCGAGCGCGGCCTCAGCGGCTTCTGCCTCACCTGTTCGGACAAGTCGGTGATGCCAGGCATGGCCGGCGCTGCTTATGGCTTTGCTGGCATGGGCCCGTACTCCGGCGGCCAGGCCGAATATCTCCGCGTCCCCTACGCGGACTTCAACTGCCTGCAGCTTCCTGAAGACGCCACGCAGAAGGAAAATGATTACGTCATGCTGTCGGACATTTTTCCCACCGGCTGGCACTCCACGCGCCTTGCTGACCTCAAGCCGGGTGAGTCGATCGTCATCTACGGCGCCGGTCCAGTCGGCTTAATGGCAGCCATGTCCGCGAAGATCCAGGGCGCCAGCCAGATCTTTGTGGTCGACGGAAAGAAGGATCGTCTCGCGCTGGCTAGGCAGATTGGCTGCACCCCGATCGATACACTCGATGGCGCCATCGGCGATCAGATTCGCGAACTCACCGGCGGTCTCGGTGCGGATTGCGGCTCGGAATGTATCGGCTACCAGTGCCACAACTCGGCCGGCAAGGAAGTACCGAATCTGGTCATGAATTCACTGGTCGATGCCGTCAAGGCAACCGGCACGCTCGGCGTAGTCGGCGTCTTCATACCGCAGGATCCGGGCGCGGATGACAAGCTGGCGAAGCAGGGACAGATTGCCTTCGACTTCGGCAAGTTCTGGTTCAAGGGCATGAAGATCGGTACTGGCCAGTGCAACGTCAAGGCCTATAACCGCCGTCTCCGCGACCTCATCCATCACGGAAAGGCGAACCCGTCCTTCATCATCTCGCACGAACTGCCGCTGGATAAGGCACCCGAAGCCTACAAGCACTTCGATAATCGCGACGAGGGTTGGACCAAGGTCATTCTTCACCCGCACGCAGCATAACTTCAGTCCAAACAGAAACGCCGCCTGGATAGACTTCCTCCAGGCGGCGTTTATATGTGTGCCCGTCAACGCTTACTTCGCGGCGTCCTTCAGCGATGCCATGTCGATCACGTAGCGGAAGCGGACCTCTCCCTTGATCACCTTCTTGTAGGCATCGTTGATTTCGTCCATCGGAATCACCTGCACATCCGGGCCGATGCCGTGCTCTGCACAGAAATCCAGCACCTCCTGCGTCTCGGCGATGCTGCCGATCAGCGAACCCGCAACCGTCAGTCGATGCCCGGCGACCACCATGTTATTCACCGGCTTCAACGGCTCCAGCGCACCGACTACGACAAGTGATCCATTACGCTTCAGCAGCGGCAGAAATGGATTCAGGTCGTGCGTCTGCGGTACTGTGCTCAGGATGAAGTCGAAGCTGCCTTTGTGCTGCATCATCGCCTCTTCGTCGCTTTCAAGCACGCCTGTTGCTTTCAGACTTACCGCTTCCTGCAGCTTCTGATTGGTCGTCGTAAACAGTACAACCTCTGCGCCCATCGCCTTTGCCAGCTTGGCAGCCATCGCTCCCAGTCCGCCGAATCCAATGATGCCGACCTTGTGGCCGGCTTTTACGCCCCAGTGCTTCATCGGCGAAAATGTGGTGACTCCTGCGCACAGGATCGGCGCCGCTACAGCCGGATCCATTCCCGCCGGAATCTTCAATACAAAGTCCTCAGGCACAACCAGCGAAGTCGAGTAGCCGCCGAAGGTGTTGTCGCGCCCATAGATGTTGCCGCCATCCGGCGCAGCCTTGGCAGGAATCATCGGACCGTTGTAGGTAGCGAGCCAGCTATTCGGGCCTTCGCAATAATTCTGCTCGCCCGCGTTGCAGGCTTCGCATTTACGGCAGCTGTCGATCATGCAGCCCACACCGACCAGGTCGCCCACCTTGTGCCTGGTCACATCGGCGCCAATGCTGGTGATGCGTCCCACGGCTTCATGCCCGGGCATGCACGGATACACAGTGTTGTGCCACTCGTTCTTTACCTGGTGAATGTCGGAGTGACAGACACCGCAAAACAGTACTTCGATCTCTACTTCATTCGCCCTGCCGTTTTCACGCTCGAATTCGTGACGCTTGAGGCTGCTGAAGGAATGATCCGCGGCATAGCCGACGGTTTTAATCATGACAATTCTCCTGTTGATCCAAAAAAGAAGAGCCGGGCAGTTTGAGCCTGCCCGGCCGGATACGGTATGGCACGTTCTCTCAACAGTCACTGAGATGCACAAACGAGCGGGCAGCCAGTGATGCGGCTTCACCCGGCCAGGGATGTGTTATCACCTGCGGAGCGCGGCAGCCGGCCTACTGTCCGTAGGTCAATTCGAATGGAGAGAAGCCGATCGTGCCAGCCTTGCGCTCTACCCACAGGAACATCGGCGTCTTCCGGCCATTTACATCCACGCCAATGATTACCCCGGACCCCGTGCCCTTGTGGATCACGATCTGGTGGCTCTTGATCACGCCGTAATCGCTCGACTGGCTCCAGTCCACCAGGAACTTTCCATACGGATACAGCTTGTACTTATCCGTGTGCTCCTGCCACTTCGGATCATTGTTCCAGAGGCCAAACGCCTTCGGAAAATCACCACTCTCCACCGCGGCAAAAAAATGATTGACCTTCTGCTCCTGCGGCCAGTCGTAGAACCACCAGACCAGACCGGCAACCACCGCCAGCAGCACGCCGGAGACAATCAGGATAATGTTGCGCTTCTTGGCGCGAGCCGCGTTGTAAACAGGTGCGTCGAGCAGTGTCATGATGAGTGGATGCTACCGGCTGGCCGAACCATGTGTCTATCAATACCGGACATCTTGCCAGTCCATAGTTATGGTTAGACACCGGACCATCATCGCAGGTTCCCTCAAAGCAGCTGCTAAAGTCTGCTGAAGCTGGTCGCGTCCCGCTCCACGCGCCGTTCGATCGCCAGTGTAATCAGCCGATCAATCAGGTCCGGATACTTCAATCCGGAAGCCTCCCAGAGCTTCGGATACATACTGATACTGGTGAAGCCCGGAAGCGTGTTGATCTCATTCAGATACAGCTTGCCCGGCTTGCCCGAAGGCGAATCCGGCTCCAGCAGAAAATCCACCCGCGCCAGCCCGGCACAATCGCACGACTTGAACGCCGCGATCGCCATCTCGCGCACCTGCTTCGACTGCTGCTTCGTCAGCTTCGCCGGAATAATCGGCACCGAGCCGTCGCTGAGATACTTTGCCTCGTAATCGTAGAACTCTTTTCCCGGAACAATCTCACCTACGACCGAAGCCTCCGGCGCATCATTCCCCAATACCGCCACTTCCAGTTCACGCGCCTTTCCCGTGGTCTTGCGGCCGCCGCCCACCCCCTGCTCAACCACGATCTTGCGGTCAAAACTCGCAGCCAGGTCCATCGCCGGCGCCAGCTCCTTGCGGTTATGCACCTTGGAAATACCCACCGACGATCCCAGGTTCGCCGGCTTCACAAACAGCGGATACTTCAGCCCCGCTTCAATCGCCGTCACGGCCTTCCGTGGACTCGCCTTCCATTCATTGCGCAGGAACGTCAGGTGCTTCACAATCGGCAGCCCGGCAGAAGCGAACAATCGCTTCATCACATCCTTGTCCATGCCAGCTGCCGACCCGAGCACGCCCGAACCAACATACGCCATGTCCGCCAGCTCCAGCAGTCCCTGGATGGTGCCGTCTTCGCCAAACGTGCCGTGCATTACCGGGAAGATCGCATCGACTGCCGTAACGCCCGCACCCTGCTGGTGCTTCCCTATTCCCGTTTCGCCCGCAGGCAGCAGTCCGCTGGAAGGCACCGGCGGCACCAGCACCGCCGCGCCCTGGGCGATCACCTGCTCCAGCACTTTCTCCTGCGACGTATCACCAGCCAGCAAGCGCTCCGCATCTGCGGCCATTACCCACTGGCCTTCCTTGGTGATGCCGATCGGCACCACGTCATACTTCTTTTTATCAATCGCCTTCAACACAGAAGCAGCCGACAACAGCGACACTTCATGCTCGCCGCTCCTGCCGCCAAACAAAATACCGATACGCAGTTTCTTCTTCGCCATGTTGTCTTTCCAGAACACGGAACTCTGCGACCACTATAGCTTTACCCGCGGACCCCTGCGTGCTCAGGAAACCAGGGAGTAACGCACGCATACAATGCTTTGACAGATCTGTGTGCGATGCAGACACTTGTCTGGGCAGGGCGGCAGCTTCGTCCTGTCCAGGAGAAACAACGATGAAGATTGGTTCGTGTCGTAGCAAAGCAGCAGTGCTTCCAGTAATCCTTGGTCTGGCCATGATGGCCGCGCCCGCCCTTACGCTCGCAGCACCGATCCAGGCCGGCAGCGGCATGGACACAAATCCGCAATCCATGCCAAGTCCTCCTGCTGACGCATCTGTCACACTCAACGGCAAATCCGTGACCATTCACTACAACACCCCAAAAATGCGCGGTCGCAAGATCATGGGAGGTGTCGTCCCCTATGGCGAAGTCTGGCGCACCGGTGCGAATCCTGCAACCTCGTTCAAGACGGCAACTACCCTGAAGATCGGCTCGGCCACCGTACCGGCCGGCGCCTACACTCTCTATTCGCTGCCGTCCGAAGGCACCTGGAAGCTCATCATCAACAAGCAGACCGGCCAGTGGGGCACGAAGTATAACCAGGCGCAGGATCTTGCCCGCGTCGACATGCAGAAAAAGACCCTGTCCAGTCCGCAGGAAACCATGAGCATCAGTTTCGAAAACACGAAGGGCAATAGCACCGAGCTGCATGTGAAGTGGGAGACGACCGACGTCTACGTTCCCGTCATGGCCCAGTAACGCCGCAGGCCATCCACCGCTCGAAGGCAGGAAGCATAGTGAAGAAACGTAGCTTCACTATGCTTCGCAGCTTCAGTAGTGAAAGCGGTATTTCACCTCGGCATAAATCTGCCGCGGATCGTTATAGTGGAAGCCGCCAAACGTCAGGCTGTTGTCCAGCAGCACCCGGCGATTGGCCACATTGATTGCATTCACCGTTACACTCAGCTTCTCTGCAAACGTCTTGCCCACGGCAAGATCGAACGTTGTATGCTGCGGCAGATAATTTCCCGCATACGGCGAGGCCGGTGCCGGATCGCCATTGGTAAATCCCGATCCATAGTAGACGTTGGTCGCCACGAAGCTTCTCAGCGGCAGCGTCGCATCAAAGCCGACGTTCAGCGTGTCTCGCTGGTCATGGTCGACGGGCGTATAGCCAGCTTCCACATCGCATTCCGGCGACGCTACCGGCACACAGATCAATCCACCCGTAATCGCTCCTCGCTGCTCCGCAATCTGGTTTGAGTACGCAAGATGAAACTGGCCGCGCGACCATAGTCGAGGCGAGCGCAGCGAAAGCTCCCAGGCACGCACCAGCGCTCCATCCACAGTCACCGGGTAGTAAATGCTGGAGCTGCCGATATTCGAATGATCGAGGAAGTTGTTGATCCGCGTCTTGAACGTATCGGCATCCAGCAGCCATCCGCGAAACGGAATCTGCAACCCGAACTGGTGCTCTTCATCCCGCTCGCCATGCAATGGCTGGAAGCTGGTATTGTTTGCCTGCGCGTACTGCACGATCGGCCCAGCTGCTGTCAGCAGCGGCGGCGGCTGGTAGAAGCGCCCGTAAAAGCCGCGAAAGACCCAATGCAGTTTTGGTATCTGCACGGCCAGCCCTGCCCGCGGCGCAGTGTAGTCTTCCGAAAATTCAGATTGAAAGTGCGACTGCCGCAAGCCTCCGATCAGTGTCAGCCACGGCGTCGCCTTGAAGCTGTCTGACACAAATTCTTCAACGATGCCTCCAGCCGCGGCATCCGGTGTGCGGAAGCTGCTGGCGCTGCCATCATTGAAGACTGCACCAAACAAGTAGCTGTCATGCTGCCCCCAGCTGTACACCCCGGCCTGGATCGTGTTGCGCGCAATCGTCGTGGTTACGTGGGCCTGCGCACCGGCATAATGGGAGGCCCTGTCGGAAGTCGTCGCTACTGGCAGATCCGTCGGGCTCGGTTCGTAGTTCGCACTGTTGTAGTGGTAGAACGGCGAAACCTCCAGCACGGTCTTTGGACCGAACGTATGCGCATACGTAAATGCTGCAAGACCATCTGTTTCACGCTGGGAATCGCGCAATCCTATGCTCGGATACAGCCCGTCTACCGGATTGTTCTGATAGTCATTTGGATCAGGGTCGTACGGGATCTGGAAAAAGTCAGTGCGCAGCTGCCCCACAAGCCTGAATTGATCCTTTGGCGATTTATTGACAATGAACGAGGCCAGTCCACCATAGCCATTCGCAGCATCATGCACCACCTGGCCTGTCGGCGGTGACAATCCGTAGTCGCTGCGATTTCCATTAAGGCTCACGTAATACGCAGCCTTCTCTGAGTGGTTGCCGTAACTCACCTGCTCGTTCGTCTGGAAATAACTTCCCAGGCTCGCCACCACTTCACCGTCTCCACTCATCTCGAAACCGGTCTTGGGCAGCACGTTGAAGACGCCATAGGTGCGGTCTCCCACGTCGGCGCTGTAGCTGCCACGCTGCGTCTCGATGTAGTCGATATCTTTCGGATCGATCTGCGGTCCGACATTGCTCGCGATATTTGTATTGGGAATTTCGACGCCATCGATCAGCCAGCTCACCTGGTGTCCGCCGCGCATGTGCAGCATGTCATGAGTCATGTAGGCACCGGGAACATAATCCGTGATCATTGCCATGCTGTTGCTGCGATCGGCCCCGGGTGTCTGTTCGATGGTCTGCCTGTCGATCAACGTCATCGGCGTCACCGAATCAACGTTCGCAACACTGGCATCCGAGCCCACGGCCACAGACTGCTTTAACGTGCCGATCGCCAGTTCAAAGTGGAGGATGGACGATGTGCTCGAAGCCAGCGTGAGAGCTTCAGAGAGGCTGTCGAAGCCGGTCTGCGTGACCGTGATCGTGTAGTCGCCGATCGGGACGGTGAGCAGGTGAAACGAGCCGTTGGCATCCGATACGGTCGTTTGTTCAAGCGCGGATGTGCGGCTCTTCAACACAACCCGGGCACCCTGGATAGGACGATGCTGTGGATCGTGCACAATACCCTGCACCTCGCTCATCACCGTGGCATGCAGGCAGAGCGGGCTCAATGTCAGGGCAAGCATGAGAAGCAATATCAACTTTTTCTTCAAGACAGACTCCAGGCCACAACGGCGGCCTCTGCTGCCATCCGGCGCAAACAGGCACAAACGGCGAGAACAGGAACACTCTTCGAGAGATCCGATGAGCGCTTCAAAAAAAGGAGATTATGCGAGCGAAGGAGGTCCGCGCTTCTGCCGTCCACGATCCTGCGAAATGCGGCGTCGGGCAAGAGTCTGAGCGATACATGCGGGATGACTGACGACCTGCGCGAAAATCGCAGCATGCGCAGCCAGCGCCGCTGGAGAGTGCTGCGTCGAAGGCAGCGCCCTGGGACAGTAAGGGCAACGCTGCGGAACAAGAGAAACTGCCGGCGCGACCCTGGCAGTACTCGCTTCCATCGCGGCCATGCCGCAGTGGTGAATCCCGCTTCGGCGGCAACAGACAGGGGCGACGCCTGTGCGGTCTGCATGCAGTACTGCAGCCGCCGCAAAGGTCGGCAGGTTCAGCAGCAACAGTTGCAGCAGGATGAGGAAACGTCGCACTGCTCGATTGTAGCCGGAACAATCGGGCGAGCCGCAACTTGTATTCGCTACAGGATCTTCTTGCCGAAGGCCGAGCAGATTAACTCAACCGCCAGGTCAGCCGTCCGATTCTTCTCGTCGATTACCGGGTTGACCTCCACCACTTCGAAGCTCAGCATGTGACCGTGGTCGGCAATGATCTCCATCGCCAGATGGGCTTCCCGGTAAGTCGCTCCGCCGCGTACGGGTGTGCCCACCCCCGGAGCATCTTCCGGATCGATCCAGTCCATATCCAGCGAGACATGGTACCCCGCCGTTCCCTGGTTCGCCGCGGCCAGCGCCTCTTCCATTACTGTACGCATGCCGCGCTCGTCGATATCGCGCATGGTGTACACATGCGTCACGCCGGCTTTGCGGATGTTATCTCGCTCACTCGGGTCCACATCGCGAATCCCGATCAGGATTGTGTTCTGCGGATCGACCTTCGGCGAGAAATCGTAAATTTCGGCAAGAAGCCGCGGCTCGAGTCCAAGGAGCGCTGCCAGCGGCATACCATGCACATTGCCACTGGGCGAGGTATGCGGCGTGTTGATATCGGAGTGCGCGTCAATCCACACCAGCCCGATCTTCTGTTCACGCCTCCTGTAAAACTCGGCCACACCGGAAACAGTCCCGGCGGCTACAGAGTGGTCGCCACCGAGCACCACCGGCGTCTTGCCTGCTTCGAGAGACTGGACAACGAAGTCTGCCGCGATCATGCACGTATCGCGAATCTCCTGCAGATACCGCGCATTTTCTTCGCCGACCGCTTTAGTCTCAGCCACTGCTACAGATATGTTGCCAGCATCTTCAACAGAATGGCCCAGGGCCGCCAGCCTCCCCTGCAGGCCCGCAACACGGACCGCCGAAGGTCCCATATCCACTCCGCGCCGCAACTGGCCCAGGTCGAGAGGTACGCCGATGATGCGCAGATCGCGCGTCGGCCTCGATTGAATGCCACCTAGCATACTCAGCCGGCCAGGATTATGACCGGGTAACACGGTTGCAGCCTGCGACTGGGCAGGCTGCGTTGCTGCTTCTACTGATTTGTCCATAAGAGTTCACGGGGTGCTCGCGCACAAATGCAAATGAAACTAGGGGTACATCCGGTTCAGCGTCCGCGCAAACGGGATCGTCTCGCGCACATGCTCCAGACCGCAGATCCACGCTACTGCGCGCTCAATGCCCATTCCAAACCCTGCATGCGGCACCGAACCGTACTTGCGCAGATCCAGGTACCACCCGAATGCATCCAGCGGCAGTTTGTGCTCTTCAATCCGCTGCTTCAGCAGGTCGTACGAAGAGATACGCTGCGACCCGCCGATGATCTCGCCATAGCCCTCCGGCGCCAGCACATCCACGCACAACGCAAACTTCGCGTCCTTCGGATCGGGCTCCATGTAGAACGCCTTCACGTTTGCCGGGTAGCGATGCACCATCACCGGCCGATCGAACTGCGACGAGATATACGTCTCATCCGGCGAGCCGAAATCATCGCCATACTCGAACTTGTTCTCGATCAGCCCTTTCGCATGCGCCTCGTGCAGCATGGCAACCGCCTCGTCGTAACTCAGCTTCGGAAACGGCGCCTGGATCGTCTGCAGCTTCGCCACGTCGCGCTCGATCACTTCCAGATCGGCCGCTCGCCGCTCAAGTACACGCCCGACTATGAAGCTGATGAAGTTTTCCGCCAGGGTCATCAGGTCGTCGAGATCGGCAAACGCCATCTCCGGCTCCACCATCCAGAATTCCGTCAGATGCCGCCGCGTCTTCGACTTCTCTGCACGGAAAGTCGGACCGAAACTGTACACCTTGCCCAGTGCCAGTGCCGTGCTCTCGATATACAACTGGCCGCTCTGCGTCAGGTACGCTTCTTCGCCGAAGTACTCGACCGGGAAAAGCGTACTGGTCCCCTCGCAGGCCGCCGGCGTCAGGATCGGCGGATCCGTCAGCGTAAAGCCGTTGTCATCGAGATAGTCGCGCGCGGCCTTGATAATCTCGGCGCGAATGCGGAGGATCGCCGACTGTCGCGGGGTGCGGATCCACAGATGGCGATGCTCCATCAGGAAATCCGTGCCATGCTCCTTCAGCGAAATGGGAAATGGCGTCTCTTCCGGCACCCGCTGCAATACTTCAATATCTTCCACGTCCAGTTCGAAGCCGCCCGGCGCCCGCGCATCGGCGCGAACCTTACCCGTCACGATTACGCTCGATTCCTGCGTCAGCTTCTTGATCGTGTCGAAGACCTGTTCGCTCACCGCGGCTTTCGGCACAATCCCCTGGATCGTTCCCGACCCATCGCGAAAGATCGGGAACAACAGCTTCCCGCTCGCACGCGAATTGTAAAGCCACGCATGCAGAGTAACGCTTTCGCCTTCATGCCTGCCCAGCGTGGCAATCGTGGCCACCGGCGCTGTCTTCTTCACTGCCTCTACTTCTGAATTCACTTCTGTCATTTCCCTACAATCCCAGTCCTACAGTCCAAGCCGCTTCCATGTCTCGGCCGCACGGCTCACCACGTGCTCCGCCGTCTCGCCCAGTGTGTAATGGATCTCCAGCAGCGCAGCCGGATTCCGCGGCGCACTCTTCAATTCCTCCATCGCCGGTTCCCATGCAATCGTGCCTTCGCCCGGCCACAGGTGTTCATCTTTCTCGCCATGATTATCGTGCAGGTGCGTTGAACCGATCAGCGGCTTCAACTGCGCCAGCGTTGATTCCACGCCTTCGCCAAAGTGCGCATGGCCGATATCGAAGCACACTCCTACATCCTTGAAGTGGCCAACCCGCACCACTTCGAGCAAATGCTCAGCCCTGGTCACTTCATTCTGGATATTTTCGAGCAGCAGATTCACACCCAGCGGTTTGCCAAAAACCCGCATATGCTCAATCGCCGTCACCGCATGGTCCAGCGTCCGCGGACTCCACTCGTCATCACGTGCGCCAAGGTGCAGCATCAGGAACTTCATCGGCAGCACTTCTGCCACTTCCAGCGCCCGCTTCCACTCATCCATCGCGTCGATGCGGCGCGACTTGTCCGGATGCACCACGTTCACCGCCGGGCCGCCCCCGCGACCCATATCTTCATCCGAATACAGCGGCGCATGCATGGAGTGGATCGCCACCGGGTTCGACGCAAACCAGTCAGCGATCTCCTTCACATGCGTATGACTCGTGTAGTCAAAATGCTGCCGCGCCGCGAAAATCTCGATGGCCTGGGCACCGGCCTTGTTCAGACTGTCAAGCAGGCCAGGATGCAGCCGCTGTTTAAGGAAGACGTGCGTGGAAATGGCTCTGAGCATCGTGTGCCGGTCTCGTTCCTTTTGGGTAGACGCTCTATCTTCTCATTGCACAGCAAAGCGAGCCACTTTCGACTTGCGGGATTGCATGGTCCGCCGTCCTCGACCCTGATCCTCAATAGCCCGCAGCCTTGCCGAAAGTGTGACGATGGTCGTGCCCACCCATCAAATCCCCCGTCTTCGGATCAACCGCAATGCATTCCCCATCCGACCACACCGGCCACGCACCGCTGACCTCCACGTCATACCCCTCCGCCCGGAGACCATCGACCACTGGCTGCGGAAAACCCGCTTCCAGGTAGATCTTGTCCGGCAGGAACTGGTGGTGAAATCGCGGCGCATCCACCGCCTGCTGAATATTCAACCCGCCTCCACCCTCATCCGCAGGCAGTGCGCTCAGCAGGATGTTGGCGACCGTCGTAATAATTCGCGAGCCACCCGGCGATCCGATCACGTAGCGCAGAGATCCATCCCTAAGCACAATCGTCGGCGTCATACTCGAAAGCGGCCGATGCCCCGGAGCAATCGCCGCATTCGCTCCCTGGATCAGCCCATACATATTCGGGACGCCCTGCTTGGTTGCAAAGTCGTCCATCTCGTTATTCAGCAGGAAGCCCAGCCCCTCCGCCGTCGCATGTGAGCCGAAGTCGTCATTGAGGGTCGTCGTCACGGCAACCGCATTGCCCTTGTCGTCAACCACCGAGTAATGCGTCGTCTCCTTATGCTCCATTGCCGGCTCGGCCGTCGGAGGCGGCGGCAGAAAGCCTTCCGGCCGCACCAGCTGCCTCGAAGGCGTCGCCCTGTCCGGCTGAATACTCCTGCGAAACGCATCCGCATACGGCTGGCTCATCAAGGCATCCAGCGGGATCTTCGCGTAATCCGGATCACCCAGGTAATCGCCATGATCCATAAACGCCCTGCGATAGGCCTCGACCACCAGGTGCATCTCCGGCACCGTCCGGTCGCCCAGCTTTGACAGGTCGTACGGCTTCAGAATGTTCAGTGCTTCAATCATCGCCACGCCGCCCGACGACGGTGGCGGCGCCGTCAGAATGTCGTAGCCGTGATAGTTCGCATACAGCGGCTTCCGCTCTTTCACTTCATAGCTCGCCAGATCTTCGGTCGTGATCAGGCCGCCGCCTTTCTGCACATCCGCAGCCAGCCTCACTGCAATCGCGCCGTGATAAAAGTCGTCCGGATGAGCTGCGATCGTCGACAGTGTCGCTGCCAGATCCGGCTGCACGAACGTATCGCCCGCCTTGTAAAAGTCGCCATCATGCTGGAAGATCCGGCGCGATTCTGCAAAAGCCGTCAGTCCCGGATCGCGCAGTTCCTTTGCCTCTTCCGCGCTCAACATGTAGCCCTTCGCAGCCAGCTCAATCGCCGGAGCCATCACTGCCTGCAGTCCCAGCCGCCCGTACTTCTTCTCCGCATACACCATCCCGGCAACAGATCCGGGCACGCCGACAGCCTTAAAGCCAACCGTGCTGGCACCCTCAATGACCTTGCCGTCCTTATCCAGATACATGTCTCGGGTCGCCGCCGCAGGCGCCCGCTCGCGGTAATCCAGAAACGTGTCCTTGGCGGCTTCACCCTTCTTCCCGGCCAGGTGGAGCAGCATAAAGCCGCCGCCACCCAGGTTGCCGGCGTACGGGTAGACAACCGCCAGCGCGAACCCGGTCGCCACGGCCGCATCCACCGCGTTGCCACCCTGCTTCAGCATGCTCACCCCGGCATCCGCCGCCAGGTGATGAATGCTGACGACCATCGCATGCCGCGTCCGCACCGGCTGCTCAGCCTGCCAGCCCGGCACCACAGCCGTCGTCTGCGCCCAGGCCTGCTGAGCTACGAACACGCCTGCTAATCCAAGGCCAATGCGGGACACAATGCAAAATAGCGTCTTACTCGTCATCTTGAGTCAAAGCATAATTCTGCAATCCCAGGAACGGGGAGCAACATCCGGTCGCCAGGCAAAAAACTTCCGCATTCTCACGCTGAAACTATGCTTGCCGCCGAAGAGAAAGCGCCATCAGCCAGCCGGCAGTCAAGCCTTGCATCGTCAGCCTAGACCGGAGGCTTCGTGCGCGCAGAATCTTCCCCTTCACCGCGCGGCATACGGCACGTTGCTGCCCGTCCGCTTCGGAGTACCCTCGATCTCGATTTCACTCTCAGCGACGCCTTCTCGAAGGGGACGGGTCGGGCGCGCGAAGTTGTCGAAGCCGGCACCAATGTCACCTTCTGACAACAGAAAAGGCATGGCGCGCAGCCATGCCTTTCCTTAACTCGCTTGCCTCTACCTACGCAGCAGCCTTTTGCTTGCGATCCGCAGCTGCCTTGCTGACCGCATTTTTGGCCGTCACTGTCAGCGCGGCGAAGCCTGCTGCATCGCGCACTGCCAGGTCAGCCAGGATCTTACGATCCAGTTCAATCCCGGCAATCTTCAAACCATTAATGAACACCGAGTAGCTCAGACCATTGATCTTGCATGCCGCATTAATGCGGACGATCCATAGCGAGCGATACTGGCGCTTCTTCTGCTTGCGGCCGCTATAGGCGAACTTCAGTCCGCGCTCTACAGCTTCCTGCGCTGCCTGGTACAGCTTGGACTTAGTTAGAAAATAGCCACTCGCGCGCTTGAGAATCTTCTTGCGGCGATCATTGCGTTTCGTTCCACGTTTGACACGGGGCATCGCACTTCTCCTTTTTACGTCAACCGTTTTGGCGGCGGACGGTGGTGGGCGCTGTTTCGCGGCTGGAGGCAGGAGGCGCATGGATAAACTAACCCCGCGCTTTAAACCTCTTCACACACGTGTTGCTGGCCTGATCACTACGGAATGACTATCCGCGGGCTTGAGGAACGCTCGACCTCAACCCAGGAGTCCGCACGTACGGGCTCGATCAGGCAACGAAAACATCAGGCGTACGGGATCATCCGCAGCACCTTTGGCAGGTCGGCATCCGAGACCAGCACCGTACCGCCCAGGTGGCGCTTGGTCTTCGTCGCCTTCGAGGTCAGGATGTGGCGCATCTTGGTCTGGCCGCGCAATACCTTGCCGGTACCAGTCTTCTTGAAGCGCTTTGCAGCGCCCTTGTGGGTCTTCAATTTAGGCATGGGTCTTCCTGCTCACTTCGCCGCTGATGCGGCATCTCGTCAGTATACGGGATAGAAGTAGGATCCGGATGACCATTTCGCGGAATTGCGGCAGGCTTTCCCTTCCTGCATCATCATTCGACGAAGGCAATATCGCTGCGCTTTCCGGCACTCTTCCCCGGAAACGCTGGAGCCTGCGGTACCTTGCTGGTCTGTCACCCGGCAAGCCTTACTCCCGGCCTGGAGGTCGGCAACGTGGGCCAGAAACGTTTCGATCCTCGCACGGCCGCAGTGCAGACCCGGCTGGCCATTCAACTGGCCTCACTGTATTTCCTGACAGATGTAGCGCTGAACCACTTCGCCTTCAGTAATGGCTGGACCATCTTCTGGCCCCTCAACGGCCTCACCGTCTCGCTGCTCCTGCTGCGGCCCCGGCGCGAATGGCTCGCCATCCTGGTCGGCGTCTCCTTCGGCACAGGCATCGGGGAGTCGCTGGACGGCAATACGGGCATGTTTGAAGTCATGCAGCGTCTTATCTCGCTAAGCGAAGTCTTCCTGTGCGCATGGATCCTGCCGCCCTACGACACCTTCGCCGGCTGGTTGCGCAGGCCGTTTTTCGTCTACCGCTTCCTCGCCGCCCTGCTGCTCGGTCCGGGCATCTCCGGTCTGCTGGCGGCCGGGCTCTTCCACCACGTCCTGCACCAGTCCTACAAACTGGCCTTCAACAACTGGGCAACGGCCGACGCTCTCGGCATCGCGCTTACCCTGCCCGTGGCGCTCTCGCTGCGCTCCCCGGAATTGCCCCCTCTGTTCAGCAAAGGGCAGCTGCCCACCACCGTCGCCGCGCTTGTCCTCGCCGGCATCGCTGCCTGGCCCATCTTTTCCGTCAGCCAGTATTCCCTGCTCTTCCTTCTCCTTCCCGTGCTGCTGCTGGTGGAGTCTCTGCTGGCCTTTACGGGCGCAGCCATCGCCCTGTTCATCATCAGCATCATGGCTGTCTACTTCACCACTCGTGGCTATGGTCCCTTCGGAACCTGGCCGGCGCACTGCTGGATGAGCCGCGATGCCGCCCTGCAGCTTTTCCTGGGCTTCAACCTGGTGGCACTCGTACCTGCCTCCATTCTCAGTTTGGAGCGCCGCCGCATGTCTGACGAGTTGCTCGCGACCAATGGCCAGCTGAAGCTGCTCGCCTCACTGGACGGGCTCACCGGCATCGCCAACCGGCGCAGTCTCGATGCCGCCTTCGCGCGTGAGTGGAAGCAGGCCATGCGCGTCGAAACTCAACTCGCCCTGCTGATGGTCGACATCGACTTCTTCAAACAGTTCAACGACCTCTATGGCCATCACGCCGGAGACGACTGCCTGCGAACTATCGCCAATACACTAGCCGGCTCCCTTCACCGCCCGCAGGACTTGGCAGCCCGCTTCGGCGGAGAAGAGTTCGGGCTGCTACTGCCCCACACCAGCCTGCAGCACGCCAGCGAACTCGCCGAGAAAATGCGGCTCGCTGTTCTGGGTTTGGCTATTCCCCATCGCGGCAGCCCCGTCGGTGTTGTCACGATTTCCATCGGCTGTGCGGCAGCAGTCCCCCTGCGCAATGAGGAAGCCATCCACCTGCTGCAGGCCGCTGATGAAGCGCTGTACATCGCCAAGCAGGTCGGCCGGAACTGCGTCCAAGTCAGCCCGCTTGCGACGGACCTGGTCATCCTTAACGGGCCAGTTCCCGCGCCATGATCTTTACGGGCAGCGTCAGGCCATCGCGCAGCGGCACCATCTTTTCTTCCACGATGCAATAGCCCCGGGCCTGGTAGAGCGGAACGCCGGTAAGCGTCGCCGCCATCTCAAATCGCCTGAAGCCAGCTGCCTGTGCCGCTTCTTCGCAATGCTGCAGCAGCAGGGATCCAAGTCCCTGCCGGGCCCAGTCAGGATGCACAAAGAAGGCCCGGATCTTTGCCGCATCCGTCGAAGGAGCCAGAAATGCGTCATCCCGCACAGCATGATGATCGCCGCCCAGTAGTGTCTTGCGCCGGCTCCATCCGCCACAGGCCACCAGCACAGGCATACCGGGGATGTTGGGTTGAGCATGGCCACGATGTTTTGCAGCTTCAACAACAAAATAGGTGCCGTCTGCCACCAGTTGACTGTCCAGCGTGAAGACTGTTTCCACGGCTGCGGCGAGCTGTACAGCACTGTAATCGTTCTTCTGCAGCTCGATAACGGACGCGGCTATTAACTGACGCAATGCTGGTGCATCCGCAAGCAGCGCTCTTCGGATTGCGAAAGGAGTTTTCGGAATCCCTGAGATCCCTGCCATATCACCCGTGCCCGGCAGGCAGTTCGTTTAAGACTGGGCGACGGTAGCCGGTGCTGCCGCAGGAGCCGGTGCCGTCTGTGCCGGCTTGGGAGCCGGCGCCTTCTTCGGAGCCTCTGCCGCAGCCTGCGCCTTCTTGCCCGGTGCCAGGATAGCGTGGAGCGTCGTACCTTCCATGCGCGGCATAAATTCCACGATGCCAGTATCGCCCATGTCCTGGATCAGCCGATTGATGATGTTGTAGCCAAGATCACGGTGTGCCATTTGCCGACCCTTGAAGCGCAGCGAAGCCTTGACCTTGTCGCCTTCTGCCAGAAAGCGCACAGCCTGATTTTTCTTGGTCTGATAGTCATGCTCATCCACAGTTACAGAGAACTTGACTTCCTTAACGACAATCACCTTCTGCTTCTTTTTCGCAGCACGGTCGCTCTTGTCTTTCTCGTACAGAAATTTTCCGTAGTCCTGGATACGACATACCGGCGGAACCGCATTGGGAGAGACTTCCACCAGATCCAGCCCGCGTTCACGGGCGATCTTCAGTGCCTCGAATGGTTGCAGAATCCCAAGCTGGTTGCCTTCGTCGTCAATGACACGCACTTCACGTGCGCGAATCTTGTCGTTAATACGGATAAATGATTTGGCTGAACGTTTGTCGATGATGCTTCCTCCAAAGATGTCGAGGATGGGCCTCGCCCAATCAGTATAACATCTGCATTCTCACTTCAGATGCGCTCCGGCGCCCACCAGGCTTCATGAAAAAGCAGCTACGCACCGCTCTGGTGCAGCCGCCCCTGCCTCTTCCAAACCGGCGTTCTCCGCCAGCAGTGCATTCCCCGCCAAGCTCAACACCCGGACCGACAGCATCCTGTTAGCTGCCAGCACACCCCGCACCTCGACCTTGAGGAAATTGTCGGAAAGTGCAGGCGTGGAACCCGCCCACTCCTCTGCCCCCTGCGCAGCACCGCGCAATGAGACGACGGACAGCTCGCGTCCCGCAAAACCTTCACAGAATCTGAGATGCTTCTCCGCCGCCAGCGCCTTCAGCCTTGCCATGCGCTCCCGGACTGCTTCACCACGTACCGGCTGCTCCAGGTGCAGCTTCCACGCCAGCGTCCCCGGCCGCGCAGAAAATGGAAACAGATGCAGGTACGTGAACGGCTGCTGCTCTACAAACCGGTAGGTCTCTTCAAACAGCGCCTCAGTCTCCCCCGGGAAGCCCACCATCACGTCGGCGCCGATAGCCGCCTCCGGCATCGCTGCGCGCAGTCCGGCAACCTTCTCCGCATAATGCCAGGGGCGGTAGCGGCGATGCATCTTCCGCAGAATCGCATCCGATCCGGATTGCAGCGGCAGGTGTACATGGCGCGCCAGTCGCGGCGACCGCCCGGACGCGTGCCTGCCAAATAACTCCAGCAATCCCTCCGACCAGTCCATCGGCTCGACCGAGCTGATGCGCAGCCTTGGCAGGCCAGTCTGTTCCAGCACCCGCGCCACCAGTTCCTCAAACCGGCTGCGCTCTTCCGCCTCCAGATCCCGTCCCCAGCGCCCCAGGTTGATCCCCGACAGCACCATTTCCTGGCCGCCCGCCTCCACAAAGCTCCGTACCTGCCCCAGCACCCGCTCCGCCGATACCGACCTGCTGTGCCCGCGGGTCTGCGGAATCACGCAGAATGAGCAACGATTCCCGCAACCATCCTGCACCTTCAGATTTGGCCGCGTCTGCCGTCCCGCCGCCCCGCCGTCCCAGGCAAAGGATGCAATCTCCGCGTGCGCGAACGCATCATCCACCAGTACCGTCTGCGCTGGAAGCAGGCTCTGCAATGGAACGAAAGCCGGACTCTCAGTGCGGCCGCCTGCCTCCGCCCAGCCGAGGAGAGCCGCCGCTTGCCGGGCGACCAGTGCTTTGTGACTGTTCCCGACCACCAGATCCACGCCTTCCAGCCCGGCGACCTCGTCCGGCGCGCGCTGCGCGTAGCAGCCGGTGACCACCACCCGTACATCCGGGTTTTCCCGCTTCGCCTTCCGTATGAATGCGCGGGCATCCCTGTCCGCCTCGGCCGTCACACTGCAGGTATTGACGATGACGACATCCGCAGTAGCAGCAGTGCCAGCAGTCAACCCGGCAGCATGCAATCCGCCAGCCATACCTTCTCCATCCGCCTGGCTGGCCCGGCAACCGAAATTTTCAATGGAATATGTCGGCACGGCTTTTAGTTTAAGCTTTTGATGGCGGTTTACGTCCGCCACCCGCAGCTCTCGAAGCGGCTCTTTTCAAAGAGAGCTCGTCTACTGCCGGTATGAGGAAAGACCGTCGGCGCCCCATTTTGGCCGGGGGGGTTTACTTTGCTGCACTATGGGAGTACATGAAAGTCATGAAACAACGCATCCTGCTGGTCGATGACGAATTAACGATCCTGCTGACCCTGAAAGCCATCCTGGAACTCCATGGCTTCGAAGTGGAAACGGCTGCGTCGGCGCGCGAAGCAAAGTCCAAGTTGAAGGCCAATACCTATCACATGGTTATCACCGACATGCGGATGGAGAGCGAAACTGCTGGCCTGGAAGTGGTGCAGGCTGCAAAGAAGGCCGCCTACAATCCCGCTGTCGCCATGCTGACTGCCTTTCCCTCACCGGGCTTTGACTGGCGCGACCACGGCATGGACCAGATGCTGGTAAAGCCGATGAATACCAACGACCTGCTCCTGCAGCTGGAGTCGCTGCTGGTCAGCCACGAGGAAAAGAAGCAGCGCGCCGCAGCCAAGCTGGCAGACGTGAAAGATGCCGCTGCCCATGAGGCGCCCCGCAAAACTGCATCCACCGGCTCGAAGAGCCTGTCTTCCTCTCGCAGCAAGTAGCGCGCGCAGCTGGTAGCCGGAAAGACCGCGCCGGCGATCGCCTCGCCGGTACAAGCCATGGGCGTACTCCGGAAAAGCTAAGCCATCGCCGCGGCCAGCGGAACCCGCTTTGCCTGAAAACACTGCCGGCACAACACCGGCCTACCCTGCGTAGGCTTGAACGGCACAGTCGTTTCCGTGCCGCAGGCTGAGCAGTTGGTCTTCGTCTCTGCCCGGACGGCCGATCCGCCCGACGCCCGTTTTGTCTTGCATTGCTTACAGCGTTTGGGATCGTTCTTGAACTGCTTGTCGAAAAAGAACAGCTGTTCGCCTGCGGTGAAAACGAAATCGCTTCCACAATCGCCGCACTTCAATAGTTTGTCGATAAACTCCATGGCCTTCCCCCATCCACCCTGCCGGTGCATCGGCCAACGCCTGGCTGCGCGTCACAGGTGGTCGTAATCGATCTGTAGCGGGGCCCTTGCCGCAACAAAACAACGGCAATTTTTCAGAGTTGGCTGAGCCTGATCGTCGGGGGGAGTAGGCACGTCAGGGATGGGTCAACCGTACACTACCGTGGAACGGAGAGGCGATAGCCTTGTTCTTCACTATCCGTTCGCGTAACTTGCTTAAAACAATACGACTGGTGCTTGCTTTATCCGGGCCGGCGCTTGACGCGGCGCCGGTCCGGATACTGTGAAACTAGTCCTGCTCTTTACGAGCCTTCTTGCGATTCCGCTTGCGTGCCAATGCTTCTTTCACACGCTTACGCTCGCCCGGTTTGAGGTAAAAGGAATGACGCTTTACCTCTTTAATGATGTCTTCCTGTTGTACCTTGCGCTTGAACCGGCGCAATGCGTTTTCTAGCGGCTCGCCTTCTTGAATGCGAACCTCTGCCAATGTAAACGACACCCCCAAACTTCCCGAGACGGGTCACCAGTAAGTCTACGGGACAAAGGACCCCTGCCGTCAAGCCCAAAGCATGGTTATTTGCCCGTGAAATCCAGTTTGCGCCCTGATCGGCCAGCTTGAGCCACTTGGACCGCGCACCCGCCTCTGCTGAATCTACTTAGAATGACTGCTGACTGTGCGCATGCCCATCCGGTCGCTACCGGCGAAGCATTCCGCGCGCTGCTCCACTCGAGGCATATCCATGATTCGCTCCTACCAGGGCCACACCCCCGTCATTCCCGCTTCCTGCTACGTCGACATCTCTGCGCAACTGATCGGCGACGTCACCCTTGGCGAACACTCCAGCGTCTGGATGAATGCCGTGCTCCGCGGCGACGTACACTCCATTCGTATCGGCCACAGCAGCAATATCCAGGACTGCGCCGTCCTCCATGGCATGCGCTATAAATACCCGGTCATCGTTGGCGATTTCGTCACCATCGGCCACAATGCGACTGTCCACGGCTGTGTCGTGGAAGACAACTGCCTGATCGGCATCGGCGCCATGATCCTCAACAACGCCCGTATAAGCGAGGGCTCCATCATTGCCGCCGGCGCCCTAGTCCCCGAAGGCACGATCGTTCCGCCACGCACCCTCTGGGCCGGCGTCCCTGCGAAACAGCGCCGCACACTCGGCGAGGAAGATCGGAATGCCATCCTGATGTATGCCCATAACTATCTCGACTACACGGCAACCTATCTGAAGGAGCGAGATAGCTGGACTGGCCTAACTGGAAGCAGGTAAGTCGTACTATCTCAGCGCCGCCGCCGATAAATCCGGAACCCCGGCGTCGTCTCTGCACGCGAAAACCAGTGCTGCGGCACCGAACTATGCCATTCCACCTGCAGCGTGTAATGGTCGGCCAGTTCTTGTGCGAAGGCCGGCCAGCCGGCCATGCGCGCAAAACCGATATCCTGCCCGAAACAGAACTGGTCCGTCATGACCATCACTTCGGGCGGATGCCGCTCATAGGCCTGCAGGAAGCCGCGGCGATATCGCGCCACGGCTGCCGTTTCGGGCCTTCCCAGCGCATAACAGTCATAAAGGTAGCCACTCGCCTGGACCAGACGCAGATCGTACAGCGTATTGATGCAGCCGCCAAAGGTATCCAGGCACTGTACATTTCCAGACAGTTCAGGCCCAAACTGCTTCAGTTCGGCAGATAGGGCCGTTTCAAATGGCGTAATCGGGCGAATCGAATGCACCTGCCACGCAGCATGCGGCGCGTAGAAAGCAGCCTGCGCCGCCAGCGCGATGCCGCCTATTAACAGCAGGGGCTTTCGCCTGGTCTGCCATGCCGCATAAAAGTCGAGTTCCATGCCCACCAGCAGCAGCGCAAGCAGCGGGTACCGGTGGTACGGATAGCCCTTGCCCTGGGCAATGTACGCGCCCAGCGCCACCACGATTCCGGCAAGCAGCGCCCACCGCTCCCGCCTCCTCCGCAAGTCGTCCAGGCACTCCCGCCACTGCTCCCGGTCCCGCCAGCCGACGATCCAGAGCAGCAGCCACACTCCGCAAAGCCCCATCACCGGCGCAAACGCATGGTTCAACAGGTACGCAAGCGGTTTCCGCCCCATCGCGGCATGCAGCGGCACCAGGTCCCTGGCCATGGCAAGGAATGCCCGCAGCGCACCAATCCGGATCAACCAGGCCGCGCATCCCGCCGCCGGCAGCAGTAGTCCTCCAAGCCAGAACAACGCTGCTTTCATCCGGCCTGATCCCGCCACCAGCAACAGCAGCAGCAGTCCCAGCGGCAGGTACGCCGGCTTGATCGTCAGCGTCGTTCCAATCAAAATTGCCGAGATGCCCGCCAGCCATGCTCCATAGCGCTCCACCCGCAGCGCCGCGAACAATGCAACATAGGACCACAACAGCAGCACCGCAATCAGCAGGTCGCGCTGCCCAGTCTGCGCCATGCCGTCCTGCAGATGGATCAGCGCAAACATCCCAGCAGCCAGCAGCCCGACAGCCCATCGGCGGCGCCCGGCCAGAAGCACCATCGCCCAGGCCGCCGCCACCAGCAGCATCAGGTCGTAGACGCGCCATGCCAGCGCGCCGCCACCCAGCAGCCGCATGCCCAGACCCTCAAACAGGTATGTGCCAGGCAGGTTGATGTCAACAATATCGCGGTAGGGCACCAGCGCCTGGCCCTGCAGAAAGACAACGTAATGCATCAGCGCCGCGTCGCCCACCAGCGGCCAGCGCAGACTCGTCACCGCTGCATACACGACGCAGCCCAATATCACCGCGGCACAGCCGGGCAAAAGCAGCCCGCGACCCGAACGCCATCCCGTGGCACCTGCCATCACAGCAGAGTAGCGGCTACCAGGCCCGCGCCCGAACCAAATCCGCGTTGAAGCCGCAAGTGAGCCCGGGGCTGCACCTACTTCTCAAACGAAACCGGCGTAGGATTCCGATCCACAAACTGCCGCTGATGCCAGTACGGATAGATCGGCTTCACATCACTTGCCTTGTCCAGCGCCACAAACTGTTCGGCGGTCAGCTGAAAATCCACCGCCGCCAGGTTCTGCCGCAGCTGTTCTTCATTCCGCGCACCGATAATCACGCTCGACACGGTTGGCCGCTGCAGCAGCCAATTCAGCGCAATCTGCGGCACACTTCTGCCCGTCTCCTTTGCGACCACATCCAGCGCATCCACCACGTTGTACAGGTGCTCGTCGTCGACCTGCGGCCCAAATGCCGCGGTCACGTGCAGCCGGCTCTCTTTGGGAATCGGCTGGCCCCGCCGGATCTTCCCCGTCAGCCGTCCCCACCCCAGCGGACTCCACACCGTCGTGCCGACTTTCTGATCCAGCAGCAGAGGCATCAGCTCCCACTCATACTCCCGGTTCAGCAGCGAGTAGTAGCCCTGGTACGACGTGTACCGTTCCCAGCCATGCTTGTCCGAGATGCCCAGCGCTTTCATCAAGTGCCATCCCGAGAAATTCGAACATGCCAGGTACCGCACCTTGCCCGACTGCACCAGCCTGTCCAGTGTGCTGAGCGTCTCTTCCTGCGACGTCAGCGCGTCGTAGCCATGCAGGTGGTAGATGTCGATATAGTCAGTGCCCAGCCGCTTCAGACTGCCTTCCACCTGCTGCAGAATGTGGTGGCGCGACGACCCCAGGTCATTCGGACCCTTGCCCGTCCGGAAGGTCGTCTTCGTCGAAATCAGTACGTCGGCACGACGCTTGCCGATCGCCCTGCCCAGGATCTCCTCCGACACACCATCCGAATACACATCCGCCGTATCGAAGAAATTCACACCGGCTTCCAGGCAGATATCCAGCAGCCGCGTCGCCTCTGCCACATCTGACGAGCCCCACGCCTTGAAGAACTCGTTGCTGCCGCCAAACGTCCCTGTACCGAAGCAGAGCACCGGTACCATCAATCCCGAACCACCAAGCTGTCTGAATTCCATTTGTCCTGAGATGAAGACAGCGCCGGGCATGATGCATAAAGGAAGTGCTTCCTGGTGAACGAATCCACGCGGCATGTACTGGTCAAGGCTCGGCACCTGCGCTACCCTCCTCACCATGAGCAGTGGACATGTCCGGGCTGTTGCAACCAATCTTCGAGGAGCCGATGCTTAACGTTCAAAGCGCCTCCCCATCACCCGCACTGCGCCCGTACATCCGGGCCTACGTGCAGCGCGAGGCAAGGCTCGGCAGCCAGGAGCTGATCGAGCCGGTAGTAGCGCGTCTCGGCGTGATGCTTGAATTTGAGTTTGCTGGCTCGTATGAAGTTCGCAATTACGGCTCGGAGACAGTGGAAGAACCAAATGCCATCTCTGTCATCGGACCCCAGGGCTGGCGGCGCTCCCGGCTGATCATCCGCGGCCACATTGAATCGCTCGTGATCATGTTCCAGCCCTGTGGCTTCCATGCGCTTTTCGGCGTTCCGACTGCGCCGCTGTCCAACGGAGGGACCGAAGGGCACGCACTTCTCGGCCATGCAGTCTCGCGTCTTCATCAGCAGCTGGGCAATCTGCCGTCGTTTGTTCAGCGCACCCAGGCGCTCGACGCCTGCTTCCTCGGCCGGCTGGCACTCGCGCCATCGGCTGACCCCGTGTACAAAGCCCTTCATCGGCTTACCGTGACCGGCTCCAGGGTAGCGGACGTGGCCCGGCAGATGGGTGTTAGTCTTCGCCAGCTTGAACGAAAGTCACTCGACTGCGCGGGCCTCTCCCCTAAAACGTTCAGCCGCATCGCAAGATTCAGCCAGGCTCTTCAGCTGAGATCAGAGCACTCACTGAACTGGACCCAGATCGCTCACGCAGCCGATTATCACGACCAGATGCACCTGATACGCGATTTCCGCGAATTCGCCGGTGAGGCCCCGACCTCCGCATTACAGGAGATTGCTCCCGAACACCTTATCCACTATGCGATGCCGACTCCCTCCAGCCATAGCTGAGCCGCCACTCACAATAGCCAGCGGTCGACTATCACCCGCCATAATGTCGCGTGCGAAATCACCACGGCAAACGGTGGCATCGTCAGGATCAGCAAGGGCACACCCCACCGGTAGGCCCGGTGAATACTTCCCCGGGTGCACAGGTCATACACCGGACCTGCAAAATAAAAGCACAGTGCCAATGCGAGTGTCACCAGGCCGATGCCGTTCATGACTCGTCCAAACGCCGGAAAAAAGAACAACTGCGTCGCCATCAGGATCAGGCGCTTGTGTGTCTCTCCGTCCCGTCGCAGGCGCAGGCCAAAATAGATGAAGACGGCAAACAGCACCATCTGGCCAAACGAAACAGCGAGTGAACTATAACAATCCGGAAATGGAAAAAATCGCCCCTGGCGCGCCTGTCGCAGGGCAACCGCACACCCCAGCAATACCACTCCGGCAGCAAGCACTCCCCCGACGATCCCGAGACTGCGATGCAGCTTCATGCGTTCATACATCGCAAGCAGGTTCTGCAGCAGGTAGAACAGGATCCAGCCCGTAAAGAATGCGCCGTGGACATGAACCCAGAATGGGATTGCAGGGCTGTGAAAGTAGCTGCGTGCATAGTAGGTCCTGGTGAACCCGGCAAAAACGCCCGCCGCGATCGCACATGCCATTGCCAGGTAGAAGCGATGATCCCGCTGCTGCCTGCGGCTCGCGGAGACTACGCTGCGGTCGCGACTTCTACTACCCGTTGCTGCCATTTCAACTGCCATCGTTCCTCCCGTGAGGCGTAATGACAGCAGGCTAGAAGCGCTACCCGGGGACCCAATAGTACAAATGCGACAAAATACGGCGCGAGGCTGCCACCGGTGTGCCTGACAGACCAGGTGTATTCAGGAGTCTGTGTCGCACGTCGAACCTAAAGCGGCCTGCCCGGCGATCTGCCAAACAGGTAGCCCAGTAGCAGCGTGATCAACGGCAATACCGTCTTCGTCACCAGCAGGTCAAAGACGTTATCGATCGAGTCGCGATACTGCTGATAGACCTCTTTATGGATCTCAAGCTTGTCCTTGATCTCAGCCGCGCTGCCACTTGTCAGCGATGGAAACTGCGGCAGGTGCAGCAGGTAGTAGACCAGCAGGACCGAGGCAATCACCAGCATCCACACCAGGCCCCATGAAACGAAGACTGTTCCCCATTGCTCCAGGAAACTGGCAGGGCGTATATCGTGAACGCTGCCGGCCGCGCTCTCACTCACCCGCACAATCTCCGGCGAAAACGTGGCCTTTCCCGTCAGTATGTCCGGCTCACTCACGGCAGCACGACGTCTTTCTTCACCACGCCATTACTGTCAGTAATCGATAAACGATTCGGTCCATTCGCTGGCACTTCGGACTTGAGATACTGATAGCTCGCCACTGCCCTGCGAATCACATCCGCCTTGCTGCCGCCATTCGCCAGCTTGTTCAGCGTCTCGTTGAACTGGTCGTCTATATCGATCGTGAACCGCGGCATAACCCACCCCACTGCATCAGTACTGCTCTTATACTGCGACGCCTGTGCCGCGTCCAGCAAAGCAGCAGCCAGGTAGGTGCAGATGTCCATAAACAGAATCCTGCCTTGACATGCCAGTCCATCGTTTATGAACGCCATGAGCGATGAGCAGCCAGCCGCATCCAAGCCAGACAGATGAATACTCCCTACACCATCCACATTCCCGATGAACGACTTGCTGTTATCAGCGCGAAAATTGCTGCGTATGACTGGAGCCAGCTGCCGGATGCCGGAGGCTGGTCCGCCGGTGTCGGCGTAAATGATTTAAGACTTCTTGTCTCGTACTGGCAGAACTCCTACGACTGGCGACAAGTCGAGCAGCGCCTCAACCAGCTCCCTAACTACACCACCGAGATCGAGGGCGAGACACTGCACTTCCTCCACGTCCGCGGCAATGGTTCCAGGCCGCCCGTCCTTCTTCTCCACGGCTGGCCCGGCTCTTATCTCGAATTTGAAAAACTGCTGGGTCCACTCGCTGCCGATGGACACGACGTCATCGTCCCTTCACTCCCCGGCTTTGCTTTTTCGCGACCAATCACCGGCGTGCTTGGTCCCCGTCGCATCGCCCAGCTCATGCACGCACTCATGGTCCAGCTTTACGGGCATGCACGCTACATCGTCCAGGGCGGTGACTGGGGAGCAACCCTCGCGAGCTGGCTCGCCTTCCAGCAGCCCGACGCGCTACTCGGAATCCACATCAATATGGCCAGCCTCCACGCTGAAGATGCATCACCAACCACTCCCGAGGAGAAGAATTGGTTCTCTCAACGAGCCGCAATCCTCGACTGGGAGACCGCCTACAACCAGCAGCAGGGTACCCGTCCGCAGACACTCGGAGTCGCGATGGCCGACAGCCCGGTAGGTGCCGCTGCGTGGATCCTCGAAAAGTTCGGCAAGTGGGCAGACCTTCCAAAACTCCCCGATGGCAGCCCGGATCTCTGGAGCAGATTTTCAGAAGAGCAGCTGTTGACCAACATCATGTTGTACATCGCACCAGCGTCTTTTGTAACCGCGAGCTGGATCTATCACGGCCGGCGCCTGGAGCAGTCGCAAACCTTCCCCGCCGGCACTCACATCCGCGTTCCCGTCGGATTCGCGGCTTTTCCTGATCCTGTCTTCCTGCCGCCGCCGCGCTCCTTCGTCGAGAAGACCTACAACGTTGTCCACTGGAGCCAGCCATCGGCAGGCGGGCATTTCGCGGCCATGGAGCAGCCGGAATCGATGCTCGCAGATCTTCGCGCCTTTATCTTGACGATCAACGGAAACAGTTATTGATACCATCGCGAAGCAGGGTCAAACTCGGCTTTAACGGTTTACTGGTTGCCATAGTTCAACCCGGTTTCCTTCAGGATCGGTGAACCAGCCGAACTTGCCGAAGTCGTAGCTGTCGCGTTTCGGGTCGACCGAAACGCCCTCTGCGATCAACCGGTCCAGCACGCCATCCAGGTCATCTACCTGCAGGTTGATCATCACCTTCTGGGCGGGAGGAAAGTAGTCATCCTCCTGCCCGAAAAAAGCGAAGACGACCTTCGCACGCTGTGTCGAAGCAGGAAAGGCAAAGGTTCCCTGGAAGCGCGTCAGCCCCAGGTGCTGCTCGTACCACTGGTATAGAGCTTTTGGATCCTTCGCTCGAACAAACGCGCCGCCGAAACCGGTAATAGACGCCATGCAGCCTCCCTGCCAACTTCTCAGAGAGAGTACCTTTCGGGGCATTAAGCGACCAGTACTTTTTGAGCATGCAAGTTCCTGGTAAGGGGCTCGCACCGAAACAGAAATCGGTAAGCAGCAATACCAATTGTTCCACGTGGAACAATTTAGCTACGAGCTTGGATCATGGCTGGCGCCTGGAAAATGCCGCCGAAGCGCCGGTATCTGCGTGCGACGCGCTCTCCTTCAAGTCCATGCGCGCGATCAGCCCGTCTACGATCGTGTACACGTGCCATACCTCGCTGTCGGAAAGAGTTTCACCGTCCAGGCTCTTCACCAGTTGATGGACCCTTACATCCATCAAGCCGTCCCCGCGGTCGATGATCTCGATCGGTTCCACCTGGGGATTGAACTCCTTCCACTGGCGCGTCCAGTACGACCTGATCTCATCTTTGCCAACAACGCGGCCGCCTTCCGAGGCCTTGGGCCAGCTCACGTTCTCCGTCATCAGCGCAAGCGCGCTCTCTATCGACCGATCATTGAAAGCCGCGTACGCCTCTGCTATCAGTGCCTTTGTGCTCACCACGCATTCCTCCATGAATCGAGCCGCAACCCGCCTGGCTCTTCTCTCCATTCGATGCGACGTAGCGTTTTACCCGGATCCCAGGCCTGGCTGCAGATCTCACGGCTGTTGATCTGTCACCTTCTCCAGCCACTGGTTGGCAGCTTTATCTTCGGATAGCGGCAACATCTGAGCATCGAGCAGTATCAGCCGCTGGCCATCCACCTTCAGGTTTTCGAGACCGCCACCAGGGTCAGTCAACACGAAGACGGTCATCGCAGGATCCGCATAGGTTCCATGCAGAACGGCCCAGCGACCACTGCCGGCGATCGTCTTTACGCCGCCAGGCGCACCAAGGAAGCGCCGCGTCTCGGTGAATACTGTGCCGGTCAACTCCTTCGCGTCCGCAGCATAAAGCGTCAGCGAAATTGAAATGCCGGTGCAGCCTTCGCATGCCAGCGTTCCCGTATACGTTCCGACGTTGGCCAGGGACGAGAGCAGCGGATCATCCCCCTTGTCTTCAACTGCAATCAGCGGATCCCGTGCAATCTCTGCCGCAATCTTCATCTGCTTCGCCGGCGCCACTGTCTTCTCATCATTCGGTCGCAGATAATCCAGATTCACGGCCGCGCTGCCAGCCGTCACGGCCTTCCAGACAAGTACCTGTACGCCAGGCGCGTCGAGTCGTCCACTCTGGGGCCGGATCGTATTGCCGATCAGCGCCAGGTGCGACGCATCCAGCTGACTCACGCGCCATCGATAGCCGGTTGCCGGTGTGGTCGGAAGTTCCACGCGCAGACGATCCCCTACATGCAGCAGCACGGTCGACGATGTATCGTCTGCACCAAGACGGACCGTTACCGCCCCCACGGACTGCGCACACAGCCAGCCAGCCAGCAGCGCGACCAACATCAAAACCTGCCTCCTGCGCCGCACCCTCACCTCCACCCGTCCGAATGCATTCGATACACTTTGAAGGTGAACCTTCTTCAGAAAGATGTACAGGCCGCCCCCACATCCCGGCCAGCAACCGCATGAGCATCCTGAAAGCCGTGCGCGGCACACGCGACCTCCTGCCGCCCGAAACTGAACTCTGGTCCCGCATCGAAGCCACCGCACGCCGCATCTTCGCCGGCTATAACTTCGGCGAAATCCGCACGCCCCTCTTTGAAGACACACAGCTTTTCGCCCGCGGCGTTGGCGAAGAGACCGACATCGTCTCGAAGGAGATGTACACCTGGGAAGATCGAGCGCGCGCACAGTCAGAGAAGGCGCAGTCCCTCACCCTTCGTCCCGAGAACACTGCCGGCGTCGTCCGCGCCTACATCGAGCACAAACTGGGCGACGGCGGCCAGTTGCAGAAGCTCTTCTACATCGGCCCGCAGTTCCGCCGCGAGCGCCCGCAGAAAGGCCGCTACCGCCAGTTCTCGCAGATCGGTGCGGAAGTCCTCGGGCCGCCCAGCTCCGGCTCCGAGTCTCCGCTGCGCGATGCCGAGGTGCTTGAAATGCTGGCCTCCCTGCTCGACGCCCTGGGCATCGCTGGCTGGAAACTGCTCATCAACTCTGTCGGCTCCAAGCAGGATCGTCCGGCTTACATCGCGACCCTTTCGGCTGCTCTCACGCCCGTCGTTGGGCAGATGTGCGTTGATTGTCAGCGCCGCGCCGAGACCAATCCGCTTCGCGTCCTTGATTGCAAAGTGCCGGAAGACCAGCCCATCATCGAGACGCTGCCGAAGATCTGGGATTCGCTCGATGCCGACTCGCGCAGCCACTTCCAGCAGGTCTGCGCCGCACTCGATGCCTGCGGCGTTCCGTATGAGCACAACCACCGCCTCGTCCGCGGCCTCGACTACTACACCCGCACCACATTCGAGTTCCAGCACGGCGGCCTCGGCGCACAGAACGCGCTGCTTGGCGGCGGCCGCTACGATGGTCTGTCCGAGATGATTGGCGGACCCAAGGCGCCCGGCATCGGCTTTGCCATCGGCGAAGATCGCCTCGTCCTCACGCTTCTGGCGCAAAACGAAGCGGCGTCAGCAGCCCGCCTCGCCGACGTCTACATCGCGCCGCTCGGCGAAGCCATGAACCCGCCCGCACTGGCCCTGGCCCGCGAGCTCCGTCGAGCGGGCTTGCAGGTAGAACTAGGCGATGGCAGCTTCAAATTGAAGAAGTCCTTCGAAAGCGGAAACAAACTGGCCCGCACCATCCTCCTCTTTGGAGAGGACGAAGCCGCATCGGGTGTGCTGACCGTAAAAGATTTCTCCACGGGCGAACAGCAAAAAATCCCGCGCGCCGAAGTTGCGGACTTTCTACTGAGTTCGCGTAATCAAAGCGCGGATTCCAGCCGCCAGGCTTACTAAGTCCGATAAGTCGGCATATTCACCATCTCGAACGGGTGAGGTTCGTAATCATGAATTACTTATTCACATGTCGCATGACAAACTTACGAGAAGCCGACTTGTCGGTACTAAGCGAAGTTGCCGACACAAGGAGCAGGATGCGCCTTTATGATGTGGCGATATGAGAGTGGTTCAGTGTCGCGTTTTATATGCTCTATCGGCGTTGTTTCTCGCAACTCTCTGCCACGCTCAGATAGTCAACGAGTCGAAGATAAACCTTGCTCCCTATGGGTTCGTAAAGAGCAGTTGCGTCTGGTATCCCGGGGATGTCGAGTTCTTAGATGATGAGCATCTTGTACTCAGTGCACCCGTGATGACTAAGTGCGACAAGAGCTTGTGGGACTCTCCAACCGATACAACAATCACAGTAATCAACCTCAAAGGCGAAAAGGTCGCGAGTAGTCATCGATCCGACGTCATTAGAATGTCTGCTGGACCATTTGGCTACGTGAGTGTATGCGTGGGCGATCACGTCGAGTTGCTGTCAGTCACCCTACAGGTGTCAGCATCCATACCTCTCGCAGGCAGGACAGTCAGCCGCTGTTCTTTCTATGGCAGGCTTACGCCTTCCAGAAATGCGATGGTCATTTCCGGCCCTGGCCACCATGAATTCACTCTGTATCGAGTATCGCCAGCGGACTCTAGGTGGATAGAAATCCCGACGGGTTACAATCTCCGCGCGGTCGCAGATGATGGGCTTTTGCTCTGCAAGAACGTGCAATGCGAGGTTCTCGGCGCTGCGGGAGTAACCCAACGTTTCCCCCCACTGGCTGGTTCCTATGACGTCGACATCAAGGGACTCGTCTCGCAAGATAGACTGCTCGTTGCTGATCGAGACGGTAAGCGGCTCTACACCGTAAATCCATCAGGCGAACAGAAAACGGTGGCCGACCTATCTAAGATCAAACCGCCATTCATCAATAGCAGCGGTAGCCAACTATCGGCTATTGAACCCCGACGTGTGCTCTACAGCGTAGATGGCTGCTTGCTGGGAGACTTTGACGATTGTTATGGGGATTTCTTCCATCGCTTTGCCGTCTTCGACTCGCAGAATGCTCAGCTCCTTTTCCGGCACAACTATTCGGGGACTGCAAATCTCAAGATCTCTGCCGATGGGCGGACAATATTGGAGCAGAACGGCACCGAACTGCGTTTGTTCAGATTGCCGTAGCCCATCCATCCAACATCTCAGAGTTGGCCCTCTAGGAAAGTCGGATTCATCGCGATAAACGCCGATAGCGGAAGTGACCATCTTCAGCAGGATCACTGAGGGTAAGCCGACCTGTCATTACTACGCGGATTTGATTGCAGAAACTGGGCTTGCGAGAAGCTCGGCATTCTGTGGTTGCGTTCTCTTTTGTAGACTACGGATTGCCGACAAACGCTAGCGCATCAGGTATGTTGCCAAGGACTCGTCCATGATCACAAAACTCTGGGAACGCGCTCTCGGCTACGACAAATGGATCGAAACAACTGCAACCTTTAAAGCTGCAAAAGCCCAAAAAACGCCTCGTAATGGGCGCGATGGCAGTGTCAGCTATACTTACGACTCGCTTGACACAATCTCATGGACAGATCAGAGCGGGACAACTCACCGCGCAGACTTTAAAGTCCCCGATGACTCCCCGATATATCAGCTGATCGATGGAAATCAGGCCACGATTCGATACGATCCTGCTCAACCCGACCGCTTCTATTACGCGGATCTTTTTCGCACACGCATAACCACGGTTATGCAACGAATCGGATACACCATTCTCTTTTTGGTGATCCTCACCCTGTTCATCGCGTTGCGGATTTGGCTTAGTCACTGATGGCAAAATACGAGCGCAGTTCCAGTGCCAGAAGATTACTCCTCATAAACGCCGTTCTTGGAAGTTGAAACCGACTCCCTCCTGACCAATTGCTTCGCCGTCTTTCCAGACTCACGCTGAACGGCCACGATCTCTACTGCTGACTCTGGACGAAGCGGGACATTTCAGCGCTGCAGCAGCGCAACACTGGATTAGAGTTCTTCAAAACGGGTTAACCAGTGGCGCCCCCACCTATGTCGGGCGGCAGTATAAGCATCGTCATTACTGGCCTTCATGCCTCCAGAACAAGGACGTGTCTCCAATATTCTCTGGCCATAGGAAGCATCGCCTTATTAAAGGCGTCACACCAGCCCTTTACGCACTGCGAGGCCAAGCAGGTAGGCATCGGTCACCTGGTTGTATCCTTAAAGGCGTCTTGAGAACGGCTTGGTCCGCACCTGCCAATCCTCCGTGATCGGTTGATGGCTGCTCCGATTCGAATACCCTATGCCTGTGCCTAGGTGGAAGCGAAAGTATAGGCATCGGCAACCAGATCTATATCGACCCTCATAGCGTGAGCATGCACCGCCTATGCCAGCAGACTTGGAAGTGCCAAATCCAACAATGCAATTCGGGCAAAGCCGTTTCTTCCTCCATACGCTTGCACCATTTACCCTGAAGACTACGCATCTCGCGACAAACTTCAGTACTTCGAACAGGATCAGCATTGCTCGACTTTCTTGGTACTCTTCAGCGCACCCATACCCTGGGTGAACCGCGCGCTACTCATGCCGGCCAGCACGTCGTCGTGATGGGCTGGGTCAACCGCCGACGCGACCATGGCAACCTCATCTTCCTCGACCTGCGCGACCGCACTGGCATCACGCAGATCGTCCTCGATAAAGACATCAGTCCCGCTGGCCATGCCAAGGCCGAGTCCGTCCGGCCCGAATACGTCGTGGCCGCCATCGGCACATTGCGACTGCGCGCTGCCGACGCCATCAATCCGAAGATGCCGACTGGCGAGGTCGAGCTTGTCGCGGATGAATTGCTGGTTCTGAATGACGCGAAGCTGGCGCCTTTTTCGCCCGCAGAAGAAGCGATCGCCAACGAAGAAGTGCGTCTGAAATATCGCTATCTCGACCTGCGACGGCCGGAGATGCAGGCCAATTTTGCCCTTCGGCACAGGATCGCTCTGGCCATCCGGCAGTATCTCTCCGGCCAGGGCTTTTATGAAATCGAGACGCCGTTTCTGACTCGCTCGACTCCGGAAGGCGCGCGCGATTATCTCGTGCCCAGCCGCATCTATCCCGGCCAGTTCTACGCACTGCCCCAGTCACCGCAGCTGTTCAAGCAGATCCTGATGATCTCCGGCTTCGACCGCTACTTCCAGATTGTCCGCTGCTTCCGCGATGAGGATCTGCGCGCTGATCGTCAGCCAGAGTTCACACAGGTCGACCTGGAGATGACGTTCCCTCAGCAGGAAACTGTCTTTGGCGTGGCCGAAGGGTTCCTTAAAGCCGCATTCCGCGAAGCCGGCATCGAACTTGCGCCGCCCTTTCTGCGCATGACTTACGACGAGGCCATTCGCCTCTATGGCATCGACAAGCCGGATATGCGCCTGCCCGCGATGGTTGACGTGCGCAGCGCCTTCACGGCGGAGCAGCTCGGCACACTCAAGACCACCGCCCGCCTGCCGATCGTCGCTATCCGTATTCCAGGCATCGGCGAACTTTCGCGCAAGGAACGCGACGACCTTCGCCTGCTGTACCCGTCGAAGCTGACGCAGAACCGTGCCAAGGTCCTGGATGACTTCAAGCGACTGGAGAAATCATTCCCGGATGCTATCGCCGGTGTGCGCGCGCAGGTCGAGGCGGCACTCGGCTCCGCACCGAATGATCTGCTGGTACTGGTTGTCGCCGACGAGGAAAGTCCGGATGATGCGTCGCTCGGTGTCGAGATCCCGGGCCGCCTCTCCAGCCGCGAGCGCGAGGTCTTCGAGTCTGCTGGACTGGTCCGCCTTGCGCTGGCGCAAAAGTTCGCTGATCGACACAAGGCCTTCGAAAAGACCAACACGGCCGCAGACTTCAAGTTCCTTTGGGTGACTGACTTTCCCTTTTTCGAATGGGATGACGAGGAGAAGATCTGGACAGCCGCGCATCATCCGTTCACGTCGCCGCACGAAGACGATCTCAAGACCGGACGCCTCACCTCGGACCCCGGCGCTGTTCGCGCTCTTGCCTATGACATCGTGCTGAATGGGACGGAGCTGGGTTCAGGCTCGATTCGTATTCATCGGCAGGATGTGCAGCAGGAAATCTTCCGCGCTCTCGGCATGTCCGATGACGAAGCTCGCGAGCGCTTTGGCTTCTTTCTTGACGCACTCACGTACGGAACTCCACCGCATGGCGGCATCGCGCTTGGCCTGGACAGGATCGCGATGATCCTGTGCGGCGCGAGCAGTCTACGCGAAGTGATCGCTTTCCCGAAGACGGCAAAAGCCATTGACCTGATGGTGGATGCGCCTACCCCGGCTACGGAGAAGCAGATGAAAGAACTGCACCTGCGCACCGTACTGAAAAGCTAGGTCAACTCACGGCGTGTGCGGCGGCGCGAATGATAATTTCCCGACCCGCCCCACACCAGCACTGCGGCGACCAGGTGGATGACGAACCATAGTCCGATGCCGAGATCTATATAGATCAGGTAGAGGATGAGGACGCGCGGCAGCAGGATCGCGAAAATGAGCGAGACCAGTCCGTAGACGGGAAAGCGCGCCGCTGTGCTTTGCAGCCACAGCAGCAGCAGCGACACGCGCGGCAGGAAAAGCGAAAAAACCAGGAACCATAGCGGTAGCCTGTGGACGACTGTTAATCCGTGAAAATCCAATGATCCGGCCCTCCCTTGGGTCATCGTCACCAAACCCTACCATGCAATGCGGAAGTGCAGGCAGGGATGCTGGCCAAAAAAATGGTGGCATCCCTCCCTCGGGAATGCCACCTGTAATGATTGCCAAATTAGTGTTGCGATCTCGTTTGGTTGGGATCTGCTCCGAACCTGCCGGTCCGGAGCGTTCCATGGCGACTGCTTCGTTTCTCGTACGCTGTGCTTCCCAGTGAGTGATGCAAAAGTGTTGCAGTGATGCGGTCTTCGTAGTCGGCCTTGTGAACTAGTTACCCTTCGCGAGCTGCTTCAGCTGGTGAGCATTCTCGATCGAAGCCGAAAGCAGGCCGGAGTTGCCACAGTTGTCGACGGCGTAGCGGTTGTAGTCCAGGTGGACGAAGAGCAGGTACTGCTTGCCAACCTGCATGGGAAACTTTTCCGGGCTGTTTTCGCTGAAGATGGTGACGGTGTCGCTGCCCATCAGCTTGCCGTGAAGCACGCGATCGACCTTCACGATGTAGTTGACGCCGTCGAGGTGAAAGGAGGAGTCAGCGGCATTCTGCGCGCCCTGCACGGTGCCTACGATTGTCTCGCCTGAGCTGTGCAGCTCATCGTTGATGGAGAGGTGGTTGGAGTGGCATTGTCCGAAAGCGGCGGCGGTAGAGAGGACCAGGGCAAAGGAAGTGATCAAAGTTTTCATGGTGGGGGCTCCTGAATGACTGTGTTTTTTCGCTTACAACTTTCGCGTTAGGGGCATAATTCCACGGCGCTTCGACTTCTCAAAGAAATCTCTTCACCCTGAGAGCTTCTACCGCTTACTTCTGGTTACCCGGCTACGCAGTCATCATGCCAGAAATTCAGTACATTGGTAATGTATTTTTATCCCACTATGGTGGGAGGAACTTACAACTTATTCACAATAATGATCTTAAGGCTCTTCCCAGATTGGTAAATATTACCTTCCTGAAGGGAGTTACTTGGTTGGCCGAGTACGCGGCCGAGGTGCCATGCACGGCGAGAATGCACGGAAGACCAGTACGGATGGCGTCTCTCCACAGCGGTTGGAGAACCGATTTCGGGGCTTGAGGATGGACGCAGCGCGTAGGTCGGCACCGCAACCAGCTGGACGTCTCTGCGAGACTGCACACTCACCCTTCCGAGCACGAGCCGAGCGAGTTTGAAGCCGACCGTTCACGTCTTGCGGGGAAAAACCCTTTAAGCTGTCTGCAGGAGAATCCGCAACATGACCGATGAAATCACCCTAAGTGACGCGCGCGCCGTCATTGCCGCTGCCGAAAAGAAGGCCCAAGAGATTGGCCAGCCCATGAATATTGCTGTCGCTGATTCAGGCGGCAACCTGGTCGCCCACGTGCGCATGGATAATGCATGGCGCGGTTCGATCGACATTTCCATCAACAAGGCCTGGACTTCCCGCGCCTTTGACATTGCCACCAAGGACCTGGCGCAGCATTCGCAGTCCGGCAACCAGTTCTTCGGGATCCACGCTTCGAACCATGGCAAGGTGATGATTTTTGCCGGCGGCATTCCGCTCAAGCGCGGCGGCAAAGTCATTGGCGCAATCGGCGTCAGTGGCGGCTCCGGCGACCAGGACCACGCGGTAGCCGAGGCCGGCGCAGCGTCCTTCAGCTAGATCGCAAGACCATCGAAGCGCAACAGCCCCGTGGCGACAATCGTCATGGGGCTTTTGTATGGGCGGGATGTGCGGGACCGATCAGCAGGTCACGATGCCATTTCGCAGATCCTCTGCCGCCTTGGCCACGCTCTCCGGCTTGCCCAGGTCACGCCAGTAGGCTTCGTCCTCGCGATAAGCCAGTACCGTCTCATCGATGGTGCTCAGCTGCAGATACGTATCAATGATCGAGAACGCACCCTGCTGCTGTATCTTCGCAAAGATGCGGGGCGAGAGGACATGGATCCCTGCAAAGGCGAGGCGGTGTTCGTGCGGTGCTGGCGGGGCGCTCGCACTGTCGCGCCGCAGCAGACGTCCGCGATCGTCAAAAACGAGTGGCCGGGAGCTCGTGCGGCCCTGCGTCGCGAGGGTGGCCAGTGCTCCGGACGCGCGATGCGCGGCGACCATCCGCCCAAGATCGAAGCCGCTGAGTATGTCGACATTGTGGAGCAGGAACGGGTCGTCGGTATGGGCGAAGAACCATGCAGCCTGCTGCAGTCCACCGCCGGTGTCGAGGAGTGTCTCCTCCCTTGAGATCTCGATGCGCATACCGAAGTTGTTACGCGCGTGCAGGTAGTCGATGATCCGATCCGCGAAGTGGAAGACGTTGACGATCACTTCGTTGACGCCGAAGGTACGCAGGCGCGACAGGGTTAAATCGAGCATGGTGCGGCCTGCAACTTCCACCAGCGCCTTGGGACGATCATCCGTTAAGGGTCGCAGGCGCGTGCCAAGACCGGCCGCCAGCACCATCGCCTTCATCGTGTCCTGCCGTTCAACGGGGCCAGAACTCCTGCTCGCGATGGAGCAGCACGACATGCACACCGGGCTGCGCGCGCAGATGTTTCGCCATCTGCTCGGCCAGGTAGACCGAACGATGCTGGCCGCCGGTGCATCCGAAAGAGACCATCAGGTGCTGAAAGCCGCGCTTGCGATACACGTCAACGCTCATATCGACGAGCGACCGGGCGCTCGCGAAAAACTGGTGCAGCATCTCCTGCTGCTGCAGATAGGCGACGACGGGAGCATCGCGGCCTGTCAGTTTCTTATACTGTTCCTCGCGGCCGGGATTCGGAATACTGCGCGCATCGAAGACGTGTCCGCCGCCGTTGCCGGATGCATCCACCGGCAGACCGCGATGAAACGAAAAACTCGTCACCTGCACCGTCAGCACTGGCTGCGGCACGCCAAGGGTCTGCAGCTTTTCCGAGGCGAGCATGCCTTTGACGGCCTCCATCAGCGTGGGCATCTGGATCGGCAGCTGTACGTTGTGCTGCAGCCAGCGCAGATTCTTCAGCGCGTAGGGCACACTCTGCAGAAAGTGTTGCTTGCGTTCGTAGAAGCCGCGAAACCCATAGGCGCCGAGGGCCTGGAAGATCCGGACATACACAAAGGCATAGTAGTAGTGCAGCCACGCGGCGCGATCGAGCCGGATATGCTTCTCAAGCTCGTCGAGGTAGAGGTCGAGCAATTCCTGGCGCAGCGCAGGCGGCAAATCGGCCTTGCCGTCATATAGCAGCGAGGCGATGTCGTACTGCAGTGCGCCTTTGCGGCCGCCCTGGTAGTCAACAAACCAGGGTTGCAATTCGCCGTCGGCATCCGGACGCAGCATGATGTTGCGCGACTGGAAATCGCGGTACATGAAGTAGTCGCGATCCGCACTCAACAGCAGCTTGGTGAGCCGCCCGAAATCATCTTCAAGGCCCTGCTCATTGAAAGGCACATTCGCCAGCCGCAGAAAGTAGTACTTGAAATAATTCAGGTCCCAGCGAATCGACTGACGATCAAAGCTGGCCCGCGGATAGCAGACTTTGTAATTCAGCTCTCGGCCGCCTTCGACCTGAAAGCGCGGCAGAATGGCGACGACTTTGCGATAGGCCTGCAGGACTTCCGGAGCAATCGCTTCGCCTTCGCGATGCGCGGACAGATAGTCATACAACGTCAGATCGCCGAGATCTTCTTCGAGATATGCATCCTGCCTGAGTGCCTCTCCGTAAATAGCTGGTACGGGCAGACCAAGCTTGTGGAAGTGCCTGGAGAATTCGACGAAGGCAAGATTTTCTTCCTGGCCTTCATACAGCACGCCGATCGCACGGTGCCCACCATCGGCATTGGCTGCGGTGAGCCGCAGGATTTTGCGTCCCGACCCGCCAAGCTCACCCTGCAGCGGCTGTACGCTTGCCGCGGGCAGCTGAAAATGCTGTTCGAACAACTGCTGCAGCACATCGGTAAAGGATTCGTGGTTTGGCAGAGCGGCTCACTCGGAAGACAGGATCTTCGCTTCGCCTTCTACCTTAACGCAAACCTGTCGATGGCCGCAGGCTCAGCAATGCGTGCGGCATTTTCGGCCTGCAAAGGAGACGTTTGGTACAAGTGTGTATGCGGCTGCCCCGGCCTTTTTTGCTCCCGACCACGGCTTGTTTCGTGATGATCGCAACTTCAGCTATGCTGCATGCCGAGAGCGCGCCGGCCTATTCGCTGCCGCCCGCAAAACTGGCCAAGGCGATCGCACTTAACCACCAGGAGACGGCATTGCAGGCCTTCTCGCTGATCTGGGGCTTCGTGACGCTGCTGCTGATTCTGCGCATGGGCGTGGCGGCCGCTC
>CAZZYN010000028.1:23066-52351 GCA_964658265.1 uncultured Acetobacteraceae bacterium | reverse complement strand
TCCGGTACCTAGGGAGGTAGACCCGCTATAAAAAGTCACCGTTCCAGTTGGAGCGACTCCGCCCACGATCGAAATCGTATCCGTCAGCGTGACCGCCTGGCCATAAACCGGCGCTGCATTCGAGGTTGTCAACGTTGCTGTCGAATTATTCTTGGTGCCGGTACCATTCAATGTAATTGTTTGCGTTGCATAGCCCGGGGATGTTGCATTCAAGGCATTGTCCGTGATGGCCAGGGTACCGCTGACGGCGCCGGCGGTCGTTGGCGTGAAGCTGACCGTATAGGTGCACAGTGCCCCGGACGCCAGCGTCTGCGGCGAAGAGCCTGACGACAGATTCGGGCAGGTGCCAGAGTTACTCAGGCTGAATTGTGCCGAAATCGCCGGATTGGTGCCGGAGCTTGGCGCAGGAAAGGTGAGCGCCTCGTTGCCGGCGTCCAGCACGGTGATCGTCCTTGGACTGTCTGAGCTTGTTGAATTTACGGGTGTCGCCGCGAACGCGAAAGTGGCCGCCGTCCCACTCACTTTACGGATACGATTGTCACCCGTGTCGGTGATGTACAGGTTGTACTGCGAATCGATGGCAATGCCGGTCGGTGCACTCAGCATCGAACTGGTCGAGAGTCCTGCGTCTCCACAGGCGCCAGTGGAGGGCGAGCAGGCAGCTGTGTTTCCTGCAATCGTCTGGATCGTCCCCGTTGCGCTATTGACCAGGCGAATGACATTATTCGCGGAATCAGCTATGAAAAGATCGTTGGCACCGTCGAGCATCAGACCGCCCGGGGCATCCAGAGATGCGCTTGTAGCGCTACCACCATCGCCGCTGAACCCGGCACTTCCGGATCCAGCCACTGTGCTGATAACGCCGTTGAGTGCGGATACGAAGCGGATTCGATTATCTCCCGTATCCGCGATATAGAGATTCTCTGCTGCGTCTACTGCAACGTCGGAGGGAGAATTGAGATTAGCGGCAGATGCCTGGCCCCCATCTCCGCAGGCATTGGTCGGCGAATTGCAGGATGTTCCATTGCCCGCTACCGTGCTTACAATGGCGGTCCCAGTCGAAATGCGTCGTACCGCGTTGTTCCCGGCATCGACCACATATAAGGTACCGTTCGAGTCAATTGTCAGTGCCGTAGGATTGTTAAAGGTGGCAGCAAGAGCCAAGCCGTTATCGCCGCTGTAGCCTGCAACGCCCGTTCCGGCAAACGCGCTGATGATTCCGTTTGCCTGGTTGACGACCCGAATGCGGGAGTCGCCACTGTCAGCGATGTAGACGTTCCCTCCCCCGTCGACCGCGACCCCGGTCGGATTCAGCAGGGTCGCAGACGTGGCCGCTCCACCATCTCCACAGGCTGAGGTGGGCGATGAGCATGCGGCACCAGTGCCGGCTATCGTAGTAATGACTCCAGTACCGGCAGCGACCTTGCGTACACGGTTGTCCGCAGGTTCAGCAATATAAACGTTGCCAAATGCATCAACCACCGACTTGCTGGGCGCAGTCAACAGCGCCGATGTGGCCGCGCCACCATCGCCGGAAGCACCCGCCGTTCCGGTGCCCGCAAACGTGGAAATGTTCCCCGGATAGACCAGAACCTGGGGCGCAAGGCCCGTGCCCTGCATCGAAAAATTGATCGAGCCAGTGCTCGTGACCGCATGCACCGCCACTTGGCGGCTACCACTGTAGGCCGGGCTGAACGTGACCGCTACCTTGCAGACAGTACCCGCCGGATTGACCGTGGTGCCGTCTACCGTGCAGCCGGTAATGGGACCGAGTTTGAATTCCTGGATACCACCCTGAGATTGTGGGATGGTTATGCTGCTGATCGACACGCCAGCAGTCGTCTGCAAGTAGTAATACTCGGTTGCACTGGAACTGCCCACCTGCGTTGGAGGGAAGGTCAACGGAATCGTCATCAGGCGTCGCAGACGATTATTGCCAGTATCGGATACCAGGAGCTGGCCACGAATAGTATCAAAGCCCACCCGCTTAGGGGTGTTGAGTTGAGCAGATGTGGCAGGACCTCCGTCGCCGGAAAATCCCGACGTACCCGTTCCTACGATCGTCGTAATGATTCCGGTGGCCGAGGTGATCTTTCTGATCCGGTTGTTATTGTAATCATTGATGTAAACATCCCCCGCGGCATCCACTGCAATGCCCGGGCCGAACGCGTTTGTATTAATCTGCGCGGCAGTAGCAGGTCCTCCGTCACCCGAGAATCCTGCGACTCCGGTGCCCGCAATTGTCGAGATAACACCGGTCGCGGCTGTAACCTTGCGAACGCGGTTGTTCATGTTATCGCCAAAGTAGAGATTGCCCTGCGTATCGAGACCGACCGTATACGGTTCGGTGATCTTTGCGGAAGTAGCAGGTCCTCCATCACCGCTGAACCCGCTTACACCCGTTCCAACCACTGTTGTAACGATGTGCGTAGCGCCGTCAATTTTACGAATGCGGTAGTTGTCCACATCGGTGATATACAAATTGCCAGCTGTATCCAGTCCAAATCCGTCCATGTGATTGAACTTGGCGGAGGTTGCTGGTCCACCATCCCCGGAGAATCCGGCGCTCCCACACACACCCGCGTATGTGTTGATGATGTTCGTTGTTATGTCTACGGACCGGACGCAGTCGTCATTCGCATCTGCGATATAAAGAACTCCCTGCGGCGAAAGCACCATGCCCGCAGGTCCATTCATGGTGGCGCTCGTAGCTGGTCCGCCGTCGCCAGTAGATGATGCTGCTCCCGTACCCGCGAAGACGGTCAGGATCCCAGTATTGGCGTTAATTTTAACGACCCTATTTTGTGAAAACAGTGCCAGATAAGTATTGCCGTAACCGTCGACCACGGCATTGTGGGTCGCGTTTGAACCCAGGCCTGCGGAAGTCGCAGGGCCACCCGCACCAGAAAACGTCGCGCTGCCGTTACCCGCGATGGTGCTGATCGTTGGTACGATTGTCAAATTCTGGGCCGCTGCCGACACAACAGAGAGGCATATCGAGGCGAATAAGGTTCCCAACCTTCGGACATTCAAGGTTCCATGGAACCGCGCAGCAACAGGTTTGCTTGAGAGCGAAGACGTTAACCGAGTAGGGCTTTTGCCGGGCATAGATGATGACTCCCTTTGTAGCGCTTACTGTTTTACGTCACCTCGCTTTAATGCCCAAATAACTCGAATATGGAGCGACAAATGACACAATGGTTGTACATCCAGTGACTAACGAGCCTCGTTTACGTGACCGTCCGAATTTTCTTTGGAGGGTCACAGATCTCGTGAAATCACTCCTGTTTGACACATTTTTACTCCCGCTAAATTCCGATCTACTACATCTGATACGTATGGACCATCGGGGCTAAGTTGCAGCTATGAAAAGACATGCTCGTGCTCTTCTCCGGAAGCGAGCACAATGTGGCTGTGGTGGTCTGCTATGCCGCAGCCAGCCTACTGATCAAGAATTCCAGGCTGCCCCTTTTTTGAACCTGTGGTTATGCAGAAGGCAGACTGATTCCATTAAGAATTCCTGCTGATGTCCGCTTTGCATCTTCAGACTTTCGAGAAATCGTAGATTTAGCGAAAGTTGGATTGTTTACTGTCTAAAAAAGACAGGCGGAACCGCTAAGGCTGGAGGAAATGGCAGATTCCGGTTTGCTTGAGAAACAAATCTCGCTAGATATAAGAGCGTGACGACTCCGCGGTCTCATTAATTTCTGCATTGTCCAGCGCGAGTCGCCAATGAATATCTAGAGATCGATCATCCCACGTGGCTTGGACGGGCACTTTGCGTCAATGGTCCTAGACGAAAGCGCCACCTGGAAATCTCACTTTTTGGGTTCGTTTCACCAACTAAATCCTATAATCTAGATGGTCGATAAGGTAACATTTGCTGTCAGCCATTGGGGAAGCCTTATGGGTACCAGATGCTTTATTGCTAACCACTTTGCTAAAAGGAGCAGCAAAGATGCGACCCATTCAGAGTCTTTACTTTGACCATGGACGGATTTTTTGCCCAACCCACGGTAACAAGTACATCCAATTCATGACAGATGATGGAGCCGTGCGAAAGCTATATTGGCATTGTGCGGCTGTTCTTCCTGATGGCACTTCCTGTGTGCACTCAGCCGCATGGGACTCACTCGCTGATATAAATGATGCCGAGCTGGAAGCATTGGCGCTGGATTGCTTAAACCGTCAGTTGCATTGACTTGTGCGAGTTGTCCGCCATAACCAAAAGTGGATTCCCAGTTCTTTTTACTCTTCAAAGGACGGGCAAAGTGCTCAGCTCCTGCTTGCGGATTCCATTCACCGTGCTAATCACAATCGTTGCGCACGCTTAAGGCAGTGTGATTCACCGCCAAGTTGAGGTGGCTACCGAATTTTGTGTGATTATGCCCAGAGGCTGCTCGCTATCCTGACCCAGCATCGGGAAGATGCAGTTTCAAAGTGGCAGACCGTCACAGATGGACGAGCGAATGATTGAAAAACCGCCTGATTGCCGACACGGACGTCATGACATGGCATCGTGACCGAATGGTCGGTTCCCTGAAGTTGGACCTATGCAATCGTTTTCGAGAAAACCGATGCTGATGAATGCTCTTGATCAGGCGTGCCACTTTGTAGTCAATTTTCCGCTGACTACAGTAGATCGATCCACCTATTGAGACACAGGTCGTTTAGGTGCAAGGAATGCTCTTGCGTCAGAACCTGGCCTCTGTGCTTGTCTTGCCATGTTGAGAGAGACAGGACCCTGCCGGGCAGTTCGCAGAGGCGATTGAAGGGTTTTCTCTTCGGCTTACTAGATCGATTTTCAAAGAATGTAGGAGAACGATCTAGGCAAAGGAGGCGAACTCATGAGGCACCGTAGCGTTTAAAGATGGGCTGAGGGTGTGCACCCGGCCCTGATCCCCACTTGCAGATCTTAAAAGCTTGGTCCTGCCACCCGCCGCTTTACCGTACGCTCATTGACTCTACATTGAGCGCCAGCAGTCCCCCGCGGAAAGCATGCGCCAGTTCTTTCCGCCGCTTCAGTATGTAGTTCCCGCTAGAGGTGGATCGGCACGCTGCGGAAAAAAAGTCAGACTAGGATCCTGTGCAGGCTCGCATGGCAGCTGGGACACCGGTTGATCGTCGGAGCGGCGACGATGGATCGCCAACGAGGGCTTCCCGGCCGCCGGTCAGGTACAGACCCGACAGGAGCGGCTATTCGGAAGAACTTGGTCTCGCAATCCGACGAAGCGGGCATCAGAGTGACACCCCCATAACAGCGGGAGCGGTAGCCGTCGATCCGCTTGCCTTCCCTGCTCAGAGGGGGCAGCCAGCAGGCCTGCTGGGTCGTGCGGCCAAACAGGATGGAGATCGAGTGAGGCGGAACAGCGGACAGGAGCAAGGACGAAGGCTTTAAATGGCATGAATGCTGAATTGAGCTAAGCATCATCGGCTGCGAACGGGCCTCACGGGCGTGACCTGCGGAGTATTTGGGCCGTGTTCCTTAAAACAAACCCCGTTTCAGAGAGGTTGCGAACATTGAAGGATCTAAGACCATCTCTGAGGCCGCCCTTGAACGCACCTACAGCCACCAAAGCGGCCACCGCTTCTAAATCGGCAAAAATCCCGCCTGACTTACCTCCGCGCAAGTCATTCATTTTGCTGTGTTGATTTGGCTCCTCAGGTAGGACTCGAACCTACAACCCTTCGATTAACAGTCGAATGCTCTGCCATTGAGCTACTGAGGAGTGTGGCGGGATGAGCGCAGGGCTGCGCTCACTTGAACTATAACAACTGCTGGTTTGCGCCGTCAAAGTTCGTGCCAGCCCAAAGGCACGGCAGGCTTCAACGACGATAATGAGGTCGACGCCGTCTCGATCAACGAAGCTGTCGAAGTGCTGCCTCAGCAGCACGCTGACCGGAAGCCATGGCTCCCTGGCTTGAAGGCAATTCCCGGTAGTCACCGCAGACAAACACGCCATCCGTGAGGCGGACTGCCGCCTGTTGCCACATGGCGGTTCGGCAGAGTGGAAGAGCCTGGGCAATCGGGTAGCCGCCAAGTACCTCCCACCGTGCGACATCAAGACCAAACCACTTAGTCAGATGTTCGCGGACCTCGGCTTCTAAAGTCTCCATACTGGACTGCGCCTCTGGAGCCTGACCGACCACGCTGGCAGCTACCAGGTGAGCGCCAGGAGGCGCGTAGGCGGGACTCACCTGGCTCATAACCACTGCATTATTCACTGGGCCCGCCTTCGGACCGTCTCCATTCAGAATGAGAATAGGATCTGCAATCGGCGTGCGATGCGACGAGTAGTAAAAGGTGGTGGTACGGCTCCACTGGACCTCGCGGCCAAGTTTAGCCCGCCCGCTCACGCCATCAAGCAAAGCCCGCACTTGCGGATCTGGTAGAGCGAGCACCACGACCCGCGCATTGTAGAGCGCACCGGCTCGGGTTTCGACAGAAAACCCGTTCCTCTCTCGACGAAGCCGGACTGCCCGGGTTTGCAGCTGCAGAGTTTCGGCGCGGAGCCGCACCGCCAGCTGCCTCGGAATCATCTCCATGCCGTTTTCAGGAACGACAGCATCGCTGAAAGAAAACATGCGGAAGAGAAATTCGAAAAAGCGGCTGGAGGTTACAAGCTCCCGCTCCAGAAAAATCCCTGAGAAGAACGGCTCGAAGAAACGCTCAATCATGGCAGGACTGAAGCCATAGGCAACAAGATGTTCACGCGTAGTGCTCTCGTCCCGGGTAAAGAGCTGAGCAATGGTTCCCTTCTTGACGTGCGAACGCAGCTTCGCAATCAGGAGCTTGTCTTTGATCGTAATAATGCCGTCAAAGGCGAGGCGAATAGCAGCGAAAAGCGAATCCCGGAACGGATCAGCAAAGTGGTGAAACTGATCCTCATGGCGAACCAGCGCACCACTTGAAAATTTCTTTAGACGAAGTGCCTTCAAATCAAGGAGCTCGTTCGCGGCGGGATAACCGGTCAGCAAAATCTGGAAGCCTCGGTCAAGGCGAAAGCCGTCAACCACGTCAGTCCGAACCCGGCCACCCGGGGCATCTTCTGCCTCAAGCAGGCGGACCGAGGCCCCTGCTGCTTCCATCCGGACGGCACAACTCAGTCCGGCCATTCCCGCTCCTACGATGATTGCGTCGATCATGATCTCCGAAAGCCTTGGGACGGGCCGGCATATTCGACTTCCCCGGCTAAGTAATTGTGAATAATAGGGTTACAAGTCATAGCCAGATCGATAGTAGCATCGAAGCCGGCTGGAGGTAAAAGCCTCATTCATTGGATTTACATGCCGACCGATTTGCTTCCGTCCGAGAGGCTCTTCTACCCCGGGGGCGTCGTAGAAGCAAAGCGCATCAGGCAATCAGGAGTCGATGCGTTGCCGTGAGGCTACACTGCCTGATTTCTGCGTACATCAACACCCGGCAGTCTGCGTATGGGTTGAGGGGACGCAGGAATGATCATGGGCGACGGCAGGGTGCGAAGAAGTTCCATGAGTGCCTGGACCGCCTCAGTCACCTCTTTATCGCAGCTAAGGTCAATTACACGTAGCTCTTCAGCCAGCACCAACCGGCGGCCATCGGACTGAGGGCGTTCCTCCAGTTGCTCTAAAGCTTCGATCGCCTCGCAATAAAGACTGTAGCGTGCACGCAGAAGAGTATGTAAAAGCTCGTAACGCTCAGCTATGGCGGGTGCAGCAGATGCGTCGGCGCTGGAGACTGCACCCGCGGAGAGCGCAGCGGCTACGGTGTTGGCGATGACATCAGGACTCATGACGTTCCGCGCATTGTGCCACACAGAGTTGCAGATAGGCCAGCAGAGAAATCAGGTGCGGTACCAAATGACACGAGCTAACCCCAGGCAGCGGTATATGCCGCGTTGATCGGTAGCGATCCCCTGGCCTGCTGGATTGTTGCTGTGTAAACAGCACTGACCTCCGCGTTCCTTTCCGGGTGACGGCAGGCCGCTACAAGGGTAAGTTAATGACTGACTCATCAGATCAGGGTAAAGGCACCTATCAAGAAGCGATCCAACCTGTGGCTTACTGCGGTACTGCGAAGCATCGGCGATGCAGTGATTGCCTGTGATCAGGATGGCCTGGTGGTCTTTATGAATGGCATCGCCGAAGTGCTTACCGGATGGCACGGGCAAGACGCTGTGGGTCGGTCGCTCCACAAGGTCTTTCATATTGTCAACGAGGAGACGCGTCAGCCGGTAGAAAGTCCAGTCGATAAGGTAAGACGCACCGGTACAGTCGTCGGGCTTGCAAACCATACCGTGTTGCTGCGTCGGGATGGCTCAGAAGTGGCGATAGATGATAGTGGCGCCCCCATCTTCGAGCCGGATCAGGCGGGCCAGGAGCAATTGGTTGGTATCGTCCTGATCTTCAGGGACATTACTGAACGGCGTCGCGCTGAGCGGAATCTGGAACTGCTGGCAGCTTCTGGCGCGGCACTCTCCAGCTCGCTCGACGTATCATCGACCTTACAAAGAATCGCGGAATTGAGCATTCAGACCTTCAGCGATTTTTGTTACTTCGACCTGCTTGATGCTGATGGCAATCTGCAGCGGACCACCCGCAAGCATCGCGACCCTCGCCACCAGGCGCTGCTAGAGAGGGCTTCCCGCGCACAGCCGCTGCCGCGCGACAAGCAACACCCCGTTATGCAGGCAATTGGGGACAATGAGCCTCGCCTCGTGAGAGTGGTCACAGACGAGTGGCGACAACAGATCGCGCTGAGTGCCGAGCATCTGGATGCGATCCGCGAACTAAACTTTCATTCTCTGCTTTCAGTTCCGCTGGCGTCCGGAGGGAAACCCTTGGGCGCACTCAGCTTCTGCCGCGTCACGCAGCCACATGCCTTCGACGATGACGATGTCAGGGTGGGCGAAGAATTAGGTCGGCGCGTCTCGGAGGCGATCATGAACGGTCGTCTCTATCAAACGCTCGCGCTCCGCGAAGAATCCCTGCAGCTGGCCCTGGAGGCCGGACAGATAGGCATCTGGGAGTTCTTCCCGTTAACCAGGAAATTGGTCTGGTCTCCTCGTGTGCGCGAGATCTTCGGCGTGTCTGCATTTGAGGAAATTGATATCCAGCGAAACTTCGATCTACTTCATCCGGATGACCGCACGCGAACAAGTGCAGTCATGCAGGCGGCGCTTGATCCGGGTGGCACCGGCGAGTATTCGACAGAATTTCGCGTAGTCAGGCCTTCAGGCGAGATTCGTCACGTAGCAGCAACGGGACGTGCGTTTTTCGAACAGTCGCCCGCTAGTAGCACTACTTCCATGGTGGCGACGCGATTCACCGGCATGGTTCATGACGTGACTGAAGCGCGGGTGGCGGAAGCATCCCTGCGTGCGCGCGAGGCCCGCTTTCGGGACCTGATCGAGAATGCGAGCGTCGGCATCATGATTGGTGATCTGCAGGGCGGTATCACCTACATGAATCCAGCGCTGCAGCGACTTCTGGGATACGACGAAGCGAAGATTCGTCGAGGCGACGTACGTTGGGATCAGATCAGCCCGGCGGAGTTTGCAGAGCGCGATCAGGAAGCAGTGCAGCAGTTACAGGAAACGGGCACCTGTATCCCGTATGAAAAAGCGTTTCTCAATACCGAGGGAGTACCGGTCCCCCTGCTTCTGGGTGCGACCATGATCGCTGGCGAGACTGCGCAACAGGATGTTGCAGTTTTCGTAACAGACCTGACGGCTCTCCGGCAAACGGAGTCTGCATTAAGGGAGAGCGAGAAGCTGGCAGCGGTCGGAAGGCTGGCCGGGTCGATTGCGCATGAAATTAATAACCCCCTCGAGGCCGTGACCAACCTGCTGTACCTGCTGAATACCGAGGTCACGACATTGGCTCTGAAGCAGCTGGTTGCGACGGCGCAGGAGGAATTAAGCCGCGTCTCACACATCGTGACGCATACCCTCCGATTCCACAGGCAGGCGACGCGGCCTACTCTGACCAGCGTGCGCAGTTTGCTCGAATCCACACTGGTGCTGTATCGCGGCAGACTGAGAAATGCAGAAGTAAATGTTTCCACGCGTTACCGCGAGGCGCCCGAACTGTTGTGCTACGAAGGCGAGATTCGGCAGGTGCTGGCAAACCTGGTCAGTAACGCACTGGATGCAACGCCGCGGGGCGGCAGACTGGAACTGCGCGAGCGGCAGGCGACCGACTGGAAAACTGGACGCGATGGCATCATGCTTACGGTGGCGGACACTGGGTCCGGCATGAGCGAGGACACCCTGCGAAACATCTTCAAGGCATTCTTCACGACAAAAGGCATCGGCGGCACGGGCCTCGGCCTGTGGATCAGCGAAGAAATTTTGAGAAAACACGGTGGCCGGATGAAAGTCCGCAGTCGCATGGCCGAGCGAGGTGCCAGCGGCACTGTGTTCATGGTGTGGCTGCCGTATGCAACCGATGCCGAGCTCAAATCAGGTGCCTGAAACTCCGACCAGGAATTCAGGCACCTGCATTATTTCTGATCTGGAGTTCTTTCGTATGCGGATGAAAGCTGGCTGGAAGATGTTTAAACTTTTGGCGCTGGTCCTGATTCCTATTGGGATAACGACGAACTGTTTCGCAGGCGACTTCTACCTGCACGACGGCGACACCGTTGTCTTCTATGGTGACAGCATCACTGAGCAAGGCTTGTATACGGCTGTAATCGACTTGTATACGCATACGCGTTTTCCCGGAATGAAGGTGCGCTTCTACACTGCTGGCATCGGCGGCGACCGTGTAAGCGGGGGATTTGCCGGAGGAATCGATGAGCGTCTCAAAAGGGACGTCTTTCCGCATCAGCCGACCGTTGTAACGGTCATGCTGGGCATGAACGATGGGGGCTACAAGGCACTCACTGACGAAACAGTTGCCACTTATACCGCGGGCTACGAACACATACTTCAGTCGATAAAGCAGAATCTTCCAACCGCACGCATCACGCTGCTTGGCACTTCCCCGTATGACGAAGTGACGCGACCTCCACTGGTGCCGGGTGGCTACAACGCAGCCCTGTCCCGACTGCTGGCAGTGAATCAGCAGCTGGCGCAGAAGTATGGTGCCTTGTATGTGGACCTGAATCAGCCGGTGATGGATACACTCACCCGCGCAAAATCGATGGACCTGACAGCGACCGAGATGATGATCCCCGACCGCATCCATCCGGCATCAGTGCTGCACTGGGTGATGGCAGCAGCACTCCTGAAAGCGTGGCAGGCACCTGTGACGGTGACGTCGGTAGCTCTGGATGCGTCTACTGGGAAAGTGACCGGCACCAGCGGTGCCACAATCGCGAGCCTCGCAAAAACTGATTCTGGCTTGACCTGGCAGGAGACCGACAGCGCGCTTCCTCTACCGCTGAACGCCGACAACACTGACGTTGACTTCATGCTGAAGAGCAGCACTGTAGAGCAAAGTGTGAACCAGCAGCCGCTCCGCATCACCGGACTCGCAGACGGTCGCTACCTGCTGCTGATTGATGGCAAGAGCGTTGGCAGTGCGAGTGCGCAGCAATGGCAGTCCGGGATCAACCTGGCTGAATGGAAGACGCCGATGCGCGACCAGGCACAAGCCGCGATGTACCTGATCCGTGACTACGAATACACCCAGCTTGTACATACACGGCTGCTGGTTCGCGATCGCGATGCGCACCAGCCAAGCGCGACGGGTGACGCAGAATTAAACACGTTCCAGGATCTGCAGAACGGTCTGATTGCTGCAGCGGCACGCCCAAAGTCGCATGACTTTCAGCTCCAGAAAGCGCCCATGGGTCAGTAGACAGGCCGCTTGACTGCGGCGAGAGCGGCTATGGCTTCCTCCGCGCGTTCGCGCAGCGCCTTTCGCTCTAGCGGCGCCTTCTTCCGTAGGGTGTTGTAGGGCATCGCCAGGCGAATGTTGCTGCCAAGACGCTCCTGATTGCGCTCGAGAAAGGTCCAGTACAGAGCCGTAAACGGGCACGAACCGGGCCCAGTCGACTTCTTCGGATCGTATTGGCAGTGGCCGCAGTAATTGCTCATGCGATTGATATAGGCGGCACCGCTGACGTAGGGCTTGGTAGCAGTCAGACCACCGTCGCTGTAGGTGGACATGCCGAGTACGTTCGGCTCAACCACCCAGTCATACGCGTCGACATAGGCGAACCAGAACCAGTCGGTCAGCTCACGTGGAGAAAATCCGCAGAGCGTCGCCAGGTTGCTCAGCACCATGAGGCGGGTGATGTGATGCGACCATCCTTCATGCATCACCTGTTCGACGACCGTGTCCAGGCAATGCAGCCCGGATTTTTCTCCCCAATACGCTGCGGGCAGGGGCAGAGTCGCGTGCAGCGCAGAGGGTGTGGCACCTGTATAGTCGCTGGCTGGCACCTTCTTCATTTCCACGAAGACAGGCTTGGCCCTAGGAAGAACACGATAGCCATCTGTGACCCGGTGCAGATGCCGCATGAACTCACGCCAGCCAAGAACCTGGCGGATGAACCCCTCTGCCGAAGCCAGCGGCACCTTGCCCTTCGCGTAAGCAGTGGCAGTGTCCTCCACCAGGTCGCGCGGAAGTATCCGGCTTAGATTGACGAGCGCCGAGGTTTTGCTGTGAAAGAGATCGAGTTGATCATCCCGCATCGCATCCTCGTACGGTCCAAAAGTTGGCAGCAGCTTGTCTAAAGCGAACTTCCAGAAGGCCTTTGCCTGCGAGGCAGTGACCGGGAAATCGAAGCCGTCCAGGGTCCCGAAGGTGTGCGGGTACTCACGCTCGACCAGGTCCAGCACCTCCAGCGTGATCGCATCTGGTGCGTAAACAGGTCGAGCGGGAACCGGCACCTGGTTCTTGTACGGCTGCCGGTTTTCTACATCGAACGAAAAAGTGTCACCGACAGGCTCAGCATTCTGCATCAGGATGCCGGTCTTTTTTCTCATGGCCCGGTAGAAGCGATCCATCACGAAGGCAGGCGGCAGATCGTACTGGTCAGAGACGTTCTGCTTCAGTTTGAAGACGGAGTCGAAGTCAGTTTCAGTGCTCAGCCACGTCGTGTCTTCGACTTCGTTTAGCCGCAATCCCTTCTTGCGCGCATGATCGAGGTCGACTCGCAGCTCCCGCTCAGCTGGTTTCATAAGAGTGATCGAAGGCAGATCGAATTCATTCTGAAGCTTCAGCAGGCCATCGCCGTGGGTCCCCTCCTCCACTGCATAAAGAACAGCGACCCCGCGGGCAGCCTGCTCGAGGGCAAAGTGTCGTTCGTTACTGAGCAGCAGGGCGATCTTCTTTTTGTGATATTCGCGTCGATGACCTTTTGCCCCGGACTCCACCAGGATCAGCCCCGCCTCCGCTGCCGGGATGTCGTGCAGTGGCCCGGTCCGGTCGGTCAGGCGATCGTAAGGCAGATAGATCCAACGTCGTGCCGCAATTTGCTTTCTGCTGGGACGTGCCTTGGCGATTTGATCAAGAAACGCAGTCATTCTTCGACAATATGGGTCCGTGGTGCAGATGAATAGCGCCGCAATGCCATAGGTGTTGATGGTGCAGCAAGGTTGCCGCCCGCATTGCAAGGTTGTGGGTCAGGATTCGTCGTGGACCCTGATATGACGGGGACAGCCGGTCTAGAAGCGCCAGCCACGTAAGTCATCAGACATCAAGCCCTATGGAGCGCATCAACTGGAGAGCATTCGACGTCCGCACAATACCTGGTGTCAGCTTGTACTCGAAGTAGAGTTTTCCGTCAGCATAACGATCCTCGAAATGGAAGTTGGCTGCTTTGCCGTTCATGCTGTCCGCAATCTCCGCGAGAGCCAGATCGTGCGTCGTCACAAGACCGATCGCCTCTCGCTCAATCAGGCTGCGCACCATCGATTCAGTGCCCAACCGCCGATCATGCGAGTTGGTGCCGGAGAGTAGTTCGTCAAGCAAAAACAGGACAGGCACGGATTGCCTGCTGAGATCATCGATTTCCTTGAGACGAAGGATCTCGGCGTAGAAGCGGGAAAGCCCGCCCTGCAGTGAATCAAGGATACAGATCGACGCTGCGACGGCGAGTGGCGAGAGAGTCATTTCTCTGGCACACACAGGCGCTCCGGCCTGCGCGAGAACTGCATTGATGCCCACACTACGAATGAACGTGGACTTGCCCGCCATATTCGGGCCGCTGATCACTATCATCTGCAGCTGATGATCCAGCCGGATCGAATTCCGCACGGTGCGACTGCGAGGTAAAAGCGGGTGTGCAAAATCTATTGCGTGGAAGAATGGCGATCGCACCGTAAATTCCGGAAACGCGTCATCCGGATGTTCACAGGCATAGACAGCGATCGCGACCAACGCCTCCATCTCGCCGATTGCTGCGAGCCAGCCGCGAACCGCGGCCCCGTGCCTGCGGCGCCAGTCCTCGATGGAAAATACGCACTGCAGGCTCCAGAAAATAAAAGGGTCTAGAACTTTTACAAACCAGTTGTCTCCTGAGGCAAGCCAATCCGACCGGCGAGCGAGCGATACCATGGCCTTTGAAACGGGCTCTTGTGCCGCGGTCGACTTTAACGAGGCCTGGAGCGACTTGAGCCTGGGGTTCACAAATGGTTCCGATTCAAGGACCGCCAGAATCGCAGCCAGTGAGTCAATATCCTCGGTGGCAGCTGCAATGGCTTGCCTTGCTCTGTTCAATCCTTCCCGGTGCCGGTACCCATACAGAAGATTGATCACGCTCATAGCAATAACTGCCAGCAGATAGATAGATCCGCCGGATACCAGCTGCCAGGCAATGACCGCGATCACCCACAGCACCGCCAGGGCTGTGGCTCGAATGCGAAGGTGCCGGTTCACCGAATCTGTCGATTCTGCCCATCTTGCGAAAGCTTCCGGGGTGGCACCGGATTTGGCAGCTTTCTCATCCAGAGCACTCCCGGTCAGTAGAAGCCTTTCCCGGAATTCGAAGAGCGGTGCCAGCTCTTTTACTGCTTGCTGTCGCTGCTTGACCTCTTCTACGGGCGCGGCAGTAAGCAGCCATGAGGCAATCGTGTCGCGGCCGATCCTTGTACGCGCCGTGCAAAGCAGATGATAAACAGAGCCTGGACCAAAGATGTCAAGGTCGCGGGCATAAGGATGGGCCTTCGACAGATACTGTTCGCCGGTTTCCTCCGCGGAAGGCGACTGCGGCACTCCAGCAGGAAGAGTGAACCAGCGATCCTCCAGGCGAGCCATTCCGCGTTCATAAAACCCGCGCAGGCTAGTGTTGCTGCGCAGCGACGCTAACGTCCGCTCATGCAGCACGAAAAGGAGCCCGATCAGCAGCAACGGCACCAGCAGATAAGAGATTTGCGTAGCGTGATACTTGGCGAGCCACACGGCAAGTCCCACCGCAAAGATGCCAACTGATACTTTCGCACCTATGAAGAGCCGGTCCGCCCGGCGCAGTTTCACTTCGACGGCATGCAAACCGTCGAGCCGATCCATATATTGTTCAGCAACCAAAGCCTGCCGCGACTGGGACATTCTGGTATTAGACCAGTTCTCCCGAGCGTCGCCGTCCGCGTGGCAGAATCTTGAAAGGGAGACAACTATGCCTAGAATGTCGCGCTTGAAGAGAAACGAAGTAGCTGAGCCGGTGGGATTGATTTACGACAGGTACATGCAGCAGCGCGGCAACGTACCAAACATGTTTCGCACCATGGCACACAGGCCGGAGATTCTCGAGACAATGATCGCCCACTTCGAGGCGGTGCTGACGACCGGCACCCTGCCGACAAAGCTGAAAGAGCTGGTCATTGTGAGGACGTCACAATTGAATACCTGCGAATATTGCCTCGCTTCCCATTCCCTGATTGCAAAAAAACTTGGCTGGACCGATGCGCAGGTAAACGAGCTTGCCGACTTCGAGCAGAGAGCAGACTTTACTCCGGCGGAGAAAGCCGCGCTGCGCCTGGCCGAAACGATGACACTTCGGTCAAATGCGATGACCGATCAACAGTTCGCAGAGTTGCGCAGCTTCTACGAAGAAGGCGAAGTTGTGGAGTTGATGGCAGCCATCGGGCTTTTCAACTACTTTAATCGCTTTAACAATGTGCTGCAGATGGAACCTACGACCACTCCCATTTGAGGTTTAGAGATCGCAATCGTTCGTTGTCGCTTCCAGCGTCTGGCAGCACCTCTGTCCACTAGAAAAGCAACACCGCAAAACGAAACGTGGTGAAGCCCTGCTGCGGATGCATCGATGTGCACGAGCCGACTACCGCAGACTTGAATTGACCGTTCGTCGCCCGCTGTGTCACTGCGGGTGGCAATGCATTTAGGTCTGGCCCCTCCCAGCGAACGATGGAGCGTGGCTGCGTACCACCAGCCGACCCGCTACTCATTTCACATGTTTCTCGAGCATCGCGCAGAGCGTTCGGGTCGGTGTTGACTACAAGCCCTTGTTGGCGCAGTAAAGACGCAATCTTCAACTCCGCAGCGGCGGGCGCAACATCTTCGACCGCATGAGCAAAGTCTTCAGTCGCGTAGAGGTCACTTCCGCGGCGCGTGACTGAAATGCCAATGGAATCCATTCGCGGATCGAAAATGTTGGAACGATGTGGCGCGGAATGAAGCCACTCCCTCTGGATCGCCGCGACGCTGGGACCCATCGCTATATTTTCAGCGATGGATGCAAAGTGAGCGCCCTGCTGACTTGCCCGCTGGAGCAAAGGAGCTTCGTCTGGATATTGGTGAGCCAGCTCTGGTTTGTCGCGCATCACTTGATTGTGTAGCTCAGCCGCGGAGGCCAGCGCCGAATCCCAGCGTAGCGGCTCGAGTCCTTGTTCGCTGCGTGCTTCGTTGGTCAAATCGAGAATTTGCCGGGCTTCCACGGACGGTGCTGATGGCTGTACCTCGGGCTGCTGTGCTGGTCCTTCTGCCGCGAAGAAGACGATCAGCGATAGAAGAATTGCCAATCTCATTGAGCGAAACTCCATGGCGCCCTCCATAGCTATTTTGGCAGAGCCGGCAGCCTGCCCGCTCTGCCTGCATGGCGCCGCTTATTCCGCGACCCAAACCGCAGCTACAGTCGTTGAACACATCACCACCTCTGCCGAACAGAATGGGCGGCCACGTGCCACGATCGTGCGATGATGTTGGGCATGGTGCCTGCTTTCACACCAGATAGTCGACGCGAAAGAATCGCATCGAGAATGCGCCATCAGCCGCTGGCAGTGATCGGTATTCTGCTGTTGTTGTTGTTTGTGGTGCTGGCATTGTTCGCTCCCCTGCTGGCGCACTCTGATCCGGCAGAGATCGATCTGAATCACAGACTCGGCGGTCCGTCTATCGCGCATTGGTTTGGCACGGATGAACTCGGCCGGGACATCTACTCGCGGATTGTCTACGGCGCACGGATCTCTCTCGAGGTTGCCGTCAGCGTCGTGGCACTTTCACTCGGGACAGGATTGCTTCTTGGTGGACTTGCGGGCTACTACGGCGGACTCGTCGACACAGTATTGAATGTTTTTCTGATGAATGCCTTCATGGCATTGCCCGGAATCCTGCTCGCCATCGCGTTCGTGGCTTTTCTCGGACCCGGTCTACTCAACCTGGTACTTGCTCTATCCATCGGCGGATGGGTCGGCTATGCCCGGCTGGTACGCGCCCAGGTTTTGAACATACGCGAGCGAGAATTTGTGGAGGCGGCCCGGGCACTCGGCGCCAGCGATCTGCGCATATTCCGCAGGCACATTCTGCCCAACATCCTGCAGCCGATCTTGGTGCAGTCGGCAATCGGCATGGCAGGTGCCGTGCTTGCCGAGGCGACGCTGAGCTTTCTCGGCCTTGGTATCCCGGCACCTGCAGCAAGTTGGGGCAGCATGCTGAATGACGCGCGTTCGCACCTCTTCGATTCTCCGCACCTCGTTGTCTTTCCAGCCATTGCGGTCATGCTGTGTGTCCTGTCTTTCAATTTCCTGGGAGACGCCCTGCGAGACTACCTGGATCCCAAAACGCGGCTTGCCGTAGGTTTGTAGATGAGGGTCAATTGATCGTCGGCGTGATCTCAGATACTCACGGTCTGCTGCGGCCTGAAGCATTAAGAGCCCTGGCAGGGGTACAGCACATATTGCATGCTGGTGATGTCGGCGATCCCAAAATCCTGCGCCAGCTTGGTGAAATCGCGCCAGTCACCGCTATTCAAGGCAATATCGATGAAGGTGGTGCTTGCGACGATCTTCCCGCGATCGAAGTTGTCGACCTGGGGGGCGTCTCTCTCTACATGCTGCACGATCTTCACCGGCTCGACCTCGATCCGGCAGCCGCGGGCTTCGCAGCCGTCATCAGCGGTCATTCTCACAAGCCCTCGATCGAATGGCGAGGCGGCACGCTCTTTTTCAATCCAGGAAGCGCGGGACCTCGGCGTTTCAAGCTGCCAGTGGCATTAGGAAAGATCACCATTGAGCAGGCGGCACTCAGTCCGGTGATAATCGATCTCGAGGTGCGCGCTGATTTTGCTTAAGATATTTTGCGTTCAGGCGGTGTCATGCACCCTCGACAATCCAGCGGAAATTCTTCTGGCTGCTTAGCGGCCGGAACGCAATAATGCAAAGTTATGCATGTAGCTGGATCCTGGATCCTTCTCGCCTTCGCGCTTACAGTCACCGCGATCATTCTTCTGATGCTGCGCCTCACGCGGTTAGGCGTCCTGGTTCATCAACAGATCCCGGATAGACCTCATCGACGATTGTTCCTGGCCTCCGTCAGCTTCTTCGTCACATTTCTCGGTGTGCGCCTGTTGGTAGCTTCTATCACTCATCACATCGGCCCTTTCGGCTTTGTAGAGATGGGAGGAAAGCATATTCATCACCTGGTATGGGGCATCATGCTCCTGCTGATCTGCGGCTATGCAGAGCTTGCCGATGCCGGCACCAGTGAAACCCCTGCATCGATCCTGCTAAGCCGGCTGATCGCGTTGAGCTACGGCGTTGGTGCCGCCTTAACACTGGACGAATTCGCTTTGTGGCTAAACCTGGACGCGATGGCATACTGGTCACGCGAAGGACGAGAGAGCATCGATGCCGTTGTGCTCTTCGGAGCACTGCTTGCAATCAGTACTTGGGGCGCCCCGCTGTTCCGTCGCTTGCTGGGCCGGGAGCACACCGCATCCGCATGAGATCCCCACCCCGGACATCGGCACCCCTGAAAAGGAGGTGCCGTCTGTCCTCCGGCTTAGGGGATCAGCCGCAGTGTCCTCAGGCGATCGAACAGGTCGAAAAAGGACCGCGGCGTCTCCTGGTACACGCAGAATCCAAGGCGACGGCTCTCCGTCATATCGTTTACACACTCAATTTCGCGTCCCAGGTCGCCGTCCGTGTGCCACCACGAAGCAAGCCGGTTGATGTCGTGCTCCGCAAGTTGGTGCTTCGCCGCGATTCCCTTCCAGATCGAAGGAAACTCAGCAGACCGAGCTTCGAGCGGAGCGATCGGTTCCGGCGGGGGTGCGGCTTCCACGTGGAAGTAAGCAGCCAGCTGCGGCCACAGCCATCGCCAGCGGAAGACATCCCCATTCACCACGTTGAAGGCGTGGCCAGAGGCAGCAGGATTGGTGGAAGCCCACTCCAGATGCCGTGCCAGCACACGGGCGTCTGTCACGTCTGTGAGTGCATTCCATTGCAGATGCGAGCCCGGAAAAACAAACGGCTGTCCGGTTTCCCGGCAGAGGCTGGCGTAAACGGCCAGCGAAACGCCCATGTTCATCGCATTGCCATGAGCGAATCCTATGACCGTGTGCGGTCGATGCACGGTCCAGGAGAAGCCCGACTTTTGCGCAGCCGCAAAAAGCAGGTCTTCCTGGGTGTAGTAGAAATTTTCCCCTGGCAGACGAGGCTGGTTCTCCTGGAAAGGCGTCTCTGCCGCCGTCTGGCCATAGGCTTCAAAAGGGCCAAGATAGTGCTTCGTGCCGGTGACAAGTGCTGCATGAACAAGCGGTGTCGAAGCCAACGCTGAGAAGAGATTCGAGGTCATCGCGCCGTTCACACGGATGTTCTCTGCTTCTGTCTTCTGCCGCAGCCACGTGCAAAGAAAGACGTGCGTGATGCCGAGACCTTGAAGTGCAGCAGTTGTGGCGCCAGCGTCAAGCAGGTCCGCGCCAACCGGGATAATGCCTGCGGTATCGGCAGGCTTGCGTGCGAGCCCGTAGACCTTCCATTGATTCTCAGCAAGATGAGCGGCCAGGTTGCCACCTGTAATTCCAGTGGCGCCTACAACCAGAGCGACCTTCTTTTCAGACTCTTTGATAACGTTCTCCCTCTTGACCCGTGCAGTTAGGATGCATAACTGAGTCTTTCTTCGATCAGACTAGTCACGGATGCGAGGATTGAGGACCGCATAAAGAGTGTCGGTGGCTAGGTTGACCAGCACGTAAGTCAGTCCCACCGCAAGGATGCAACCCTGCACCAACGCGTAGTCGCGGTTATTGATGGCCGAAACGGTGAGCCGGCCGATGCCGGGCCACGAAAAGATGGTCTCTGTGACAATGGCACCTGCCAGCAGCGCACCAAATTGCAGGCCGACCAGGGTAATGATCGGAATCATTGCATTACGCAGTGCGTGCCTGTAAAGCACGGTGCGTTCGGAGAGTCCCTTGGCGCGCGCGGTCCGGATATAGTCCTGGCCAAGCTCCTCGAGCATCGCCGTTCGCACCATGCGGGTCAGAATAGCAGCCAGTGCCGAACCCATGGTGATGGCTGGCAGGATGAGGTGATCGGGAGTGCCCGCACCGGAAACAGGCAGCCAGCCGAGCCGGATCGACACCAGGATAATAGCGATCGGCCCCAGTGCAAATGACGGGAACGATAGTCCGAAGAGGCTCACGACACCAACGAGATGATCGCGGGCCTGGCCACGATGGAGTGACGCAAACACTCCAGCTGGAATGGCGAGCAACAGCGCAAAGAACAGGGCGGCGAGTGTGAGCTCTAGGGTATAGGGATATCGCTGCAGCACTAGGTGCGTGACCGTTTCATTGAGCCGTAGAGAGCGACCCAGGTCGCCGCGGCCAACGCCATGCCAGTAGTACAGGTACTGCTCACCGAGCGGCCGGTCCAGTCCGTACTGGTGCCTGAGAGTTTCAAGATCCGCAGACGTGGCACCTTCGCCCAGCATCTGTGCAATAGGGTCTCCAGGAACGATGTGAATCAGCAGGAAAACCATTGTCACAACCAGCCAGAGAACAGGCAGGGTGTACAGCAGTCTGCGGACAAGAGGGCGCAAGGGGATGCGGTTCAGGAATGTCCTCCGCTCTCGCTTGTTGCAGCGGTTCCAGGGTCGTCCTGACTGACGGGCGCATGGCTTGAATCGCCGGGATCGGTTAAGGCAGGGTCGCTGACACTGGCACCTGTGGGATCTAACGACGGCGCCGGTGGCACCGGTGCGACGCGGATTTTGCTGATTCGGTGTCCAGCCATCTCGACTACGGTAAACCGGCGCCCGTCGTAATCCAAGGTTTCACCGCCCGACGGGATTTTACCGATGCGAGTCAGAACGAAACCCGCAAGGGTTTCAACCCCGCCATCCCGGGGAAGATCCCAGTGCAACTCTGTCTCAAGGTCGCGCAGATGGACGCTGCCGTCGAACACCACGGCATCCGGACCACTCATCAACGCCAGGCGTGGAGCAGTATCGAACTCATCTTCCATCTCGCCCACCACCTGCTCGAGCGCATCTTCCACGGTCACCAGGCCGACCGTGGAACCATACTCGTCGACTACGATGGCGAGATGCCGGCGTCGCTCCTTGAATTCTTCGAGCAAATCAAGAACGGGCTTGGTTTCAGGAACGAAGAGGACGTCACGCATAATCTGGCCGAGGCGAAGATCGCTGAATACGGACTGCCCCTCGCGGGAAGACGCGACTCGAAAATGCATCAGTCGTGAAAGATCTTTTGAGTAGGCGACGCCGACTATATGCTCCGGTCCGCTCGCGGGATCGTAGACCGGCACCCGTGAATGCTGCTCTTCGACAATACGGGCACTCGCGTCTTCAATCAGAGTGTCGGCGGGCAGCGAAAAAATACGCTGCCGCGGCACCATTATCTCGCGTGTCGAGATTTCGTTGGCTTCCACAGCGCGATGAATCAGCGCCTCCTGGAACTCCGGCAACAGCCCCATGCGACGCGTGGTACTGGCAATCAGCTTAATCTCTTCCGGCGAGTGGGCAGTGCCTTCACGAACCAGCGGAGCATTAAAGAGCTTGAGGACGATCCGTGCGGAGCGATTCATCACGTGAACCGCTGGCCGTGTCAGCCGTATGAAAGCGTCCATGGGACCAGCAACGGCGAGCGCCATCTCTTCCACTTTCCGCAGGGCGAGCGACTTCGGCACCAGTTCCCCAAGCAGAACGTGCAGATAGGTAATCAGTACAAAAGCGATGACAGAGGAGGCGATGTGCGCAAAGGCTGAGGCATATGGTAGACCGCCAAGCCACAACTGCAGAACCGGCGCGATTGCCGGTTCGCCGATCCACCCCAGGGCAAGGGAACAGAGAGTTACGCCGAGCTGCACCGCCGGCAGAAATTCATCGAGATGGTCCTGCAGGCGGCGGATGGTGCGCGCGCCCGATCGCTCCTGAGCCATCAACTGTTCCACGTGCGTTTCGCGAATACTGACCAGTGCGAACTCTGCAGCGACGAAGAAGCCATTCGCCAGGATGAGCCCTGCGATCGCGACAGCACGGAAAAGAAGCCATTCGAGCATCGTTGGTTCAGTTATAGCAACGTGGAGTCTGGAGCGAACTAAAACCGCCGCCCCAGGCGTTTTCCGCTGAGTGCAGGCGATTTGATGGAACAGTTTCACCCAAGCCGGCATCCAAGACCGGTGAGGTTGCATGCAATGAAGACGTGGGTAAAGGCAGTCTTGGCTTTGATCGTGCTGGTACTGCTGGTGGTGGTGCTGGTGCCACTTTTTGTAAATGCGAATACATTCCGCCCAAGCATCGAAAAACAGCTGACACAGGCATTGAACCGGCCAGTTCAGCTCGGCAACCTTTCATTTTCTCTTTTTTCAGGGAGCCTGGTGGCTGATAACGTCCAGGTCGGCGACGATCCGCAATTCTCTTCAAGTCCGTTCCTACAGGCGAAATCGCTGCATATCGGCGTCCAGACCGGGCCACTGATCTTTCATAAGCAGCTGATCATCACGGACTTTGCAGCCGAACAGCCCAGCATTCACCTCATACATGCCAGCAATGGAACATGGAATTTTTCAAGCATTGGTAAGACTGCTGCGAGTCAGACCAAAGCACCACAGAGTGAATCCTCATTGCCGAATCTTTCAGTTGGCGAGTTTGACATACACGGCGGAACAGCGACCGTAGAGAGCCAGCCCGCGGCCGGCGCTTCAGTGGTGTATTCGAACGTCGAATTGAGTATTCAGAACCTCTCATTCGCGAAGCAGTTTCCCTATAAATTGACTGCGAACCTGCCAGCCGGCGGGACCGTTGCGGTCAACGGCAACGCCGGGCCGATAAGTGTGGCCGATGCGTCGGACACGCCGTTCAGTGCAAACCTTACCTTGCGCAGCTTCAATCCCGTCGCCTCGGGCATTGTCGATGCGGCACAGGGTTTTGGCATGGTTGCTGATGTCGACGCCAAGGCTCTGTCTGATGGGCGCGACCTTAGCAGCACAGGCACGATTCATGCCAGCCATCTGCAACTGGTGAAAGCGGGCGCACCGGCTCCCCAGCCAGTCAACGTGAATTACGACGTAGTGAGCAACATGGAAGCGCGTACCGGGCAGATCCGGGATCTCCAGATCAAAACAGGTGCTCTAACCACCCACGCGAACGGCACATACAAGCTGCTGCCGAATGATACCCAGCTGAACGTCAAATTCAGCGGCCAGTCCCTTCCGATCAACGACCTTGAGGCCCTGCTGCCCGCGCTCGGCGTAAAACTGCCCAGCGGCTCGAAATTGCAGGGCGGGACATTGACCACCAACCTCACAATCGACGGCTCTGCAAAGTCGCCCGACATTCGCGGACCGGTGGACGTGGAACATACCGCACTTGCAGGCTTCAACCTGGGTTCGAAGCTGGGCGGCCTGGCCTCGCTGGGCGGGGTTCAGACCGGTAACTCCACTGCTATCGAAACATTTAAAACGAATCTCACAGCCGCATCCGGCGGAGTGCGGGCGGACAATATGTACGCGTCTGTGCCGTCACTTGGCACCATGACCGGCGCGGGCACTGTGTCTCCCTCCGGGGCTCTCGACTTCAGACTGATCGTTAAGCTGAATACCAAATCTGGAGCTGGCGGCACGGCCATGGGCGTGCTCTCAAGCCTGGGAGGCTCGCTGGGGCAGAGTGCCTCATCGGCAACGGCAAACGGCATTCCGCTGACCATCTCAGGAACGCAGACTGATCCGCACTTCATGGTAAACGTGCAGGCTCTCGGCAAGGCTGCATTGCAGGGGCAGGCAAAAAGTCTGCTCGGCGGTACGCTGCCGAATGGGGTGCCGAAAGGTAAAGACTTGCAAAACGTTAATCCTGGTCAACTACTGCAGGGACTGATGGGAGCCAAAAAGCATTGATCGATGGCCAGCTTTAAACGCCAACATTGTAAAGAACCTACAACAGAGAAGGGGCCGTCTACAGGCAGCCCCTTTTTAGTTGCTATGCGAGTTCTCTACGCGGGCATGAGCTTCGAAAGGCGTGGAGGTTCTTCACCGAGCCATTTCACGTTGGTGGCAGTTCCATCAAAGATTGAGGAAGTTTTAAATGGCTCAAATTCCCCTTTTGCTGCAGCTTTCTCAGTCTTTGCCAGTAGTGCGGCAAGCTCCTTCTCCGAGAATGGCTTGAAAGAATGCGCAGCTTCCACAGCCTGCTCCACCATCTTGATGCTGTCCATACCGGTGATTACCACCGATGTCGGAAGGTTCAATGCGTAGTGCAGGCATTCAATCGGCGTGGCTGTCTTCGATTTCAGAAGAATTCCGTTGCTCATAGTCTTCATCGCAAGGACGCCGATTCCCTGCTTGACCAGTTCCGGAACCACTAGTTTCGAAAAGCTCCTGAAATGTGCATCCATGACGTTCAGGGGCATCTGCGCCGTGTCGAATTTGAATCCATTTTCTTTAGCGACTTCGAGCATATACAGATGAATTCGCGGGTCCTTGTGGCCGGTAAAACCTATGTAGCGGAGCTTACCTGCCTTCTGCGCCTCCAGCATGGCAACCTGTGCACCATCTTCCGCGAAAATGCGATTCGGATCCTCAAAGCGCAGTACCTCGTGATGCTGAACCAGGTCGATGCAATCCGTCTGCAGCCGTTCCAGTGATTGTTCGATCTGGGTGGCTGCTTCTTTTTTAGTGCGGCCGTCAATCTTGGTCATAAGAAAGACCTGCTGCCGTTTGCCGCCCTGCAAGGCACGGCCCATGCGTACTTCACTCATCCCGTTGTTGTAATCCCACGAGTTGTCCATAAAGTTAATGCCATGATCCATGGCACTGTGCACGATGCGGATGCCCAACTTCTCGTCCACAGTCGGCAGACCTATGTGCCAGCCTCCCAGGCCGATTGAGGAAACTTTTTCACCGGTGGTGCCAAGAGTGCGCTGCGGGATGGTACTGGTAGCCATTACGGATTCCTTTACGTCCCGCAAAAGGTGCAGTCGGGAGCTTGATCCATGAGATGCAAACGCAGGCACCGCGTCAGGCCACCCAGTCCCATCCAGAAATACCCTTAGGGCGGAACCATCCTGATCCCGCCTACGTATGCTTTATACAGACGCAGCCGCCGCTGGCAGCCCGGCTGCCAGGCAGTTGCACATTGGAGAGTTCTCTGTGGCCCAACGGAAGAAAAAGCGCTGGTGGATGTGGGGGAGTGTAGCGGCAGTGCTGGTGCTGGCGGTAGCTGTGGCCGTCAAGATCGCACATGGCAGTGGGACGAAGATCGATCCTTCGCGGCTTGGAGAAGCCACCCGGTCCGACATTGCAAAGAGTGTGGTGGCGACAGGTAAAGTTGAACCAATTACTAAGGTGGAGTTGAAGTCGAAGGCAAGCGGGATCGTCGAAAAACTGATGGTGGACGTGAACGCGAGGGTGACGCGCGGCCAGGTGCTGGCGATTCTCGATCGGCAGGAGATTGAGGCGCAGGTGGAAGCGCAGCGTGCCCAGTTACTGGCAGCCCAGGCAAATGTAACCTCTTCTGAGGCCAATGTGCAGCATGACCGCGTAGACGCGCAGGCCCCGGATCTGCCCATGTACCGGTCGGCACTCCAACGTAACCAGGAGATGGCGAAGGACGGCATCGTGTCTCAGCAGGTACTTGAGAATGCCAACCGGGACTATCTTTCGATGGAGAACAAGCAGCGCGTCGCGACCGCGCAGGTTGCCGTCGACAGCGCGAAGCTGAGCCAGGCCAAAGCACAGGTGGCGCAGAGCCAGGCGAGTCTGAAGCAGCTGGTAGAAGAGTTGAGCTATACGACTCTGACCTCGCCGATGGATGGAGTGGTGTTATCGCGTGATGTGGAGCTTGGCGACGCCGTCAGCTCAATCCTGGTGCTCGGCTCCGGCGCAACTAAAGTCATGACGCTGGGCGACACCAAGCAGGTTTATGTCGACGGCAAGGTGGATGAAGCAGATATCGCAGGCGTGTACATGGGACAGCCGGCACGCATACGGATCGAGTCGTTTAAAGACCGTGTATTCAATGGCAGGGTGACCCGGATCGCCCCGCTTGGCGTCGAGAAAGACAACGTAACCACCTTTTCGGTCCGTGTCTCTATCGACAACTCCAATGGCGAGATCAAGGCGAACATGACCGCAAACGCCGAGATTATCAACCTGGAGCACAAGAATGCATTAGTCGTCCCGGAGCAAGCCATCAATTACGATCCGCAGAAGAAGGCGTTCGTGAACGTGCCGGATCCAAAAGTGAAGGACGGTATGCGCAAAGTAGAGGTCGCCGTAGGAATCTCCAACGGCAGCAAGACCGAAATACTCTCAGGTCTTAAAAGCGGTGACAAAGTAGTGCTGGCACAATAACTTCTATTTCGATTTCAAGACAGCAGGAGTAGCAAATGACGAAGATCTGGTGTGTTGCATTAGTGGCAAGCGGTCTGCTGGTACCGATGTCGGTTCTGGCGGCAAGTGATGCGAATTTCGACAAGAACCTTACCGTCGGCGGTACGCCGGTCATCAGTGTCACAACTGGATCAGGTTTTATCCACATCACGCCGGGTCCGGACGGGCAAGTGCATATCGTGGGTCACGTTCATGGCAACAAGGGATGGATGGGCGGGGCGTCCGAAGAGGAAGTGAAGCAGGTTGTAGCAAATCCACCGATAGAACAAGCCGGCAGCACGATCAAGATCGGCAACCTGCACGACGATAACCGATTACGCCACATCTCAATCGATTACGAAATAACAGCTCCGCGTGCAGCACAGGTCAAAGCCTATTCCGGTTCAGGCGACATCAAGGCATCCGGCGTGGTGGCGACAAAGCTCGAGACCGGTTCAGGCGGGATTGAGGCGAACAATCTGAGCGGCGATATCACGCTGCAAACGGGTTCCGGTGATATTGACGTCGAATTTGCAAAGAGTGGCATGGTGACGGCTGGCACTGGCTCCGGCAATATCAAGCTTTCCAACGTTAAGAGCGGCCTCAAAGCAGAAACCGGCTCCGGCAATATCGATGTCAGCGGCCAGCCGGTAGAAGGCTGGAAGACAGAGACGGGATCTGGAAATATCGACCTCGAGGTAGGGTCTGCTCATCTGACGCTCGACGCTGAATCCGGTTCGGGTGACATCTCAGCGGCCCAGGGCATCTCTATGTCCGGCAGTATCAACAAGCATCATGTGACGGGCGCTATCAACGGCGGCGGACCCACTGTGAAGGCTGAAACCGGTTCAGGGAACATTAAAATCCACTAGCTGGCTGCGATGAGGGAGGATGCGCGGCAGCAGTTCGGCCGCCTTTCCTCTCGTCTCGTAGACTGGTGATGTGATCGATATCGCCCGCATCATCCCAAAGAAGAATCTACAACTCCTGGTCTTCGATCTTGATGGCACATTGATCGATTCGCGCGCTGACCTGACAGCCTCCGTAAATGCAACCCTCGTTCACTTTCACAGGCAGCCTCTTCCCGAAGACGTCATCGCCGGCTATATCGGCAATGGCGCGTCAACCCTGGTCCGTCGGTCGCTGGAACATCACCTGACGCATGAGCCAGGCATCCGCTCAGTGCCGGCATCAGAAGGGTTCAGCGATGCCGCACTGGAGTTCTTCCTGGACTATTATCACGACCACAAACTCGACCACACCTATGTGTATGAGGGTGTCTTCGAGGCATTGAGAAGGCTGAGAGATGTGCTCCATTGCCAGATGGCAGTGTTATCAAACAAGCCGGAAGTGCCGACGCGGGCGATCTGCGAAGCGCTCGGATTGAAACCGTTTTTCTTCGAGATGTATGGCGGTAACAGCTTCGAGACCAAAAAGCCCGATCCTGAAGGATTGCAGGCATTGATTCGCGCAGCGAGAGTGGACGCTTCCCAGACACTGATGATTGGCGACACAGATGTGGATGTACTGACAGCACGCAATGCCGGAGCATGGTCGCTGGGCTGCCGATTTGGCTTGGCGCCACATACTCTCGAACAGATAGTTCCGGATTGCCTAGTGGACGAGCCTATTGAGTGGCTGAGCGTTCTACTATAGAGCGCATCGCGAACGCGGGTCACTCTGTTCTGAGCCAATTATGCAATGAGACATAGAAGGTTGGAACTTCTAGCTTCTTCTGCACGTACGCTGGACCAAGGAGGAAAAGCATGCAGCGTCGATTTGTTGGTCGAAGATGGGCAATGCTGGCCGTGCTGTTGTTGCTGGCGAGCGCGGACTTAGCGCGTATCGCCCATGCCAGTGATGGGCACGACCGGGTAAGTTTCGGACAAAGGATAGTGGTTCACCAGGATGAAACTGCAGGCGACGTCGTCTGTTTTTTGTGTTCCGTCGAAAACCACGGCAACATACATGGCGACGTGGTCAGCTTCCTTGGGGGCGTCAAGAGCGAAGGTCCGATCCGCGGCGATGTGGTGTCTTTCCTCGGTGATGTCAACCTGGCTGGAGAGGCGGCCATCACTGGCGACCTGGTTGTCTTCGGCGGAAACCTCCACAAGTCTGCGACAGTCCCATCGAGCAGCGATCAAGTGGTATTTCCGGTGACGTTTCTACTCATTCCCGTTTTGATCTTCATCGCGATTGCGTGGGGGCTTACCCGGCTCGTTCGAACCCGAAGTTACTTGCCGAACCGACCTTTCGTTCGATAGACCACTCGTGTGAAGACTG
>CAZZYN010000028.1:0-23056 GCA_964658265.1 uncultured Acetobacteraceae bacterium | reverse complement strand
TGTTTTTTGATCGTTTTGCGGTAGGCTTCGAATCAGGATTGTCAGCAGGAACCTGATTCATGGCCGCCCACGGATGTGAGCTGGCTATTTCGGGAATGAGAGCGCGACAGCCAGATTCATCCACGGGATTCTAATGCGCGAGCGTGTCATTGTATGCTGCAGTCCATTCGGCAGGAACTGGTCCTGGTTCGTCCAGGATCTGACTGCGCCGGATGTCCGCTGGCTGTTCTTCAGCGACAAAGCACGATATTGGTGGCAGCATCTGCTGCAGCGTCCGAACGTAAATACTCCACTCGCAGGTCTGCTGTCTGCCCTCGCGGCACGACGAACCAAGGCCAGCCTGCTGATCAGTGTTGATCCACGACTAAGTTTCTGGTGCAGCCTCTTTTGCAGATTGCTGCGAAGTGACGTCGAACATCTCGTTTTTTCTTTCAATTTCCCTGAACTGCCGAAGGGCTGGAAGCGGCGGCTTTTCAGTTACGCGTTCCAGAAGATCGACGCCATTCGGGTGCACTCGCAGATGGAAGTCGAGCTCTACAGCCAATACTTTGGCCTGCGGAAAGATCGGATCGCGGTGGGCCTGTGGTGCATGAATATGCCTGAAGTGAGCCCCGTCGCACCGCTACAAGCGCCACCATACGTCTCAGCGATCGGAGGAAACGCGCGCGATTATCAGACGTTGCTACTGGCCGCGAAGCGATCTCCCGATATCCCGATGGTGTGGGTTGCGAGACCGGAAAACGTCGCCGGAATGACCCTGCCATCGCATGTGAAGCCGGTCTTTGATGTTCCGTACGGCGAAGCGATGAACTACCTTAAGCATTCGCGCTTCATGGTTCTACCGCTGAAAGGCTCGGATGTCCCTTGCGGCCACGTCACGATCGTATCCGCCATGCTGCTGCGGAAGGCCATGATCGCGACAGACTCTGCGGGCATTTCAGATTATGTGCAGGAAAACATAAGCGGCCTGTTGTGCCGGCCCGGCGACCCAGTGGACCTGGCGGAGAAGATTCGCCTCCTTTGGACAGATCCGCAACAGGCAGACGAGATGGGCAGGAGCGGAGCAGACTTTGCCCGGAAGCATTGCTCGGAGAACCAGGTCAGGCTCGAGATGTCCGGATTCCTGGAACAGCGTGGACTGCTCAGCAAGGAATTGGGCGACTCCGCCGTGCTGGCTTCCACCGGTTTTGATTCGGGCACTTGAATGTATGAAGACTAAGTTCGTCTGAAAATGGCGCCTGGGCGTCAAGCGATTACCATGAAGTCTCAATGGACTTTCAGCTAGTCAGCGATTACACACCACAGGGCGACCAGGGAAGAGCGATCGGCGAGTTGGTTTCCGGCATAGGCGCGGGTGAGCAGCACCAGACGCTTTTAGGCGTAACCGGTTCAGGCAAGACGTTCACCATGGCCAAGGTGATCCAGGAATTAAATCGGCCTGCGCTGATCCTGGCTCACAACAAGACGCTTGCCGCTCAACTCTTCCATGAGTTCAAGCAGTTCTTCCCCACCAACGCCGTCGAATACTTCGTCTCCTATTACGACTACTATCAGCCCGAGGCCTATATTCCAGCGGGCGATCTCTATATCGAAAAAGAAGCCACCATCAATGAGGAGTTGGATAAGCTGCGCCTCTCCGCCACCCGTTCGCTCTTCGAACGGCGCGATGCCATCATAGTGTCGTCGGTGAGCTGCATTTACGGCCTGGGTTCGCCAGAAGCCTACTTCGGCATGTTGCTTATGCTTGAGAAGGGGCAGCGCATTCGTCGCGAAGACATTACCAAGCGGCTGGTGGAGATTCTCTACGAACGCAATGAAGCCGATTTTCGACGCGGCACCTTTCGTGTGCGCGGGGACGTGATCGAGGTCTATCCGACGTACGACGAAATGGCGTATCGCATCGAGCTGTTCGGAGATGAGATCGACAGCCTGTCGCAGATTGATCCGCTGTTCGGAACGGTGAAGCAGAAATACGCGCGACTGCCGATCTATCCCAAGAGCCACTACGTCGTTCAGCCTGAGCGTAAGAAGACTGCGATGGATTCAATCCTCGAGGAACTGGAATGGTGGGAAAAAGAACTTGAGAGCCAGGGGCGCATGGTCGAAGCCCAACGCATCCACCAGCGCACCCGCTTTGATCTCGAGATGATCAAGTCGGTTGGCTATTGTCATGGCATCGAGAACTATTCCCGTCATTTTTCCGGAAGGTTGCCAGGAGAGCCGCCGCCAACTCTGCTCGATTATTTTCCGCGCGATTTCCTGGTCTTCATCGACGAGAGCCATGCGACGCTTCCGCAGCTGCACGGCATGTGGCACGGAGACCGCTCCCGCAAACAAAACCTCGTGGATTATGGATTCCGTTTACCTTCCGCAACAGACAACCGGCCTCTTCGCTTTGAAGAGTTCGAGGCTCGCACCAACCAGTTGATTTACGTCTCAGCGACGCCAGGACCATACGAGTTGACCAAGTCCTCCGGCGTAGTGGTTGAGCAGATCATCCGACCAACTGGACTGCTCGATCCGATCGTCGAGATCCGTCCAATTCGAGGACAGATCGACGACCTGCTTGCCGAGATCCGGGATCGTGTGCAGAAGAACGAACGCGTGCTCGTCACCACCCTCACGAAACGTATGGCGGAAGATTTATCCGGCTACTACACCGAAGTCGGCGTGAAGTGTCGCTACATGCATTCTGAAATTGAAACGCTGGAGCGTGTACGTCTGCTGCGGGATCTACGCAAAGGAGAATATGACGTGCTGATCGGCATCAACCTCCTGCGCGAGGGGCTGGACCTCCCGGAGGTCTCGCTGGTAGCTATCCTTGACGCAGATAAGGAAGGCTTTCTCCGCTCTCAGGGTTCGCTGATCCAGACCATGGGCCGCGCAGCACGCAATCTGAATGGTCGGGCCATCCTGTATGCCGATGTAATGACTGATTCCATGAAGCGCGCCATTGCGGAAACCGAGAGGCGACGCGAGGTGCAGGAGGCCTACAACGTCGAACACGGCATCACGCCCACGTCCATTATCCGGCCAACAGATATGTCGCTGGCCATGATCCTCAAGGCCGAGTACATGGACCTAACCGAGCAGGAGCAGGAAGTTCCGGAATTCAAGGATCAGCATGAATTGAATGACTTTGTGGCGAGGCTGGAAACGGAGATGCGGGAAGCAGCAAAGAAATTTGAGTTTGAGCGAGCCGCCAAATTACGAGACACGATCAAGGAACTCCGCACGCGTGAGTTCCTGTTCAATTGATGAATGCCGGACCAGCATGGCCCGCCTGCCACCACTCGGCGCGGGCCATGCGCTGGATGCTTTAGGCGCCGGGCGCCTTTGCAGCCAGGATCGACGGCTGATCAATTTCCGGCTCTTTGACAAACAGGTCCTTGGCTTTCGCGAATAGAGCCTTTGCGATGTCGCCGGTAAGGTGGGCTTTGCGGGATTCTTCATTAGCAAACGTATCGAAAATACCGTATTTGGACGGACCAATCTTGAGCGCGTACCAGGTAGTCGTACCTGTCTCTGCTTCCGCCATTGGCTGCGCTGACTTCAAGAACGCTTCGACTTCTGCTTCTTTGCCGGGCTTGGCTTCCATCTGGGCCCAGATTGCAAACTGATCCATGTGTTTCACCTCGTTTGCTGTGATGCCAACTTGAGCTCAGACGCCAAGATACACAAGGGCGGCTTTCACTGACTCTTCTAGCGGAAGGCTGGTGTTTACCACGAGATGAGGCTGGAGGATCGGTTCGAACGATTGTTTAAGCGACATATATAAGCGCCGATCGCGATTGCCGGCGGGGTGCTGGTCCTGCGAAGCCTCCAGTCGCCGAAAGGCTACCTCATCGGGACACCACAGATGCAGGATGCTCAAATCTGCGCCGCAGGTCTGAGCGAGGTGAACTACCTCCGCGATATGTACCGCGCGTGAGAAAGTACGGCCGTCGATCAACACATAGGCCGGTCTGGATTTTTTCGAGAGAAGATAGCCCGCGGCTGCGAATAAAGCAGTCATCGCAAGACCGTTCTGCTCAGCAGAATACTCGGCGGCCGCATCCGGAAACATGGCGGCGCGGATAGCATCCTTATTGAGAACGACAGCGGAAGGCAGGCAAGCGGCCAAAGCCGTTGCCAGTGACGACTTTCCTGTTCCAGGCAGACCGGCAAGGACGATCACGCGGCTGCGGCTGGAGGCAGAAGGCAGTCCCTACTCCACTGTCTGCCGGGCACGGTAACCATCGCGCGCCACGATGTCATATTTCAGGTTGTGGTGCTTCTCGTCCTGCATCTGCAAAGGTTTGCCTTCGTTGTCGACCAGCTCCACACGGATTTTCCGATAGGTACCATCCTGCCGCGGGTTCGTTGGCGTGTAGGAGAGCACATACTGGTTGCGAATATTGCTGTTGATCTGCTGGAAAATTTCCGGCATCTCGGCCTGGAAGCGCGGGAAAAATGCCTGGCCGCCAGTCATGTTGGCGAAGGTGCGCAGCTGATTATCTGCCTGCAGGTAGTCAATCTCCTTCGGTCCGAACATGCCACCCTGCCGTGCATTGCCGGTAAGACGCGCTGCCCCGCCAGTGCCGACAGCGAATATGGTCACGTTTGGAGTCGCCTTGATCTTCTGCAGGATTTTGTCCAGGTTGATTTTCGAGAAGGTATCGATGCCCGATGCGACCAGGACGATGTATTTGCGTCCCTCGATGCGGCTCGTTCGGTCAAGCGTTTCATACAGGGCGTCAAAGAGATTCGTCTCGGAAAAGCCGGGCATCCGCAGCATGTTGAGCGATTGCATCACGATGCGCTTGTCCTGTGTAAAGTCAGTGAGAATCTGTGTGTGCATGTCGTACGTTACGACTGCGACATAATCCTCCGGACGCAGCTGCGTAGCGAACGAATAGGCCGCGTTACGCATATCGTAGAGAAAGTAGTAGTTCGTCGAGGCAAACTCGCAGAGCAGCACGGCAGTGATCGGTGCCTGTGTGCGATTAAAGGAGAGCAGCTTCTGTGGAACACCGTCTTCATACAGGCGGAAATTCGGCTGCTGCAGGTTCGGCACAAACTGGTGCGTCTTTTGGAGCAGCACGCCGACATCTACGCTGACAACCGGAACGTCAACCCGTAAGGAGTAGTTCTCGAGTCCGGCAGGATTCTTGACTTTCGGTTCGCTGGGCGGCGGCGGCGGCGGCGGGGCGTCATCCGGGTTCTTCTTGGGAATCGCTATTGGGCCATTGGTGCTGTCGGGACCCTGCTCAGGCGAACTCTGATCAGGTGGTGGATTCTGTGTCGTAGGAGCAGGCGTAGTCGGCGCAGGCGTTTGTTGTGCCCCTGCCCACGCAGTCACAAGAAAAACCACTACCGCGCTCATCACAGCAGCACGTCGCCAGCCATGACACCAGCGCGGATATGAATTTGCACCGAAAATGGTGCCTGAATGAAACTGCATATTAACCTCAAACTACATGACAGAACAGCACCCTGTTAACAATATGCCTCCGCCGGAGTGTGCGGCCAGGAGCTGGCTGACCTATTTTGGTGTAGCAGTTGCTACTCTGAGAGACGTGCCAACCTCTCGACGGGCTTCACTTCGAATTCTCTCCTGCCTATCGGCGGCTGCGCTGACTTCCATCTTGGTGCAGGCGCAGGCTTCGCCGAATCCCGCAACTTCCGACCCGACAGTATCAAATGCATCCGCTCCCAAGCTCTCTCCGATTTCAGCGGATGGATACTTCCCAGTCTCGGCCGTGCATCGGGGTCTCCACGGCGTGGCGTACACGGTTTTTGAAGGGACGCAGCCTGAAGCCATGCAGGTGGAAATATTGGGCGTTCTGCGAAATGCCCTCGGCCCGAAGCGGGACATGATTCTGGCACGGCTGCACGGCAGCAAACCTGAGTACACCGGCGTTGTCGCGGGAATGAGCGGCAGTCCTGTGTACATCGACGGCAAGCTGCTGGGAGCGCTCTCATACCGCATCGGTCAGTTCAGCAAGGAGCCCATCGCTGGCATAACGCCTATCTCCGACATGCTGAGCGTGCGCGACACCGCCGAAGTACCGGAAGCTTCATCCACCTCCCGTGCGGCAGGCGCGCCGCTCACCGCCATGACCCCGTCCTCGGCCGGAGGCGCAGAGTTTGTTCCAATCGAGACTCCGCTAAGTCTCAGCGGTTTCAGCCCGGAAGCTGCGACGCCGTTTCGCGACCGCCTGGCTGCCGCCGGTCTGACCGCCGTGAACAATATTGGCGGCGGAGCAGGCGACTCCACTGCCCAGGCTGATCCGATCGTGCCGGGATCTGCGGTCAGCGCACTGATGGTGCGCGGTGACGTAGAGATGGCCGCCACCTGCACCGTCACATATGTTGACACGGGCCAGCTGCTCGCCTGTGGCCACCCCATCACGCAATACGGTGCAGTCTCGATGCCGATGACCAAGGCCGACGTCGTGGCAACACTCGCTTCGCCGCTGAATGCCTTCAAAATCATCAACACCACGCAGATGGTCGGCGCCTTCAACCAGGATCGAGCCTCCGCCATCCGCGGCACATTTGGGCAGAGCGCCAAGATGATCCCGGTGACCTTGAATGTCACCCAGGACAAGGTGGTGCGAGCGATGCACTTCGAAGTCATCGACAATGCGCAGATGACTCCCGTGCTGGTACTGCTGTCCACTTACCAGGCGCTGCTTGAGAGCAACAGGTATGGCGTCGAAATGAGCTACCGGCTGCATGGGCAGATCACCACAAACGCAGGAGAAGCCGTCAAGCTGGATGCCTTTGAAACGCCGCGTGAAGCGATTCCTTCTGCTATCGCGACAGCTATTGCGCTTGGCGACAGGTTCAGCCGCGTTTACGCCAATCGCGCCCGCACAATGGATATACACAGCGTGACCCTCGACATCGATGCAATGCCAGGTAATCGCGGTCTTGAAATTGAGTCAGCTGCGATGACCCGGCCACTCGCGCATGCGGGAGATACGGTCACCATCGATACTGTGCTGAGACCGTACCACGCAGAAGCCAGGCATATTCCTGTGACCGTCAAAATTCCGGGAACGCTGAGTCCCGGTCCTCTTCGCGTAGTGTTGAGCGGTGCAGCCGAGCTGGATCGCATCCTGCAGGCGCCGTCGCCCTTGGGGCACAGCGACCTGGATGTGGATGCGACGATCGCGCAGCTAAACGCCACCCACACCAACAATGCGCTGTACGCAACATTGCTGCTGCCGGGTGCGCAGGCAGTGGTCGACGGACGAACCCTGGCCGCTGTGCCGATCTCCATGGTGAACGTGATGGAGCCACTGCGGGGCAGTCACAAAATGCTGGTGAATGGTGAATCTGCCGTTGTGGCGACGAGTCTGCCGCTGGATGGAATGGTGTCAGGACAACAGGTGGTGACGATTGAAGTGGAGTGATCTGGCTACGAGTCTCGTTTTACTGGCAACTCTTTCAGCGCCCTGTGCCCTGGGGCAGGGTACCAGGCTGTGGTCTCAGTCGCACTATGACGAGTTCGAAAAAGGCACACTGAAGGGCGTGGCTGTTGCAAACGAGGGCTACCTCGAAGCCGGCCCCACTGTAAAGACAATCGCCAGCACGGGCTCGACTTATGTGTGGTCGTTGAGTGCTGACATGCAAGGTGATGTCTTCGCCGGCACTGGGTCGCCAGCAACAATCGTGCAGGTGATGCCTGACGGTAAACAGACCAGGCTGTTTGAGAGTAAAGACCTGTCCGTACAGGTAGTGAGAGTTGGACCAGACGGCCTCGTCTATGCTGCAACGCTGCCAAGCGGAAAGGTATACCGCCTGCATCCGGGATCGGCAGTCCAGGACGAAGGCAAGGCCGAGGTGGTCTTTGATCCATCGCAGGTCGAAAACAAACCGAAGTACATCTGGGATATGGCTTTTGACGAACAGGGGAAGCTGTACATCGCCACCGGCGGGCCGGCCGCAGTCTACCGCGTGACTATCGGGTCCACAGCCGGTAAGCCGGAGAAGTTTTTCACGAGCGACGAGCAGCAGGTCCGCTGCCTGTTGTTTGAGAAGGACGGCTCCCTGGTCGCGGGTTCGGACAACGGCGGCCTGGTCTACAGGATCGGCAAAGACGGCAAGGGCTACGTGATTTATGACGCTCCCAAGGCAGAGATCACGGCGCTGGCAGAGAGCGCAGATGGCAGGTTATATGTAGCCGCGGTCGGCGACAAGAACAAGAATGGCCTGCCGCCGCTGCCCGTTCAGGGCAATGTAAGTGTTACAGCTACCATAACCATTGTGCAGCCTGGTTCGATCCAGGCATCGAACAGCAACGGACTCATTCCGGAAGGCTCCGAGATCTACGAGATCAATCGTGACGGCGCGCCGCGCAAGTTATGGAGCACACGTGACGATGTGATTTATGCGCTCACAGTAAAGCCGGAGGGCCTGCTGGCCGCAACCGGCAATCGAGGGCATATCTATCGAATCCAGGAAAATGGCAGCTATGCCGACATAGCCCACGCCGAAGCATCTCAGGTCGTTGCGTTTGCCCCGACTGCCCGCGGTCTCTACATGGGGGCAAGCAATGGGGGCAAAGTGCTGTGGCTTGGCGAAGATGCCGCTGCCGAACACACGTATGAAAGCATGGTCTTCGATGCAGGGTTCTATTCGAAGATTGGACGCCCTGACGTGGATGCGGCGAAAGATGCCAGCTACGATTTGTTCGTGCGAACAGGCAACGTGGAGAACCCTGTTCGGGGCTGGGGCGAATGGCAGAAGGTAGCTCCCGGAGCGGCTGATGCCGGTTCGACTTCGGCGCGTTTCGTGCAGTGGAAGCTGGCGCTGCACAAGGGCATGGTCGATGCAGTCGGCATCCATTACCTGCCGGTCAATGTGCCGCCGGCTGTCGACGAGATCGTGGTAGCGCCGGGCGCCAGGGTCAATAGCCAGGCATTGCAGCAGCCCGTACCGCAACAGGTCTCAATCAACCTGCAATCTGCTCAGAACAGTAATTTTCTGAACTTGGGCGAGGGAGCAAACGGACCACTGCCGGGTATCAAGGACAAGTCTGCTGTAACGGCGCGATGGGCCGCGCATGATGACAATGGCGATGACCTGAGCTACCGCGTGTACTTCAAGGGCGAAGACGAAAAGAACTGGCTGCTGCTCCGGGACCGAACGCGCGAACGGTTCGTGACCTTTGACGCGATTCATATTCCGGACGGTGTCTACCGGCTGCGTGTCGTTGCCAGTGATGCCCCCTCGCACACTCCGGGTGAGGCCAAATCCGGTGAGCGTGTGAGTGATCGATTTACCATCGATACAACGCCGCCGGCCATCTCAGGGATGGTGGCACAAACTACCGGGACCAGTGGAAAGGTACATGTTTCCCTCGTCGCCAAAGATGCGTTGTCAACGATCGATCGAGCGGAATATTCGATCGACGCGGGACGATGGATGTATGTTGAGCCGACAGGAAAACTGTCGGATGCGAAAGAAGAACGTTACGACTTCAACGCAACAATCCCTTCGCAGGCCGACAGTGAAGACGACGCCGACGTTTCCAACGATGCAGCAGACAGTAGTAAGGCGCCGCCCGCGAAAGAGCATGTCATCACAGTGCGTGTTTACGACCGGTACGGCAACGTGACAGCTGAAAAAGCGCTGGTCCGTTAAGTGTCACGAGAAGGTTCCGGGCCTCGGGCATGAGATTTGAGTTATTCATTGCAGCACGCTACCTGCGGGCGAAGCGACGACAGGCCGTGGTCGGTATCATCACGCTGATCTCCGTTGCCGGGGTGGCTGCCGGTGTCGCATCCCTGATCATTGCCTTGGCGATCACCAACGGCATGCGCAGGGACTTGCAGGACCGGCTGCTTGGTTCAACGGCGCATGTGCAACTGGAGAGAGTGGCAGCCGACGGCATTCGCGAGTGGCGTCCGCTGGTGACGAGACTGGGCGCCCTGCCTCACGTGAAGGCAGCTGCGCCCGGTCTCTACGGCCAGGTGCTGATCTCTACAGGCGCACGCGCAGGCGGCGTCTTGATCGAGGGCATCATCCCAAAGGATCAGCGGGGAGTAACGGACCTGCTGTCCCAGGTGACTCTCGGCAGTGCGGCAGAGCTTGAACCGGATGCAGGGGATGCAGCAGCACTGGGTCCAAAGCCAGGCTTCAATAGTGCTCCGCCACCCATCGTCATTGGCTATGACCTTGCCGATTCGATTGATGCGAAGGTTGGCGCAACGGTGCTGGTGACCAGTCCGCAGGGCGATCTGACGCCGCTGGGACTCATTCCGAAATTTCAGCGTTTTCGGGTGGTCGGGATCTTCCACTCCGGCTTCTACCAGTACGACTCATCCATGGCGTTCATGCGGCTCGCGGATGCGCAGCGGCTTTTCAGCGAGCCCGACGTTATTTCCGTGATTGCCTTCAAGGTAGATGATCTGTACCACGCTGATTCGATCGGCCGCGAGATCGAGAAGGCAGCCGGACCGGGCTTCCTCACGACAAACTGGATGGAACAAAACCGCGAACTGTTTCGTGCCCTTCGACTGGAGCAAGTCGTGACCTTCATCGTCATCGGGCTGATCGTTTGCGTCGCGGCGCTGAACATCCTGATCGCGCTGACCATGATGGTGATGGAGAAGACGCGCGACATTGCTGTGCTGATGTCGTTCGGGGTGCGGCAGGATCAGGTGCGGCTGATCTTCCTGATGCAGGGTTTGCTCATCAGTGTTCTGGGGACCAGTATCGGTCTCGGGCTGGGCTATGGCCTGTCGTGGATGGGAGGGCACTATCGGTTCATCCATCTGGCGGCGTCTGTCTATTCGCTCGACTACCTGCCATTTGCGCCTCGTTTCGCAGACGCACTGATCGTCGCAGGCGTATCGCTGGGAGTCTCGCTGCTGGCGACCCTCTATCCCTCGGGATCGGCGGCTAAAGTACTGCCGGCAGAGGCGCTACGCTATGAATGAGGCTGTTGCCCAAGGAACATTCAGGTAGTCCCGGGCTGGTAAGAACAAGCAGTGGCCGCTGACAGCGTCTCTCGACATCTGGTCCCATCAAATTACGAGGACTATTAGCTTCCATCTGTTGCAGGCGCCCCCACCGCTACGACCTGCTACATACTGTGTGGCCACCACTCTACAGTGCCCGGCGTGTGCCGCCGGGTACTTCCCTGCTCGCGGCTCCAGGTGTTAGACGTAGATATGGCGTTCGGCTCATCAGCAGCATCAGCGATGAACGACAGAGCGGACAAAGCTGCTGCCCCATTGCTGCGGGTGACAGAGCTTCGTAAGTCCTACAGGACCGGCCGCGGCACCCTGGTGCTCTTCTCCGGTCTGAATTTCCAGGTGGATGCGGGCGAGATGGTTGCCGTAATCGGCCAGTCGGGCGCTGGTAAAAGTACGCTCCTGCACATCCTCGGCGCCCTTGATGCGCCGACGAGTGGTGACGTATACTTCGCGACAACCCCATTGAGTAGCCTCAACGCCACGCAGTCCTCTGACTTTCGCAATCGCGAGATCGGGTACGTGTGGCAGTTTCACTATCTGCTGCCAGAGTTCACGGCCGCGGAAAATGTGGCGCTTCCATTAATGAGTCGAGGAGTGTCCAAAAAGCAGTCTCTCCTGGCAGCGACAGGGTGGCTGGAAGAAGTAGGACTGGCGGACCGTGCTAGTCACCGCTCCGGGGAGCTTTCGGGTGGAGAACAACAGCGGGTTTCGCTAGCCAGGGCACTGGTGACGGGTCCCCGTTTGCTGCTTGCCGACGAGCCGACCGGCGACCTGGATGGAGTAAATGCCGACGCAATGTTTGATTTGATCCAGGAAGTTCACATGCGGCGCGGTCTCACCTCGGTGATCGTCACCCACAACCATGATCTTGCGGCCCGCTGCAGCCGGGTGGTTCGCCTGGAAGCCGGTCGTCTGACGCAGATAAGCCGTGCAGGAGGATGATGCAGTCAAACCATGGATTTGAGTCCCATATGTGTTGCATGACATCTGTGAAGAAGGTATGAAAGCATAGAAACAAGTTTCCGCAAGTGGTTGGCACGCCTGGAAGTGCAGGTTTGCCTTTGGACAGCAGCAGTCACTTCCAGTTGAGGAAGTCATCCAAGAAGGGGAAACATGTTCGAACGCTATACAGAAAAGGCCAGACGGGTCATCTTCTTTGCGCGATACGAGGCAAGCCAGTTTGGGTCGCCCTATATCGAAACTGAACATCTTCTGCTCGGCCTGCTCCGTGAGGACAAGGCCCTCACCAATCGCTTCCTGCGATCCCATGCGTCCGTAGAATCGATTCGCAAACAGATCGAAGGGCACACAACGATCCGCGAAAAAGTCTCGACCTCGGTCGATCTGCCGCTCTCGAATGAGTGCAAGCGCGTACTCGCGTATGCGGCAGAGGAAGCAGAGCGGCTTAGTCACAAACATATTGGTACAGAACACCTGCTACTGGGGCTACTGCGCGAGGAGAAGTGCTTTGCCGCAGAGATCCTGCACGAGCGCGGATTGCGACTGATCGCCATCCGGGAAGAGCTCGCTCGGGCTACACAGGAGAAAGCACCCGCTCAGCAGCGCAACCGGGAATCCAGTCTTCTAGCAGAGTTTTCGCGCGACCTGACTCAGGCCGCCGCGGACAACCAGCTGGATCCGCTGGTCGGACGCGATTCAGAAGTAGAGCGTGTCATCCAGATCCTCTGCCGCCGGACCAAGAACAATCCGGTGCTGATCGGCGAGCCGGGCGTAGGCAAGACGGCAATCGTTGAGGGGCTCGCGCAGAAGATTTCCGACGGTGACGTGCCCAGCTTCCTCGCTGACAAGCGCGTACTGGCCCTGGATCTGTCGCTGATCGTAGCTGGCACCAAGTATCGCGGCCAGTTTGAAGAGCGGCTGAAGACCATCATGAAGGAACTGATGGAGAATCAGAATTCGATTGTTTTCATCGACGAGTTACATACCCTCGTGGGTGCGGGATCTGCAGAAGGTTCCCTGGACGCAGCAAATATCCTGAAGCCGGCATTGTCCCGCGGTGAGATCCAGTGCATTGGCGCGACCACGCCCGGAGAATATCGCAAGAGCATCGAGAAGGATCGTTCGCTCGAGCGCCGGTTCCAGGCAGTTAAAGTGCCGCCGCCGAACGAAGCAGATGCAATCAAAATCATCATGGGCATCAAGGACCGCTATGAGAAGTTCCACGCGGTCAGCTACACCGATGATTCGATCGAGTTCGCGGTCTCGCACTCGAACCGCTACATCCCGGATCGTTTTCTCCCGGACAAGGCAATCGACTTGATCGACGAGGCTGGAGCGCGGGTGAAACTGCGCCAGACTTCGCTGCCCGAAGAGATTACCGAGGTTCAGAAGCGCATCAAGTTCATCGTGCACCGCATGGAAAATGCGATCGCGAACCATGAATTTGAGAAGGCCCGCTTTTACTCCGATGAAGAGCGTAAGGAGCGCGAAAATCTGCGTGCCCTGCGAGACAAGTATCACCTCGACGATTCGGCCGCAGGCATTGTGAGCCGTGCGGACATCGAAGACGTGGTGAGTCGCTGGACAGGTGTTCCGGTCAATTCGATCAAGGAAGAAGAGACGCAGAAGCTGCTGCGGGTCGAAGCTGAACTGCATAAGCGCGTCATCTCGCAGGAAAAGGCAATTTCTGCACTGGCTCGTGCAATCCGGCGTTCCCGCGCTGGTCTCAAATCTCCAAATCGCCCCATCGGCTCGTTCCTCTTCCTTGGACCCACGGGTGTCGGCAAAACAGAGATGGCCCGCACGCTTGCGCAGTTCCTCTTCGGCAGCGAGAAGTCGCTGATCCGCTTCGACATGTCCGAGTTCATGGAAAAGCACTCGGTATCAAAGCTGATTGGTTCTCCTCCGGGCTACGTGGGCTATGAAGAAGGCGGCCAGTTGACCGAACGCGTCAAGCGTTCGCCGTATTCGGTAGTGCTCCTCGATGAAATCGAGAAGGCACATCCGGATGTCTTCAACATCCTGCTACAGGTATTTGAAGATGGTCACCTTACCGACGGCCTGGGCAACACGGTGGATTTCAAGAACACCATCATCGTGATGACCTCGAACATCGGTGCGCGCCATCTGCAAAAGAACAAGGGCCTTGGATTCTCATCCGATCGTGAAGACCTGGTGATGGACAAGATCGAAGAGATGGTCAAGAGCGAGGTCAAGAGGACATTTAATCCGGAGTTCCTCAACCGCCTCGATGAGATCATTATCTTCCTGTCGCTTTCCGACAGTGATCTGATCCAGATTCTCGAGCTGCTGGTACAGCAGCTGAATGCGAACCTGGTTCAGAAAGCGATCACCATTTCTGTTGCGGAAGATGCGAAGAAATGGATCCTCGAGAAGACGTTGGTCGACCGCAGCTACGGAGCACGTCCGCTGCGTCGTGCACTGCAGCGCTACGTTGAAGACCCGCTTTCCGAGGCACTGATCGCCGGAGGAATTGCAGAAAGACCAGCTTTCCTTGAGGTCTATCTTGAAAACAATCAGCTCTTCTACCGCGGTCTCAAGGCGGAAGGCGAGGAAAAGTCGGAAGGCGTCCTGCTCTACACCGCATAACCAAATTGCACTAAAGAACCTCTTCGTTGATAGAAAGGCCCGCCGCACCTGGCGGGTCTTTCTTTTTTGACGGCAGTGTATCTGACGAAGGCTTCATGTTGCCTCCAGTCGTTTCCAGTAGGCTAAGAACTTGAGGGTGACTGGCTTGCGAATTCTTGATCCACGGTTTCTGTTGGCCGCAGCGATTGTTCTCCCGCTGACTTCGATTGCCCCCGCATCGGCACAGTCTCCTTCCAACAGCATCCTGCCCGAAGGAACGCTGCTGCGAGTCGAGCTCGACCGAACCTCGAATCTGAAGGCCGGCGCAGAGGTGATTGGCCACCTGATCGACGCTGTATACCTCACAGATCGCAGCGTCCTGAACGCCGGTCTGCCAGTAACCGGACATATCGCGGGAACGACAAAGGTACCGGCGCGTGATCGTGTCTGGCAGCTGCTTGATGGTGATGTAACGCCCACCAAACGTCCCGGAATCGTCTTCGACACCCTTACACTCGCCAACGGCGAGAAACTTCAGATGAATGCGCCGGCGATGGCTCGCGCTGCTTCCTTGATCCATATGCAAAGCGGTAAGCATGGAAAGCTGGCTGTCTTTTCGATGGCCAAAACGATGGCACACGAAAGGCTGCAGCAGTTCCAGAAAACCTACATGTCTCCCGGCAAAAAGGACCGTTTCGAGCAGTTCGCTTACGGGCAGTTGCCATACCATCCGCAGCGCGTCTGGCGGGCTTCGCAGTTTGATGCAGAGCTTGCACAACCGTTGAGTCTTGGCGACTTCAGTAAGGCTGTCGCGTGCGCCGAGACACCCGAGGACCATCTCCCCGCTGCCACTTTACACGCACGCCTGGTCACAGGTATTTCCTCCAGAGATGCCCGAGCTGGCGAGACCGTTCAGGCCATCCTGGCGCAGCCGGTTTACGCAGACAAGTCTGACAAGCTGTTGTTGCCGGAGGGTGCGCAGATGTCCGGAGTCGTGATGCGCGCCAGGCCCGCACGTCTCTTTGGACGGCCGGGTGTCCTGCGATTTACGTTGAAGCAGGTAACGGTTGCTCCTCAAGAAAGCTGTGCTCTGCAGGCGCGGACCAAGGCCATGGGTTTCAGCGGGCAGGTGACCAGCGTCGAAAGTGCTCCCGGCGAAAATGTGAAGATTAACTCTGAGGGCGAGGCAGAGGCAGGTCCGGCACCGAATCGGCTGCTGGCGCCGCTCGCACTGACTGTTCTTCTTGCTCGCACCTTCGGTGAAGATGGCAGCAATGCTGGCACCGGCGCCGTCTCCGGTGGAGGATTCGGGCTGGCCGGTCGGGTGGTGAGCCTTGCTGCACGTAATGCTAATGTGACCTCTGGCTTCGCCTACTACGCACTGACCAAGTCAGTCATCCGGCGCTTTATTCTCAAAGGCCACGAAGTGGAGTTTCCACGCAACACACGGTTTGATATCGATGTGAGTACCCGCGCTTTAAACGCCCGACCAATGGCGCAGGAATAGACCTGGCGGCTCCACTCTCTACAATGAATTATGCACACACCAGGCCTGGCTCTCGAGGCACTCTCGCCTCTTGTAACACTCGACGCCATCGAGGCCGCACACGCACGGATTCGCGACTTCATCTATCGCTCGCCTTGTCAGCTTTCCGAAGGTCTTTCGAAGATGACCGGGCAGACCATCTACCTGAAGCTCGACAATCTGCAGCGCACCGGCGCGTTCAAGGAACGCGGGGCGTTGAACAAGATCCTGTCGCTTACCCCTGAAGAAAAGACCAAGGGAGTAATCGCTGCAAGCGCTGGCAACCATGCCCAGGCGGTGGCTTACCATGCGACAGCCCGCGGAATTCATGCGCAGATCGTTATGCCGCTCGCAACACCACTGGTGAAGGTGACAGCCACACGGGGATATGGCGCTGAGGTGATTCTGCATGGCGCAAATTATGACGAGGCCTGCACCGAAGCTCTCCGTCGATGCGAGATTGAGGGCCTTACATTCCTGCACCCTTTCGATGATGCCGCAGTTATTTGTGGACAGGGAACGATCGGCATCGAGCTCCTGGAGCAGCAGCCAGACCTGGAGGCGGTAGTCATTCCGATCGGTGGAGGTGGCCTGGCCAGCGGAGTCGCCTGTGCCATCAAGGAGTTAAAGCCCGGTACCCGCGTAGTTGGGGTCGAGACAGAGCGCCTGCCGTCGATGCTGCGGGCAGTCGAGGCTGGCCGACCGGTAACGCTCGATGCAAACGTAACCATTGCTGATGGTATTGCGGTTCGGCGCGCTGGCGACCTTACACTGCCACTTATTCAGAAGTATGTGGATGAGATTGTGACGGTCGATGAAGAGGAGATCGCGCAGGCCATCCTGATTCTGCTGGAGCGGGAAAAGACGCTGGCAGAGGGAGCCGGAGCAGCAGCCTTGGCAGCACTGCTGCAGCGCAAGACATCTTTAAACGCCGAACGCACGGCTGTACTGGTCTGCGGTGGCAATATCGATGTGACGTTGCTGGCGCGCATCATTGAGCGAGGCCTGGTCAAGGACGGCCGTCGTGTGCGGGTGCGAGTCTTCCTTTCGGACCGGCCGGGTTCCCTGCACCACCTCACGCGCATCCTCGCCGACTGCGGCGCAAACATTGTGGAGACGCTACACAATCGCGCGTATTACGGCGTCAACTTGGGCGATACCGTGATCGATATCACGCTGGAGACGCGGGGGCCCGCTCATATTGTGGAGATTCGCGAAGCAATCGAAGCCGGCGGCTACCGCCACGAACGCATTCAATAAATCTGCAAGCCGCGTTGAAGGCTCCCCCAGCGTAGTAAACAACGATCCAACATTGGAGGCCCATGCGGATCGCCCCCGGCTGCCAATCCATATAGCAGTGGGAGACCTCGCCGTGGCATTTGCTAAAAGCGTCCGAGCCGACTGACCAGGCGTGACGTAGGTCTGCCATCCGGCGACTTCAGATCTGCGGATGGATGACCGGCTGGTAGGACGCCTTCTGACGCCATCGTCTCACGGCATCCAGATGCACCAGGAGTGCCAGCAACCCGCCCGTGATCGTACAGACCGCACGGCGGTGAGCTACCACCATGCCGGGCAGGTTGGCGAGAGCCAGCAAAAACACAATGTACGCCGTAAGGAAGAGCGTGAAGAGTGCATAGTTCACGTTGAGCGTGGAATAGGCAAGGAATGCAAACAGCACAACCAACGCGGCGAGCATGACAGGAGTCGGTGCAAGATGTGCCACCAGGTAGCTCGTGAGCACAGCACCGCCCAACGTACCGCCTATGCGAGCCAATGCGCGTTTTACAGTCTCGTTGAAGGCCGGCTTGAGCACCAGCATGGCCGTCATGGGAATCCAGTAGCCACTCGGAACCGACCAGCGGCGATAAACTTCCGCACTTACGGCAAGCACAACGGCGAGTCTTAGTCCGAAATGGAAGACAGGATTGGGCGGAGCGTCCCGTCCCAACATCCTGCGAAAACTATGGCCCATGTTGAGCCGCAAAACGGCCTGTTCTGCATACGAGTGACGAATAAAGGCAAAGAAGTCCGCATGCAATTCACGAAGTATACGTAGCTGCAGGCTCAGCAATATGATCTGGAGACTGCCACCGGCAAGTACCAGGGACGCTCGTACAGCTGCGTCGCGCAAGTGGAACGGGAAGGCCGATGCGACCAGCAACGTTATGACGCACTGCTGCCCTACCCAGCTCACTCCGGCGGCCCTTGTCGTGAGCAGGCCATAGCCAAATCCCCAGGCCGCACACATAAACAGCAGCACATAGTTCTCGTGTCCCGCCACCATGCCAATGAGCGTGGACACCGACATGCCGACTGCCGCGCCGATCATCGGCACCAGCCGTGATCCATCAATCGACTGCATGGCGCCGAAGCCCACTGTCATTGCGCCGCCTGCAGCGATGAGTCCACCGCCGGGATGCCCCACCCCAATACCGACTCCCAGGCTGATTGCAATCGCCACCAGGCACATGAGTGGAATGCGCCAGGAAAACTGCTTCCAGTCAAAGAGGTAAAGATCGCCCAGGTAGTCACGGCGAAAGGAGCTGTGCACTTCAGGCGCGTCGTGGGCTGTGATCACAGGAACAGTAATAGACATGCTCTACATCTGATGGTAATGCGATGGAGCGTGCGCAAGCTCACTCCTGGAGCCGTCCATGGCTGTGGGCAAAGCCGAGAACAAACCTCGTCACTACTGTTTTGTGTCAAGCGGGTGCTGCATTTTCTCGTAAAACTCCGCCTGCAGTCTTGCGCTTTCCGTATCAGCTTTGATCGCTTTGATCGCCTCGGCTATTTTCGCAGACCAAGATTTCTGATCAAACGCGCCTAGGTTCACATTTCCGGCCGAACCATCCCCGGAGTAATGATTCGGAAACTTCGCATACCACCAGATGCCGGTATACAGAGAGTCCGGCAGATTCAGATGATGCTGATCGTCGCCGGACTCGCTGGCTGCACGATCCTGATGCACAAGGTCTGGCCGCGCGATCAACATGGTAGACGTCTCAGACTCACCGCCATGCATATCGTTCGTCGTCTTCATCGGGGGGCGACCGCTGCCCTTAGCCGGCAGGCCAAACACATAGACGACATAATCCCGCGGGCTGGCCAGCTGCGCCTGGGCAAAAAGTGGAATCAGGCTTTCATTGCCGCCATGGCCGTTGACGATCATGATCTTCTTGCAGCCGTTGCGCGCCATCTCCTTGGTCGTCTCCTGCAAAAGCGTAAGCTGCGTGGACAGGCTGTACGCTATGGTGCCCGGCTGCTGCTGCGCTTCGAAGATCTGTCCAAAGTAGTACTCGGGGAAGACGATTGCATATTCCTGGTGCACGGCATTCGTCACTGCATAGCGGACGTTGATCAGATCGGTCCCAAGTGGCAGGTGAGGTCCGTGCTTCTCGATAATGCCGAAGGGCAGCAGGCAGACGCCCTGCGATTGATGAATAGCCTGGATGAAATCCGGTCCCGTCAAATCCTCCCACTTGGCGGGCAGCGTCTGCGCACGGCCCGCTTGAGACAGGATGCCAATACAAAAGACGACTAGCGCCAGGAGACTGCGGATACTGTTACAAGTCAATGAGATTGTTCCTCCGACGACACTGGAGTTTAACAAACAATCCCCCCTCGCCTCTCTTCACTCGTCACCGACGTGACCTCTTCGCCGGCGAAATTCGGATTAGAAGCTTGCACGAAGAGAGAGCTGGATTTGTCGAGGCGTACCAGTCCCGACGGGCCCGGTATTGACGGGCGCAATGATTGCGCCGAAGCCGGAGCCGGTGAAATCACCCAGCGGCTGCCCGTACTGAGCGCGATTGAAGATATTAAAAAACTCCGCCCGGAACGCCAGCCGCGCCTGCTCTGTGAGTGGGATCTGCTTGGCGAGTCCCAGGTCAGCCTGCCACAGACCGGGGCCATGCAAAGCGTTGCGGCCCAGAGTTCCATAAAGACCGGCAGGCGCAGCGAAGGCCGCGGGATTGATCCAATTGGCAATCCCTGACCCGGATGCGGGATAAAGAGGAACGCCGGCAACGCGATCAGGCCGCTGGTTGGTGGTGTACCCGGTGGCAACCTGGCTGCTGGAACGGTCGATCGTGATATTTACAGGCAGACCAGTTCGCGCCGTCACGATGGAAGTAATATCCCAGTCGCCGAAAACAGCGCGCACGGGTGCAGGCCCGCCACGGTAATTACGCTGTCTTCCATACGGAAGTGAGTAGACAGCATTTGCATTTACCGTGTGTCGCACATCAAAGTCGCCGGACGCTCGTTCGCAGGACAGGCAGGCCGGATTCTGTGGGAAATCCGAGTCTCCACCTCCGGCGGAATCCTGATCGATCTCGTGCGAGTACATCCAGTTCGCCTGCATGGTCAATCCGCTCGCGAAGAGCCGGCTCGCACTCACCACCAGCGCATTAAAACTGCTGTTATTGATATTGCCGCGGTACTCAACCTGGTTGAAGCCGGCATACTGACGGGTCCCCGTGAGCGGATTGATCAGGTTGATGTACGACGTCGTCAGAAGATCCGTGCCTTTGCTGCCGAGATAACTGACCGTCCCCAGCACATCGTGGCCAAGTGGCCGCTCGATTGACGCACCCCATTGGGACACGTACATATCTTTTCGGCGGCGATCCATATCGCGCGGAGAGACGATGCCGGTTTGTGACGCAAGAAACGGGGTGATGGGGTAGCTGAGATTCGGAATCGTTTTTGCGCTCAAAGAATAGCGGCCGACCTCATTGTTGATAGGCAGATTCTGATCGTCGAGCTGGCCATCGCCGTGATAGATCCCAAAGCCCGAGCGAAGAACAGTTTTGCCGCCCAGGGCCGCCGGCGCGTAAATAATCGCGACGCGCGGATCGAAATCCAACAGGTTCAGCCTGCCGAAGCTGGCGCCGGCACCACAGAAGCCGCCTGCGCCGCACGTGGCGAAGTCAAAAGGAATGGCGCGGCCAAGGACCTCATGAAAGCGGTTGTAAAAAGAGTAGCGCAGACCCAGGTTCAAAGTGAGATTGTTGCGCAGTTTCCACTCATCCTGAGCGAAGGCGAAGACGAATGTCTTGCGCAGGCCGTTTACCGGAAGCTCCGCAGCATAACTGGCAGAGCTAACGACATTGTCCAGGAAGTGAGCAGGCGACGAATACGTAATCGTACCGGTTGCTGTATTGCCCTGGTTCAACTGGATGCGGCGCACTTCCATGCCGGTGCGGAAGGTATGCGCTCCGCGCACCATCGTCAGCGTATCGACAAACGAGAACGTGTTTCCAACGCCGAGCTTGTATTGATTGCTCGCAAGCGTGGTAAATCCCGATACGGAAACCGCGTACGGCGTACCATTCAAGTTCTGATTTGTGGTGTAGACATTCCCACGATTAAATCCGAACTTTGCTTCGTTCAGCAGGCTGTTCGAGAAGATGTGCAGGTGCTGGATGATCCCATTCACTGGTCGGGAGGCAATCTGTTGACGATCCAGCAGGTACGCTCCGCCTGAGGCAAGCGGCGCATCACTGATGGCGGCATCGTAGTTGAAGCGAAGGTAGGCCGTATCCTGCGCGCGGAATCGATGATCGACACGCAGCATCACAGAATTTTCCTGATCGCGCTGATCCCCCTGACCCACAAATTCATCCACAGTGCTGCTGATCGGAATCGTCCCGTTCGGATAAGCCGTCAACAGCGCGGCCAGCACAGGCGATTGCTGTGCCGCCGCGGCGCGGAAGGCCGCCGAGGGAACAAAGCCGGGAAGCGTCTGACCAAGATTCTGCCGCAGCCCTTCATATGTGCCAAAGTAAAAAGTCCGATCTTTCGCAATAGGCCCGGCGACAGAACCGCCGAACTGGTTCAGCCGGAACGGCGGCTTGTGTGTGTTCAGCGTATCGATCGGCTCGCGTGCATCCAGGGCACTATTGCGTAGATATTCAAATGCACTTGCATGCAGGGCATTGCTGCCGGTTCCAGAAACTACCGACACCTGGCCGCCCGGCGTGCTGCCGTTATCGGCCGTGAACAGCATGGTGCTCACATGGAACTCGGCGATGGATTCCGTAGGAATGGCGAGTCGCACAAATGGCTGCTGCGCCTGGTTCACAACATTAATGGCATCGATCCCGTCATAAGTAAAGTTGTTGTCGTCCAGGCCCCGTCCGGCAAAGCGGAGCGAACGCTGGTTGCTTCCGCCCGTATCAATAGCGCCAGGAACCAGGGCCGTCAGGGTTGACCAGTTGCGGCCGTTCAGCGGCAGTTGCTCGACCTGTGGCTTGCTCACACTTGCGCCAAGTTCGCTGGACGTGCGGTCTTCCTGCTGCACAGCTCCCGACACCACTACCTGCTCGACACCCTTGGAGGCCACCTTCATCGTCGCGGCCAGGTTGGTGGTGTGGCCGGCCGTCTCCAGTACATCTTCGTAGTTGGCGGTCTCAAATCCTGCGTGGAAAAGACTTACGCTGTACCGTCCGATTGGCAGCCCGGTGATCGCGAAATGGCCATCGGCGGAGGCGACAGTGTCGCGGACAAGCCCTGTACCTTCCTGGTGAGCCACAACGTGTGCGCCGCTCAGCGCTGCACCCTGAGTATCGAGGATTGTGCCGCTGAGAGCGGCCCGATCAACCTGCGCCACAAGTCCGGCGGGATAGAGGCACGTGGAAGCGAATGCAGCAGGCAGGAAATACTTCTTGAGCAGTCTGGTCATGTAGGCGATCTCTAGGTTTGCTTTACAGCGAAAAAGTCAACTGATCAGGTGATCGTTCGGAAAGTGGAAGAGGTGGAGTGGTCCTCCACCCCTTCCCGTTTTGCCGCAGTTAATCAGCAGAGCCAGGTACAGTGGGCTTGTTGTCGGACGATGCACCCTGCGCCCTGTCCGGCTGTGCGGGATGCAGGAGCTGCTGCCGGTTGGCACGCAGATCCGCACCACTGCGATAGCTGGGATACGGCTTGTTGCCCATTGTGCCCTGCCACAGAACGCGGTTGAACTTCGGCGTGTCGAGATGATCCTCCACACGAAAATCCATAC
>CAZZYN010000027.1:0-53913 GCA_964658265.1 uncultured Acetobacteraceae bacterium | reverse complement strand
TTTCTCGCTAATCGCGGAATACGTCGCCCAGTCTCCGGATCTGTGCGCCGACGCCTCGAAGCTTTTCTTCAATGCGTTCGTACCCGCGATCCATGTGATACACGCGGTCCAGGATCGATTCACCTTCTGCCACCAGTGCTGCTAATACCAGCGATGCGGACGCGCGCAGATCCGAGCACATCACTGCGGCCGCCGAAAGCTCTGACTTGCCGCGAATGGTCGCCGTCCTGCCCTCGACGCGAATATTGGCACCCATTCGGATCAGCTCCTGCACATGCATAAAGCGATTCTCGAAGATATTCTCAGTCACCATGCTGGTGCCGTCCGCCTGTGTCGCCAGCGCCATGTACTGCGCCTGCATATCAGTAGGGAAGCCCGGATATTCCTCGGTCGTTATATCTGCTGCCTGCAGATTGCCCTCGCTGCGCACTCGTATCGCGTCGCTGCCTACCTGGATGCGTACACCCGCTGCTTCCAGCTTCGCAATCACTGCGGACAGGTGAGAAGGATTGCAGTTCGTCACATTCAGATCGCCCCCTGTAATCGCGCCGGCAATCAGAAACGTGCCTGCTTCAATCCGGTCCGGATTAATCCGGTGCCGGGCACCATGCAGCTTCGAAACGCCTTGCACCTTGATCGTCGATGTTCCTGCGCCTTCAATCGTTGCGCCCATCGCCGTCAATAGGGTCGCGAGATCCAGAACCTCCGGCTCGCGCGCGCAGTTTTCCATCAGCGTCTCGCCCTCCGCCAGCACCGCAGCCATCAACAAATCTTCTGTGCCTGTAACTGTTATCTTATCGAAAACGATGTGGGCGCCCTTTAACCGTTCCGTGCGGGCCTCGAGGTAGCCGTGCTCCTGTGTGATTACGGCGCCCATCGCCTCCAGCCCGCGAATGTGCAGATCAATCGGCCGGCCGCCAATCGCGCAGCCCCCGGGCATCGCCACCCGGGCCATGCCCGTGCGCGCGATCAATGGACCAAGTACCAGAGATGAAGCCCGCATCGTCTTGACAATCTCGTACTTCGCGACAGGATCGGAAAGGTTGCGGCAGCTGATGGTCGTGCGATGTTGGGCGCGCCCGTAGCCAAGCTCCACCTCCGCCCCCATCGATACCAGCAGTTTTCGCTCTGTCTCGATATCCCGCACCTGTGGAACATTTTCGAGGATCACCTCATCCTCGGTCAGGATGGCCGCCGCCATACACGGGAGTGCCGAGTTCTTGGCACCACTGATGCGAACCGTTCCGAGTAGCGGCTTACCTCCGCGAATCACAAACTTGTCCATGTCCGCAAGCATAGTTTATGTAGCTGGCCGTGGATGCCGTGGGAACCGCCTCAGTCACTGCATCGCAGGCCAAAATGCTCAGGACCCAGGGACTATGGCCTTCCGTTCCACTCGCCGGGATGTTTACCTGTTCAAGGCTCCGATGATAGGGTTGCCAGCAACGCAGGAACAAAAGCGTTCGCCATCGCTACGCTGTCTGCAGGGGCTCTTGCTCGACACTTTCGCTGCAGGCCCTGGCAATCTCAGGAGTATTCGCAATGAAAAAATACGCAGCGCCGCTTTTCGCGGTGGCAATCGCACTTGGTTCGACCGCTCTCACCCATGCGCAGACAGTTCTCACTCACCATGTTCGCGAAGTGGTGCGGACCGGAACCGTCCAGGCACTGGGACGTCTTACTGCGAACCAGCCGATGAAGCTGGATTTCGTGCTGCCGCTGCGTGATGAAGCCGGGCTCAACGCGTTTCTTGCAGACCTCTCCGACCCTTCAAGTCCTGCCTACGGAAAATTTCTATCGGTAGCCGAGTTCACAGCGAAGTTCGGCCCGACGCAGAAGGACTATGACGAACTGTCGGAGTTCGTAAAGTCGAATGGCTTCACCATCACCGGTGGTAGCCGCGATGGAATGGACCTGCAGGTGAGCGCACCCGTGAATGTCATCGAGCGTGCGCTTCATCTCAACATCCACACCTATCAACATCCAACCGAAGCGCGAACTTTCTTCGGTCCTGACCGTGAACCGACGACCAGTCTTTCCTTCAATCTCTGGCATGTCACCGGTCTTGATAATTATTCGATCCCTCACCCGTTGCTGGTCAGCAAAACCGACTACGCGGCCGCTCACCACCTCGACATAAACCAGGTAGTCTCCCACGCATCGACGGGCTCTGGCCCCTCCGCTTCATTCCTGGGAAGCGATATGCGTGCCGCCTACTATGGCGGAACCGCCCTGACCGGCGCAGGCCAGAATCTCGGCCTCTTCGAGTATCAGGGTTCCGATTTGACTGATCTCAACGTGTACTTTCACAACGTGGGGCAGGTGAATAAGGTGCCCATAACGCTATTGTCGACAGACGGCACCAGCACAGCCTGCCTGATCGCACAGGGCTGTGATGATACTGAGCAGACACTGGACATGACTCAGGCGCTCGGCATGGCTCCCGGCCTGCACAGCCTCGTCAATTACATCGGCTCTCTCGATACCGCGATCATCAGCGCCATGACAGTTCATAATCCGCTGCCAACGACTATCGGTTGCTCTTGGGGCTGGACTCCTGCGGATCCGGCAACCCTTGATCCCTATTTCAAAAGAATGGCGGCCCAGGGACAGAACTTCTTCGTAGCATCCGGCGATAATTCAACCTGGTCAAAAAGCAACGAGGCGTGGCCGGCAGACGATGCTTATGTTGTCTCAGTCGGAGGCACCGACCTGGTCACGACGAAGGCTGCCGGACCCTGGAAGTCCGAGACCGCGTGGGTTGACAGCGGCGGCGGCGTCTCACCGGATAAGATCGCCATTCCTTCCTGGCAGAAAGCCGCGATCAATGCAACCAACAGAGGCTCGGCCGTCTACCGAAATGGTCCGGACGTCGCCGCTAACGCGAATTTCAGCTTCTATACCTGCGCCAACCAGTCCGGCTGCCTGGCAAATTCGTACGGCGGCACCAGCTTCGCTGCACCGATGTGGGCAGCCTACATTGCATTGGCAAATCAACAACTAAAGGCGAAAGGTAAGCCGACCCTTGGCTTCCTCAATCCCATCATTTATTCGCAGAATGCCACGTCGAAGTTCACGCTCGATTTTCACGACGTGGTATCGGGCGCATCCGGCAGCTATACCGCAGTCAAGAATTTCGACCTGGTTACTGGCTGGGGCAGTCCGAAACCTGCATTGATCACCACGCTGGCTCCGTGACCACAAAGAAAAAAGCCCCTTTTGCAAGGGGCTTTTCGGTCGATCTATCTATTTTCAGAGTTCGAGAACATTGTCTTCGATGGCCACGCGCACATTGCCATCGGCCTTTGCAAGGCGCCGAACTGCCTCAGGTTTGTCGATGCCCGCCTTCAACATCACCAAGGCGACGGGAATGCTGCGTCCAGCAGATTTGATCGTCTCTACAGCCTTGTCACGATCGATATTGCAAGCCCGCATAAGAGTCGAGATGCCACGCTCCACCAGCTTGGTGTTCTGCATGTGGACATTGACCATCAGGTTCTCGTACACATAACCGAGCCGGGTCATCGCGCCGGTCGTGATCATGTTGAGCACCATCTTCTGCGCGGTTGCTGCCTTCATCCGCGTCGAACCGGAAATCACTTCCGGACCCACTTCGGCGACAACCGTAATTTCTGCTGCAAGCGCAAGGGCAGTGTTGTGGTTGCAGACGACAGCCGCTGTCATGGCACCGCGTGCCTTGGCATACTCTACTGCGCCCACAACATACGGGGTGCGGCCGCTCGCCGACACGCCGATGACGATGTCTTTACGGGTAGGCCGGCGACGCGCAATATCACGCTGGCCGAGTTCTGGAAGATCCTCGTTCACTTCAACTGCAGAGGCTACTGCCTTCGGTCCGCCCGCAACGATGTATTGCACGGATTGGGGAGATGTTGAATAAGAGGCAGGACACTCTGAGGAGTCCAGCGCAGCGATGCGGCCGCTCGAGCCGGCTGCGACATAAATCAGTCTGCCACCATCCCGCAGGCTGCGGGCGACAGCATCGATGACAAGAGCAATTTCAGGGAGAGACTTCTTGACCGCCAGTGCAATCTTGGCGTCTTCCTGGTTGATGATGCGAGCAATCTCGAGTGCCGACTTGGTATCCAGTCCTCGTGACGCCTCATTCGCTCCCTCAGTGGTTAATTCCACCAGGTTGCTGGCTCGATGTTTCGAAAACGCTTCGTCATTGTGCGCTACGGTGCGCGGTGCTGTCATTGTTGCCATGGTCGATGTACCTGCTGAACCCACATCAGTGTATCGGTATTCTGGAGCTTGTAAAGATTCCATCAAAATCAATGGTACCCAACCAGTCATTATCCCACGTTCGTGTTAGACGCAGAAATGGCTTGGCGCACTCGGTCGTGGAAAAGCGGCCTTATCTCGCGAATTCTCTGATCCTGCCTGAAAGGCCAAGTCCGATTCGTAAGTAAAGCCACTACAACCTCATCGACTATATCGATCCAAACCGAGGTTCCCGCGTAGCCTAGATGACCAATTGAAGTCGGATGGAAAAATTGACCGGCAGAGGAAGGGGAGGATGGTGTGTCCCATCCAAGGGCGCGAGAGCTCCCAGGCGGCAATTCACTCCTGCTGGCAAACAGGCGCGTCGTCTCAGCCTGGAAGAGTGCTCGATCTTCTTGCTTCGGGCCGACGCCTTTCAGCGATAAGAGCACCGCTGCTGAAAACTTCAACACGTCGGCGACATTCCCGAAGAGACCGGCATGGCCGCTCACACCTCCCAACACCCAGCAGTTTTCATCCTGTACCTCGCCCTGGATGACGCGGTGGCGAAAACTCCGGTCGTCTTCTGTCGGCGGAATGCCGGGCCATTGATCCCGGGCGGGGAGGTAGCCCGTCCGATCCATACCAAGAGGTTCATAAATCTCCCGTCGACAGAAGCTGTCGATGGTCTCTCCCGAAAGTTTCTCGAGCGCGTGGCCAAGCAGGATGAAACCGATGTCCGAGTACTCCGAATGACTGCCTGGAGCATGTTGCAGCGGCATACCGAGGCAGGTCTTCAGCAATTGTTCTGGTGAGCCGCACTTCTCGAAGAGCCTCGCATAGCCGGCAAGGCCGGAACTGTGCGCGAGCAGGTGCCGTAAAGTAACGCGATTTCTCGCATCTTGGTCCAGGGCGGTCTGATTGGCCGTCGACGAGTTGAGAAACTCTGGCAGAATTTCTCCGAGTGGCTGATCAAGAGCCAGCTGTCCTAGCTCCGTGAGAAGCATTGCCATCGGCGTCGTTGCCAGAACCTTTGTGAGACTGGCAAGATCGTAAACAGTGGACGGCTCAATCAAGGCAGAATCAGCCTGATAGGTCTGACGACCTAGTCCATCCAGTGCAAGGATGGAAGTTCCCTGGAGCACGCCAAAGGCACATCCGGGAAAGATCTGACCGTCGATGGCAGCATCCAGAAGTTGGTAGACAGCGGCAAATCGCTCGCGCTGTTCAGCGCGGCCTGTATCGGGCTGCATAGCGCTCATGGTAACGAAACCATCGGGTCCTTGTTTCCTGTTTGCGCTACCTGGTCTGCACCTTCACCGTCTATAAAGATTGCAAGGCTCAGGAGGCAGTATGGAGCGACTCATCAGGCGAATTCCCCTGGCGGCACTCGGAGCAGGTGCTTTATTGTGGGCGGCCGCCGGAACCCTGCCATCGCGCGCACAGCAGCCCGGCGGGAATGTTCCTGCACCCGTGCCGGCATCGCAGCAGCAGGCCCCCTCGCCAGCCGCAGCTAATCCGCCCTCAACGGGCGCGCCCGCTGCAAACATGGCGGCCCCGAACAGCCCTACCGCTCCCAATGCCACTCCTGCGGCTGACGCAGCCCTGACCGTTCCGGCGGGCACGAAGGTATTGCTGGCTGTTGAAAGTCCTATCAACACCAAGACCGCACGACAGGGCGACGGCATCTACCTGGTTTCCACGTTCCCGGTCATCGTAGGCGCGCATGTACTGATTCCCGCCGGCGTCTATGTGCAGGGCGTGGTCGATCAGGTCACCCGTCCTGGCCGCGTGAAGGGAAGAGCCAAGCTGCTCATTCACTTCAACACCATGATCTTTCCCAACGGCCAGGTGGTTGCCATTCCGGGCGGCGTTAACAACCTGCCCGGATCGGAAGGGCCGCAGGTCAGGAATAGTGAGGGACAGATCGAGCAGGCCGGCAATACCGGAAAAGACGCCGGCACCATCGCCAAGGGCGCTGCCGGAGGAGCCGGCATTGGCGCACTGGGCGGTTCAGCCATGGGTCATCCACTGGCGGGGATCGGCTATGGCGGGCTCGCCGGTGCTGCCGCCGGCGGCATTTATACCTTGTTTACCCGCGGCGATGACATCAACATTCAATCCGGCGCCAGCATCGAGATGGTGCTCCAGCGACCACTCACACTTGAGCCATCCCAGCTCGCCGGCATCAACGACGTACAGGGACAGCCGCAGTTCGTACCTTCCACCACGCAGCAGCGGCCTTTGCCAAAGCCACGCATGGTGATTAACTGCCCGCCGGGTTCGCTGGGCTGCGGCTACTAGCAGCACGATCGCGATCAGGATCAGCCCAGCCATCGCTCCAGCTAAAATAAGCATACTGAAATGAAGCCGAATCCCTCATCCGCAAAGCCGGATCATCCTGAAGCTTCGAGAGAGCCGGACACTGCAGCCGAGCCGGCTGCCCGGCCAATGCGACTCTGGTTAAGAGACCTGGTCTTCTCTGTTGCCGTCTCTTTTTTCATCATTACGTTCCTCTATCAGCCGGTTAAGGTTGAGGGCACCAGCATGCTGCCCCGGCTTGAAGATCAGGACCGCCTCTTCATCAACAAGTTTGTCTATCGCTTCGAAAAAATCGAGCGCGGCGATGTGATCGTCTTTAACTATCCTCGCGATCCCGAAAAGAGCTATATCAAGCGCGTCATCGCCCTGCCAGGCGACACGCTGCTGGTCGACGACGGCCTTGTCTACGTGAATGGCAACAAGCTTCGCGAACCATATGTCCCGGAACGCTATCGCGATATCCGCTCCCTGGCGCTTACAACGATTCCTCCTCACCAATACTTCGTCATGGGCGATCATCGATCCATCTCCAGCGACAGCCGCGATTTCGGCCCCGTCGACCGTCACTTTATCTACGGCAAAGCTGAATTTGTCTACTGGCCCACCGACCAGTTCGGCATCGTGCGCTAGGCTGTTTCCGGCACTGATCGGCCCATCCGGTTCCCATGTGTAAAGTCCTGTAAATGTGTCGCCAACAACTCTGGAAGCGTCGTTCATTCCTGCTAGAATCGATTGAATCTACTCCATGGAGAAGCGATGCAGGCGATACTTGCGCTCGAAGACGGGCGCATCTTCCGCGGTGAGGGCTTCGGTGCCAGGGTTGAATGCTCTGGTGAGGTGGTCTTCAATACATCGCTGACCGGTTACCAGGAGATCTTTACCGATCCTTCGTACGCCGGCCAGATCGTTGTTCTGACCAATCCCCAGATCGGTAATTACGGCACCAATGCAGCCGACAATGAGGCAGCGCGACCCTTCATCGAAGGGCTCATCGTGCGCGAATTCTCGGCGGTAAGTTCCAACTGGCGTTCGGAACAAGTGGCGGACGAATACCTGGAGCGTTTCCAGGTACCGGTCATCTCCGAGATCGATACCCGCGCACTGGTCCGGCATCTGCGTACACATGGCGTCATGCGTGGCGTCATCTCCACCACCGAGACTGATTCGTCGAAACTAGTGGAACGTGCCCGTTCCATTGCCAAGGTCGATGGTACCGACCTCGCCCGCATCGTCAGTACAAAAACCAGCTACGACTACAACAGCAACGATCCAGCAAGCTACTACGCCGACCCCCTGCCGCAGCTTCCACAGGCACAGCCCTCGACTGTAGCCGAACGGGAACGTCTGCACGTGGTGGCTTATGACTTCGGCATCAAGAGCAACATTCTTCGCATGCTCGCCCGCCAGGATTGCCGCGTCACCGTGGTGCCGGCGCAGACATCCGCAGACGACGTGCTGGCACTCAACCCGGATGGCATCTTTCTTTCGAACGGGCCGGGTGATCCGGAACCAGTCACCTACGCCCAGGAAAGCATTCGCAGGCTGATGGGACGCAAGCCGATCTTCGGTATCTGCCTGGGGCACCAGTTGATCGGACTCGCCCTCGGCGGCAAGACCTACAAATTGAAGTTCGGGCACCACGGCGGCAATCACCCGGTGCAGCACGTGCATAGCGGCAAAGTCGAAATCACTGCTCATAACCACAACTACGCAGTCGATCCCGAGTCAATGCGCGAGAGTGAAGTCGAGTTGACGCACATCGATCTCAACGACAACACGCTCGAAGGTCTCAGGCATCGGACGCTGCCGCTTTACAGTGTCCAGTACCATCCCGAAGCCGGGCCCGGACCGCATGACTCTACCTACCTGTTTCAGGACTTTCGCAAGTTGATGGAGGAGTGGAAGAAGTGACGTTGGCTTTGCGCCCATCCGCGCTCGGCTTTATAGCACTGGCATTGCTTTTTTCCTTTCCTCCCCTCTTCGCCCAGCGGCCTTCAGTGACATATGCTCTGAGCCTTCAGCACAGGGTATTGGAGCCCCGCGTACGTCGCGTCCTCTCTACCTGCAACCCGGGCATCCTTACGCAGCCGCCTGTGCAGCTTTTCTCGCAGGGCGGATGGTTCACCACTTCGGATCTGGCTCTTCACGTCAGGCAGGAAGGCAGCAATGATGACGGCACCGCGATGGTGTGGATGATCGATGGTCATCCGCGCGCCCTCTCGGTCTGGGTTCATGACGATGAATTCGATCGCAGCACGCTGGCTTGTCTGAATGAAAAGGGCATCGTTACCCGTCAGATCAACGAATACATGCCGGGCGACTCGGAGCCTGATCTCCACTGGATCTACATTCACAAGTTCCAGCTGGCCGCTGGCGGACACTATCAGGTGACGGGCAGCTACACAGACTGGCAGCGGAGAGCGATCCACGCACCACCGCTCACCAGCGAGGATCGCGACTTCATCGCAGGCGAGCGACGCTACACGCGCTGGGAAGATTTCGATTTTGCGCCGACCGTAGATCGGACCAAACAGCATTCAGCGACAGCACCAAGTAAGAGCGAGTGAACAAGCATGCCTAGAAGAAATGACATTACAAAGATCCTGGTGATCGGGTCCGGTCCAATCGTGATCGGTCAATCCGCAGAATTTGACTACTCCGGAACACAGGCGTGCAAAGCCTTGCGCGACGAAGGCTATGAAGTGGTCCTGGTCAATTCCAACCCGGCAACCATCATGACGGATCCTGAGCTGGCGGACCGCACCTATATAGAACCGCTCACACGCGAATACGTAACCGAGATCATTCGCCTGGAATGCGAGATGATGGCGGGCGTTGATGGTAAGCGGAAGGGTAAGTTCGCCCTCCTTCCCACTGTCGGCGGTCAGACTGCCTTGAATATCGCTGTCGATCTGGCCGACGCGGGCATTCTTGATCGATATGACATCGAGCTGATCGGCGCGAAGCTCGAAGCCATCAAGAAGGCGGAAGACCGGTTGCTCTTCAAAGATGCGATGAACAAGATCGGTCTCGACATGCCGCGCTCATCTCTGGTGAACAACCTGCGCGATGGTATGGACTTCAGCGCGAAGATTGGTTTCCCGGTAGTGATCCGTCCGTCGTTCACGCTTGGCGGATCCGGCGGCGGCATTGCCTACAATCGCGAAGAGTTGATGGAAATTCTCTCGCGCGGCATCGATCTTTCGCCGGTGCACGAGTGCCTCATCGAGGAGTCAGTACTCGGCTGGAAAGAATATGAGCTAGAGGTGATGCGCGACCTCGCGGACAACGTCATCATCATCTGCTCGATTGAGAACATGGATCCGATGGGCGTGCATACCGGCGATTCCATCACCGTGGCTCCCGCGCAGACACTCACCGATCGCGAATACCAGGCCATGCGCGATGCCGCGATCCGCGTGATGCGTGAGATTGGCGTTGAGACCGGTGGATCGAACGTGCAGTTCGCCGTGAACCCGCAGAACGGCCGCATGACCGTCATCGAGATGAATCCGCGCGTCTCACGATCGTCCGCACTCGCGTCCAAGGCAACAGGATTTCCGATCGCCAAAATCGCTGCGAAGCTCGCCGTCGGCTACACACTGGATGAGATCCCAAACGACATCACGCGCAAAACTCCAGCCTGTTTCGAACCGACGATCGATTACGTCGTCGTCAAAATTCCCAAGTGGCAGTTCGAGAAGTTTCCGGGTGCGGATGAGAATCTAGGCCCGCAGATGAAGTCGGTCGGCGAAGTGATGGCCATGGGTCGCACCTTTAAAGAGGCTCTGATGAAGGCGCTTCGCTCACTTGAGACCGGCAAACGCGTCGGCGCGGAAGTGATCGAGCCACGCCGCCTCACGCAGATGCTCGTCACGGCGAAGCCCGGCCGGCTCGATTACATTCGCTACGCCTTCCGGAAAGGTATGTCTGTTCGCGAGGTTGCGCGGCTGACGACCATGGATCCCTGGTTCCTCTACCAGGTAAAACAGGTCACTGACGAGATTGCTGCTGCCGCCGCGCAGACCGCGGAGACGATTTCCTATGACGCGCTGCGCAAGGCTAAACGCATGGGCATCTCGGATGCGCGGCTCGCCGAGGTATGGCACATGGAAGGCCCCGCCGGCGTCATCAAAGTGCGCGAGCTTCGCCATCGTCACGGGATCCGGCCAGTCTTCAAGCTGGTGGACACCTGCGCTGCCGAATTTGAAAGTGAAACGCCGTACCTTTACTCCACCTATGACGAAGAAGACGAGGCGCCACCAACCACCAGGCGCAAAGTCATCATTCTTGGCAGCGGACCGAACCGCATCGGGCAGGGTATCGAATTCGATTACTGCTGTTGTCACGCAGCCTTCGCACTGAAGGAAGATGACTACGAAACCATCATGGTGAACTGCAATCCGGAAACGGTCTCAACGGATTACGACACCAGCGATCGCCTCTATTTTGAGCCGCTGACCTTGGAAGACGTGCTCGCCGTTTACGAGCATGAAGCCAGCTCCGGTGCAGAGATCGGTATGATCGTGCAGTTCGGCGGCCAGACGCCTCTGAATCTCGCGCTCTCTTTGAAGAAAGCCGGCGTACCCATCATCGGCACATCTCCCGAATCTATAGATCTGGCTGAAGATCGAAAGCGCTTCGGCAAGCTGATCGAGTCGCTCAATATTCCACAGCCTCCGGGCGCGATGGCGACCAGTGTTGAAGAGGCTCTCGCGGGTGCCGAGAGTGTTGGCTATCCCGTCCTCGTCAGGCCCTCCTATGTCCTCGGCGGTCGAGCCATGGTCATCGCCTACGATGCACAGTCTGTCCGCGAATATATGAAGCAGGCGGTTGAATATTCGCAGGACCGGCCGGTCCTGATTGATCACTTTCTCGAAGACGCCGTCGAAGTCGATGTGGATGCACTCTGCGATGGTGAAGATGTCGTGATCGCCGGCATCATGCAGCATATTGAAGAGGCGGGCATTCACTCAGGTGACTCGTCGTGTGTCCTGCCTCCGGTTGATCTTTCACCCAAGGTTCTCGAGACTCTACGCGACTACACCCGCAAGCTCGCCCTCGCGCTCGATGTTCGAGGCCTGGTCAACCTGCAGTTCGCCATACAGCGCGGACCCGCCGGCAGCGAAGGCAAGGTCTATGTCATCGAAGTAAATCCGCGTGCTTCGCGCACCGTGCCGTACGTCTCAAAGGCCACGGGAGTGCCTCTCGCCAAGATAGCCGCGCGGCTGATGACTGGCCGCAGACTCAAGGAACTGCTCCCTGCTGAAGTCGCCAGTCGCCGCGAACTTGGGACCGGCCGACATTACTACGTCAAGTCTCCCGTCTTTCCGTGGAATAAATTTCCGGGCGTCGACACTGTTCTCGGGCCGGAGATGAAGTCGACCGGCGAAGTGATGGGCGTTGCCGAAACCTTTGGTGAAGCCTTCGCAAAAGCCCAGCTCGCAGCCGGACAGAAGCTTCCCACCAGCGGCACTGTCTTCTTCAGCGTCAATGAGCGTGATAAATCCGGCCTGGTCGACCTTGCGCGCCTCTACGTTGAGATGGGTTTCAAGCTCGTCGCCACGCATGGCACGGCCGATCTGCTCGAACAGGCGGGCTTCATCGTTGAACGGGTCTTCAAGGTGAAGGAGGGGCGGCCCAATGTCGTCGACCTCATCAAGGGCGACCGCATCCAGTTGATCGTCAATACGCCTTACGGGCATGACACTTTCTTTGATGAGAAGGCGATCCGCCGCGCCGCAGTAACGCAGCGTATACCCACCATCACAACCATGGCCGCAGCCCGTGCGGCTGCTGAGGGAATCGCTGCGCTCCAGCGGGATGCAACCAACGTCTATGCACTGCAGGAGCTTCATCGGGGCTTGAAGGAAACCGTTGCAGCAGGATCACGCTGATGCTGCTCGAAGGGGTCTTCACGGCAGCAACCACCTGTTTCAAAAGCGACGGCTCGCTCTTCCTGCACAAGCTAGAGCGCAACATTGAACGTTATTCACGGACCGCTGTATCCGGGATCGTGATGCTTGGATCAACCGGCGAAGCAGTCATGCTGAGCGATCAGGAATCCCGCGACGTCCTGCGCTTTGCCATTCAGGCTGCCGAAGCGCACAAAGTGATGGTCGCCGGCGTGGGACGCGAAAGTGTTGTCGAAACCCTTCGACTTGCCGACTACGCCGCATCGCAGAAATACGACGCCGTCCTCGTCAGGACACCGCACTTTTATCGTCCTCAGCTGCGGGCGGCAGAGATGCTGCACTTCTATCGTGCCGTCGCAGACGCTTCGAGCCTGCCCGTCCTGCTCTATAGCATCCCCAGCTACACGCTCTACGACCTGCCTGTCCCGCTGGTCGCGGAACTCGCACATCATCCAAACATCATTGGCATCAAGGACTCGAGCGGCAACGTCGCTCGCATCGGCGAGCTGGTAGAAGCGACACGAGGCATCGCTGCGCGCACTGTGCAGGTCACACCGACGTTTGCTGCCGTTACGCAGCGCATGCTGGCTGCGGATGTCAGCTCCGCAGATGGATCGGCAGCGAGCCTGGTACAACTGCAGGGATCAGCAGGCGGCACCGCCGCGCCGGTAGCCGCTCCGCCCACTCGCCTCAAAACGCGCAGCCGAGAGATAGGCTTTCAGGTCATAGCCGGCTCGGCTCAGACTATGCTGCCTTCGTTTCATGCCGGAGCCACGGCTGCCATTCTGGCCATGGCCGCGTTCGCTCCCCAGTCCTGTGCTGAAGTCCACATGGCATGGAAAGAGAAAGATGCCATCCTTGAAAAAGAAAAGCAGGATCGCTTAATCGAACCGGCTGCGCGCATCTGCGGAACGATGGGCATTCCGGGAATCAAATTCGCCTGTGATCAGAACGGCTACTTCGGCGGGGTCCCGCGTCCGCCCCTGCTGCCTCTTACCGCGGACGAACAGCAGACGGTTACCATGCTGCTGGCCGATCTTCAGAGCTGAAGACATGCCGGTCCCATCCGACCACGCAGCGCATCGTCCTCAAGACCATGGCTGCGCCTGCATCCTGCTTGCCGCCGGTGGAAGTCGACGGCTTGGTAGACCAAAGCAGCTGCTGGTCTATGCCGGGGAGACTTTGGTGCATCGCTCCGCCCGGCTGGCTGTGGAGGCTGGCTTCTCTCCCGTGTTTATAGTCGTTGGTTGCGAAGCAGCAGCCGTCTTCAATGAAGTCGAAGCACTTCCCGTACGCATCGCGCCGTGTGACGATTGGCAGGCTGGCATGTCGGCATCTCTTCGCAGCGGACTGGACAGCCTGCAGTCAATTGATCCCGTACCTAAACACACACTCGTGATGGTTTGCGACCAGCTGCACCTCGACGCGGGCTTGCTGCAGCATCTAAAAGCACTCTCTCTGCAGTATCCCGAGAAAATCGTGGCTGCTTCCTATGCTGGCGTTCTCGGCGTCCCCGCGATCTTTCCCTTGTCCTTCTTTCCAGCTTTGCGTGCCATCCGTGGGGACAAGGGAGCGCGAACACTGCTCGCTGAGCATGAGGATGAGGTCGAGCGGGTCGCCTTTTCCGAAGGGTCGCTGGACATTGACACAACTGAAGATGCGAGACGCGCCGGCCTGCTGACGTGAGGTAGGAATGTCGACTCACTGCTCAACGGCCTCTGGTCAAAAACCCTTAATAAATGCATAAGAAATGCCTAAAGACCGCGCTCTGACCAGAACTCTTGTCTAAAGTAGAGACAGAAACGCGGCAGGCCTGTTCCACCGGAGTCTGAGTCAGAAACCTCGGCACTTGCGTCCATAGTCTTGGTGCCCTTGTCACAGTGACGAGGCATCCGATCAGAAATCAACGTCGCCTCTGCCAAGGAGTTCACCATTCGTCGAAGCACAACCATGAGCAGCCGACAGCCTTCAGCCTCTCCTCACTTGTTCGGAGGACAGCCGTTCTGTCGTGATTCTCAAAGAAAATATGCTGCCTCGCTGATGCTTTTCTGCCGCCTGGTTGGCTTGATCATTTTCGCCACGGCAAGCAGCCTTGTCTTCGTCGGCTGCGACAAGAAATCGGATCCAGCTGCCGAAGCTCCTCCACAGACGCAGGTCGTCGCAGCGCCTAACCCAAACTCGGTATCGGTCGATCATCCGGAGCAGTTTCCGCTCGCCGTGGCTACCAGCTATCAGGCCACTTCTTCGCTGCATGTGACAGGAGTCGTCAATCCGGATGTCTCCCGGCAGATCCCTGTCATCTCCTTGGCCTCTGGCCGGGTCATCGCCATCCTCGCCAGGGTCGGCGACTTTGTAAAGCAGGGTCAGCTCCTGATGAAGGTTTCGAGCGACGATATTTCCGGCGCCTACTCGACCTATCACAAGGCAGTTGCCGACGAAGTGCTGGCCAAGACACAGCTCGATCGCGCCAAGCTTCTGTATGACAAGGGAGCCATTCCTAAGAGCCAGCTGGAGCTCGCCCAGGACACCTACGACAAGGCAGTTGTGGATACGCAGACTGCCCGCCAGCATCTGAACCTGCTCGGCGTGAAAAACCCGGACGGGCCCCAGGTGCAGGTCGTCAACATCTATGCGCCGGCGCCTGGCGTCATCATCCAGCAGAATGTGACGGAAGCTGCACCAGCCATCAACGCCCTCAACAATGCGCAGCCGCTGTTCACCATTGCCGATCTGCGGCACGTCTGGGTCGTCTGTGATGTCTATGAAAATGATCTGGCTCAGGTGCACACTGGCCAGGCTGCAGACATCCGTTTAAATGCTTATCCCGATCGCAGGCTGGACGGAACCATCAGTGAAATCGACGCCATACTCGATCCGAATATCCGGACCGGCAAAGTTCGCATCCAGGTTCCCAATCCGGATTACTTCATGCGGGTCGGCATGTTTGCCACCGCCACCTTCCACGGGCGCAAGCTGGAAACGCATGCCGCTATTCCGGCGAATGCTGTTCTCCATCTTCACGACCGCGCCTGGGTCTACATCGCGGATGAGGCGGGCAAGGGTCGATACCGGCGCGTCGCGATTGTGACCGGAGAAAGTCTGCCGGACGCAAAAATCGAAGTCATCAGCGGTCTGCAGCCGGGCCAGCAGGTGGTGACCAATGCACTCGCATTGCAGGACACGGTGGAGCAGTAGATGATCCGTGGGTTGGTAGATTTTGCTTTAAACAATCGCTTGATGGTGCTCGCTCTTGCGATCATCCTGTTCGCATGGGGAATCGTTTCGTTCCACAACCTGCCCGTTGAGGCATATCCGGACGTAGCCAATAACTATGTAACCGTTATCACGCAATGGCCCGGCCGCGCTTCGGAAGAAGTGGAGCAGCAGGTTACCGTGCCTCTTGAAATTGCGATGGCAGGCATTCCTCACCTGCAGCATCTGCGCTCGGTGTCGATCGCCGGCCTCTCCAGTCTGAACATGGTCTTCGACGACGATTCTCAGGACGAATGGAATCGCGAGCGGGTGCTCGAAAGACTCTCTCAGGTAACACTGCCCACCGGCCTGCAGCCTCAAATTGGTACCGACTGGAGCCCCGTCGGCCAGATCTACTGGTACACCCTCACCAGCACCAATCCCTCGTACGACACCATGGAGTTGAAGTCACTCGAAGACTGGTCACTCGAGAAACGATTCAAGCAGGTGCCGGGCGTAGTCGATGTATCCAGCTTTGGCGGCACCACTCGCGAGTATCAGATCCGCATCGATCCCGAGAAACTGGTCTCCTACGGTCTCACGATCGGGAACGTCGAGCAGCAATTAACCAACAACAACACCAATGCCGGCGGCAGCTTCATCGAATCGGGCCAGCAGCAGATCAACGTGCGCGAAGTCGGATTGTTCACGAGCGTTGAGGACATCGCCAACACCGTGCTCAAGGCCCAGAATGGTACAGCCTTGCGCGTGCGGGATATCGCTACGGTAGAACAGGGGGCGAAGATCCGGCTCGGGCAGATTGGCCGCGCCATCCGTCATGATGACGGCAAGGTCGTCGATGATCCGGATGTCGTCGAAGGCATCGTCCTGCTGCAGAAAGGCGACAACACAGACTCCACCATCGCCGGTATTCGCGCCAAGGTGAAAGAGTTGAACGAGCAGGTGCTTCCCAGGGGAGTGCAGGTAAGGTCATTTCTTGACCGCGGCGACCTGCTGAAGCTCACCACGCACACTGTTCTGCACAATCTGACCGAAGGCATCATCCTGGTCGTGATCATCCTCTTTCTGTTCCTGGGGAATGCCCGCGGCGCTTTTATCGTTGCTTTAACCATCCCGTTTTCTCTGCTCTTCGCCTCCATCTGTCTTGACCTCGTTCATATTCCCGCCAATCTGCTTTCGCTGGGCGCGTTGGACTTCGGCATGGTAGTCGACGGAGCAGTCGTCATGGTGGAGAACATCATCCGTCGGCTGGGCATTCGGAAGCCCGGCGAATCCGTGCTGGAAGTCTCACGATCCGCTGCTCACGAAGTCCAGCGGCCAGTCTTCTATGCCATCGGCATCATCATTGCCGCGTACCTGCCGATCTTCACCCTGCAGGCCGTCGAAGGCCGTCTCTTTCGACCTATGGCGTGGACCGTCGCATTCGCGTTGCTTGGAGCACTGCTGTTCTCGCTGCTCATCGCTCCCGGGCTCTCCAGCCTGTTATTCACCAAGGGTGCCAAAGAGTGGCACAACCCCGTACTTATCTGGATCACCGAGCGTTACCGCAAGCTCGCACACTACGCCATTCATAACCGGATGCTGACGGTCAGCCTGGCTGGCATCATGGTGATGATCGCGCTCTTCCTCGGCGAGAGCGGCGTCATCGGATCGGAATTTCTGCCCCACCTCGACGAGGGTGCTATCTGGGCCCGCGGCACGCTGGCACTCAGTACAGGTCCAAGCGAAAGCGAGAAGATCTCCAACCAGACCCGTCACCTGCTCGCCAGCTTTCCCGAAGTCACAGAGGTCATCAGTCAGGCAGGACGACCCGACGACGGAACGGACACAGCAGGCTTTTTTAACACCGAGTATTACGTCGGTCTTAAGCCCAAAGACGAATGGCGGCCTGTTTTCCGAGAGAACAAAGACGAGTTGATCGGAGCCATGGACAGGGAACTGGAGAAGACCCCCGGGGTGCTGTGGAACTTCTCTCAGCCGATCTCTGACAACATGGAAGAAGCAGTGAGCGGTGTAAAGGGCGAGCTTGCTGTCAAAATCTACGGCGATGATCTCAAGACCCTCGAAGACAAGGGCAATGAGATTGTCTCGCTCATGAGCAGCATCAAGGGCGTGAGCGATCTCGGTCTCTTCCGCGCCCTCGGCCAGCCAAGTCTCAACTACATGGTCAATCGTGAAGCGGCTGCCCGTTACGGGATTAACGTGGCAGATGTACAGGATGCGATCCAGACAGCTGTCGGCGGCAATGCCGTCGGCCAGGTACTGCAGCAGGAGGCACGTTACGACGTAGTCCCTCGCTACAAAGCCCAGTATCGGAATACTCCGGAAGCAATTGACAACATTCGCCTGGTGGCCCCCTCCGGTGAACGCGTCTCACTCGCCCAACTCACCATCCTGAAAACCCAGGATGGTGCCGGCCTGATTCAGCGCGAGGGTGGTCAGCGCTATGTCGCTATCAAGTACAGCGTGCGCGGCCGTGATCTTGGCAGCACCGTGCAGGAGGCGATCAACCTGGTCAAAGCCCGGGTCAAGCTTCCTCCCGGATATCACATCGACTGGGCAGGCGAATTTGCCAGTCAGAAGCGTGCGAATGCTCGGCTTGCCCTGGTACTGCCCGTCACGATCATCGTGATCTTTTTCATTCTTTACACCATGTTCCGCTCGGTGAAATGGGCGTCGCTCATTCTGATCAACGTGATGATGGCTCCGGTCGGCGGATTGATGGCACTACTGCTGACCCACACACACTTCAGTGTGTCCTCCGGCGTCGGCTTCCTTGCACTCTTCGGCGTGTCGGTGCAGACCGGCGTCATCATGCTGGAATACATCAACCAGCTCCGTGCGCAGGGCATGTCTGTGATCGAATCGGCAGTGGAAGGCGCAGTATTGCGACTGCGGCCGATCATGATGACCTCCCTTGTGGCCACCCTCGGGCTGATCCCTGCGGCAACTTCCCATGGCATCGGGTCGGATTCACAGCGCCCGTTTGCCATCGTTATTGTCGGCGGGCTGATCGCAGGTTTGTGTATGAGCGTCTTCCTGCTGCCGACTCTTTATGTCTGGGTAGCCCGGGAAAACGACATTCTGCCCCAACCGGAGCCTGAGATCTAGACCGGCTCGAGACCCGCGTCCGAGGGGTCCGGCAGCTTGAAGTAAAAGCCTTCATATGCGTTCAGCCGGATCTTAGGGCGAAAGCGGATCGAGAACGTACTTTCCAGGCATGGCCAGCTATCTACGAGCTGATAACCCAGCGCTTCCATCGAGGACACAAATTCAGTTCGGTTGAACACACTGTAGGCAGCCATGCAGAAGCCGATATCCTGGATCGTCGAGATCGCTTTCTTCTCCCACACCGGGATGCGGTTGATCAATACAGCCGGCGGCAGCGAAGGTAATTGACGAAGCATGGCTGCCAGCGGCGCTTCGATGTATTGCAGGGTCCCGCTGCTGAAGAAAATATCAGCCCGGCCAGCATTCGCCAGATCCGCCACAAAGTGGAGCGGCAGACTCTTGTTGCCTTCCCGAACAGCAACCTGCCTGCCCGCCTCGAGCACGTTCGGCACATCACAGACGGTCCACTGAAACGACTGCGGGAGGGCAAAATACTTCTGCGTGGTGTAGCACATCATCCCGATATTTCCGCCAAGATCGACAAGCCTGCCGCCTGGCTTCATTAGGTTGCGGAGGTGCAGCATGATCGCGTAATCCGCAGGTCGGACCCGGTCAATCGGATAATTTGTGAACACGTCTCGCGTCGACTCGCGATCATAGCCGGTTTTCAGATGATCGGGAATATCAGCCAGTGCCTTGGCGAACGTCGGATAAATACCGATCCAGGACGTCTTGAATACCAGCCGCACGATGCGGTTGTTCTTCAGCAGAAGGGAAAACTTCTTCATAGGGGAGCCCGCAGCGATACTCATGCCTCCGGGATGCCAGTGTGGATGGCAACAGCGTCTGCGACCTGTTCCTCATCCGCAATCGGCGTACCACCTTCACCGGGCGCAAGGAAGAGGTTGCTTTCAAGAGCGTGCTGGCGCGTATAAAGGTCGTAGTACCGGTTGCGCAGGCGGTAGAGGGCAGCGTGGGTCCCGCGTTCTACAATCCGGCCATCTTCGATAACCAGGATCTGGTCGGCGCTCCTGATCGTTGATAAACGATGAGCTATGACGAAGGTCGTTCGACCGTCAATCAGGTAGCTCAGCCCCTCCTGGATCATCGCTTCCGATTCGGAATCAAGACTCGATGTCGCTTCATCCAGGATGAGAACGCGCGGATCAGCCAGGATAGCGCGTGCGATCGACACCCTCTGCCGCTGTCCACCGGAAAGCTTGATGCCGCGCTCACCAACAATCGTGTCGTACCCGTCTGTCAGCCGACTCACAAACTCGTCGACCCGTGCAATGCGTGCAGCTTCCAGTACTGAGGAAATCTTCGCATCGGGATTGCCGAAGGCAATATTCTCGAAAACCGTACCCTCAAACAGGAATGATTCCTGCAGCACCACTCCCAACCGGCTGCGAAAGTTTCCAAGCTGAATCGTCGACAGGTCATGACCATCCAGCAGGATCTGCCCGCTGCCCGGGGTATTGAATGCGCTGATCAGGCCGATGATGGTCGATTTACCCGATCCTGATGAGCCAACCAGCGCCGTCACCGTACCCGGCAGCGCCTCGAACGAGATGTTGTGCAGCACCTGCTTGCCATCCACATAACTGAATGACACATCTCGAAACGAAATATGTCCCACAATTGCATCCGGACGGAGTTCTTCGGTACGCCGTGGATTGTCGTCCTCAGTCGGAAAGGACAGCAGTTCCAGCGTGCGGTCGAGGCCGGCCACGGCTTCCGTCAACTGTGTGCCAATCGAGACGATCTGCACCATCGGCGAAACCATCATCGCCAGCAGCATGGAGAAGGAGATATAGTCGCCCAGCGTCATCGTACCGCGCACAATTTCGTGTGTCCCCATCGCCATCATCACGGCTGCCACCATGCCCATGACAGCAGTCGAGGCGACAGTCGTCAGCGAAGTCTTGCTGATCGCCCGAAGCACATTCTCGAGCAGGCGGTCCGCTCCTGAAGCGAAGACAAGCGATTCCCGTTCTTCTGCCCGGTAGGACTTGACGACCCGCACACCGCTAAACGATTCCGTCAGCCTGCCAGTGACCTCAGCCGTAATGCTGCCGCGTTCATGCGCGATTGGACGGATAATTGAAAAAACTTTCCGTTGCAGCAGCCCGAATGCAGCCATAAATCCAAGAACGACGAGAGTGATCGCCGGACTGATGCGCAATGCCAGGATGAACGCAAAGAGTGCGGTTAGCAGCCCGCCGGTAAATTCCATTACGCCGGTGCCAACCAGGTTACGGATACCTTCAACATCCGACATCACGCGCGAAACAAGATTGCCGGTCCGGTTCGCATCAAAAAAAGCGACTGGAAGCCGGATAATATGCTCCTGCACCTGCACGCGGAGATCCTTGATCAGCCGCCAGGCAGTTTTCGAAAGCAGCTGGGTGACCGCGTAGACCGCAAGCGCCTGGATTGCTGTTGCCGCCAGCACAGCCATGATGATTTTCGGCAGAAGATCGATCTGCTTCCTGCCGATAACCTGGTCAACAAGGTACTTGGTAGAAAAAGGGATTGCCAGGGCAGCCACTCGCCCAATGGCGATCAGCAGCAGGCAGAAAAGCAGCAGACTCAGCCGTGGGCGCACGATCTCCCATACGGCTGACCTCGCCCGGCCGACCTTCGCGTGCGCTCCCCCTGTGACTGGGAAGAGTGCCCGTGGCTTAGCGCCGGCTTTGTCCATGTTGACAAAATACCATCCGGTACAAACTCTTAGACTTACCCAAAAGGCGGAAGCGCATTCACTTTGGTAGCTGCTGTCCTTAAATGGGATCTGAGACCCGCATTGCATCCTACGCTCGCTGAAACGCAGCCAGTCCATCTTTGCGCTGCCCGCTTGGTAACTGCCGGGCCACACGTGGGTGCGGTTGAAGCCATGGATCCTCTGTTCAGCAAAGCAGTCAGCAATTAGCATGGTGCCACTGACATGGTTCATCAGCAGCAAGCTGCAATGGCAGACACGAGGCAACGGTTTGATCAGTGAAATAAACCTGATCCCTGCGGCGCAGCCCCCATTGGTCGATGTGGTCATCATCGGTCGCAATGAATCTGCTCATCTTCGCGCGTGTCTCGATGGCGTCGCAGCTCTCGACTACCCTCATCATCGGCTGCGGGTCACCTATGTCGACTCAGACTCACACGATGATTCGCGCGAGATCGCGGCTTCCTGCGGCGCCCGCGTCATCCCCCTGTCGGGCGCGCCGATGACAGCTGCGCGCGGCCGCAATGCCGGGTATTCTTCAGCCTCGGCAGAACCTGGCTCGCTTATCCTCTTCTTGGATGGCGACACCCAGGTTTATCCGGACTTTGTCAGGCAGGCTCTTGCCGCTCTCTCCGATCCGGAAGTAGCCGCGGTCTGGGGGCACCGCCGTGAGAGCCAGACCGCTGCCTCTGTTTACAACCGCACGCTTGATCTGGACTGGATCTACCCTCCCGGCTACACCGAGTTCTTTGGCGGAGACGTGTTGATCCGCCGGTCCGCGCTCGATTCAGTCGGCGGTTACAACCCGGAACTGATCGCCGGAGAAGAACCCGAAATGTGCCGTCGCCTGCGGGCCAACGGCTGGAAGATCCTGCATATCGATTCGCCGATGACGAAGCATGATCTGCGCATGACCCACTTTTCGCAATACTGGCGTCGCTCTACGCGCGCAGGACACGCTTATGCCCAGGTGTCCGCCCTGTTCGCCCGGACCACCGATCCGTTCTGGACTGCGGAGTCGCGACGAAACCTAGTCCGGGGTACCCTTATCCTCGCGACCGTCCTAGCCACCATCCTCATAACCCTCTACCTGCGGACACCTTGGCTCGTGATCGCCGTTCTCGTACTGTCCGCACTGGCTGTCTTGCGGAGCGCCTGGAAAGTCAGGAGCAGGTCATCCTCTCCGGGCACCCTGCTGCTTTTCGGGCTTCATTCTCACTTTCAGGAGATACCCATCTTCTTTGGACAAATGAGTTATCGCATAGCCAAAGCCAGGCGTCGCAAAGTCTCACTCATCGAATACAAGCGCGCCTGATGCCCCGACCTTCACCATCTCATCGCGACCAGGGCTCTGTAGACGGGAAGTGCTATGTTTGCTGACCTCCGGGAGGACCTTCGTACCTACAGTGGAGATCCAACCCGCCGAGGCTTCTGGACCATGGTGGTCTACCGCTTCGGCCGGTGGCGTTACACCATCAGTCCCCGGGCCGTCCGCGTACCTCTCTCCATCGTCTACAAGCTGTTGAAGATCATCGTCGAATCCCTTACCGGCACAGAACTCCCCTGCGAAGTCGTCATCGGAAGCCGTTTACGCATAGAACACAGCTTCGACATCGTGGTGAGTGGGGATGCGGTGCTCGGCGATGATGTGGTTATCCGGAACGGGGTGACGATCGGCCTCCGCCACGAAGGGAAGCGGGGTTCGCCCACCATCGGAAACCGCGTCGATATCGGGGCGGGAGCCAAAATTCTCGGACCGATTCACATCGGCGATGACGTCAGTATCGGTGCTAACGCCGTGGTGATTTCGGATGTACCGGCCGGCTGCATCGCGGTCGGCGTCCCGGCGCGCATCAAGGCAAAGCGCGCAGCCGAGCCGGCGGCCATTGAGCATCCTGCTCCCGCCGTCGACTAGTCCTAGCCAGTAGTGCCTCTCACCTGGCGCGCTCTTTGGCGGGAATGCCAACCACTGTAGTTCCGGCAGCCACATCGCGCGTGACCACCGCATTCGCGCCGATCGTCGCGCCATCCCCGATCGTCACACCTTTAAGCACTACTACCCCCCGCCCGATCCAGACCTCACGACCAATCACGATGGCCTCTGCCTGGTGACCGCTATCGCGGATCGGCCTGTCGTGGGAGCGTAGATGGTTCGCATCCCGGATACTTACATACTCGCCGATCATTGTCCCGGGGCCAATCTGGACCGAGGCCATCGCGACGATATGCACCCCGGTCGAGATCACCACGTGATCCCCGATCGTAATACTGCCGGCGTCCAGCGTCTCAAGATACAGATCGGGATAGATCAGCAGATCATCGCCCAGTTGCACGCGGCCCGTACCATAAACCTGCGCCTTCCCAAGAATGACAACCGAGGCCGGCACCGGAGGGCCTAGCGAAGCCGCAAGATGGGCATGTGCAGCCAGCCGGCGGGTCTTCCTCCGCAGCGAAGCGGTAGCTCTCAGCCATGACGCGTAGCAGGACGAAAGTAGATGTTTGGCATCGATCATGCGTGTCCAAGCAGACTCATTGTCAGCAGCGTTTCTACCATGGCTGTGCAGGCGAGTAGCGCCCGCCACCTGTTTCCCGCCATGCCTGCCTCAGCAGAGCTACATGGGCACTGTCCTGTTCGCCGGATCGGCGCCGCTCCGGATCGCTGCTGAGTCGTTTACGCAACGCCCTTTGTCCGGACCATAGTGCCTCGAACAGCCAGGCAAGGTACACCTGCCAACCATGGTTTTTGCGGTAATACAGCAGCGTGCTGCGCATCCGCCACAGGGTCAGTTGCGAACCTGCACTGGACATCTTCAAACTCTTTTGTGTCTGCGAGAGCTGCTTTGAGGATTCGCCGCCGATATGTGTGACCACAACGTCAGGCCAGTACCAGATTGAATATCCTGCGTTCTTGATCCTTAGACAGAGGTCAACCTCTTCGTAGTAGAGAAAAAATCGCGGGTCAAAGAGCCCGACCTTCGCCAGGGCCCCGGCACGAATCATTGAGTAGGCGCCAGGCACCCAGTCCACCGCCAACGGTCTCGTCTGGTCGGCCCATGTGCAATCGAAACGACCGAATAGACGGGACCCGGGAAAGCGACCCGCCAGGCCCGTCATGACAAAAGCATCTGTCAGAACACTGGGAAACATCCGCGCGGAAGGCTGCCAGGAGCCATCCCTGCCGATCAGCCGCGCCCCGCCCAGCCCGATCGATGCGTCGCGATCCATGTAAGCCACGGACTTGGTGAGCGCATCGGGAGCAAGGAAAGCGTCGGAATTCAGCAGCACCAGGTAGCGTCCCTTCGCTCTTTCCAGTGCGACATTATTGGCTCTGCCGAATCCCAGGTTCTCGCCGCTCTCGATGAGCTGCACCTCTGGCCAGTCCCGTCGGATGCGCGCCACAGAATCATCCCGCGAACCGTTGTCGACTATGAAGGTTTCGACCCGCAACCCGGCACTGGCCTGCTTTAGTGCGCCCAGGCACTCAGCCAGCAAAGCACTGGTATTCAGCGAGACAATGACAACCGAGATATCGATGTCAGGCTGCATCGTGGACAGGGACATGTTGGGCCACTAGTTCGGTCAGAGTTGCCGCGAGTAACCCCAGGTTTACCGGGAGATTGTAATGGGTAAGAACCTGTTCGCGAGCCGACGCCGCGAAGCGCGCTCGTTCTTCGGAATTCGTGATCAATCGCTCGATTGCGCAAGCCAGTGCATCGATCGAGCCCGCCGGTACCAGCAGGCCATCCTTCTCATGACGAATCAGTTCAGGGATGCCGGCGATGAAAGTACTGATACACGGCACACCCACCGCCATCGCTTCCATCAGGGCCACCGGCACTCCTTCGGCGAAGCTTGGCAGGACAAAGAGGTCAGTCACCAGGAGCTGCTCCATCACGGCGCCATGACCCTGCGCGCCCTTGAAGATGACGTTTCCCTGGATCCGTAATTCACCGGCTAATCTTTCCAGAGCGGGACGGTCCTCACCATCCCCGATTAGGGTGACCTGAAGTGCATGACCTCTTCGCACCAGCTCAGCAGCAGCGAGCAGCAGGATCGCTTGGCCTTTTGCACCAACCAGCCTCCCTGTACAAAGAATGCGTGTCGGAACTTCGCCGACCGTCCGCAGCGGTACGTCAGCCAGAGCCGGCTGGACACCGAGCCGAATGATACGAAGCTTAGCCCATGTCTCTGACTGGGTGATGCGCATCAACTGGCTCCGGCAAAATTCACTGATGCAGAAGACAAAGACTGCATTTTCAATTTTCTGCCTTAGGGCCATCTCATTCTGGTCGAAGAATTCATCCGGGCCATGCACGGTCATGGAGTAGGGAATATTCCACGCCAGGCCAGTGATCATCCCGACTGACGCAACAGGTCCGGAAAAGTGAATGTGCAGATGCGCCAGCTGGTTTCGCTCCATCCAGTCACCGACGAGGAGAGCTTCCGCCCAGTAAAACAATGCGTACAGTGTATGGACAAGATGGCCTGGCTGCAGGGCAAGTGCGGCCCGCATTCCTCTCCAGGCCACTGCTGGCCGGGTCAGCAGGATGCGCGCAAGCTGCGCCATCAAGTGAATCAAAGACTGCCCTTTGAGGTAGTAGGTCTTTGCCTGCTCCTGTTTCTCCTCTTCACTTAGCGCACCAGCCGCCCGGTCGGTGCGGTTAATGGATGCACAGTGGATGGAGAGTCCCAGCTTGCGAAGTCCTCGCACCTCCTGCAGAAAGAAGGTGTGTGAGATCGCCGGGTACCGGCTCAACAGGTACGCGATGCGAATTGGTTTTGCCTGGGCCGACAATCTATTTACCCGGGCCAGGAACTATCGATGAATAGCAATATGTAATTGCCATAGTTACTTTTACGCTAGCGTGGTGCTGCTCCTGACAACAACGTGTCAGGCACTTCGCTGAGACGTGAAAGGTGGGCCAGGCCGTGACACCAGCGTATCTGCACCAGCTCAGCTTCCGCATTCTTGCGCGAGACGAGGAAATGAGCATCAGGATCCAGCCTTCGACGCTGCAACGGACGCATAAATGTCGATGATCTGGTCTATCTTGGCCGACCATGTGAAATGCGCAAGCACTCGTTCGCGGCCAGCCCGACCCATGCGGTCGCTCAGTTCGGGATCGTTCGCCAGCCGTTGCATCGCCGCGGCAAAGTCGCGCACCATCGCCTCCGGACCCTTCGGCTCGATCAGAAAACCCGATTTTCCATCCACATAGTCTGATGGACCACCCCAGCGTGTGGCGATCACCGGCCTGCCAGCCGCCATCGCCTCCAGCACAACCGCGCCGCCACATTCATAAATACTAGGCAGCAGCAATGCTTCCGACACTGCGAGAAGCTTTGCACACTCGGCATGAGACTGCCATCCCGCAAACCTCACAGGGACGCCGGCCTGCACAGCGAGTTCTTCCCAGACCGGCCGCATCGGCCCCTCCCCAACCACTGTCAAGTCCGCACCGGGAACCAGCGCGAGCGCCTGAATCGCGATGTCCACCCGCTTCCAGTCGACGAGTCGGCCGATAAATAGAAATGGCAGTCGCCTCCTCGGCTCCTGTTTGTCACTGCCGGCGGATGTATCCTCGCCCCGCCATGTCGCCGGATCAACAGCATTCTCTACCAACGCAAAGACCTCTCCGCGGATCCCACCCGGCAACGCCTCGCGCGTCCGTTCATTCGCAACCAGTACTGCGGCTGCCTGCAGTTTTCCCGGCAGAATGCGATTTACTAGGTTGGAGCAATGCCTCGCCAGCAGAACGGAGAGTCGACTGAACGACGACTCGTGCTCTCGGAAGGCAGCCGGATAGTCCATTCCGCCATTCAGCGGACCCATGACGACCGGTACCCCGAAGCCAAAGATCAGGGATGGCAGTCTGGGTGATACCGGCGTCGGCTGATGGATGACTGTGATGCGCTGCTCGCGAATGAGTCTCCGGATGAGTGCTTTTTGCCGGCCCTGCGTCAGAAGATGGCTGAGCAGGCCGATTGTGGCTTCGGCAACACGGCGCGGCAGCAGTGTACTGAATTGATAAAGCCGGCGATGCAGCATCGTGTCCTGCGTGTAAATGATCCTGTCGCGCTCTGCAGGCAGCATTGCGTCCAGCTCGCCGCGAGTCCGGTCATGCACTACCAGCCAACTCTCAACTCCCCTTTGTCGGAGGAGGCGGAAGTAGTGGAAAGGCAGGATAGCTTCACCACCGAAACGCACAGAAGCACTGTCAGCGACGATGCAGACGCGCATGACGTCAGGCTGTGCGGAACAAGGCGTAGTAGCCCAGTCCCCGCAACAGGCGCTTAATGTACTGTTCACGACCGTAGCCGGAAGGCGTCAGTTCCTCAAACGCAGGACCGGTTGTCGCCTCATATTGATCAACTGCCGGCGCAAGAAAGGCCTCATCCACTGCATTCGGAATCCAGTGCTTGGCTTCACCGCCGCCATGAAAGCACTTCATTTTATGCCATGGTTCTGAACGCAGCAGGGTCGAGCCGCTTACATTCAATCGCCGCAGGACCCGTTTTGTCTGCGTCCTCTGCCAGCAATGCCAGGACGAAGGGTTGAGATGACTGCCCCCCATCTTCATGGCCAGTGCCGCCCAGACAATGGCTTCAATATGCATCACCCGGGGCATGGAGGCTCCCCCGATCGTGCCCAGGAACCATTCCAGCCATTCCATATCGTCTGGTCCGCGCCAGTGCGCGACACCAATATCGACGTGATTCGCCAACCGCACTCCGGCCTGCATGGCGGCCTTCACCGTGGTGTGCGGGAGCAGGCAATTTGGCTTTTGCCACATCAGCAGCAGGCCGCTCTGGGGAGTCACTTCAAAGGTAAATTTGTTCGGAAAAAACAGGTCAGGATCCAGCAACACCATCTCCGCGCCAGGCTCGGTCAGCAGCAGGGGGTCCGTAATCTTCCTCCAGCACGGATGTCCCTGCCGGAAAGCACGGAGGTTGGGAAAGCGCGCAAAGACGGCGACCTCCCGTTGCATCAGGTCAGCCTCCGAATAGACATTCCACCGATGCTGGCTACCCAGCTTCAGATCACCCATGAACCTGCCAAGGCTTTCACGGTCTGAATCGGAATCGGTGATCAGGTGCAGGTGTACAGGCTCCATGGAACGCTCGAAAAGACTCTCGATCGCAAACCGCGCGTAACCGAGTGACGAGGGTGACAACACCATGTACAGCTTTCGCAGCGTCGTCATGAACGAGAGGGCCCCATGTTCCATGTAAATGATTGAATCGGAAGTCGCGTCGTACTTTCTACCGCAAGCGATGCCACAAAGCCGGCCGGAGCATCGAGCGAGTAAAGTTGCCAGCCATCTCTGATGCCTCCATCCCACGCACAGTCTGCAATCTGCGGGTTGCTGCGATCGAGGCGAATACTGAACTGGTTCAGCGGTCGGCTCAGGCCTTCACCCAGGCCCTTCAGAAATGCTTCCTTGCAGGTCCATATTTTCAGAAATGCGTCCTGTTGCTGATCGGGCAGACGCAACTCTTTTAAAACAGAAACCTCTTCATGAGAGAACGCATGCCTGGCAAGCTCCATCGCATCGCTCGCCCCCCCGGAACGCTCAAGATCGACGCCGACCCGGCGTCCACTTGTCACAGCCACAATTGCCATTCCCTCGGTGTGGGTCAGGTTGAATGCCAGCCTGTCGCCACTGTTTACAACGTGCGGTTTTCCGGACTCGTCGTAGTGGAACTTTATGTCGTGTCCATCCTGCTGTAGATACTGCCCAAGCAGAACTCTCAGCCTCGCGCGATAGCTTACCCACTCTTCAGCGTGCTGTGAAAAGTGAAAGCGTGCGGCGCGCGCAAGTTCGTCGCTGGACAGCAGGCTCCACCAGCCCTCCTGCACTGACGCCGCAGCGCTTCCCGTTGTCGTCGATGGCAGCCACCAGAGATGGATCCCGTTAAGGAGGCTGGACGGCGTGTGCAGCCTCACATCAAAGCCGGGAACAGAGACCGCGTTAGGTGATGGGGCAATCGACATGAATCGCCGCTCCTCCCAGGCTCCGTGACGCTGTATTGCCTGCGGCGCCACCAGTTGCTGCACTGTCTGAAGAGCGCTCATCTGCTGTGGCCAGCCCGCGCTGCAGAATCGAGGCTGTTGCCTCCAGGTTGGCTCCGACAAACATCGTCTCGTGATCGCCGGGTGCCCAAAGCACCTCCACCCCTTGTTCGGCCACACGCTCCCAACCGCAGGAGACTGCGGCTCCGGGCACGTCGCGGGAATCGGTTGCGCGAATCAGGGTCAAGCGGATCGGCAGTCCCTCTTCGCGATAGTGTTTCAATGCGGAAAAGGTGTCGAGACTGGTGTTATGCATGAACTGCGGCAGTGCGAAGTCGTACTTTTCAGAGAGATTGCGCAGCCGCTCCCAGTTCTTTAGATAAAGGTGGTATCGAGCCTCTCTCACGACTCGCGTCGCAGCCATCCAGACGTAGCGCAGCTTCTTATCGCCCGCCATTCCATGCATCTTCCTGCGATGGTAAGCCAGCTTGCTCGAAGCGCCGCGGAGAGGTGCCCAGCCACGCGTCTTCTGCGAGTGCAGCGAATCAAGATATCCGGGCAGCCAGGAGTCAAACAAGGCAATGTAGTTCACTTCTTCGCCGCCCAGGATCAGTTGCCGTGCCACCTCCACCGTCAGTGGGCCTGCGGCACACCATCCCGCCAGGTGGTACGGACCATGCGCCTGTACTCGCTGAATCTCTTGCACATAGCGGGCCACTCTCTGCTCAATCGAAAGGTGGCCATCCTGGTCGAGTTCGCGCAGTCCGTAAAACGGCTGGTCGGCGCCAAGCGTCGTCGATAGGCCCTTGTACAGAAGGTAGGAGTGGATCATGAACAGTGGAGGCTTGTTGCCCCCGGTCTGCACCTTGACGAGCGGGGAAATCTGCGACTCGCCCCCAAGGGCTAGCGCAAGAGCGGCAACGGTTCTGGCATCGAAAATTGCAGTAATGGGCAGCGAAACTTCAAATGCCTTGTTGATCTTCGCAAAGAGCCGAACCAGCAGCAGGGAACTGCCGCCCAGTTCGAAGAATGGCGTGTGGATATCGATCTGCCGAAGACCAAGAACGTCCATCCAGATGGCTGCGAGCTTTTCCTCGGTCGGCGTCATCGCCGAGGTGGACGCCTGCACCTTGGGCAGTGCACTACTGACCATGGGCAGGCACAAGTGGTCGATGGAGCCGTCGAGCGTGTGCGGAAGCTTATCGAGCCAGATGTATTCTGCCGGAACCATGTGACTCGGAAGGGTCGCCGAGAGATGTTCAGCGGCATCGGTGTCGGCACGCCCCGCCGAGCTGCCCGCTGCCACCAGGTAGCCAATCAGCATCGACTCTCCGCCAAAGGGAACAACAGCGCTGAAGCTGTCTGCAATCGCAGGGGGCAAACGCAGTGCATCCTCGATCTCGCCCAAGCAGATGCGATGACCGCGCAACTGCACGTACCGTTCCTCCCGGTCAACCACCTCAATTTCACCATCGGCCTTGCTGCGCGCCATATACCCGAGCGATCCGGCATTGAGGTGCAAAAGCCCGAATGCGCCTGTCGGCACTACCTCTCCCAGCGGATTTCGGATGGAGAGCTCACCCTGCGTAGCACGCAATCCGGATGCACCCTGGTGCGACAGGCCCTGTACTGCAACGTAGCCGCCAGTCTGTGCGTCGCCAAGCAGGTAAAACACAGACTTGTAACGGTCCGGAAGCAGATCTTCCTCTTTCCGGCCTGATAGTGCGCGCAGCCGGCCACCGCGCAGCATCAGGCCGACGCGACGATCTCCCTTCCACCCGCGCTTCGTAACGTTGCTCAGCTCAGTTGGCGTCAACAGGACGCGTGTGATCTGGTGTTCACTGATCTGCTGATGCAGCGCGTCGACGCTATCGCGGCCAGTCAGCGCAAGTTGCGAGCCGGTGAAGACAGCGAGCAGTCGGTCGAGAGTCGCCTCCAGCGGCCCGGCGGCAGCAAAAGCCAGGAGTGCTTCCTGGGATCCTGCCTCGCCGCCGTCTTTCACCAGGCCAGACTCAATCGCGACCGCATCGAGATAGGTCTGTACTTTTTCGAGCGCAACAGCTTCTGTCCTGCAGGTTGCTGCGTTTGTCAGGAAGAGCAGCTTCGCCTCGTCGCTCGTCCCGACGGCGTCAGCAGCCGGCAGGCTTCGGAAATCATCGAAGTTCAGGTTCTTTACCGCAGACTCTGCTTCCACTTCCCGAGGAGCCAGCAGCAGGCTTCCCGGAAGCTGTGCCAGCAGGGAATCGATGCCTTGCGCCGATCCGTGCCACGGCAGTGGAAGTACCTGCGCGCCTGACTTCAACGCCCCTAACAGCGCCACCACGCTCGCAGTGGTCTGCACCAGTAACACTGCCACGACTGAGCGACTGCTGACGTGCCGCTCTCGCAGCGCCCCAGCCACGGCTGAACTCTGTGCGTCGAGGTCAGCCCAGCTCAGTGTGCCGTCAGCATCCGCAATCGCGACGTCGCTTCCGTGAAGCGCGGCAGCCGTTCGCAGTCGATCAAAAATCGTTCTCGTTCCCGGCTCTCTCGTCTCTCTCGTTTCTGCAGCCGCTTCAACAGCACTTGGCTTCGCTTCGGGCGCCTGCGTATGTGTGCGGGCGAGCGTTGAGATAGGCGCCAGCGGGTCTGCCAGTGCATCGTGAAGCAGGTCAATGAATGCCTGGATCAGGCCTGCGATCCGTTCCGGAGAGAACAGTTCAACGTTGTACTCCATCTGGATACGCGGCCCTTCGGCGCGTTCCACGATGCTTACCAGCAAGTCAAAATCCACCCCGCCACTCACCGATCTTCTCGGAGTCACTGCGATGGAGTCGCCCGCCTGGGGCTGCATAAACGCTTTCTGGTAGAGAAACCACACCTGCAGAAACTGCGAAGTCGCACCCGCCTGGGTCATCTGAAAATCTTCGATGATGCGGCTGAACGGCAGATCCTGGTGGTTGTAGGCCTCGGCCCCTGCATTGCGCACGGCTTCTTCGAGCGACGCGAAGGAAGGATCCCCCTCGATTTTCGCTACGATGATCTGCGGATTGGCAAAGCGGCCGACCACATTCTCCATACCCGGCTGGGTGCGATTGGCGATCGTCGAGCCAAGCAGGAATTCGGACTGACCGGTGTAGCGTGCACACAGGGCTTCGAAGGCGGCGAGCAGCACAATATGCTTGGTCGAGCCGGAGCTGCGGCAGTAATCGACCAGCTTTTGATCGACTTCCTTGGGGAGCAGTGCTGACTCGATATGCCCCGGGAAACTTCGCCCTGCTTTCCGCGGAAAGTCTGTAGGCAGGTCCAGTGCAGGTAAATCAGCAGTGACCCGCGACTTCCAGAACTCTGCCGCCCGCTCGGCCTCGGCGCTTTCCAGGTACTGCTGTTGCCACAATGCAAAATCAGCGAACTGGAAAGGCAGTTCGGGCAGCCGGGCTTCCTGTCCTTTTATCATCGCCTCGTAGAGCAGGGTAAAGTCGCGAATCAGGATGCCATTCGACCAGCCGTCACAAATGATGTGGTTCATGGTTAGGGCGAGTATGTGACGCTGCCGGTCAAGGTGAATGAACCGGACATGCAGAATAGGACCTGCGTGCAGATCGATCCGGGTATGAGAGTGCCGGCTGACTGACGCCCTGGCGGCTTCTTCGCGGATCCCCTCATCCAGTCCGGATAAATCTTCGTTCACGAAGCTGAAGAGTGGTCGATTGAGAATGACCTGGGACAATAAGCCTGCTTCCAGACGAAATAGGGTGCGCAGTGCTTCATGGCGCATCGTGAGGGCAGCGATCGCTGCTTCGACAGTCTTCTGGTCGACTTCGCCCTGGATATCAAACGCGATCGCCATATTGGAAGCAGTGGACGATGGATCCAGCTGCGCCAGCATCCAGTAGCGGGTCTGCTCCCGGCTGGCCGGCAGCACAAATGTCTCCTCAGCGGGGGAGGACTTGCTCGCACTCATTCCGGAAGCATGCCCCTGGTCAGCAACAGGAAGTTCCGGTTTGCTGGTCAGCAGGGAAGACTCAACACTGTTAGGCTCAGCCATCATCGTTGCTGTTTCATCCTGCGGCAGTCGGCGCTAGATCGCATCAGTCAGACTCTGCGTCCGGCGAAAGCCTTCACGGCTTACGGGCCTGATGGTGGAACGCGTTGCTGCCTGTTCCACCGGCGCTGATCCGTCGCCCTCAAGCTGTGGCGCAACAGCAGCTATGGTCTTGTACTGGAAGAGATGCTTGGCTGTCATCCGAATTCCAGCCTGGTTGGCCTGGGTAGTAATTCGGAAAATGGACAAAGAGTCACCACCTAACTCGAAGATGCTGTCATGAATACTTACCGAGTCCAGCTGCAGAACTTTGCACCAGATAGCCGCCAGCTTTGCCTCCACGTCGTTTCGCGGACCGGCGACAGGCTTGGTATGAAGCCGACGCTCGGCTTCCGGTGCAGGCAGTGCACGATAATCCACCTTTCCATTGGCAGTGCGCGGAAAACTCTCCAGCGGAAGAATCGCTGCAGGCTGCATATGATCCGGCAACTGGCTGCCGAGATACTCCCGCAGTCGTTGTTTTACGACCGACACGTCGGTCTGGTCTGTCGGCAGGAAGTACAGGGCCAGGCGTTTATCACCAGGAATGTCTTCAGGCCCGTTCCAGTCCGGCCGGGCCGCTACAATCGCGGCGCGGACCCCGGGAACACGCTCTGCTGCTGCCTCGATCTCGCCTAGTTCCACCCGGAACCCGCGAATCTTGACCTGGTTGTCATGCCGGCCCAGGAATAGAAGCGTCCCATCCTCGCGATAGCGGACCGTATCTCCGGTCGCATACAGCCGCTCCGCCCGGTGCTCTACTCCAGCGACCGTCGGCACAGTCCAGTCAAGGAACCTGGCAGCTGTCAGCTCGGGTGCGTGCCAGTAACCGAGCGCCAGGCCGTCGCCGGCAGCATACAGCTGTCCCGGCACGCCCACGGGTACCGGGGCCAGCTCGGCATCAAGCACATAGACACGAGTGTTACTAATCGGCCGGCCTATCGGCACGCTGCTGCCCCCGAGGCTTTCAAGGGTGATCGTGTGACAGCAGGTAAAAGTCGTATTTTCTGTCGGGCCATACCCGTTCACCAGGCGCAGCGTGGGGATCGATTCGAGCACCTTCTGCACGTGGCTCACAGAAAGCACGTCCCCGCCCGCCAGCAACTGCCGCAAAGGCTGCAGAAGAGGCAGGTGATCCATCACCATCAGGTGGAACAATGCCGCGGTCAGCCATAGTGTCGTAATGCCGTTCTCGGCAATCGCTTTCCCTATCTCCTCCGGCGATGGCTTGGCACTGTTCATCATAACCAGCGTCGAACCATGCAGAAGAGCTCCCCATATCTCAAGCGTCGAGGCATCAAAGGAGATCGGCGCCAGCTGCAGAAAAATCTCATCGGCCCCAAAGTGTATGAAGTCGGAGCCTTTCACCAGCCGCACGATCGCGCGATGAGGAACAACCACGCCCTTCGGCCTGCCCGTCGAACCCGAGGTATAGATGATGTAGGCCGGGTCCTCCGCACCTCCCGCGCCGGCTGTCGTATCCGGCGAATATCCGGACAAAGCCCCGGCCCTGGTCAAGGATTCGATCGTGACCGCCCGGATGCCCGTGTCCTTGAAATTGCCCAGCATCGACTCCTGGGTAAGCAACAGCGTCGGTTGCGAGTCTTCAACCAGGAGTGCCAGCCGGGCAGGCGGGTATCCCGGATCGATCGGGATGTACAGACCGCCGGCTTTGAGAACGCCCAGGATCGCTGCAAACATGGATGGCGAGCGATCGAGACTTAGCGCCAGCCGAATCTTCCCGCCGCTATGTTCCCGCTCCAGCCAGCGCGCGAACTGGTTGGCCAGTGCATTCAACTCGGCATAACTGATCTTTTGCTGGTCCTGGAGCAGCGCCACCTTGTCTGGCGTTGATTCTGCCTGCTGCTCGAAGAGGCGGTGAACCGGCGTCTCCGCAGGATAGCTGCTGTCCGTCTTGTTCCAGTCCACCAGCACTTGCTTTGCAGCAGCAGGAGTTAACCACTCCAGCCTGCCAGCCGGAGTCTGCTCCCGATCGGCTGCGGAATCAAGAAGCGTCGAAAGGCAATCAATCCACCGCTCGATGGTGCTTTCTTCCAGCAGCCCTGTGTTGTAGTCGACCTCCGCCACCAGGTCGTCGCCGCGATCAACGAAGTTGAAGAAAATGTCAGCATTGACCGCAGTCTTTGCATTGGCCTCAATCCGGGTCGACAATCCTTCGAAGCTGACTCCCTTGCCAACCTGTTCAAGATTGAACTGTGCTTCCACAAGTGCCAGACGGCCGGCATTGCCGGGTATCCTGAGCTTGCGCACTAATGTTCCCAGCGTGTACTCCTGGTGATCAAGTGCTTCATACACACCGTCTCTTACCTGCCTGCAGAGACTGCTGAAGCCAGCTGTCGCATCCACCTGCGCGCGGATGGGTAGAAAATTGACAGCATGGCCGATGAAGCTTTTTCCGGCAAAGTTTCGCTGTCCTGCCAGTGGTATCCCGACGACCAGGTCCGATTGGTGCGTCAGCCGGCTGAGCAGCAGGAAGTAACCGCTCAGCAGCGTGGTGAAGAGGGTGTTGCCATTGCGCGCCGAACCTGCCTTCAATTTGTTGAACAGGGCTCTCGGCAGCGTGCGCCGTAGCGTGGCCCCGCGATGGTTCCTGAGCGCCGTGCGCGGCCGGTCCAATGGCAATTCCATGGGCGGGGGCAGGGTCCGGAATTGATCCAGCCAGTACCGTTCCGTCTCCACGCTCGGCTCGGCATCTTCTGTGCGGGCCTGTTCGAGAAACGAGTGCACCGGCAGCAGGGTAGCCCTCTTCTTGGTACGGGCCGCGCTGTACAACTGCCCCGCTTCCTCGAAGAGCACATTGATCGACCAGCCATCGACGACGATGTGATGTCCGGTGAAGATCAGCATGGCTCGTTCATCGCTCTGTCGCACCAGTACAGCTCGGAACAACGGCGCCTCTCGCAGGTTGAACGGCGTACTCGCCTCCTGGTGCAGCAGAAGAGCGAGCCGGCGATCCTGCTCAGCTTCGTCGGCCTGCAGCCAGTCCTGCTGCTGCAGCGTAAATTCGAGCCGCCGCTGCACACGGATCTGATCGCCACTCTCCGAAACCGAGAGCCGCAGAGCCTCATGCCGCTCAATAACCTCGCGTAAAGCCTGCTCCAGCAGAGCGACATCGAGTATGCCCTGGAGACGGAGGGTGACCGACTCATTGAACGCACAACTTGCATCCCCGCCCAGTTGAGAGGCCAGCAGGATTTCGCGCTGCGCTTCAGTGATATGTGCTTCCAGAGGGCAACTCTCGGCTTCATGCCCGGACGAAGGCTCCGCGCCGGCCATCACACTTGTCAGCTGTGCGGCAGGCGTCTTGCTGTCTTCGGAGGACCGGATAATGTCGTGCCCGTGCATCTCCCGCAGCACCTGCCGGAAAGCATCACGCACCATGACCAGGTCCTGATCCGTATGCGCCGTCGTCAGAAAGCAGGGAAATCCTTCCTGCAGATGCAGGCCAAGTTCCCGCAGATGGTAGAAGAGCAGCTTGGCCAGTCGGAATTCGGGCGGCACTGAAAAGTAAAACCACGACGCGAAATGCTCGATATGCGACGGAAAACCATATTCCTTGAACATCGAGTTCAGGTCATCGACCAGCGCAGTGTTGCGAGCAGCAAGACCCTCCTGCAACTCTGTCCCGGCATCGCGGAGATGCCGAAGCGTCGCCCTGACTGCTGCCATCGTGAGCGGATGCCGGACAAAGGTTCCGGCAAAGAATGTAACCCCCACCTGCGGGATCGAGCTGTCCCCGAACTGCCATGTTCCCCCGTCCAGGGCATCCATGTACGTGCGGCTGCCCGCGACCACACCAACCGGCATGCCGCCTGCGACCACTTTGCCGTAGGTGGCCATATCTGCACGTATGCCATATAGCGCCTGCGCACCCCCGAGGTGTGCGCGGAAGCCGGTGACGACCTCGTCAAAGATCAGGGCTGCCCCCGCGTCTTCTGTAATGGTGCGAAGCTGTTGCAGAAATTCCTTTGGGCGCAGTTCAGGATGGCGGCTCTGAATCGGTTCAACCAGGACTGCTGCAATGTCGTCCGCGCGCCGTCGAATGACATCGAGCGCATGCTGAGAGCCGTACTCCAGAACCAGCATGTTGGCGACACTTGCATCCGGAATCCCCGGCGCTGTCGGGATACTCTTCTCACTGCGATTTGACTTGACCAGCACTTCGTCGATCTGGCCGTGGTACGCACCGGCAAACAAAACGATCAGCGACCGGCCAGTCACGGTCCGCGCCAGCCGCATCGCAGCCATCACTGCCTCTGAGCCGGTATTGCAGAAAGTCGCCCGCTCCATCCCCACCAGGCTGGTCAATAACTCGGCGCACTCCCCCGCCAGCTCAGTCTGCGGCCCGATCGGAAAGCCAAGATCCAGCTGTTGCCGGACAGCCTCTGTAACGAAATGCGGTGAGTGGCCAAAGAGAATCGAACCGTAACCGTTGAGAATATCGATGTACCGGTTTCCATCGAGATCCCACAGGTACGCCCCGCTTGATCGCTCCACGGTCAGCGGATAAACCATCTCCTTGAACTGCGGATTAAAGCCTGAAGCCACCCTCGGATCAGCCAGCACCCCCCTGTAACGCTGGGCCGCGGCTTTCGATTTGGCCGTCCTCCGACCGTACCGCTCCATCAGCGAATCAAAGTATTGCTGCTGCTTCTGGCTGAGAGCCTCTCCGTTATGCAGGTCAAGTGGCTTCAGCGGCATCAGCGTTCCCAGTTCTTTTTCCAGGGCAGGCTGAGGCGCGGCAGCAGGACGTGCCGGTAGCAAAGTTGGCGGCACTTGCTTCGGGGCGCTCGTCACGGAATTTGCTGCCGGGTAAGTGTTTGCCCCCTGCAGCACCGCGAGCTGCTGCTGCAGCAGGGCGCTCATAGCCGACATCTGCTGCGCAAACAGCGCAGTGTAGGCATCTGCCCCGGTCGTGCCAATGGGCAGCAAAGCGGGTGCGCCCACATTCAAGTTGGCCTGTATGCCCGGAGACGGACTGGTCGACGAAGCCGGAGACGAAAAAGCTGGCTGCGTATACCCTGTCTGGCCGGACTGTGTGAGCACAGCGCTCGGGGCAGCGGGGGCCGCCGGCAGCTTTTCGCTGGGGACTACGTTGGCGAGATGCGCTGCCAGTGTGTCGAATGTGGAGTAGTCGCCCATGATCTGACGGAAGGTCAGCTTCACGCCGAACCTGGCTCGAATCGATTGCGTCAGCTGCGTGAGAAAGAGCGAGTCAAGTCCAAGCTCCAGAAAAGAAGTCTCCGGTGATGTCCGGGAGAGATCAAGATCAGAAAGTTCTGCGACCATGGACTTCAGGGCGTCAAGCAGGACAGTTTTGCTGGATAGTTCGGGCATCGGTATTGCCTCTGATAAAGGACTGCAGTTTTGGCCCGGTACTTCTCCCTGCTCCTGCTGAAGGGTACTGATACCCGGCCCGCGGATAAATGCCGCTTTTGCGCCACCAGCCGGCAAGACAGCCAGCTCTGTTTCTTCCGGCGGGCTGATCCAGAAACGCTTCCGTTGAAAAGGATAGGTGGGTAGCGCGATCCGGCGCCGCCCTGCAACCGGCTGCAGCTCTTTCCAAACGATCTCCTGGCCATGCTCCCAGAGCTGAGCCACTGCCTGCTCGAAAGGTGAAGCGTCCAACTGCGCATCCGGAAGACTCGCAATTGGCGTCGCGGACAAACCGGCAGGAAGTTGGCGCACCAGGTTGGTGAGTACGCGCCCCGGTCCGACCTCAAGCATCAGCCTGCCGGGCTCCTGCTGATCCTGGAGGACGCGATCCATAGCAGCCGCGAAGAGTACCGGCGACCGCAACTGGGAGAGCCAGTACTCCGGCTGCATCACGGCTTCCGGCTTGATCCAGTCTCCGGTCAGTGTCGAGATCCAGGGAATTTCTGGAACTTTAAAGGAGACTGACTCCAGCACTTTTCGGAATGGATCCATCACCGGATCCATCATCCTGCTGTGGAACGCGTGCGACGTGGCTACCTTGCGCGACGCGATCCCTGCGCGGCTCAATCTTGCTGCAAGTAATTCAATGTCCGCGAAGCTCCCCGAAAGAACAATCGCTTTCGGTCCGTTGAGCGAGGCCACATCCACTGCCAGCGCCCGGTTTTCATCGCCTGGGTCTTCACCAGCCTTGCGGAACCCGACGGCCTGATCGTCGAGAGCCAGGTATGGAGCGATGCGGTCGAAGGGGCTTCTGACTGCCAGCATAGCGCCGCCTGGCAGCTGCTGCATCAGCGAACCACGGGCTGCAACTAGCCGTAGAGCCTCTTCAAAGCTCAACAGGCCCGCCACCGTGGCCGCAACAAACTCCCCGATACTATGGCCTACCAGGAGAGCCGGTTCAATCCCCAACGATTTCCATAGGCGCGTGAGCGCACAAGAAACAGCGAAAATCGCTGGCTGTGCAATCTCGGTGCGGTTCAGATACGCTGCCTGCTCAGCGCCGGAAGCCTCTCCGACCGGCGGATAAATTGCTGCGATCAGGCCATTCGGCAGAAACGGCCGAACCAGCGCATCTGCTTCTTCCAGGGTCTCGCGAAAGACCGGCTGCTGCTCGAACAGCAGCCGGCCCATGCCCACGGCCTGTGCACCCTGCCCGGGAAAAAGGAAGACAACTTTACGGGCAGATGCCGGCTTCGAAAGCACAACTGCTGCCTCTGTCTGCCCGGCACGCAACTTCGCGGCGGCATCCTCTTTCGTCGTCGCTGTAAAAGCCTGTCTGCAGTCAAACCGCGCACGCCCATGCTGCAGGGTGTGTGCCACATCCTTGAGCGAGCAACTCGGCTCCCTTTCAAGGTAGCCGGCCAGGTTGGCCTTCATCTCATCGAGCGCCTGCGGCGTCTTCGCTGACAGCACCAGTATCTCGTTCCTGTCAGCTTCCGGATAAGCAGAATTCTCGGACTTCAGGGTGCCTGGCGGGACATATTCTTCGACCACCACGTGCGCATTTGTGCCGCCCACCCCGAAAGCACTCACACCCGCGCGCAGCAGCCCCCCTGCTTTCCACGGCACATTCCTGTCCGGAATATAGAAAGGCGTTTCGGCAAGGTTGATCTGGCGATTGACCGTCTTGAAGTTCAACAGCTTCGGAATCTCACGATGCTGCATCTGGAGGACTGTCTTAATCAGTCCTGTGACTCCCGAGGCAACGTCGAGATGTCCTACATGCCCTTTTGCCGTGCCAAGAACACAGAATTGCTTACGCCTGGTGGCGGCACCAAAAGCTCGCTTCAGGCCGCTCACCTCTGCCGGATCACCGAGTGGCGTCCCCGTGCCATGGGCTTCGAGATATGTAATGGTTTCAGGAGCAAATCCTGCCATCGCCTGCGCCGAAGCAATCACGTCCGCCTGCCCGTTGACACTCGGTGCGGTGTAGCCCGCCTTGGTGCTCCCGTCATTGTTCACTGCGAAGCCACGTATCACTGCCAGCACGGAGTCGCCGTCTGCTTCTGCATCCTCCAGGCGCTTCAACACGACCACGCCCGCACCATGGCCGAAGACCGTCCCTCTTGCATCGCGGTCAAAGGGTCGGATCGACCCGTCGGTCGAGAGAATGCCGCCTTCCTCCGGGACGTAACCGCGCTTCTGAGGAAATGTGATCGAGACGGCGCCGGCCAGAGCCATATCGCAGCCGTACATCAGCAGGCTCTGGCACGCCTGGGCAATGGCCACCAGGGAGGTCGAGCATGCTGTCTGAATGGCCAGGCTCGGTCCACGAAGGTTCATCTTGTACGACACTCGCGTGGGCAGAAAATCCTTATCATTGCCGAGCATCGTTGTGTACGCAGCAGACTGGTAGCCCTCCGCAAATTGCGCGACGAAGGCGCGATCGCGAACCAGGTTGTGCATGAAGTAGGTGTTCATGCTGCATCCGGCAAAGACCCCGATCATTCCCGGGAAGGCGGCAGGTGCATGACCGGCACTCTCAAGCGCTTCCCAGGCACATTCCAGGAAAACACGATGCTGAGGATCCATCAGCTCGGCTTCCCGCGGGTAAATTCCGAAGAACTCGGCATCGAAAAGATCAACATCCTGCAAAACAGATCGAGCAGCCACGTAGCCGGGCTGAGCCGCCGCGGCCTGGCTGGCTTCGAGCTCGGCTTGCTGGAAGTGCGATACAGAATCCTTGCCGGTGATCAGGTTGTTCCAGAACTCGGCGACGTTCTTTGCGTCCGGAAAGCGACCTGCCATGCCAATAATGGCGATACCTGGACTCGAAGGCTCGCCCTCGCTGTTCCTACCCCCACGATCGTCCCTGGCGTCTGGCGCCACTGCATCTAGTGCCACTGCGTCAACTCCCGGGCTGCTCTCGAATGGCGGATCATAAATGCTCCCTGGTTCTAAGAAAGCTGAGTGCGTGGAGAAAGCTAAGGACGCGGCGTGCGCAAGGCCGAAAATACCCTGCGCTGCAGTGCTGCTCTTTGATCCGCTTGCTGCCGGCTCATTGCCGGCGCTGCTCCACCGAGTGCGGCCGCCAGGCTTCTTGCTGTCGGATGAGAGAGAATGTCAGCGGCTGTGACACTACGGCCCAATGCGCCAGTCAGCCTTCCAGCCAGCCGGGCAGCCAGGAGCGAACTGCCCCCGGCGTCGAAAAAATTCTCATCCAGGCCGGTTTCTTCAGACCCCAGTGCACTCCGCCACAAGGCAAGAATCGTAGCCTCTTCCTTGCCGCGCTGTGACCCGTTTTCCGATGCAGTATTCATTGGCGTTCCAATCTACTATTCGTCAACAGACAGGTAATCTTTTTCAGACTGGCCCATACACCTGGAGATCAGAGAGTTGAAACCTTCTGGTATCCCTGCTTGCTGCCACTCGTGGCAGTCGGATCGCTGCCCGTATCGTGGCTATGCTGCGAAGCCGGCTGCGGTCTTTCCTGCGGAATGCGACGCGGATACTGTTTGCTGAGACCTGTGCCTCGCTGCTTTTGCAGCTGAGACTGGAAATCCAATACATCCTGCCGCAATGCAGCATCAGCGTGCTGGGGATCTACCCGGTTCAGCGCCACTGCTACGCCGGGCACGTGCAGCCGTTCCAGCAGGGAAGCAGACCGCTCCAGTTGCTTGCGAGTGGTGCGACCGGACTGGGCGACAATAATCGTCCCGTCTGCGATCCGCGCAAGATATTCGGTATCCGCCGAGATCAATAGTGGTCCGCCATCGACCAGCACCACATCGTAGTTGCTCTCGTTCTCTGCCAGTACCTGCGCAACGAATGAGCCGCTGAACATGGCCTGCGTGTTGTCGGCGAAGTGGGTGCTGAGAGCCACCGGCCCCGGCTGCTGCGTCAGCATGGACTCGCCGGGCGGAACAACACCAGTACGCCGGTTGAACTCAGTCCCGGAGTCGGCCTTGGATGTGCTCTTGTTTTCTCGAACACTCTCGCGGGCGTCATGATTTGGCGGTGTGGTCGCGACATAACTGATCTTCCCGTCGACGTTTGTGGCAGCAACCGTCAGCGTCTGCAGGTTCAGAACACGAAGTTGCTTGGCCAGCTTTTCGACCACTGTCGTGGTTCCACTTTCAGGTTCGGTCGCAGTAAACAGGAACGTCCTGGCACCGCTGGCGCGCACGGCGTGATGAATACCTGCTGCCAGCCGAAGCAGGTACTGCTGACTCACCTCGGGACTGAAGTGATCGTGGTCAAGCAGCACCCCGAGCGGAGCGAACCCCATCACCTGTTTGACGTCGTCTGCGTTATAAATGTGCGGATCGAAAAAGTCGATCGCGACCGCAACCACCACGCTCCCGCAGAGATTTAGAAAGAGCAGCACCATCGCCACAAGCGCAAACTTGCTCTTTACCGGGCTCAAGGGCACCATCGCTGCTGCCGACAGGTACACCGAGCCAGGAGAAGAGCTATCCACCTGTAACTCACGGATACGGTCGCCAATAGCGGAAAGGCTCTTCTGGAGATCCACAATGTCAGTACTGAGTTGCTGAGCCTGCTGATATTTGGGCGCACTGCCGGTAGCAACATGGGTCTGATTGAGAAGCTGCGCACGCAGACGATTGACGACAATCTGCTTCTGAACAATTTCAGATTCGAGACGCTGCGTGATCTGGGTTGCGTTCTTTCCCTGGAGAGTTTGCGCGTTCTGCGCCAGCTGGCTGTCGATTGTTTTGAGTTGCTCTTCATCCTGGCGATAAATCGGATTGGAAGGCGTCAAGGTCGCCATCTGCTGGATGAGCGTACCGCGTTGCGCACTCAACGTACTTTTCAGCGAAGTCATACCCGGATCGAGGGCAGCGGCATCAGCTGCAGCAACCTGCATGCCGGGTGCGCCGGATCCGCCCCTGCGCAGGGCTTCGAGTTTGCTTTGTGCTTCGCCGAGCGCCTCCGTGGCATCATTCAGATCGCCATGAAGCTTGGCAAGTTGATCATTAAACGGACTCGCGTCTTCCGGCCGGACACTGGCAATCCCCAGGTCCTGTAACAGGCTGGTCTGCTGCAGGCCTTTATCCACCAGCTGTTTCTGTAACCTGGCTTCTTCGCCATGCAGTATGTCGAGCTTCTGGTCCCGATCGTAAAATGCGACATCACGGGACTTCGCTATATAGGCAGTCGTGATGGCATTCACAATGTCGGTGATGTTGCGGGCATTGCCACCCTCTAGACTGACTTTTACTTCAAAGCCTTGGCCCATCCGTGCCACGCCCAGGATTTTCTGAAGATTGCTGATCGCTACAAGCTCATTCGGACCGTACCCCTGCCACACGCTTGCCGGTAATGCCCGCAACGCTGCCTGCAGTACATCAAAGCGCGTAATGGTCTTGATCTGTTCATCGATCAGCCCTTCGTATGGAGCCGCCTGTTGACGGTCATCGGTCAGGGCCTTGGAAGAAGTGGGAGAGATATAGATCTGGCTGGATGCTTCGTATAGCGGTCCACGACGATTGTAGAGAATAAAGCTGCTGCAGAGGACTCCCGCCAGCAGCACCAGTCCGGCGATAATGCGGTGCCTGCGCAGACTCTCGAAAACATGGATCGATCGAATGGTGGCTTCGTCAGGCTCCTTGCTCGGCGGCTTCGGAAAAATCACCGGAGCGATCTCAAGCGGGCTGGCTGTCGGGTCATGCAGTCTCATAAATATTCCTTAGAATGCTGTCACAGCGAGGATGCCTGCCAGTCCGGTCAGCGGACTCACCTGCTGAAAGACATAGCCAATCTTTGCCAGGCCTGCCTTGGGAACAACGATCAGATCGCCCGGCTGTATCGCGACCTCGTTCATCTGGCTGGGTGTCAGCATGTCGTTGTAGCGGATGTATCTGGTTCTGCGTGTCGTCGGATCGACAATCGCAATGTTGGGATTGTTTCCTGCGTGCTCGGAAATGCCACCCGCCGCAGCAATGATCGCCGGCAGGTTGAGTTCGTCCGTCAACTGGACCGGACCAGAGTGCATCACCTCGCCCAGCACCGATACGAACCGATCCCGGGGATTCGGAACGTAGATCACTGCATTTCTGCGCAGCCTGAGATCTGACATCGCATTGCTGCTGGTCAACATCTGCCGCAAATTGACCGTGACCACCATCTGCTTCCCATTGCTGGTCTCGTATACCGTGCATTCCTGGGGAAGGACAGAAGGAGCCGGCTTTCCCGTGGCAGAAGTCGCCTGGACGCCCGCATGGACTGCAGTTGGCTCTGCCAGGCCGGCCTGGGTGATGGCATCGAGGAGCGTCGGAGTCTGCTGGAAGTATACATACCCCTGGTGCAGCACTGCGCCCGTCACCATCACCCGGTTTGAGCCGTATTTCTCAATGCCGACCGACGCCGTTACATTTCGGTAGAAATTGCCATAGGCGCTTTCTACTGCCTTCGACGCCTGTTCACGGGAGAGTCCATTAAGATTCACCGTCCCGGCCGTAGGCAGGGTGATACGACCGTCCGGACCGACTGTGTGTTTGCCTGAAAGTTCTGGATGTCCTGGTACTTCAACTGAAATCTCGTCGCCGCCGCCGAGCGTGTACTCTTCATCTTCTGAAGGCTCAAGCTGCTTCATCTGTAAGAAGGGGCTGGTCTGCAGCGCGGGCGAATTACCGCCGCCTGCTTTATTAGCGCTGTCCGACACTCCCGGCTGAGCATCCGACTGTTGCGCGGCTGCCGGGCCACTGTCTGCCGGGATCGCGGGCGCAGCACTCTGCGCATAGCTCGCGGGCAATAGGCAGGCAAAAGCACACAGCACAACATTTCTGCACCGACTGGACAAGGGAACGATCACCGGCTGGAATACCATCCTGACCTCAAACTCATACTCCTACTCCTAAACTCACCCCAGGCAGCTTGTAAATACCCGTTCCGTTCGGTGGCCTCATCGGTCATCCCGGTCTGCCGACCCATGCTGGTACTGGAACCGCCACTCACACTCATCATTCAATCGCATCCGCCGAGGAGTGGCCAGAGAATTCAGGTTCTTCTCTCTGCGTTCGAACCCACGCCGCATCAGATCGGGAGGCCAGCAGTATCTTTGGCGTCAGCACAATTTTCCAGAAGACGTAACCCGGAACTCGCAACAGCACGCGCAGTCCCTTCCAGAAGCTGGGTCCGGCTTTCAACGCAAGCAGAAAATGAAAAGCGATCGTTGCCAGGCCAGCTGCTGCATACCAGCGCATCCATCCAACCGGACTGATGGCAAGCAATAGAAGGCACATGACACCCATCGCAAGGGGGATGCTCAGGACATCGAGCAGTGGTTCGAATAGCCTTACCTCTCCGCGGCCGATTGCCGCGATCAAGCGCAGTGGCAGCCGCCTCATCATCAACAGGCGGCCCCCTTCCCAGCGGGCTCTCTGGCTCGCGCTGCCTGTCTCAGCCTGTGGCATCTCACCGAATACTGCTACATCTTCGAGAAAGCGGACCCGTTGCTTCGCCATCACCAGTTGAACGTGGTATTCCAGGTCTTCCACTACGGAATCGGCGCGATACGGGACGCTTTCCAGTACCTCTTTACGCAGTCCGAAGCCGTTGCCGAAAATGCCGGCTGAGAGGCCAAGTCGCTCCCTACCCCTGGGCCGCACAATATTGAAGCCCTGGAACGCGATCGATGTCAGCGAAGTCCGGTCGACTCCTTGCTGTGGCAGAACTTTATAGGTGGCCTGGACCACTGCTGCATTCGCACTGAGTGCCTGCTGCACTTCAGCGAGAAATGCGGCACTCACTACAGAATCAGCATCGACGACCACCAGTGCTTCTGCGCCCCTGCTTATCGCATGCGCAAAACCTGCTCTCAGAGCCGATGCCTTGCCCTTTTGAAGAAGATCCTCAAGAACCAGCACCGTCGCGCCGGCGGCTTTCGCCCTTAGCGCGGTCTGATCGCTGCAGTTGTGCGCCAGCACCAGGATCTCTACATTCGCAGGCTGACTCGCAGCAAGACTTCGAACACACCGCTCAATGAGGGTTTCTTCATTATGCGCCGGAACAACCACGGTCAGCCGCACAGGCCGGGCTGGCGTTTCATGGTTCCTCCGCAAACTCCGTCTTGGCAGCAGAGAAGCAGAGCTGAGCAGCAGCAATTCCGACAACAAGGGGAGCGTCAATACAGTCAGGACAGAACCGAGCACTAGGTAAAACCACCAGAAGGCCAGGTACATTTGCGTGCCTCCTAGGTGAAGATCCGGCGGAAGTTCAGGCTGCGGAAAAGATGAGTGGGAGAAACCGGCGTCAACGTAGAAGCCAGGAGTAAAACCTTGATAGTCTTTCCTGCCTGCCCAGGGATGGCTGAGCATGTTTGTAGAACAAGCGACTGATGACGACGAGAAGCAGTCATCGCTGGCAGACTGTTCCACCTGAACTTACACGATACTTCAAAAAGCACTTTGTCGGTTACCGATAAAAGCCTCATGACATGCGGGCTAAGCTGCTGCTCCTTTGAAGACCAGGCATGCTGTCCGGTTCGTGTTTCGACTTGATCTCGCATGGATCAGGCTCAATATCGTTCCCGCAACTGGCTCTAGGCGTTGCTTGCTGCCAGTTGCTCCGGGGCACGATCCTGAAGCTCTTGGCCCCGGTAGTCCCTAGACTCACGCGTCGCGGAGGAGCGGCCAATACCTCTTTGGCGGAATACGTCGGGACGTCGGACTTCCGGACCGGCAATCATGAAGCCGCGATGAAATTCGAGAACGCCTGGAACAACCGCGCTTGCACTGATTCTGCGGATAGCATCGGCAACCTTCGGTGCAGTCCGGATTCCAGCTCCTGAGCGAGAAGACCGCAAGGTGCGTATGACGAGTGGTTTCAGCCCGGTCAGCCATAACTCGCGACGGCAGTACCGAAACCGTGCAGCGATCCGGATCAACAGGCCCAGTGCATCCGACCCGACATACGTCGACCCACTCAGGTCGAGCACGATGTTAGAGCCGTTCGCCAGGGCAAGCTGCGTCTCTTCCGCAAAGCGCTTGGCCAGCGGACCAGTAAAATTCCCCGTAACGCGCATCACGCGGATGTTGCCGCTGTCTTCAACCAGCAGTTGTGGCAGGCTGTACTGCTTGACCTGGGCGGCGACAGTGGCCAGCTCCATCGGCAGGTGTATTGCTAGCCCGAATGCATTTTTAAAATAGCGCTTCGCCAGTCTCGCCGGCTCCTGGGCAACCCGGTACAGCCATTCCATGCCGGTGTGCTGCATCCATTCCGGCGCACGTTTGACAGCGCCAGCCAGGAAATCGAACGACGCACCCACTCCGATACAAACCGGAACATGCAGGCGGCTGCGGTGCATGGAAAGCCACTTTTCCTGCTTCGGATTGCCGAACGCGACCAACAGGATGTCAGGATTCGCCGTCTCGATGCGGCGGAGAATGTCCTCGTGATCCATGGCTTCGAGCGAAGCAAATGCAGGAGAATGCGATCCGGCAATCCGGACGCCCGGGTAATGCTTTTCCATCCACGCTATCGCGCCATCCAGGCTCGGCTGGGTGGAACCCAGAAGATAGATACTGAAGCCGTGACGGGCCGATAGATCAGCCAGCTTCGGCACCATATCCGAACCCGTCACTCTTTCCTTCAGGCGCTTACCCTTGAGGATGGATGTCCAGACCAGTGGCATGCCATCCGCAAGCACCATGTCGCAGCGGCTCAGTACTTCTTCAAGCTCATCATCCACAATGGAATTGATCAGGAAGTCGGTATTGGCAGTCGCAATCTGGTGGAAGCCACCTTCTGCAATCCATTCCTGGATCTTCGAGAGGACGTCGTCCATGGTGACATTGTCAATCGGCACACCGAGTACGGATACCAGGGATGAATCACTAGGCGCGGAACGCCGTGCTTCGACTTCCGTCAGGCTCAGCGATGAACGGTTTGAAAATGTATGGATCGAAGCAGTCTTGGCAGCTTCTGTATAGGTTGCAGCTTCTTTGAGGCTAGGCAAGGGTAGGACTCCACCGAATATGCGCAGGGCGCGGATTTGGACTGAGATCACGCCGTAATGCGCGTGGAAAAGTACTGCAAGTGTTGCCCGAAAAGAAGTACAGGCAGTCTCGCTCAATCCAACCGGCAAGACTTCGCCTCTCGTGCTCCCAAAAAGAAAACTGCAAAGTGATACAGGTGTTGCTCAACTTGTCGAATAGCAGAAAGGCACTGGCCGTTCAGGTACTCTTCAACCCTTGTGCGGGATCATTCAGCTGCTGTCTGATCTATCGACACCTTCTGAGTGAACATGAAACTTAGGTTGAATCTAGCTACGTGCGAAAGTTTTACACTGCTGACCGCAAAGTTGTACTGCGATGTCCTTAAACTACATCCTGGCCCGGTGATTTGCCACGGCGCTTTGGTAACACGATGACGTGTTGAGGGTGAACGTCAGTAACACCACAAGGGGCTTCCGACGCCTCAAGGCTCAATCGAACCAGCCAAACCCTGTCGCTGACGCAGCGTAGCAGTCGTCATAAGATCGCTTGATGAAAATCAGTTGTCATTAAGAGAAGCTTTCCGCGTATTGCAGTCAGTGCAGCACGCATCAGCTCAATGACGCTGCAACAGCAGGTCGCAGGGCTCCCTTAGGAGCGCGCCCTGAACCACGAGGCGAAGGCGAAAGCCACCGTTGATTCTGCCTCCGGACGAAACGACTCCGCAGCACCGTTCTCATCCAGCTTCCTTTGCAGCAGGCGAGCCTCCAGATTGCCCGGATCGGGAATCAGCTCGCAGGCCGCAATTTCCTCCGCCGTCGCATCCGTAAAGCACAGCTCACAGATGCCGAAAGCCTCTGCCACACCGTCTTCCATCATCCCAGCCTCCGTGCGCACTGGCGGACCAAAGACGCGGCAGGTCAATGGCCTGCTTGTATACAGGTCGCATGTGAGGGTTAAGGGATCCAGAACGGGGCACACCTGGTCATTTCCAAAATCTTCAAACCAGGCTCGCTGCTCATCGGTTTGTCCCAGGATGCCACTATGGGCATCGCCTGGAAAAGACGCCGAAGTCTCAGCTATCGCCGCATTGATGCGAGAAGCAAGAGTACGCGCTCGTTCTGGCTGCGTCTGTTCCAGTAATAGGAACCCGGCGCGCAGCCGCTCAACATCCAGTGCGTTGATTGCGAAGGTACCCGTACAGCATTGTGCACAACCAGGCCGGCAGACCAGGTGCCGCCCGCTACGTCGGGCCACGTCGATCAGTGCTGCGTCGACAATTTGAATCAGTTCAAGATCGTCCGGCTCAGCCGTCATCGAGCAACGCTTCCGTCAGCACTATCCAACATGTCACCATCATCGCAGGTGTCAACGGCGTACTGCATCAACAGCCGCGGCCGATGCCGGAGCACACCCGCTGCGCGGAAGACGCCAGCTGATTTTGGTTCGAGGGGCTTGGAGCATTCGCGGCCAACATGCGTCTGCTTAAACATGGTTGCCCCCCAGGGATTCGAACCCCGATATGCTGAGTCAGAGTCAGCTGTCCTACCATTGAACGAGGGGGCAACACGACAAGCACGGCACAACCCGCCATGTGTGACCTCTTCATAGTAAGGACATTACGTGCGACGGTCAACGCACCCTGCAGACGCAGGCTGTCCACCCTCATGCGCGGTTCACACACTCCCGAACTCTATCGATTACCGCGGACAAAACCGCCGCGCTGCACCGGCCATGCAAGCTGCAGCCCAAGCCTGCAGCGGCAAGCCATGCTGACGGATGTAATGACAGCTGGTTTACTCATCGCGCACATCAGTAATGCGTGCATTACCTCTCTGTTACTAATTGGCTCCCAATGTCTACGTGCCATCTGTGTATAAGGGCAATAAGAGATGAGGCACAGGTCCACGGCAGGCAGCTGGATCATGCACACTCCACGGATCGGGCCAGGTTCAAGATATGTCGCCAATCCTATCCAGCGAGAGCGAGTCGAGCAGATAATTTGGCAGCCCACGATCCTTCAGTGTCGCAAGCATCATCTATCGGCCTCTCCCCGCCTGCGAAGAGCCCGGCTCCCGGCAATTCGTCCAGTGGCGCGACTCTGCCACAGCTCCTGATTGAAGCTGCGATCCAGTGTCCAGAAGCGGATGCAGTGACCGGCAGCTTCGGCATTCTCTGCTACGGTGACCTGCTTATCCGTGCGCAGAATGTGGCAGTCGCCCTGCGGCGCCATGGCATCGGGCCGGGCATGCTGGTGGGCGTCGTCATGGAGCAGTCGCCTGTGACCATCACCTCGATCGTAGGAATCCTGCTGGCCGGTGCGGCCTACGTGCCGCTTGCCGGCGAGCTTCTCTCTGACGAGACCGCACTCGCACGCATCCATGCCCGCGGTATGGCCGTCGTGCTGTGCGACAGCTCCTACGGAAGCTCCTCCTGTTCCACCTGGCAGGGAATCGGGAAGGTTCTGGATGCGCGCAGAATGGAACAGGAGACCATGCCGGAGTCTGAGGAAACGTTTCTACCCGGGATCTCGCTCGATTCTGTCGCCGCCGTGCTCTTTCGCCATGAAAAGGGTGAAGCAAGCGTGGGAGTCATGGTCTCTCACCGGGCTATCGCACGCCTGGCCTTCGCTGAACAGCTCATCCGGCCGCTCCCTGGCGAGACCTTTCTGCTGCACCCGTTCATGAATGGCCGATCAGGTTTCCTCGAGCTATGGAATTGTCTTCTCCATGGCTCCACCATGGCACTGGCGCCGGACGGGCCTCTCTCCACGGACGCGCTGGCGCTTTCGATCCGCCAATATGGCGTTACCAGTCTCTGCCTCCCCGCCTCTGCCGTGCAGGATTTTCTCGACCAGGAGCCCGGCATCTTTTCGCCGCTGCGCACCTTGATCGTCGAGCTGGACAGCGGGAATGTTTTTCTTCCCCGGAGAATGGCTCAACTCAGGAGTACGTCTCCTGCTCTTCGCGTTGTCAGCACCTATGGCACTCTCGAGACCAGCGGTTATGCCACTTACTACGTCGCGACCGATGATCAGGAGCCCCAGGCCGCGGTGCCAATCGGCATCCCTGTAGATGGCATGCATGCCTTGATTCTGAAACACGGCAGCGAAACACCACAGCCTGTTGCGAACGAGCATGTGATTCCGCACTGGATGAAGTCGGAAGCGCCACCATCGCGCGATGAACGCCAAGATATTCAGACTTTCCAGGTCAAACCAGGCGAACTCGGTGAACTTGCCTTCGCGGGCGACGGTGTCTCACTCGGCTACCTCGAAGACCCTGCCTCGACCCAATCCCGCTTTCTGCAGCCATCCCTGGTTGGCAGTGACGCGGCGGGTCTCCTTTTCCTGACCGGCGATCAAGCCCGTGTGCGCAGTGACGGAATCCTTGAATTACATGGTCGTGCCGAGAAGCGGACGCGCAGGCTTCCAGTCATTGTTGGTCCGCCGGACCGGACTCCTGCAGCCTTCACTCCCGCCGATGTGGAAGCAATGCTGGCCGGCCAACAGCGCGTTCTGGACGCAGCCGTTGTAGTCCAGCCAGACCTGCAGGGCGTTCCGAGGAACGTCGCCTACATTCAAATGGAGCCGCCCCGGCCGGACACGCCTACGGACCGTGAGGCGCAGTCTCTTCTTGAGGATTCCATGCGCAGCGTGCTGCCACAGGAGGCCATGCCGTCAGCCTTCTACTACGTCGACAGCATCCCGCGGGATGCGCGCGGCGTGCTCGACCGGGCTCAGCTTCAACAACGCTGGAAGCGCGCGAGCGAACGTTCAACTTACGAGGATCCGTCGCAGAAAGACATTCTCGAACAGGTCCGCAGCGTATGGGCCCGTCTGCTGCAGCGGACCCCAGGCTACGATGAAGACTTTTTCGAAGCCGGCGGCAACCAGGTACAGATGATTCGCCTGCATGTAGAACTCAATCGCCGCTTTCCCGGTGCGATCACGATGGCAAACCTTTCAGTGCTCACTACCATCCGCAAGATCTACGAGCATCTGGTCAACTATGTTTCGCAGGATTCCAGGAATAACCTTTCGCAGCGTGGCGCCTGACCTTCACGGCTCGAAGGTAGCTGTCGTGAGAAAGCTGTAGTCCCCCGAAGCCCCCACGTGCAGATTCTGAATCCGGTGATTGTGCACCACCACGTTGTCCAGGTACCAGAGTGGAATCGTGGGTACGTCATTAGCCAGGATCCGTTGCACCTCCACATAGTCTTCACGCCGATCAGCCTGCTTGTCTTTCGTCGACGCATCACTCATCAGGCGGTCCAGCTCGGGATTCGAATAACGTCCCCGATTGGCTCCATGCGGCGGAAATCGCTCCGTACTGTACGCATACTGGAAGATGTCAGGACTCTCATTCCCACCAATCCATCTCAGTGCGTACATCGAGAAAGCTCCCTTCGTGATATCGGCATAGAAGGTCGCGAACTCATAGCTCCGCACATCCAGCGCGATGCCCACCGCCCTTAGCTGCTGCGCGAGTATCAACGCAAGCAGCCGGGCCGTATCCTGGTTTGAGGTCTTCATGGTCAGGTGAAACCGGATGCCGTTGGCTCCGCGCCTGCGGCCTGACTCATCAAGCAGTGACTCTGCCTTCGCAGGATCGTAGTTGTACCGCGCTGCGTCCGATGCGTAAGCCCAGTGGCCCGGCGGCAGCAGACCATCTGCGATCCGGACCTCGTTGCGATAGAGAGATTGGATGATCAGTGGCCGGTTGATCGCATAAGCGATAGCTTTACGGACGCGCACATCTTTCAACTCCGGATCGCGCAGGTTGAAATTAACAAAATTGACCACTGTTCCAGGTGACGAGAGCACCTCGAGATGCGAGTGCTTGTCCTGCTGAATCGTCTTCACCATGTCAGGACCGAGAGCGCGACTGGCAGCCAGGTCCGCTGAACCCTTTTGCAGTTCCAGTGCCCGCGTGATCTCGTCCGGCACCACCGCGAAACGTACCGTCCTGAAAGAG
>CAZZYN010000026.1:0-54899 GCA_964658265.1 uncultured Acetobacteraceae bacterium | reverse complement strand
CTTGCTTTGAGATGCGGTCCAGGGCGAGTGCGGGAAGAGAGCCAGACCGCCCCATCAGCTGGGGCGTCCTCACAGTTTGGCAACGCATAAGTTTCATCAGGAAGAATCATTGATTTCATGCACTCAAAAGCTTTGATGGCTCTCATATACGGCATTTTGTAGGCATAATTCACAAATCTGTAATGGCTGTGAGGATCAACCCGATGTGCTGGACGGTAACTGCTGTGCCTTGCGGCGATTGGTGGGTGTACAACTTTGGCATCACGAATGCATACATCGGGGTAGCTTGACAGTTTTCACACACATCAGGCCCGGGAGCCCGTAGATCCTCATGAAGTCTCGTAAAAGCTGGTTGTTGAAAGGTTCGTCTCTCTCACTCAAATTTGTGTTGTGCGGTGGGATAGCCGTCCCCGCGGTCCTACTTGCCCCGCACCATGCCTCGGCGCAGGCTACAAACACCAGTGGATCGATCCAGGGAACGATCACGGACTCGAGTGGTGCGGTATTGCCAGGGGCCACGGTCACCATTACGAATGCCGGGACGACGAACGCAAAGACGCTGACGACAGACGCAGCTGGCTTCTACTCGTCAGGTCCGCTGACGCCTGGTTCGTACAAGATCTCGGTGACGGCGTCTGGTTTTTCAAGTGTTTCAGCGACGACAACAGTGCAGATCAGCTCAGTAGCGACGGACAACTACAAGCTGGCGGTTGGTTCGGCTGCTCAGGTGGTGCAGGTAGAAGGTTCCGGAGTGCAGGTCAACTCCGAGCAATCGAGTGTGGGCAGTGTAATCACGCCGCAGCAGATTCAGAATCTGCCGGTACAGGGCCGGAACTTCCTGGACCTGGCCCAGCTGGAGCCCGGTGTGCAGCTGCAGAGTGGTGAATCGTTCGACCCAACGAAGGCCGGTTATTCGGCACTGTCGATTGGCGGTGTGTCAGGCCGCACGACGCGTATTCTGCTGGACGGCTCGGACATTACGGATGAGACCGTAGGCACGACGATTTTCAATGTACCGTCCGGCGCAATCGGCGAGTTTGAGTTGAATCGTTCGACGGGCGACGTTTCGGGCGACATTACCTCTTCCGGCTCTGTGTTTGTGGCGACGCCTTCCGGCACCAACAACTTCCACGGGCAGGCGTTCTACTTCTTCCAGGACCATAATGTTGCGTTTGCGAATTCTGGCGGCGGCATCAACCCGGCATTCCAGCGTAACCAGTTCGGCGGGTACGCCGGCGGCCCGATCGTAAAGAACAAGCTGTATCTCTTCGGCGACCTCGAGCGCATCAAGCAGGACTCCAACCAGGCAGTGACCCTTTCATCGCAGCTGGCGACAATCCAGGCGCAAAACCAGTCCTATGGTTCTCCGTTCCGCGACACGTATTCTGTTCTCCGTATGGACTATGACGGACCGCGGGGTATTCACTTCTTTGCCCGTGGCAACTACGAGGTAAACAGTGTCGCGTCCACTTTTGGCTACGGCTACTCCCGCTATGCCAACCGCGACAACACGCCGGGACTTTCAGCCGGCGCTGATTTCACGACAGGCAAATTCACGCACAGCTTCCGCGGCGGCTACGAGAAGTTTCATAACCTGATCAGCGATGCCAGCGGGAGCGGCGTTTTCAATCCGGTACCTTCGATTGAGCTTCACATTCCGAGCAGCGGTTTCTATTCGGGTCCAAATTTGCTGGCACCACAGCAGACGTACCAGTCAGAAAAGCAGTTCCGCTACGACGGCAGCTGGACGAAAGGTTCGCATACTTTACGGTATGGCGGCAGTCTGAACCGAATTCTCGGCGGCGGATATGCTTCGTTCTACGGTCTGGCGCCGTTGGTAACAACGCAGGCAAATTCGGACACGCCAAGTGATCCAGCCAGTTACCTCGCGTCTACTGTGACTTTCGGCAACGGACAGGGCTACAGTACAGAGATCTCACAATTTGGTGCCAAGGCGGGAGGCCAGGGTGACTGGAGGGTGGGTGCTTACATCGCAGACACCTGGAAGGTGACACCGAACTTTACATTGAACGCTGGGCTACGGTATCAGCGGGATACCGGTCGTTCCGACTCGGATCTGGCACCGATTCCCTGCTCAGAGATTGACACAACCGTCTTCCCTAATCCTCCGTGCAGCGGCAACCAGTTGATCCTGGACCAGTTCGGCGCGGGCCTGGGAGACCGGGTACGGCAGCCAAATAATGAGCTTGGTCCGCAACTCGGCATTGCTTATGCGCCGCCATCTCTGAATGGCAAGACTGTGGTTCGCGCCGGCGTCGGACTCTTCTACGAGAACTTTGTTTTCAACAATGTGCTCTTTGATCGTCCGGCCAAGTTGCAGAAAGGTTCATTCTTTGGTGAGGCGGCGGTAAGCTGCACCTCGGTGTCGCCGATCCAGGTCAATGGGGTGACGGTCGCCGGGGGTGACACAGCATCAATCAAGACACTATGCGCCCAGCCCGTGGGCGTTTCCGGCGCGGGCTTTGCTGCTATCGAGAAGGCTTACCAGCAGGCAACGGCTGCAGCGGGTCCGGCGGCAAACGGCAGCTTCGTAGGAGAAACGCTCTCGATTTCGCAGTCCAGTGGACTTAGCGCCTATGCACCGCATACCTTCACAGCGCCTCGTTCGATCCATGTGAACTTTGGCGTGGAGCAGCAGCTTGGCACGGGAATGACGATCTCGGCTGACTACATTCACCAGGTGACCTGGAAGTTTATGCAGTCCCAGGACATCAACGCAGTCGGCGATTCCAGATACTTCGATATTGCCGGCGCACGAGCGGGAATCGCGAATGCTCTTACGCAATGCGGTGTGTCATCGATTGATGAAGCGATCATCAGCTGCCCGGGTATCCACGGCGCTGGTACCGGTACAGGTGCCAACATCGCGGACTTCTCGAGTGCTGGTCTCGGTTCGGGCGTGGATAAAAATGGCGGCGGTGGTCCTGCAGGAGGAATTGCAGCATTCCCTGGCAAGAATGGAGCAGTCGGGCAAGGTGTGTTCCAGTTTCCGAATGGCCGCTCCTCGTACGACGCATTCCAGGTGCAATTCAAGGAGCAAAGGAATCATCCCCTACGCGGATTCGACGCTACCAACCTGGAAGTTTCGTACAACTTCTCCCGGTTTGTAACGACGGCTGCGGGTACTGCGGGATCGGACCAGTTCTTCACAGCCACTTCCTGGGATTGGCGCAACCCGACCGGCAAAATCGGTCGCGGCAGTCTGGATCGGCCTCAGCAGCTGAATTTCGGCGGGTATGCCACTGTGAAGAGGGGGCCGCAGATCGGCCTGATTGCTCACTTCGGCTCGGCCACTCCGAGGAACCTGACGCTGGATAATCTTTCCGGCACAGGCGGACAGTTGTTCCAGACAGATCTGGATGGAAGCGGCAATACGAACACCAGCTATACGCCGGGTCAGTTAGCGCCCGAAACAAACCCTGGCGGTTACATGCGCGACTATCATGGCAAGAGCCTCAACAACTACATCAACTACTTCAACTCGAAGTACGCGGGAACCCTGACACCGGCCGGGCAGGTCCTGGTTGCAAGCGGAGTCATCACGCAGGCGCAGCTAGTGGCACTGGGCGGCGTGGTGCAACCCCTGGCACCGGCACCCGCCAAAGCTTTGGAAGTGGGCATGGTGAAGGAAATCGATGCGAATTTTCAATGGGCGCTGAAGATCCCGAAACTGGGAGAAGCGGCCAGCCTGATTCCTTCGGTTGCGTTCTATAACGTAGCAAACTTTGCGAATTACTCTGGACCGAGCGGTCAGTTGCTCAATACATCTGACGCCGGCATCTCGGGATATGTGAATGGACCTTCCACCTTTGCGGATCGCGGTCAGTACCGTACGGAGCGTGGTTCGGGAACATTCAACCTGGGCGGACCGAGAACAGCGGAGTTCCAACTCAAACTGAACTTCTAACCAGAAAAGAGCGGAAAAGGGGAAGGCCCGGCATGGAATATGCCGGGCCTTCCCCTTTTTATTTGCAGATAATCGGGCGTTGTTCCAAGTCGGGATGAAGTGAATGGCGAATTCCGAGACTGGGAATGAGGGCATGCAGTCAAACGGTTCGTGCGCGCGGGGAGAGCATTCGCAAGCTAGATTGAGGTGACAGGCTGTGTGGGTCGGGGCAGGTTTCAGCAAATGGATACAGTGCAATTTCAGGAACAAGGCATAACAGCAATAACCGCGGTCGAACGGGCATCTCCTTTGCATGCAACAAACGCCGTAACAATATTGCGATCATTGCCGATCACAGACACTGTTGCAGTTGAACCGATGCAGCCGAGCTTCGCGGCCATGCAGGAATTTGTTAACGGGGTAAGGGCGACGGAGCGGGCCGGTTATACCGAGGCGCATGAACTGAATGCTGTGTTCCTTTCTGAGCTGCGGCAGGTCGATGTCGTTTCCTTTGACATTTTCGACACGGTGCTGATGAGGTATGTTGATCATCCGGTAGACGTGTTTCTGCATCTGGAACGCCTGCCCGCCTTTGCTGCTCACCGTTACAAGCACCCGATCTCCCGCATGCGCATGCTGGCGGAGCAGGCGGTGCGACCGGTAGCGCTCAAGCTGACGGGAAGCTATGAAGTGAATCTCTACGAGATCTACCAGGTCTTTTGCGAACAGAACGAGATCAGCCAGGAAAATGCAGCATCCTTTACGGACGCCGAGGAGGCATTGGAATTACGTTTGTGTGCGCCTAACCCGGCACTGGCCAGCTTGTACGAGGCGGCGATCTACGCTGGAAAGCGGGTGATTTTTGTGTCGGACACCTATCACCGCGAAAGCTTCCTGCTTCAGCTGCTGCGTACGCATGGTTACAAGGCCTCGCCGGAAGACCTGTTTGCGTCGTCGGCCCTGCGCAAATCCAAGCAGAGCGGGCATCTGTTTCCGCACGTGCTTGCAGCAGTTGGCGTAGATGCAGCAAGGCTGTTGCATGTGGGAGATCACCCGGTCTCGGATTACCGGGAGCCGAGGCAGTTGAAGATCCGATCGATCCTGCACAGTCACAAACTGTCAATCGAAACTGCTTTGCTGATGACGACCAGCGGAGGACCGCAGCGGCCCGGAGATGACAGCCGATTAAGTTTTCAATCGGTGGCTCGGGGTATGCGGCATGCGACTGCTCAGCGGGCAGAGGCTTGTGGCCGCGGAGATGATTTTTGGTGGAAATTCGGCTATGCAGCCGCCGGTCCGTTGACCACAGGATTTTGCCAGTGGCTGGAAGAGAGCTTACGAGTCGACGGTATGGAGCACGCTTATTTCATGCTGCGCGATGGTGCGCTCTTTCAGAGGGTGTATGCAGTGTTGTTCGCGGACAAGACGGATGCCTGCCCGTCCAGTAGTATTCCTGCTTCGCGGCGCGCGGCACTGCTGCCGATCATTGGGCTTGCGCCCTCGTTTGCAGTACCAAGTCTCCTGGGTGGCATTGGTTTTCGGCCAATGCGCGAGTACGTCGAAAGACTGGGCATCTCTGCAGCAGGATTTACCGCCGAAGCAGTCGAAGCAGGGTTCAAGTCGCTCGACGAGCAGATCGACGGAAGGATCGACACGCCGCGACTTCTGAAATTTGTCAGGACGCCTCGCGTGATGGCCGCGATGGTCGCCGCCGGGCAGAAGGAACGGGCTCTGCTCGAGCGCTTTCTGGTGCAGGAAGGAGTGACTGCGCACAAGCGGGTGGCGCTGGTCGATCTTGGCTGGGGTGGCACGATTCACAAGGCCCTGGATGTGCTGCTTAGGCACTTTGCTCCGGAGACGAAAGTGACCGGCTACTATCTTGCGACCTTTCCGGATTCTGCCCATAGCGCGATGCCGGAATTGTCCCTGCGATCGTACCTGACACACAGGGGTAATCCCGCTGCTGTTTTCCGGCAGATCGTCTCCTTTCTGAATCTCTTCGAGACGGTGTATTCGAGCACGGAAGGGAGCCTGCTGCACTTTCAGGAGTCGCCTCTGGCTTCAGGTGACAAGCCGATCGTCGCTGTCCGGCAGGCTTCCGACAAGAGCACAGAACAGTGCGAAAGGCTGGAAGCTATGCATGATGGTGCAGCTGCATTCGCACAAGATTACAGGGACTGTCCTGCCACTGCAGGATACCCGGTAATGCCTGCAGACATTGCCGGCGAAGAGTTCTTCAGAATCATCCGCGAACCATCAGCGGAGGAAGCAAGGCTGCTGGGGCAACTCGTGCATTGCGACAATCTTGGCTCAGCCTCGCAACACGTCGCCGCGCAAGTGAGATCGAGCGCTGATCCCGCAAGGATGTTTGAGAACTATCGCGATATTCATTGGAAGCAGGGAGCTCTCAGTCAGAAGACGCCGGAGGCAGCGGCACTTCGGACACTGATCTGGTTGATGCAGACAGCGCAAACCTAGCCATATACGGTAGTTTGTTACAGATCGTGACCGGAGGATGTCGAAGGCCAGGTGTTTTCTGCCTGCATGCACGTAATCGACATTGATCTGCATGTAGATGAGACTGAGAACAAGAGTGTAGTGACGATTGCAGGCGATGGGCTTTCTCCGGAGTGCTACGACGGCCCTAGCCTTGAAGCTTTCATAATGACGAGGGTTGAGCAGCTTAGACACGTCGCCATGTGAGAAGAGTGTCGCTGGTTGCTCGTTGTTTTGACAGTTCGTTAGGTGACAGGATGCTTGGGATAAAAGGTGAGTTTTGGAAGACGGTATAGGTACAGAATTGCTGATCCATTCGATGAGCGAATTCCACGACCTGATACTTCAGGTTCTAGAGCTTGCAGGTGCGCGGCAAATAGTTGAAATCGGCAGTGAGTTTGGGGGCATGTCGACGATTCTTGCTGATTGGGTGCGGGCAAACGGGGGCCAGCTTAGGTGTGTAGACCCAGCGCCTCGAGAAGAATTTCTGCAATGGCTGGCGAAGCAGGCACACGTGCAGCATGTGGCCGAGTCAAGCCTCGATGCGCTGAAACATCTGCCTTGTGCGGATGCCTGGCTGATTGATGGCGACCATAATTGGTACACAGTCATCAACGAGTTGCGAAAAATCTTTGCCTTGAGCACCGCATCGGGTAATGCTCCCCTGATTTTTCTGCATGATGTTGCGTGGCCGTGGGCGCGTCGTGATCTTTACTATGCACCTGAACGCATTCCCGCAAATTTTCGCATGCTACACAGCTATGACGGTGGCGTAGTGCTGGATGCTCCAGCGCTCGTTGCCAAGGGCGGCTTTCGCGGTAATGGCCTCTTCGCCTGTGCATTTCAGGATGGTGGTCCGCGAAATGGTGTCATGACGGCGATAGAAGATGCCTTGGCTGAGGAACGAGCCCGTGGAAGGCGGCTGGCATGGTGCATGGTGCCAGCAGTATTCGGGTTGGGAATTATCTTCGACGCGGATGCACCCTGGAGCGTCGCAGTGGCACAACTGCTAGAGCCATGGCACGAAAACACGCTGCTGCAGACATTGGAAACGAATCGACTAAAGAACTATCTGCATGTACTTGACTTGCAGGAGCAGTTGGCAGACCTGCGCGCGAGGGTCTCAGATGGTTAAGGCGATGCTGTGGAGGTCTCACATGCTCTGGGTAATCGGACCCGGTAAGCTGTTTGCCGGCAGGGCATGTCAAATTAGTGAGTAAGTCGGTGTGGCTATCACAAGGAAGAATGACGGGAGTGTATAGATGTCGACATTGCCTGGCACATGGGTCTAACAACTACCGTTTGTATGTACCAATTCACGGCTAGTCTAATCTCCGGACCTCGTCTTCACTGCCGATGACTTGCCGCGAAACGATTCGCATCGGAAGCTTTTCGACAAAGGACTGCGTGTCTCGATGTTTAAAGGGAGATTTGCAGATGGTTTTTTCTTTGGACAAAAGCTTGATCCATCGGCGAGGCGCGTATCCGGTCCCTTATTTGGACATTACTGCAGCAGCTAATACGCATGTGACGCTATCCGGCCTTCTTCTGCCGTCGCGGCCGGTGTTGGATCGATGCAGCGATCCTAATAATGGAGTGACTTGGATGCATAGCTTCTGCCTGGCAAGTATATGTGCTCGTACTGTTCATGCGATTGAAGTAGGCACGGGGTTGTGAAGGCTTGAAGATCTTGAAAGGTCCGCTTCTGTTACTGGACTATCAGTGGGAAGTGACTCAGCCGCAGACGCTTTTCGTTGAGGCTGCGCAGGCTCGACTGGCGTCTACTGTTGCGTCCTTGAAAAGACGTTGTAGGAAAGTATGCAAGATGTGGAACGCGCGCGAGGCAATGATTTGTACTTATTGTCGGGCTTCTTGCGTATTGCTTTGAGGGAGCCGTTGTTTAGTTGTCTTGCCTACTAATTGGATCGCAGATTGGCCCAGGGCGATAGGATCCAAGGTCTGCGAATCAGTTTGGCACAGGCTTATCGCAGCATTGTCGAATGACATCGAGATACGGCTTTGTAGCGTCCGCATAACAGCGTTCGTCCACAGGCCTGCATAGGCATTTAAGGTCGGTGACTAGCTGCCAGATCCGAAGAGAGCATGGTCTTTACATCCTGTAGTGGCTCGGTGCAATACTCCCCGTCCAAAACATGAAGGTATCGACCACCGATTGTGACGGCTTCATCAAAGGTGGCAAAGGGTATATCGTCGTCGTCCACGTGGAGGGGAAAGCGAGCCTATGTCATGCATCTCACCCGTTTACCGTCTCGACGAGCGTCAAGCCGCGCTCGAAGTCGGCGTGTCGAAGCGCTCAGATGCCTAGCAGGAGAGGCCGCCTCGATCGATCGGAAAGTCCCATGCACTGCACGGAGGTTCTCCCAACCCGGATGCGTTGATCCCAGACACGCGTTCGTTATTGCTTAAACAAAGGGATGCGACTGCATTGATCTCGATCCGCGTGTCTATCTGCCGGGTTGCACTAAAGGATTAATCAGGGTCAGGTGAACAGGGATAGACGGCAGTGTTGCAAATCAAGTCTTGTGGGCTTTTCATTGAAAAGGGTGCGGGCAGCGGCCCAAACTCTACCAACCATGCTGCATTGCCGGTCTTCGTCGGGGCAAAGATCACGCAGATAGGACTCTCGACACTGAAAAGTAGGAGACAAGGCAGGCCCGAATGATTGGAATTACTGAAATAGCGAGCCACTGCCAGATTGGTTGCGTCACTCCTTTGCTCGACTGGAGACACCGAGAGCGCACCGACGACGAGGGACTTTAGGCCGAGGAAGCCGAGTGTCATTGTCGCGGCATGTCGACGAGTGAGCTTCCGGGCACGGCGAAGCGGTAGAGTAATCCGTAGATCCACTCCTCGAAGTAGAGACCGGCGTATGTGATCTTATGTTTTAAGCTGTGGCCGTTGCTGCGCGCCTGGCGGTAGAGTTCACTACTTCTTATAGCTGCACCCATTTGCTGCGCAGAGGAACCAAAAAATGGATCGGCATAGCATGGCTGTCGAAAGAGTTGCGGCGGCCTTCCGCAACTAAGCGGTAAGTAGTTTGAATTTGTAGACCACTCAATGCGGAATGTTGGTCTAGATACGCTGGTCCAAACCTAACGAGTCAGGTTATTGCGGAAGCAAAAGCCTGATGGTGTCAGGTTGATGACTATGGGATGGCGCACGTTTTGCGATGCTCTACAGCGTCCAACTCCATCCTGGCGTTGCTTCCAGTCGGGTAATCAGAGTCTCGTTCAACAAACCTACGGCGTACCGCAGACGATAATCCTGCATCAGCGATCCCATTTCTTCGGCAATCCATCCTGCATCTGGCAGGCGAGGGTTCTCGATCAACCGCAGAGTTGTCCGCACCGGCACGCCGTCGACAGTCGTGTCGGATACACTTTCACAAAATGTTGTAGAACCCTTCAACAGCGTCACGCATTCCCCTGAAATCAAGGATAGATCCATAGGCCCACCATCGTGAATGGCTAAATGGTGCCAGTAACAGATACGATACCACTCTATTCAGAGGAATAAACATGGATGATTCTATGCGGACCAATGCCATTATCGTGTTCTGTCGATGTTGGCGGAGGGCTCGATGTCCACTGATCGCTGCCCATGTAAGTGGCCTTATGCGGCTTGACCGGTGAGAGCCCAATCGTGAGTTCATTCCTGTGCCTCAAAGGACTAGACGACGATGCTCACGGGAGTTGAGTACCGTGAGCAGCATTTCGTCAGGATTGCTCAGGCAATTGCGGGAACGTTGAAGGTGTCTTCAATGCTGCCTCGCCAGCTATTTTGACCGTTAAAGCGCGGAGTACTTCCTAGAACCCCTGGAAGTGAGACGCGGCTTCCTATCCGATAGGGTGCACCCCGTCGGTGACTGGAGGCATGGGATGTGCTCTGGCAAAGTCCTGCGGTCTCGCGGCCAGTCTCAAAGTCGTTCGTTTGGGATGAAGACCGAGGGTGCTGACTGAATGGATGGAAGACCCGTGTGCGTGGGCCGTGTGACTTTCTCAAGTATTGTCGAGCGGAAGTAGAAGATGAACGTCTATGTGTATCTGAATCGGCAATTCGAGCCTTGTTGTTTCGAGCGCGAGTGCGGCTAAAAGCCCGGCTTGAGGAAGGAGTCTCACGGTGAATCACACGAATGACGATATCGAGAAAGTTTTGATCGCGCTGGGGAGAAGTGAGGCTTCATCCGGCATGGAAGATCGCATCCTGCAGGTGGTCCAAGCGCGAGCTTCTGATCAATATTTGCGCAGGATGCGGAGGCAGAAGTCCGGTGTGTTGGCTCCGGCGAAAAGTCTTGTCTTCGCTGTTCTGCTGGTTGGTGTGACGGTCATCCTGCTCATTCATAGCCTGGCGCTCCGACCAGTCAGGCAGAGGCAGGCAACAAGGATTGCGGATCCTGGCATACCTGCGAAAACCAAGGCACTTGAGGGGACTACCCACGCATCATCAATCCGCAGTACCCAATTAGCGGGGCGAACTGCTTACAGAGTGAAACATCAAGAATCCTTGGCGGTCCGTGAACTCCAGGCGCCGAGCCTAGTGGCAGCGCCTTTGCCTATGACAGCGCAGGAAACGTTGCTCCTGCGGATCTCGCAGAAAGGTGGCTCGGCGGAATTGGCGATGATCCATGACGAACAAGATCAATTGCGGCAGGATGCGAAAAGTGAGGCAGAGTTTCAAGTCTTTTTTGGGTTGAAGGACAGAAGTGGCAGCCGGTGAAATCAGTTGTGAAAGAGAGCGAGCGATGAGATTAGGAATCGGAGTGTTAGCAGCTGTTCTAGTTGTATCTGGCAATCCAAATATGATCTGCACACAAAGGCCTGCTGCAGCCGCAGATAGCCCTCAACCTGCGCCCAAGACTCTTCGCCTGACATATACGATCACAGAGCTCGATGATGGAAAGCGTATTGGTACTCAGCATTTCGCAATGGTTGTGCTGTCAGGGCAAAAAACGGATCTCAAGCAAGGGAACAAGGTGCCGGTGATCACAGGATCTTTGGACACTGGCAGTGCACAGAACTCGATGTTTGAGTATCTTGACGTTGGTTTAGAAATTCTGGCTTCTTTAGACGACAAGGGAGAAAGGCTAAACACGAAGATGACTCGATCGAGCGTCGTCGAGGGAAGGGCGGTTGGAAAGGTCGAGGATCCTGTGATCCGTCAGACAACCCTTGAATGCGCTTCTATCTTAACTCTGGGTAAGCCGCTCATCCTCGGCTCTTTAGATATCCCCGAGAGCACGCGTCGTTTAGATGTAGAAGTGGTGATGGAAACGATTCGCTAGGAATGAATTCCAGCCAGCACACATTGGCAAAGACTGTTCTTTTCGCAGGAATGATAAGTCGGAAGACGCACGAGCTGACATGGATAAGAGACGATTGATAATAGGAGTTATACCATCGCTATGTTCGGGCTAAGTAACCATCGGCTCAGGGAAAAGAGCGCGAAGATTTATGCAGCGCTGCCTCTCAACAGGTTGAAGCCTCATGGCGGCGGCGGTTGTGTCGGTTATTTTTGCAAGCGGGTAAAGAAGTGTAGCCGGAATCAATGCTTGCCAGAGCGGTAGCGTGCCTGCGTCAGCAGCTACTATCTCCGCCGGAGTAAATTATTGCGAACTTACCGTTTCGGATGCCGTAGATTTTAAAGGATAGGGCTTCCGGACTATCGACCGAGTCGATGAGAAGGTCGCTGCCATTCTTCAGGAAGGCCCTCTGAAGGAGAACTGCGCGTCTGCTTGCTAAGACTGGCCGGCCATCTCTTGTTTATCGACTCAAATGCCTGGCGGATTGGAGCAGCGGCCTGATCTGTGAGGCGTCGGTATAGTTCACAAATCAGGAATGCCGCAGTTCTTTAGCACCGCGCTCCTGAAAGCTTCGAGTGCCCCGGTACCGTCATTTACTGAAGCAGCACTCAAGGTTTCGGATCGGTTGGATCGGTGTTAATGAGCAGCAGCCATCGGAAACTTTGCGGACATTGATGGATCAGCTTGACCGTCATCACTCTGGGCAGGTTCGCTTCTATGGCTACTGGATCAGTCGATGCCGCAAGAGTTGATGATTCTGTGCAGTAATAGCTGCTCCGTGCGATTGCGAAATGGATATAGAACCGAGCGAAAGCGACAGTAGGAGCAGTTTCGATTGAAGGTGGCTTCTTGGTTATAAAGCTTAGCTTGAGCGCTCAAGCTTCATGGCGGCGGCAGTGGTGTCGGTGTATTTGAGTCCGGCTCCGGTGTTGAAGAGGACGACGCGATCGCTTTCTTTCAGAAAGCCATTGGCGATGAGGTGGTCGTAGGCGGCGGTGGCTGCGGCGCCCTCGGGGGAGAGGAAGAGGCCTTCGTTGCGGGCCCAGTCGAGGAGGGAGGCGAGGATGGTTTCGTCTGAAAAGGCCAGGGCGACACCGCCGGATGTGTGCAGGATGTCGAGCATGATGGCGTCACCGTATGGCTTGGGGACGCGAAGACCAGAGGCGAAGGTCTGGGCATTCGTCCACATCTGGCTGACGGCGTCGCCCTGATCAAAGGCGCGGGCGACAGGGGCGCAGCCGGTGGATTGGACGGCGATCATTTTGGGACGCTTCCATGCGGGTGAACCGTCTGGTGATGTTGCATTGGGTCGAACCCAGCCGAGTTCTTCGAGTTCGCCGAAGGCCTTCCACATCCCGATGAGGCCGACGCCACCGCCGGTGGGATAGAAGACGGCGTCGGGATATTCCCAGCCGAGCTGTTCGACCAGTTCGTAGCCCATGGTCTTTTTACCTTCGACGCGGAAGGGTTCTTTCAGGGTGGAGATGTCGAACCAGCCCTCGGCGGCGGTGCGCTCGGCGACGATGCGGGCGCAATCGGAGATGAGGCCGTCGACGAGGGTGACGTGGGCGCCGTAGGCGGTGGCTTCGACGTAGTTGGCGAAAGGAACGTCCTTTGGCATGAAGATGTGGGCTTCGATGCCGGCCGCTGCGGCGTAGGCGGCGAGTGCGCCTGCGGCATTGCCGGCGGAAGGGACAGCGAGTTTTTTCAGGCCATAGTGGCGAGCCATGGTGACGGCAAGAGCCAGGCCGCGTGCTTTGAAGGTGCCAGTGGGATTGGCGCCTTCTTCCTTGAGGTAGGCATTCGGGTAACGGCGACTGGGCAGCATGGGCGTCCAGCCTTCGCCAAGACTGACGGGTGTGACCGAGGGCAGCACGGACTGATAGCGCCACATGCCGGGCCAGGTGGATTTTTCTGCGTCGGCGCGGATCACTTCGCGCGGGTTGGTGTTGCGGAGATGCGTGAGATCGTACCGGACATAGAGCGTGCCGGCGGGCTGCGTGTTGCCGAATTTCTGCGGGCAGACGGGGCAGAGTCTTTGTGGAGTGTCTGCGGAGACGTGGGCGTGGCAGCGCGAGCATTCGAGATGCGAGATGGCGGGCATGGCGGTCCTTTTGGCCTGGTGTCTTCTTCAGGGTAATTGTTTTGCATCAGGTCGCGTGTTGCGGCAAACGCTGCCTGACGGCTACCTGAAGATCGCCACAAATTGCAGGCGCCTGATTGCGAGAGAGGGGCTTATCCATCTCGCTTGTTCCAGATGACAGATGCTTTGCGGCAAGATAACAGGTGTTCAAATTCCTGTTTGTGCCTATAGACCCCCTGTGGAGAGGTAGTCGATCCTTTCAGGCGTATTCGCTGGAAGGGGGTACACATCAACCGTTCGAAGTTTTTCTATACTGCAGTCCTGGCACTTGTGCCGCACTTGTGTCTGGCTCAACAACTGGCATTCAACAGCCCGCTGGCCGGGCCTGCACCCGTGTCGTCCATCGTCGCGCCATCTATCCCAGGTTATGTGTCGATTCCGTCATGGCAAACCAGGTTTGACCGCTGGGTGAACTTGAAAGATGCTGACTTTTCTCTACGCTACCGTACCGTTTCCGATACAAATGGCGCGCATGAGTTCAACCAGGCCCAGCAGCGCGGGATTATCGATGGAAAATTCAAGTTCGATGCTAAGGGAAGGTATGGCATCTCGTTCCATGCCTCGTCTGGCCGGACATTCAATTGGGCGTATGCCGACTTTGTAGGCGGTGGCAATAAACAGGCTCTGAATCTGGAGCTTGCCAAGGACAGCCCGCCTCAGGCCTTTGTACTTGGTGTCGTGGCGGGCCTGAACCCTGCTGACTACGCCGCATCGCTCAAATCGGGTGGATGGGCGTTCTATGTTCGTCGTCTTTCGCTTGATTTGTCGCCGATCGAGGGCGTAGCAGTGCAGTATGGCAGCTTCGACATCAATCGCGGCGTCAGCACCGAGATGACCAGCTATGACAACGACGGCTACATCGCCGGAGAGCGCCTCTCGATCAAGCGTCCAGGAAACATCTTCGCTGACGAGATCTCTGTCACCTATGCTTACATCGGCGATCTCTATACTCCGAACTTCTTTGAGCGTGCGGATCGTCTTGAAAAGAACAATTATCACCAGTTCCTGGTACGCAAGAAGTTCCTGAAGCGGGCCGACGCCTCCTTCGATTACACCTACCAGGACACACACAGCACCTATCGGGCAGCAACGCTGGTAGATACTCACGAAATCCGAGTTCTCGACAGTATCCGGGTAGAAGCCTACCGGCGTCCGAATACGTCCAGTCTCTCCTCTCCCGGGGGCGGAAAAGGCTATGGAGTTACCGTCTCCAGGAAGATCTCACGCGTTTCTCTGGATGGCGGCATCGCAAATATAGATACCTTCTATGTCACTCTCACGCCGGTTGCTTATGCCGGGGTGCTCGGCCTTGCCATGAACGGAGACTCTTACGGTCTCGGCAAGCGTTACTTTGTTCGTCCCACGATCAGACTCGCTCCCTACCTCGAAGCTACGGGCTTCTACACCCATATTTATTCGGGAACACTGCCGCCGGGCAGCATACCGATCTTCTGGAATAACCAGGCCTTGAATGCCGGCCTAAACTTCGACATCAAAAAGGCCCTCTTCCCCAGGAACCGGGTGCATTAATTAAAAAGACACCTTTCAATGACGATCGGCCTACTGACATCGGGGAGCCCTGCACCGGCCTTCCCGATGTTGATTTGTGATGCCAAGCCGGGCTGACACCAGTCTCTTTGCCTGAATCCGCCGCCTGCTGCTGAACGTTATCGGGACGCGCCCACACGATTCAGCACCGGAATGCCAGCGCAGTGACGGATTTAAAAAGCGATATCAGTTTCAGAAGCGGGCTTTCTGTGGTGTCCGGATCGATTCTGATCCATCTGCATTGCGAATATGGCGATCGCTGATCAACCATTTGCGGAGGAGCCGGTTCATGGGTTCTGTATAGTTCGCGGCGACGAACCAGCCCACAAGGGATGCGGTGAGGATGACAGTGAGGAATAGAAGTGGAACGGCAGGGCGGGGCGAGCCGGCTTTGGTGAAGAGAAGGAAGAGGCCAATGACGCAGAACTCGTGGGTGAGATAGATCTCGTAACTGTGGCGGCCCATGGCGAGCAAAGGTGCTACTACACGTGGTGCGTGCCAGTGCGATTGCGAGGCGGCAGCGATGACGAGGCAGGTGCCGATGGCGAGGAGGGTGGCGTCGAGTCCGGTGGGGCCGAGTCCCCATTTCCAGGCGGTGATGGAGAAGCTGAGGATGAAGATCAGGATGGCGGTGCCGGTGTATCCGCAGACGCGTTGCCAGGTACTTGAGAGCTGCCTGCCAGTGAGCAGGATGGCGGTGAGACAGCCCATGGCGATGGCGTCCATGCCGCCCTGGTAGGAGTACTCGCGCCAGACGGGATTGGGGTTGAAGTGTTTGGTGCGTGCGAAGGGGCCTGCGGTGATGAAGAGGCCGAGCAGGATGAAGAGGTAGCGGCGCCTGGGCAGCAGGCGTGCGATGAGCGGAAAGAAGAGATAGAACATCTCTTCGACGGAGAGCGACCAGAGGATGTCCCAGTTGCCGGGGAGATAGTTGCGGGTGGCTTCGAGGTAGTTGATGTGGAAGGTGAGGGCGGCGAAGAGGGCGCGGGGGAGTCCACCGGTTGCTGCCTTGACGTGATAGTAGGGGACCTGTGCGAAGTGGAGGCAGCTGAGGACGAGTAAGAGCAGGAGCAGAAGCGGGGCGATGCGGGCGAAGCGGAGGCGGTAGAAGTCTGCGATGGAAAGAGTCGCGGGTGTGGACCAGCGGCGGATGCTGGTGGAGGTGATGAGAAAGCCGGAGATGGCGAAGAACATCTGGACGGCAGAGCCGCCGTTCCAGACCAGGGTGCTGGCGAGTTGCGGGGGCAGGCTGCGCAGGTAGGGGATGTGGGCGCCAAGCAGCAGCATGTTCACGTGGTTCATGAGCACGAGGAAGATAGAGAGGGCGCGGAGGAGGTCGATGCCGTCAATGCGTCTGGTCGCGGGCATTTCATTACTATGGCATCCCCCTTGCCTCTGGCGGAGCCTGCGCGGCGGGCGGTATCAAGAGGGCGGACTTGAAAAAGCTTCCTCTTTAAGAACTGCATGTATGGTGGTGCCATGCATCTGTCTGTCGCCGGTGTTATGTTGCGGATTGCCTTACTGGCGCTGACGGCGGTCTGGGTGGCGCGGCGACGGTCGCTGACACTTTGGATCGTGTGGGCCATGCTGGCGGGTGTGGAATTGGGGCTGGATGCTCCGGCGCTATCGCTGCATTTGAAGGTGATGAGCGACATCTTTCTGCGGCTGATCCGCACAATTGTGGCGCCGCTGATCCTCGGGACATTGATCACGGGAATCGCCGGGCATGGCAGCGCGAAAGGCGTGGGGCGACTGGGTTGGAAGTCGCTGGTCTACTTCGAAGTTTCAACGACGATTGCCTTGCTGGTCGGGTTTGCCGCGATCCATGTGAGCCATGCCGGGAGCGGGCTTGCCGGTAAGCTGGCCGTCACGCACAATGCAGCGACCGCTGGGTTGGCAGCAGCGCCGCCGCTGAGCTGGGAGGACTTTCTGCTGCACGTGGTGCCGGAGAACCTGGCGAAATCCGTGGCGGAGAATCAACTGCTGCAGGTTGCGGTTTTTGGAGTGATCTTCGCGCTGGCGCTGAGCCGGGTGAATGAAGAGAAGCGGCGTCCGATGCTGGCTTTCGTCGATTCGCTGACACAGACGATGTTTCAGTTTACGAGCCTGGTGATGTACCTGGCTCCACTGGCTGTGGGCGCGGCGCTTGCTTACACGATTGCGCATGCGGGTGCTGGATCGATGGTGAGCCTGGGCAAGCTGGTGCTGACGTTATACGTGTCGCTAGCCGTGTTTGTAGTGGTGGGATTGCTGCCGGCTGCATTGATCGCGCGCGTGCCGCTGCGGCGATTTATTGCGGCGGTGGCAGAGCCGGCGACAATTGCGTTTGCGACGAGCACGTCTGAAGCGGCGTTGCCGGTGGCACTGGAGCGGATGGAGGAATGCGGCGTGCCGGCGCGCATTGTGGGATTCGTACTGCCTGCGGGCTACAGCTTCAACCTGACGGGATCGGCGTTGTACTTGTCGCTGGCATCGATCTTTGTGGCGCAGGCAGGCGGCGTGGTGATGAGCTGGCAGCGGCAGGTGGCGATGCTGGCAACGCTGATGCTGACCAGCAAGGGGGTTGCCGGGGTACCGCGTGCAGTGCTGGTGGTGCTGCTGGCGACGGCTTCGAGTTTTGACCTGCCGCTGGAGCCGATTGTGTTGCTGCTGGGTGTGGATGCGCTGATGGATATGGGCCGGACCTTCATCAACGTCGTGGGCAATTGCCTGGCGTGCGCGGTGATTGCGCAGTGGGAGGATTGGCCCGGAAGACGGACGCGGTTCGGGAGTTGAGGCTCGGCCGCGAACGCAGGCACGAAACAGAAGAGGTTTGCTCTAGAATCGACACATTTCGTGGGGGCGGGCCTGGATGAGACGGAAATCCGATCTTGCGTTGTACCTGCTGCTGGCGCTGACTGTCTTGATCAGCATGGGCTACTACGTGTCGGGCGCGGTGGCGCTGCGGGAGGAGTTCTTCCATTCCGGACGCTATGTGCGTGAGCCGTTCGAGACTGGCAATGACGGGCAGAGCCTGACCCGGCTCGCGAAGGAAGCAGAAACCGCCGGTCTGCACAAGGGCGATGTCCTGCTTGCGCTGAATGGGGATCCGTTTACCGGCTATGAGCAGATTCATGATCTTCGGCAAAGCCGGAAGGTTGGAGATGTCCTGAGCGTTACCGTGCGTTCAGTGGATGGAAGGGCGCATACGGCGAATGTTCGGCTGGCTGCGCGGCAGGGACCGGACTGGGGACTGGGTGCGATGACTGTGTTCCTGCTGCCGGTGCTGGGCGTTCCGCTGCTGGGATTGCTGATCGGGTACTGGGTGGTGGCGGCGCGGCCGCGCGACTTGAATGCGTGGCTGGTGCTGGCGCTGCTGATCTTTCCGGAATCAGCCTTTGGCAACCTGGATTTCAAATTCTGGCCCGCGCCGTGGTACCTGGTGCTGGCGGTCTGGAACGTAGTAGCGCAGTTGTTCGCCTTTCCGGCGTTGTTGTGGTTTGGCTTCCTGTTTCCGGAAAAGTGGCGTGTGGACCGCCGCTACCCATGGCTGAAATGGATTGTGCTCGCGCTGTGGATTGCTGATTTTCTGTTCAACCTGTATTTGTATGCCGGCCAGCTTTTTGATGTGCGTTCGATTCAACGCTTCAATGCAACGCAGGTATGGGTCGACCGGGGGACGGCAACGCTGGAGATGCTGTGTATTCTGCTGTTCCTGGCAGCGCTGCTGGACAAACTACGTTCTGCTTCGACGGCGGATGCGCGTCGACGGATGCGGGTACTGACATTGGGAAGCTGCCTTTCGCTGGGTCCGTTGATGCTGATCTTTTCGATCGTGCCGCTCTTCGGATCGGACCCGCACCACGGCAACTGGTTTATGGCGATCATGCCGTTTATTGTCCTGTTCCCGCTGACGCTGGCGTACGTGGTGATTGTGCAGCGGGTGATGGATGTGCGCATCCTGCTGCGGATGGGAACGAAGTACCTGCTGGCGCGGGCGACGCTGCTGGTTGTGGAGTTCGGACTGGCCCTTTTTGTGCTGCTGCGCTTTGTACTTCCCATGATGGGACGCAAAGAGCATTCGCTGCTGGATCTGCTGATACTGGCACTCATTATCGGTGCGATGATGCAGTTGTTCGTGATGCGTGGCAGCTTGAGTAACCGGCTGCAGCGATGGCTGGATCGAAAGTTTTTCCGCGAGGCATATAACAGCGAAGTGGTGTTGAGTGAATTGTCGCAGCAGGTGCGTCATTTGACGGACCGGGGCGAGTTGATCAGCACGGTGCTGCGGCGGGTCTCCGAGGTGCTGCACGTTTCAGAGATTTCGATTTTGCTACGGGGGAGTAATGTGTTTCGACTGCAGCAGGCGATCGGCATGGAGTTTACGGTGCCGGTGATGCTGGCGGAGAGTTCGGCGACGATCCAGAACCTGGTGCGGACGAATGCTCCGGCGACGGTGTACCGCGATCGGCCGGAGGAGTGGTTTACGGATTCAGATGCAGCGGAGAAGGCGGTGCTGCGGGAGATGCGTGCGGAGCTGCTGCTGCCGCTGCCGGGACGTTCGGGACTGATGGGCCTGATGGCACTGGGGCCGAAGCGATCGGAGGAGCCGTATACGCCGACAGACCTGCGGACGCTGCAGTCCGTGGCAGCGCAGACGGGCCTGACGCTGGAGGTAACGGAGCTGGTGCAGTCGCTGGCGAACGAGGCGGCGCAGCGGGAGCGGATGAACCGCGAAGTAGAGATTGCGCGGGAAGTGCAACAGCGATTGTTTCCGCAGACCCTGCCGGACATTGCCGGGGTGAGCCTGGCCGGGATGTGCAGGCCGGCGCTGGAGGTGGGCGGGGACTACTACGACCTGATTGAGCTGGAAGGCGGGCTGCTGGGGTTTGCGGTGGGCGATGTGTCCGGTAAAGGGATTTCGGCTTCGCTGATCATGGCGAGTCTGCGGGCGTCGTTACGCGGACTGGTGCTGGGGGATCCGGGAGACCTGGCAACGATGATGGAGAAAGTGAACCGGCTGGTGTATGAAGCGTCGTCCAGCAACCGGTATGCGACCTTCTTTTTCGCAGTGTACGATCCGCGGAGCTGCGAACTGCGGTATGTGAATGCGGGCCACAATGCTCCGTTGCTGGTGAAGGGCGGCACAGGGAAGGTGCAGCGGCTGGAAGCGAGCGGGCCTGTAGTCGGGCTATTGCCCGAGGTGAGCTATGAAGCTGGCGCCATTGTGCTGGAAGAGGCGGACCTGCTGATTGCGTACACCGATGGCATCAGCGAGGCGATGACGGTGGAGGATGAAGAGTGGGGCGAGGAGCGGATGCTGGCGGCGGCGTGTGCGGATCCCGAGCGCAGTGCGGCCGAGGTGCTGCGGTGCGTGTTTCACGCGGCGGATGAGTTTACGGCGGGTGCTGAACAGCATGACGACATGACGCTGTTGTTATTGAAGCGAGTGCCGGCTTAAGACGTTTTCCCACGCATGGTGAGCAGGGCTCGCGGATTGAGCGGCTCTCCGGTGGCATAGGCAGTAAAGGTGGAACGAAGCCATGCGGATTCCCGTATTTGGGTAGGAGGCGTCTTGGATAAGCCATTGCTTATCGCGAAGTCTGCGTCTACAGCATCCGCCGGAGGGTTCTTTGCAATTTTCTGCCCTGCTATGTTTCCTTCTGTCGCTATTGGCAAATCCGGCATGGCTGCCTGCGCAAAGTGGGTCAACATTTTCATTCCATGAGAAACAAGGTCCGGATGCGGTTGGACTACGCGTGGTCGAGCAGTATGACGCTTCCCGCAGCTTTCTTCCTTTGATCGATGACATGGGAAAGCCTGCAAAGGGCGAACGTGCGAGGCCGCTACAGACGCTGACCTGGTACCCGGCAAAAGCGAGTGCAGCCAGGCGAATGACGGTCGGCGATTACGTTGCGCTCCAGGCGACGGAAACCAGTTTCGGCAGGCCAAAGCAGTCGACCGGCATCGGTGCGTGGTTTGAGGATGGCATGAAGCCGACCGCGTCGCAGGCGATGTGGGCGACCCGCGACGCGAAGCAGGATCAGGGGCGGTTTCCAGTTGTCATTTACGCGCCGAGTTTTTCGGCGTCTTCCTGGGAGAACGCGGATCTCTGCGAGTTGCTGGCGAGCTATGGCTATGTGGTCATTGCCGGTCCGGGTATGGGGGTCACTCGCGAGTCGACGCATGACTTGGCCGGGATTGATGCGCAGGCGCGGGATATTTCCTTCCTGATCGGCTATGCGCAGACTTTGCCGGATACGGATATGGCGCAGGTAGCGGTGGTTGGGTTCAGCTGGGGCGGCCTGTCGAATGTATTTGCCGCGGCGCGAGATAACCGGATTACTGCGCTGGTCGCAATGGATGGTAGCCTGCGTTATTTCCCGGGCCTGGTGAAGCAGGCGACCGATGTGCGTCCGGAAACAATGACACTGCCACTGTTGTATTTCAAGGGAGCCACGTCACTGGAAGGCCAGGCGCGGCTGGAGGAAGAGTTCAAGAGCCAGGGCCCGAATGTCTTGAATGGGTGGACGCATGGCGACCTGCTGAGTGTGGACATGCTGGGGCTGGTGCATCCCGAATTCAGTTCAATGGCACAGCGGAATGAGAAGTTCTGGCAATACGAATTTGCAGGGCTGCAGCAGGCCGATTATGGGCGGGAGGATGGCACGATCGGCTACGGATGGGTGGCTCGGTATACGCTCGCGTTTCTGGATGCGTATCTCAAGCGGGATGCCGAGGCGATGCTGTTTCTCAGAAAAACGCCGGGTGAGAATGGCGTCCCGAGACACACTATGGCGGTGAGTTTCAGGGCAGCTGAGAGATTACCGCTTTCTTTCCAGTCGTTCCAGGTGGCATTAGGAGACAAAGGTTTTGCGCATGCCGCGGAGCTGTATGCAGCGATGCAGAAGCAACAGCCGGGTTTTCAGCTGGACGCGGGAAGGGTGGCAGGGTGGGCGAATGATCTGCTGGCAGATGGGCACGTGGGAGAAGCGATCGAGGTGATGAAGCTTGCGGTGCTACTGGATGCGTCCGGTAGCGCGTATACAAGCCTGGGAGAGATGTACAGGAAGGCCGGGCAGACGGGGCTGGCTATTGAGAATTATGAGAAGGCGCTGAGTAGGGATGCGCATAATATTCTCGCGCAGCAGAACCTGGCGGAACTGCGGGGTACGAAGTAGCGAAAGCGGGCCAGCCGCAGTCATGCGGGACGAGAAGTCGCTCCGACCGCGGCAGGGACGGGTTTAAAGCAGCGGGGATTTTGCGTACAGATGAAGAGACCTTCATCTTGAATTCAGGCAGGCTTGCGAGGCTGGTAGGCGTCAGGTAAGTACTGAATTCTGTCTGGAGCTCAAGCAAATGTTGGAATGTGGAATCTCGAAGTGGATGCGAAGTGTGGCTATGGTGACATCGGCTGCGGCGGTAATGACGATGGCTCCGGCAATGGCGAGTGCACAGAATTATCAGGTGGTGGACCACTGGAAGGTGGCGGGGGATGCGCGGTGGGACTACCTGCTGGCGGATGGTCCGAACCATGCGCTGTATGTGACGCAGGGAGGGCAGGTGAATGTACTGGACCTGGCCACAGGCAAGTCGCGCGGCGTGATTGGCGGGCTCAAGGGGACGCATGGGGTGGCGCTCGATCCGGGCGGCAAGTATGGGTATGTGAGCGATGGCGGTGGCAATGCGGTGGTTGTCTTCGATCGCAAGTCGCTGGCAACGGTGAAGTCGATCCCGGCGGGAACCAATCCGGATGGCATTGCCTATGAGCCGGTGACGAAGACGGTGTGGGCATTCAACGGCCGGAGCAATGATGCAACGGTCATTGATACGAAAAAAATGGCAGTGGTGGCGACGATTCCTCTGCCTGGCAAGCCGGAGTTTCCGCAGGCGGATGGCAAGGGAACAGTGTTCGTCAATATAGAAGACAAGAACGAGATTGTGCGCCTGGACGCAAAGGCCAAGACAGCGACGGCGACGTGGCCGCTGCCGTCATGCGATTCGCCGTCGGGGCTGGCGTTCGATGCGGGGCATCGGCGGCTGTTCGCGGTGTGCGATGGCAACAAGATGAGCGTGGTGGATGCAGACAGCGGCAAGACGGTGGCAGTGCCAGCGATTGGCGAGGGTCCGGATGCAGCGGGCTTCGATGCGAAGAAGGGGCTGGCATTTTCGTCGAATGGAGGCGGGACGCTGACGGTGGTGAAGCAGGAGTCGGCAGATAAGTACACGGTGGCGCAGACCGTGACAACGCAGAAGAGTGCGCGGACGATGGCACTCGATGAGACGACGGGGAAGATCTACCTGGCGGCAGCAGAGTTCGGGCCGCGTCCGGCGGCGACGGCGGACAATCCGCGACCGCGGCCAACTGCGGTGCCGGGAAGCTTCGTGATCCTGGTGGTGGCGCCGAAGTAAGCTGGCTCGCCAGCGACTGCGTGCAGTGAAGGTGAATAGAAGGATGCCGGTGGCGGTTGCTGCCGGCATTTTTTTGCCCGGAGGTGAAGTTTATGCGGGGATGACCGATAAGGGCAGTATGGAATTGCAGAGTAGATCGATTGCGGCGGCATTGACGGTGCCGGCTTCCCGACTGGTTATCAATGGCAGCCATGAGCAGATGGTGCAGGAGCGCGCGGGCAAGTATCTGATCTTCCGGCTGGGCCGGGAGGAGTTTGGTACGGCTGTGCTGAAGGTGCGCGAGATTATCGGCATGCAGGACATTACGGCGGTGCCGCAGACCCCGGTTCACGTGAAAGGCGTGATCAACCTGCGGGGCAAGGTGATCCCGGTCATCGACCTGCGGCTCAAGTTTGGCATGGGCAGCGAGGCGTATACGCAGCGCACCTGCATTATCGTGGTGCGCAGCCGGATGCAGGGCGAAGAGGTACTGATCGGCGTGATTGTCGACAGCGTTTCCGAGGTGTTGAACCTGCCTGCCGGCGATATCCAGGACACGCCGCTGTTCGGCAGCGAGACGCCGAGTCAGTACCTCATCGGAATGGCAAAGGTGAAGGGTGAAGTCAAGATCCTGCTGGACATGGACTATGTGCTGAGCAGCCACGAACTGGTGGCCCTGCAGCAACTGCTCGCATAGTGAGTGCCAGACCGGCGGCGCGCCGGCATATCGCTACCGGGTCGGAAGAAGAGGCAGGATGCGGAGTTTAGAAGAGAGCGAGCTGGGTCAGCAGGACTTTGAACAGATTCGCGAGATGGCGTACCGCTTCTGCGGGCTGAATCTTTTGCCTGGCAAGGAAGAGCTGGTGAAGGCGCGCCTGGGCAAGAAACTGCGTGAGCTTGGTCTGAGCACCTATCAGCAGTACTGCGAGAGAGTGACCGCCGACAAGACGGGCGAGATCAGGGCGGGGATGATCGATGCCCTGACGACGCACCACACGCAGTTCTTTCGCGAACCGCAGCATTTCGCGCTGCTGCGAACTTTGTTGCGCGAGTCCAGGTCGTCAACAGAGTGGCGTGTATGGTCGGCAGCGTGTTCGACCGGCGAAGAACCCTACTCGATCGCAATCACTGCGCTGCAGGAGCTGGCTGGTACTGGAACAGCGAGCCAGCTGCCGGGCGGGGGCGCGGGCGAGGGAAAGGCCGCGCTGCCAGCGGCATGGACGCAGCCGCGCTGGAAGCTGGAAATCCTGGCGACGGATGTGTCGGTTCACGCAGTGGAGACAGGCAGGCAAGGCAGGTACCAGACGGAGCGTTTCCGGGGATTGCCGATGATTGAGTTGAAGCCCTACCTGCTGCGCGGCGAAGGGTTTGCCGCGGGCTGGTACCTGCTGCGGCCTGAGGTGCGTGAACGGATTGAGTTCCGATGCGCGAATTTGCTGGCCCTGCCGGAAGGGCTGGGTAGGTTCAAGGTCATTTTCTGCCGCAATGTGATGATTTATTTTGACCAGCGGACCCAGGGCAAGGTCGTGCAGAATCTGGCTGCCCACCTTGAACCTGGCGGCCATCTGCTGATTGGCCACGCCGAAAGCCTGAATGCTCTGGAACATGGACTGGAGTATGTGAGGCCAGCTGTGTACAGGCGCCCGCTGGATGGGACATCCCGTTCTTCGCGAAGCCGCTTTGCAGGCGGCGCACCGGGAGAGCAGCGCGTATGAAATGCCTGATTGTAGGTGTGGGCGATCTGCAGGTCTCGCGTGCGTATATCGCGGCGGATGCAGGTTCTTTCTCTGGTTCGATCAAAGCCGAGAGCAGCAGCGTGACGTTGATTACGTACGCGCTGGGTTCGTGCATCAGCGTGAGTGTGTTCGACCCGGTTGCGCAGGTAGGCGGACTGCTTCATTACATGCTGCCCGACTCGACGCTCGATCCGGCGCGTGCGGAAGAGAGGCCGGCGATGTTTGCTGACGTCGGAATTCCGATGTTGTTCCGCAGTTGTTACAAACTGGGTGCAGAGAAGAAGCGGATGCAGGTGTACGGGGCCGGCGGAGCACAGGTATCCGGTGCATGTGATCCATTTGCTATCGGCAAGCGGAACCAGCTGGCACTCAAGAAGATTTTGTGGAAGGCCGGGGTGATTCTGCGCGGTGAGTCGCTGGGCGGATCGCTGTCCCGCACGGTACGGCTGGATCTTGCGACTGGCCGGGTCTGTTTGAGTATCGGTGCGGAAGCGGATCAGTGTGTCTATGATCCCCGCACTCTGCGGGCAGAACCAAATACGACCGGGCCGCCGTTGTTGTCGAGGCCCGTGGCGGTGGTACCGGGGATTGCAGGCGCAGCAGTGACAAAACAGGCGGGGAGATAACCATGAAGCCCAATATTCTGATCGTTGATGATTCGCCGGTGATGCGACGGTTTATCGAACGGGTGCTGGATGCTACGTCGCTGGAGCCTGGATTGCGCCTGAAGGCTGAAAATGGCCGCGAGGCCATCGCCATACTGTCGGCGATGCATGCAGGCGGCGATGAAATCGACCTGGTATTGGCTGATGTGAATATGCCGGTCATGGACGGTCCGGACCTGGTGCGCGCCCTGCGTGCCCACGAGCGATGGAAGAACATGCCGGTGCTGATGGTGTCTACCGATCGCAGCGACGATCGCCTGGCTGAGATGCAGATACTGGGAGTCGCGGGATATGTGACGAAGCCGTTCACGCCGCAGCAGCTCGAAGAAAAGATTGTGGCGGCACTCACTGGCGGAGCCAGGCTGGCACAGCATACTGCGTCGGTATGCGCTTGGGCGCCCAACGTTGCCGCATGGCTCGACCCCGCCAAGCTGCAGCAGGCAGTGGAAAACGCCGTGGTTGAGGTGCTGGAGCAGATGTGCTTTCTGCCAGTGGATGGCTCAGGCTATGAAGAGAGCGGATGGGAAAACAAAGAGGAACTGCCAGCAGCGCGCCTGATGTATTCAGGCCCATTCGCCGGCGCCCTCGAGGTGGTGGCAGATAGCCCGGCGCTCTGCGTTATGGCAGCCAACTTTCTGGGTGAGTCCGAGGAGAGCATCGGCGAAGAGGACCAGGCAAAGGTGTTGCTGGAACTGACCAACATGATTTGCGGTGCGATCCTGCATCAGCAGGACAGTGCACGCCTCTTTACTCTTGGAAGCCCGGTACTGGTAACAGCAGAGTCACGCCTTGAAGGATTGAAGACGGCGGCGGGGTGGCAGTATTTTGAGGTTGCCGGCGGACGACTGATGATCCGCATGCAGAGCCTGACCAGTAGCAACGTACCCGCCGCAGCAGTCGCAGCCACGGCCGGCGTGATGCCGGCTGCCAGTCATGTCTAGGGTGAAGGTGCTGGTAGTGGACGACTCGGCCCTGGTCCGGCGCATCCTGGGCGAGGCGATCCACGCTGCTGGAGACCTGGAGTTGGTGGGTACTGCGGCCGATGGCTTCGAGGCGCGAGAGAAGATTCTCGCCTTCGATCCGGATGTGATCACGCTCGACCTGGAGATGCCGCGGGTGGGTGGGCTGAGCTTCCTACGACAATTGATGAAGCATCATCCTATGCCGGTCATCGTGATCAGTTCACTGACCGGGCCTTCGTGCGAGTCTTCGTTTGAAGCCCTGCGCCTGGGTGCTGTGGACGTGCTGGCGAAGCCGGACGGCCCGCGCTCGGTCGGCAGAATCGCGGACGATCTGCCGGCGAAGCTGCGGGCGGCAGCCCGGGCCCGGCCCTACCTGGCAATCCAAAGGGCGGGTCGAAAAGCGATCGGCGCAGCGGCTGTTGCGGTCCGGTCAGCAGCAGGATCGATGCATTGGCAGGGTACAGAGCGTGATCCTGCGGGTAATGGAGGAAGACTGATCGCTATAGGAGCTTCAACTGGAGGTACGGAGGCGATCGCCACTGTGCTGCCGGCGCTCCCCTGCGATGCACCTGCGATTGTGGTTACGCAACACATTCCTGCAGGTTTTTCGCTCGCTTTTGCCAACCGGCTGAATCGCTGTTCGGCAATGGAGGTCAAGGAAGCAGTCGATGGTGATGAGGTGTGCGCAGGCCGGGTGCTGGTGGCGCCGGGCAATTTTCACATGCTGGTACGGCGGGATGGACAGCGCCTATACGTGAGCGTGGTCGACGGACCACAGGTCTGCTACCAGAGGCCATCCGTGGATGTGATGATGCACTCCGTGGCCAAGACGATGGGGGCAAGCGCCGTGGGCGTGCTGCTGACGGGCATGGGGTCAGACGGAGCGCAGGGCATGCTGGCGATGCGCACGGTGGGTGCGATGACCATTGCCCAGGATGAAGACAGCTCTGCGATTTTCGGCATGCCGAAGGAAGCCATCCGGGTGGGGGGCGCGGCGCGGGTAATCGGGCTGGAGCAGATGGCCGAGGCCATTCTGAAGGAAGTCCGAAGCGTGCCGGTATACGGAGAGCTTCCGACGCGGCCTGAGACGCCGAGCGGAAGATGAGGATTGTGGATTGCTGCCATGGATGACTGAAGGCTCATGGTCTCAATCGGTCAGCCGATATTTCAAATGACAGTGTTTTGTACATGTGACTGCACGGATTGCGCCACGAGGTTTTATGAAAGCTGAATCTGCGATGAAGCCGTGCCCTGAGTCTGACCCGTTGTCCCCCGACGTCCGCGCCCGGCTGGATGCTTTAGTGACGCGGCTGCTGGTTGATGGCGCCGGCAGTGTTGGCGAAAATGACCTGTTGCAGCTGGCTGAGGCGGCTGAACTGGCGGGCCGCATGCGGCTCTCGCAGGAGGCTGCACGCCTGGCTGAGGCGGCAGCGAAGCTCGAGCCGGAGGCGTTTACGCAGGAGCTGGCCGCACTAGCGCAGTGGCTGGATGGTGAATTGTTGCCTGCGCCTGCGCTTACCGGGTTGGAGGCGGGGAGTGTGTCCGCAGCCGTTGCGAACACGGCGCAGTCCGCGGTGAAGGCGCCGGGTATAGCCGAAGACCTGGAATTGCTGAGCGACTTTGTAGGCGAGGCGCGTGAGCATCTGACCGCGATCGAAGGAGAACTGCTGACACTCGAGCAGGATCCGCAGAACGCGACCGTCATGAATGCTATTTTTCGCGCCTTCCACACCATCAAGGGAATGGCCGGTTTCCTGGAGCTGGAAACAGTGCAGCGGGTCGCTCATCACGTGGAAACAGTGCTCGACCTGGCGCGTAATTTCAAGCTGCTGATCACTCCGCTCGTCGTCGACCTGGTGCTGGAGAGTGCCGACTTTCTGCGGGTAGCCGTGCGGGCTGCTGAACTGCGGGCTGCGGGTGAAAGATGGGTGGAGCAGGAATTTCCAGCAGCCCTGATTGCGCGGCTTGAAGCCGTTCACCTGGACCCGGTCTCTGCCGTTAAAGTACAGGCACCCATGCAGATGGCGGCTGCCGCCGAGAGCACATCGCGCCAGGCAGCGAACGCACCTGCGGCGGAAGTGCCGTCTGCCGATCAGCGCGGGCCGCGCGAGGGCGAGATATTACCGCCGGTTGCGGCGGCTTTCATGCAGCCGGTGCTGCCCGAGGACCGCAGGCAGCCTGGCAGCGCGACGAGTGCAGCCACCGGGACCAGCGAAGTTACAATCGGATCTGCCAGCTCCGCTGCAGTCCAGCAGGCCGCGCCGGCTCCTGGAAAGACAGTTGATCCGAATACAGTACGAGTCGAGACCGGCAAACTGGATCACTTGCTGGAGATGATTGGAGAGATGGTGATTGCGCAATCGCTGGTCGAACAGCATCCCGCGATGGCATCGCTGCAGGAGCCGCTGCTGACGGCTAACCTGCTGCTGCTTTCCAGGATTACCAAGGACGTTCAGAGTGCAGCGATGGGAGTGCGGATGAACCCAATCGGTCAACTCTTCCATCGTTCCGCGCGGCTGGTGCGGGATATGTCTCGACGGGCCGGCAAGGACGTGAAGCTGGAGCTGACGGGTGAAGATACCGAGATTGACCGGAAGATTGCCGAAGAGCTGGCTGATCCGCTGATGCACATGATCCGCAATGCGCTTGACCACGGCATTGAGACGCCGGCGGAGCGCGCCGCATCAGGCAAGAGCCTGCTTGCCACACTACGGCTCGCGGCATACCACCAGGGTGGACAGATTGTGGTCGAAATTGCCGACGACGGGAGGGGCCTGAACCGGCAGAAGATTCTGGCGAAGGCGGTCCAGAATCAGTTGATCGATGTCGCTGCGGAGCTGTCAGAAGATGAAGTGAATCACCTGATCTTCGAGCCGGGCTTTTCGACTGCAGAAACGATTACGGACATCTCCGGCCGTGGGGTCGGGATGGACGTCGTCAAGCGCCAGGTACAGAAGCTGCGCGGACGGATCGAGATCCAGTCGACGCTGGGGGTGGGCACCCAGTTCTTTCTCAAGCTGCCTTTGACCCTGGCTATTCTTGATGTGCTGATTGTCGGCGTGGGCGTGAACCGCTATTTGCTGCCGATTGCATCGGTACGGCAGATCTTCCGTCCCACTCCGGAGATGCTGTCGAGTATTCACGGCAAGAGTGAGATGGTGCTGCAGCATGATCGCCTGCTGCCGATTGTCCGGCTGCATCAGCGGTTCGGCGTTGAGTCACGGACGGTCGACCCATGTGTCGGGCTGTTGATTGAGGCGGAATGCGAGGGGCGGGTCTTCTGCGTGATGGTGGACGAGATGCTGGGGCGCCAGGAGGTAGTGATGAAGGCGCTGGGCGAGATCTTCAAGGGAATAGCAGGGGTCTCCAGCTGCGCTATTCTTGGCGACGGGCGCGTCGGCCTGATCCTGGATATGGCTGGCATCTTCGCTGCGCCGATGACCGGTCCAATATCCGTTGCGCGCGGAACTGCCAGCCGTTCTGATGTGGGGCCGGGCGGTGTGCCGGCTTACCTGGCTGAATCCTTTGCCGGGCTTGCAGCGGGAGTCGACGCCCAACGAGCCCACGTCGCGGGATCGGCAAGCATGGGCAGGTAGACACCGCCAACTACGGAGCGGCCCTGGAAGCCGGGCATTTTCTGGGCGGAGCCGGTCTGATACCAGTCCGTCATGGGAACGCGATCCGGGGTTTCGTTGAGAAATTTCCAGACGGGATGAATCAGGGTCTGAAAGTCTGAGGGATTGCTGGTCAGCGTTGCTGTCCAGATCTCCCAGTCGAGCTTGGTGTAGGCTTCGCGATTGTCGAGGGGCAGGCCATAGGTCTTCAGGTGTGTTTTGTAGAAGGCAATCTCTTTTTCGCGGATGGCAGCCGGGAACAAGTTCAGGTGAAGGATGGTGTCCCACGCCAAGTTGTATTTCTGACTCCAGGTGCCGGGTTTGTCGAAGGCCAGTTTGTAGTGGTCGCCATCGGCAGCGAGACCAATCCACTTTTTAGCCATTTCCTGTGCCATCGCCTGGTATTTTTTGGCTTCGTCGGCATGGCCGAGTTGCCGGGCGAGTTGCCCATAGGCGCCGATTGCCTCGATAGCCTTGATGGAGAGGTTGGCATTGTGGGCCAAGTGCCCGGCGAAGTCGTCGGTACTGAGCTGATTTTCGGGATCCAGGCCCTTTGAGGCCAGGTAGTCAGCCCACTTTGTGAGCAGCGGCCAGTAGCGTGCGGCGAAGTCGGCGTTGCCTTCGGCGCGGGCGATGGCAGCGGCCAGAAGCAAGACGTTGCCGGATTCTTCAACCGGCATCTGGTCTACTTCGGAGATTTCTCCGCCGCCGTATTGCTGACCGTTGGCAAGAGGATAGACGCCGAGGTCGTGAGGAGCGAAGGGGAATGTCCAGCGCGGCATTTCCGCATACTGGAGTACTGGCTGGAGCTGGGCTTCGACCAGCTTCGGATTGAGCAACAGGAACATCGGCGCCGATGGATAAATCACGTCGATGGTCGAGATGGAGCCGTTGCTGAAGTTTTCCTTGGGCATGAAGTAAGGCGCGCCGTCTCCGTTCTCAACCAGGACATGAGCAGCGAGGGCCTGTCGGTAGGCGAGTATGGCGATATCGGCATATTCCTGACCGCCTGTTTTGACCAGGTCGGCAGTGAGGCGCTGGTCCCAGGCGCGGGTGCGCTCCTGGAGCGGGTCGTATTCGGTTTCAGCGGTTGTGAGCATGCCTGCGAAAGTTGGAAATTGGGTTCGCCAGTAGGGCAGGAGCTGCTGGTGAAGGTACTCGACCGGGTAGAGGTCGTCATATGCGAGCAGGATGTGGCGGGTGACGGGCGCGGCTGAGACAGACCCGAACTCGATTGAAAGAGCGAGCAGGGGCGCTGGAGGGTAGTGGTTCTGGGAAGGCCGTGCCTGGCCGATGTCGTCTTCGTCGGGCAGGCTGCCGTGCTGGACGAATGCGTCGCGGTAGCTCTCATTGCCGGCTACAAGGTGGTGTGCGCCTTCATTTCTGGGCACGGCCAGGTAGAAATAGCCCCAGTCGATGCGCACATCGTCTCCGAAGCGGCCAAGCACATCCTGGGCCTGGGTGCCGATGCGGGCAAGGTCGAGGCCCGGAATACCGGCACGCGACGCCGTCACGGGCTGGGTGCGGTCATTGGCAGCGAGGGTGCCGTCGGCGTCGAGGTAGAGGCTGACCTGGTGGGCCTGGCCATCAATGGAGCGAACCTGCCACCCGAGGTAGGTAACGGGCCGTGAGAGTGTAGCGAGTTCCTGGGGCAGTGCGGCTTCGAGGAAGGTGAGTGTCAGCTCGATCCCGGCGCCGCCCAGAGTGACGATGGTGCGCGTAGGCGTAATGCTGCGGCTGGTCTCGGCCAGCACTGGCAGATGTTCATCGCTCCTGCCGAGGTAGCCGAAGGTTTTGCCATCCACGCGAATCAGCCCATTGAGAGGCTGCGGCTTGCCGGTCCAGTGGCTGGTGGTTTTGTCGGTGAGATGGTCGGCCATGGACCAGACACTGAAATATGGATTGTGGGTGACCAGGGGCGTGGCCGGAGCACGGTAGGGGGTCTGGGCGGCGGCACCGAGGCAGACGGCGGCAATCACAAGAGCAGCGAACGAGCGGGAAACTGGCATCGCAGACAATCATACAAATGATGAGCTACTCGGTCTTGGCAACAAGGGCAGCGGGGCAATGGCGATGCGAGAGGCGCGGGGTAGCGAAGGGAAAGCGTCCAAGCTGTTGCAACCAAAACAATTCCAGTCTCGTCCACACAGTACCAGCCGACGTCTGCAAGAATAGGATTAGGCCGTTCGGTTCCGGTGAAGGCTACCCAGGCGACGCGAGTCGGGATTGGCCAAGGGTTCGCAAGCTGGGTGTACTGACCTGCGGACGGCAACGAATGCTGAAGAATGTTTGATCTGGAGGAGCCGCCGCAGCAGCCTACGACTCTGCCTGCGGGAAAGCTACGCACCTGATGCAAGAAGAAAAACAACCGCAATCCTCGACTGCTGCTCCTTACCTGAGACCTGACGAACCGCACGCACCCGAACCCTCCAGCGAGCCGAAGAAAGGTTCTGGCATTGGCCGCGCGTTTGTCTGGCTGGCACTGCTGGCTGCGTTCGGATTGCTGTTCTTCTTCGTGCTGCGCCATAAGGAGGCGGCAGCTCCTGCTGGTGGTGGCGGAGGCCGCCGCGGGATGGGCGGACCGGTAAGTGCCACGGTAATCACAGCGCAGAAGGGCGATATCGGTGTTTATCTTGACGCCATCGGCACGGTTACGCCGGTCTACACCGCGTCATTGACCAGCCAGGTGCAGGGAATGATCACGGCAGTGCGTTTCCGTGAAGGTCAGTTGGTGCAGAAGGGGCAGTCGCTGATCCAGATTGACCCGCGCGCGTACCAGGCCAACCTGATGACCGCGGAGGGCACACTGCAGAAGGATGAGGGCGTGCTGGCACAGGCGCGAATGGACCTGACCCGCTACCAGGCGGCCTGGGCGCGCAACGCGATTCCCAAGCAGACGCTGGACGACCAGGAAAAGATTGTGCTGCAGAGTGAAGGCACCGTGAAGACCGACCAGGGCACGGTGGCTTATGACAAGGTGCAGGTCGGCTACACCAATATCTTCGCACCGGTGAGCGGACGCGTCGGACTCAGGCTGGTGGATCCGGGCAACGTGGTGACGGCCGGCAGTACCACGGTCCTTGCAGTCATCACGCAGATTCAGCCGATCACGGTCATCTTCACGATCCCTGAGGATTCGCTGGCAGGCGTGCAGGCCGAACTGCGCAAGGGGCATACGCTGAGCGTAGAAGCCTGGGACCGGACCATTACGAAGAAGCTTGCCGAGGGCAAGTTGACAGTAGTGGACAACCAGATTGACACGGCGACAGGCACAGTAAAACTCCGTGCCACTTTTGCCAATACGGACAACGTCCTGTTTCCGAACCAGTTTGTAAACACACGCCTGCTGGTACGCACGTTGAAAGATGCAACACTGGTACCGAATTCGACGATCCAGCACAACGGCAGCCAGTCCTACGTCTACGTAGTGAAGCAGGGTAAGGCAACGATTACGAATGTGACGCCAGGGAATGTCAATGGACTGACCACGGCGGTGACGGGAATCCAGCCGGGAGACGAGATCGTCGACAGCAGCTTTGAGAAGCTGCAGAACGGATCGGAGATCAAGGTAGCGCAGACGGCACCGCCGGGTGGCGGAAGTGCGGCGGAGAGAAACGCTCCGTGAGTCCGTCACGCCCTTTCATCCTGCGGCCTGTTGCGACTTCATTGATGATGGCCGCCATCCTGCTGATCGGGATAGTCGCCTACACGCAGCTGCCGGTTTCGGCACTGCCGGAAGTCGACTATCCGACGATCCAGGTGCTGACGTTCTATCCAGGTGCCAGTCCGGATGTGGTGGCAACTACGGTGACGGCGCCGCTGGAGCGGCAGTTCGGCGAGTTGCAGGGACTGAGCCAGATGACGTCGACCAGTTCGGGCGGCGCCTCCGTAATTGTGCTGCAGTTCAACCTGACGCTGAACATCGACGTTGCAGAAGAAGAAGTGCAGTCGGGCATCAACGCGGCACAAAGTTTTCTGCCGTCCAACCTGCCTGCCCCGCCGGTCTATAGCAAAACCAACCCGGCGGATGCGCCGGTGTTGACGCTGGCGATCACGTCAGACTCGTTGCCGTTGTCGCAGGTGGAGGACCTGATTGATACGCGGCTGGCGCCGAAGCTTTCCCAGTTGAAGGGCGTCGGACTGGTATCGATCAGCGGCGGGCAGAAGCCCGCGGTCCGGATCCAGGTTAACCCGGCGCAGCTCGCTTCCTACGGCTTGAGCCTGGAAGCGATACGCACGGCGCTGACACAGACCAGTGTGAATTCAGCCAAGGGCAACTTTGATGGCCCGCGGCAGGATTACCAGATCGATGCGAATGATCAGCTGACAGTCAGCAAGGATTATCAGAACGTTGTCGTCGCCTACAGCAACGGTTCGCCGGTGTTGTTGAAGTCGGTTGCAAATGTAGTGGACGGCGTAGAGAACAAGGCGCAGGCGGCGTGGATGAACAAGACGCCGGCGGTGATTCTGAATGTGCAGCGCCAACCCGGGGCAAACACTCTCGACGTGGTGAAATCCATCAAGCTGCTGCTGCCGCAACTGGAGACGAACCTGCCGAAGGGCATCCAGGTTACGACGCTGACCGACCTGACAACGAACATTTCGTCATCCGTGTCCGACGTCAAGTTCGAGCTGGTGCTGACGATCGCACTGGTCGTCATGGTCATCTTCCTTTTCCTGCGCAACCTGTATGCGACGATCATTCCGTTTGTGGCTGTGCCGCTGTCCCTGGTTGGCACCTTTGGCGCGATGTACGCGCTGGGCTACTCGCTCGACAACCTGTCGCTCATGGCGCTGACAATCTCGACAGGCTTTGTTGTGGATGACGCGATCGTGATGATCGAGAACATCTCGCGTTATCTCGAAGAAGGGATGCCGCCGATGCAGGCGGCACTGCGCGGAGCAGAACAGATTGGTTTCACGATCGTTTCTTTGACGGTGTCGCTGATCGCCGTACTGATTCCGCTGTTGTTTATGGGCGATGTGGTGGGCCGGCTGTTCCGTGAATTTGCCGTGACGCTGGCGGTAACGATTATCATCTCGGCTGTCGTTTCGCTGACGCTGACGCCGATGATGTGCTCGCGCATTTTGAAGCACGAAACAGAAGCGCAGAAGGGGCGGTTCTATCGCGCGTCTGAGCGCGTCTTCGAGAACGTAATTGCGTTTTACGGCCGGACGCTGAGCGTGGTGCTGCGCTACCAGACGCTGACACTGTTTGTAGCGCTGGGCACGCTGGTGCTGACGATTGTGCTGTACATCTACATTCCCAAGGGCTTTTTCCCGGTACAGGATACGGGCGTAATCCAAGGTATCTCGCAGGCATCGCCTACGGTTTCGTTCAGTGCGATGGCTGAAAAGCAGCAGGCGCTGGCGGATGTGATTCTGCAGGATCCGGCAGTAGAGAGCCTGTCGTCGTTTATCGGCGCGGATGGCACAAACACGACCCTGAACAGCGGGCGCTTCTCGATCAATCTGAAGCCGCTGGAGCAGCGCAATCTAAGTGCCGCGAATGTTATTCGCCGGCTGCAGACGAAGCTGGGTGATGTGCAGGGAGTGCAGCTGTTTATGCAGCCGGTGCAAAATATCACGGTCGATGACCGGGTCAGCCGCACACAATATCAGTACACGCTGGAAGATCCGGACATTGATGAGTTGAACCTCTGGACCAGCAGATTCGTTGACAAGCTGAAGCAGATGCCGCAATTGGAAGATGTGGCAACTGACCAGCAGCTTGGCGGCAAGGCAGTGATGATGACGATCGACCGCGTGACGGCATCACGCATGGGCATTGCGCCTTCGACGATCGATAACACGCTGTACGACGCCTATGGGCAACGACAGATCAATACGCTGTATACGCAGCTGAACCAGTACCACGTGATCCTTGAAGCGCTGCCCGAGTTTCAGTCGGACCCGAGCAAGCTGCAGAGTCTGTATGTGCAGTCGAATGGATCAGCGGGTGCAACAGGAGCCGGGGCCTCCACTTCGTTCGCAGCATCAGGGTCGGCCTCTGCCGGCTCGAATGCGACGACCCAGGCATCAAAATTCACGCCGGCCTCGGGAGTCCTGACGCCCGGCGCCAACGCGCTGGCTATGACGCAGCCGGGATCAAGCAGTGCAAGTGGTACGGCCGCGTCAACATCCGGCACCAGCTCGACGATCAGCAGCCGCGTGCCGCTGGCGGCTTTCACGAAGCTGGAGAACATCAGCGAGCCACTGGCAATTACGCACCAGGGGCAGTTCCCTTCTGTAACAGTGTCGTTCAACCTGGCGCCGCGTGCTGCGCTCGGTGACGCGATTACCGCCGTCGACAAGGTACAGAAGGACCTGAACATGCCACTGAGTGTGCAGGCTGGTTTCCAGGGAACGGCAGCATCCTTCAAGAACTCCCTCTCGAACGAAGCGCTGCTGATTCTTGCTGCACTGGTGACCGTGTACATCGTGCTGGGGGTGCTGTACGAGAGCTTCATTCATCCGATCACGATTCTTTCGACGCTGCCGTCGGCCGGTGTGGGCGCACTGCTGTCGCTGATTCTTTTCGGCCAGGACCTGAGTGTTGTGGCGATCATCGGAATCATCCTGCTGATCGGCATTGTGAAGAAGAATGGCATCATGATGGTGGACTTTGCGCTCGAGGCGGAGCGCGAGCACGGCAAGAGCTCCACCGATGCGATTTACGAGGCGAGCCTGCTGCGCTTCCGGCCGATCATGATGACGACGATGGCGGCGCTGCTTGGCGGCCTGCCGCTGGCCTTCGGCACGGGATTCGGTTCGGAGCTGCGAAGGCCACTGGGTATTGCGATGGTGGGCGGCCTGCTGCTGAGCCAGGTGCTGACGCTGTATACGACGCCGGTCATCTATATTTTCTTCGACAACTTTGCAAAAAGGTTTTCGAAGAAGCCAAAAGCTTCTCCGAATATGCCGGATGTTCCACCGCCTGACCAGGCCAACCTGCAGCCGGGGCGCGCATGAGCCTTTCCTCTCCTTTCATCCGGCGGCCGGTAGCGACGACGCTGCTGACAATCGCGATTGCGATTGCCGGAGCGATTGGCTACGTGGTGCTGCCGGTGTCGCCGCTGCCGCAGGTTGATTTTCCGACCATCAACGTGAATGCCAGTCTGTCCGGCGCGAGCGCGAACATCATGGCATCGTCCATCGCCACACCGCTGGAGCGCCAGTTCGGGCACATCGCCGGCGTGACGGAGATGACGTCGCAGAGCTCGCTGGGCAGTACCAGCATCACGATCCAGTTTGACCTGACGCGGAACATCGATGGTGCGGCACGGGACGTCGAAGCAGCGATCAACGCGGCGCGGAGTTATCTACCGGCGAATCTACCCGCGAACCCGACGTACCGGAAAGTAAATCCGGCGGATGCGCCGATCATGATCCTGGGCCTGACGTCGGTGAAGTACGACAAGGGCAAGATGTATGACGAAGCTTCCAGTGTGATGGAGCAGAAGCTTTCGCAGATCCAGGGGGTTGGGCAGGTAGTGGTCGGCGGCTCCTCCTCGCCGTCGGTGCGCGTGGATGTGGATCCGACCAAGCTGAACAGCTATGGGCTGACGCTGGCGGATGTGCAGTCGATGCTAAGCCTGCAGAATTCAGACATGGCGCGCGGCCAGCTGACCAGTAATGGCGTGACTGCGGACATTATTACGAATGACCAGATCTCGCATGCCGAGCAGTACAAGCCGCTGCTGGTGGGCTACTACAAAGGCGCGGCTGTGCGGCTGGAAGATGTTGCGGACGTAGTCGACTCGGTCTCGAATCTGCGGACTGCCGGCTATCTGAACGGTATTCCTTCCGTGACGGTGATTATTTTCCGGCAGCCGGGCGCAAACATTATTCAGACGAACGATCGTATCCGCGCAGAGCTGCCGGCCATTGAGGCATCGATTCCCCAGGGCATCAAGACGACGATCGTGCTGGATCGAACGACAACCATCAAGGCATCGGTGACCGATGTTGAGCGGACGCTGATTATTTCGGTCGTCCTGGTGATCGTGGTGGTCTTCATCTTCCTGCGCAAGGGCCGCGCGACCCTGATTCCAACTGTCGCCGTACCGGTGTCACTGATCGGAACCTTTGCGGTGATGTACCTGCTTGGCTTCAGCCTGGACAACCTGTCCCTGATGGCGCTGACCATCTCGACCGGCTTCGTGGTGGATGACGCGATCGTGGTGATGGAGAACATCTCGCGCTATCTCGAGCAGGGAATGAAGCCGATGGATGCGGCGCTCAAGGGTGCACAGGAGATTGGCTTCACGGTCTTTTCTATCAGTATGTCGCTGATCGCAGTCTTCATTCCGATCCTGCTGATGGGCGGAATCGTTGGCCGGCTCTTCCGCGAATTTGCCATCACGCTATCGACGGCGATCCTGGTATCGATGGTGGTGTCGCTGACAACGACGCCGATGATGTGCGCCTTCCTGTTGAAGCATGAAGATCCGAATGAGAAGCATAACTTTCTCTATCGATGGAGTGAGGGCGGCTTCAACCGGCTGCTGGCTTTTTACCGCAGCACGCTGCTGTGGACGCTGGACAACTCTGCACTGATGTTGATTGTGCTGCTTCTGACCATTGCTCTGAACGTGGTGCTGGTGGCGAAGCTGCCCAAGGGATTTTTCCCGCAGCAGGATACAGGTGCGCTGGTGGGCGGCCTGCAGGGTCCCCAGGATGCGTCGTTCCCGGAGATGGATGATTCGGCGCGGCGGCTTGTGGCCGTAATCAAGGCAGATCCCGCAGTTGAAAATGTGAATGCCTACATTGGCCAGGGCAATGGCGGGTTTGTGTACATCGCACTGAAGCCGCTGAATGTTCGCAAGATCGGCGCGATAGAAATCATCAATCGGCTTCGGCCGAAATTGAACCGGATGCCGGTAGCCTCGTCATTCCTACAGGCTGCGCAGGACCTGCGTATTGGTGGACGCGGCAGCAATGCGCTGTATCAATACACGATCCAGTCTGACAATATCGACGATCTTTCGAAGTGGGGACCGATCCTGCTGGCGCAGATGAAGAAGCTGCCCGGCTTTCAGGATGTGAATTCCGACCAGCAGAATGGCGGCCTGGATACACAGCTGAGTTATGACCGCAATACGGCAGCGAGGCTGGGTCTGAATCCGCAGACGATCAACAGCGGCCTGTACAGTGCATTCGGCCAGTCGCAGGTGTCCCTGATCTACACCCAGCTGAACCAGTATTACGTGGTGCTGGAAGTGGCGCCGCAATATCTGCAGACACCTGCCGGCCTGAATTCGGTGTACTTCCATACAACGAACCGCGGAATGATTCCGCTTGGTACCTTTGCAAAGACGACTGCGGGCACGACGCCGATCTCCGTGAACCATACCGGATTGTTTCCGTCGGTGACGGTGTCATTCAATCTTGCGCCGGGCTTTTCGCTGAGCGACGCTACCAAAGCGATTGACCAGATGAAAGAGCGGCTGGGTACGCCGGAGACGATCCGCGGATTCTTTGCAGGCACGCTGCAGGCTTACCAGGATTCGCTAAGCTCCGAGCCTTATCTGATCGCGACGGCGCTGCTCGCGGTCTATATCGTGCTGGGCATTTTGTACGAAAGCCTTGTACATCCGCTTACCATTATTTCGACGCTGCCGTCAGCCAGTGTGGGTGCGATGCTGGCGCTGTTGATTTTCCATATCGATCTGAACGTGATTTCGATCATCGGCATTATTCTGCTGATCGGCATCGTGAAGAAGAATGCGATTATGATGATCGATTTTGCGCTGGCTGCCGAGCGGATTGAGCGCAAGACGACACGTGACGCAATTTTTGAAGCCTGCATGCTGCGCTTCCGGCCAATTCTGATGACCACGATGGCTGCACTATTCGGCGCACTGCCACTGGCGTTTGGTACGGGCACGGGCGCAGAGCTGCGGCGGCCGCTTGGCATCACGATCGTGGGTGGACTGATTGTGAGCCAGCTGCTGACGCTGTACACGACACCGGTGGTGTACCTGACGCTGGATAAGCTGAGACTGCGCATGGCTGGAAAGACACATGATACGTTTCGCCCCGATCTTTCTCCGGAGCTGAGTGCGGGTGCGGGACATACGTCGTAGTTGAGGTTGCGAGAGATGAATGACTTCTGTGACAAATCGAAATTGCAGGACAGCGGCCGGCCTCCAGGAGAGCCAGGGCAAAAAGTTGTTGCCTCGATGGGTGCGCTGCTGTTGACGATCCTTACCGGATGCAGTGTGGGTCCGAAATATCACACGCCGACACCGGCTGCGTCCCTGGCGCCGACGGCGAAGACATATAAGGAGATTCCGCAGAGCGGGGATGGCTGGCAGGTGGGCAATCCGCAGGATGCGATGCTCCGCGGCAAATGGTGGGAAGTGTTCGGCGATCCAGAGTTGAACGGTCTGGAAGAACAGCTGAACATCAACAACCAGAACATCAAGGTGTACTTCGAAAACTTTATGGCCGCCCGCGCACAGGTGCGTGAGGCGAGGGCTCAGTATTTTCCCACTGCCTCCATCGGCCCGAGCTTTAACCGGCAGCGATCCTCATCGAACCTGCGCAATTCTACCGGCGTGCTGGGCAGTACAGGCGGCACCTCAAGCGGCACCGGCACAGGTACCAGTGTGGCGACGAATACCGGCACGGAGAGCACGCTGTGGTCGGCGCCGCTGGATATCTCCTGGGAGCCTGATCTATGGGGACGCGTGCGCAATCTGGTGCATGAGTACCAGGCATCGGCACAGCTGAGTGCGGCGGATCTTGAAAACGAGCGGCTGACAGAACAGGCATCGCTGGCACAGTACTTTTTCGAATTGCGTGGCCAGGATGCGCTGACTGGTGTGTACAACCAGACGATCCTGCAGGATCAGAAATCGCTCGAATACACGCAGGCACAGTACGAAACAGGCGTTGGCACCAAGATCTCTGTCGTCGAGGCGCAGAATACTCTGCAGGCAGCGCAGGCCACGCTGACAAATCTTGGCGTGGCGAGGGCGCAGTATGAGCACGCGATCGCGACCTTGATCGGGAAGCCGGCTTCAGAATTTTCAATTCCCGTGAAGCCGATGCTCGCAACGCCGCCAAAGGTGCCGACGGGCGTTCCGTCCGAACTACTGCAGAGGCGTCCGGACATCGCGGCCGCCGAGCGCACGATGGCTTCTGCGAATGCACAGATCGGCGTTGCGGATGCCGCGTTTTATCCGACGCTTACGCTCACCGCTAATGGCGGATTTGAAGCGTCGACACTGAAGCACTGGTTTGACTGGCCCAGCCGTTTCTGGTCGACTGGGCCGGCGTTCAGCGAGACCGTGTATGACGGCGGACTGCGCCGCGCCACGGTGAACCAGTACATCGCGACCTACAACGCAGATGTGGCGAATTATCGGCAGACGTGTCTCAATGCGTTTCAGCAGGTAGAAGATTACCTGGCAGCTGTGCGCCTCTACGATCAGCAAATCAAGCAGCAGCGTGAGGCAGTGAGCTCGGCAGAAGTGTACATCCAGCTGGAGCAGGCCCGGTATGAGACGGGCATCGACCCGTATGTGAACCTGGTGACGGCGCAGAATACGCTGCTGCTGGATCAGCAGACGCTGGCTTCGCTGCAGGTGTCGCAGATGACGTCCGCAGTACAGCTGGTAGCGGCGCTGGGCGGGGGCTGGGATCGGACCGATCTACCGACTGCGAGACAGGTCACGCAGAAACCTTCAAAGGCAGATACGACGATCCAGAAGTAGGTTTATGGGTCGCGAAGGCGGTGCGTCCGACCTCGGGTCATCTGGCGGATCTGCTTATGGGAGAGCAAGCATGGACGCACAGCTGAAGCGCCGGATGGGTACGACGGTACAGGTGCTGATGGCCCTGTGTCTGCTGGCGTATGCGGCCGACTGGGGCTGGATGCGGCTGCGCATTCTGCACGCCGCTACTTTCGGCGATGCCTTCGGATCAGTCCAGGTGGAGCAGTATCTGACGACTCCGCTGAAGGGCAACAAGGCTGAATACGATTACATGGGCAAGGTTCCGCAGGCCTGTGCCAACAGCCTGTTCCCGCAGGCGGATCGCACGCCCTGCTGGTGGCTGCGGCGCCATCCTACGGACTGGCAGCAGTAAACCCGCCATCGCTGTCGGGCTGGGCATAGGGGCCTTGTAATAGGATGGTTCGGTCGTCGAATGTGGCAGCGCCCTGTGCCGCATTGACTCTCCAGAAGAAGAGGTGACCTTTTGCAATCCATGCTATCTGCATCTTCGCGCGTGGCGCTGTTTGCCCTGCTTGCTACGTTCACCATTGCCGGTTCCCAGGCGCAGACGAAGCACGAGAGGGAGCCGCGCAAGACAACGCCGGGAGATGCGCCGGGCGGCGTAGCCCAGGCAAGTTTTTTTGTACATCGGCTGGGGACGGACCATGCAGAAGGCATCTCGTCGATCGACATGAATGGCGATGGGCATCCGGATCTATTGAGTGGCTCGTACTGGTATGAGAATCCCGGCCCCAATGGCGGCGAGTGGAAGCGGCACCAGTTTCGGACAGTCGCCATCATGAACGAATTCGTTTCAGATTGCGGCGAGTGGCCGATCGATGTGAACCACGATGGTGCAATGGACGTGGTGACAACGGGATGGATGCAGAACGGGGTGCGCTGGTTTGAGAATCCGGGTAAGAATGCGCCCGAAGGCACGATGTGGAAAGAGCATTTCATCACGGACAGTTATGACACCGAGGGCGGAGCTTTTGCTGACCTTAATGGCGACGGCAAGCCGGACGTGGCGCTTGCACATTACAACCATTCAGGGGTGCTGTGGGTGGACTTTTCCGGCCCCGAGCCGAAGGTGCATCACGTGGGCGGCACGGAACAGGATGGCCATGGGATCGGCATAGCGGATGTGGATGGAGACGGCAAACCGGACCTGCTGACGCCGTATGGATGGTTTAAAAACATCGATGCTAACAACGACAAATGGGAGTGGCACGGCGACTGGAAGCTGGGCGATGCGGGCTTCCCGATCCTCGGCTACGACGTGAACAAGGACGGCAAGCTGGACATCATCTACGGCGAGGGTCACAGCTACGGTCTTTACTGGCTGGAGCAGAAGGGCGAGGGCGCGAGCCGCACGTGGGAGAAGCACACGATCGACGAATCGTATTCGCAGATCCATGCCTTGAAGCTGGTCGATCTGGATGGCGATGGCGAGATGGAGTTGCTGGCCGGCAAGCGTTATCGCGGCCACTCGGGCAATGATCCGGGTTCGTATGACCCGCTTTCGATCTACTACTACAAGATCGATCAGAAGACAGGAACGTTCACGCGCTATCCGGTGTCAATCAATGGGACAGCGGGTGCAGGGACGCAGTTTATCGCGGAAGACCTGGACGGCGACGGCGATCTCGACCTGGCAACGGCAGGAAAAACGGGCGTACATTTCTTCGAGAATTTGAAAGTGAACAACGTGCCGAAAACACAGCGGGAGCAGGAGATTCTGCTCGATAAGACCTGGCCGTTTCCAGGCGAGGGTAAGGTCATCCAGCAGGAAAATGGCCCCACACCCAAATAGTGCTGGAGGCTGGGCATAGGCTTTGCCCGTCTTTCGGACGTGGCTGTTCCCGTTGGTCGCGGGTGGGAGCAGCCTCGAGATGTGGGTCTTGCGCAAGGATGTAGAGTGTCGGAAAAATGTATGCGCTTACAGGGGCGGCTCGCCGTAGATCTAATGCGCGTGCGTCAATAGAAGTAGTGGAATGGAGTTCTGCATGGATCGTCGTAAGTTTTTGAAGTCGTCGGGTGTGGTGGTCGCGGGCGCGACGGTTGAATCAAGTCTGCCGGCATCCCTTGCGGCACAGGCAGCAGGCGCGTCCACGGGACGGATGACGCTGCCGATGAACCGCGGGTGGCTGTACGCGCCGAAGGTGTCGGCGGGCGGACATGAAGCGGGCTTTGACGATGCGGCGATGGAAAAAGTCGTGGTGCCGCATACCAATATCAAGCTGCCGTGGCACTCATTCAATGAGAAGGATTACTGCTTCACCTCGCTGTATCGCAGACACTTCAAGCTGCCGCCAGAGGCTGCGGGTAAGCGCGTGTTTGTGGATTTTGAAGGCGTGATGACTGCGACGACGGCGTGGATCAATGGCAAGCCGCTGGGCGAATACAAGGGCGGCTACACACCGTTTTCGTTTGAACTGACGCCTCATCTCAATGCGGGTGGCGACAATGTGCTAGCGATCGAGGTGGACTCATCAGAGCGCGCGGATATCCCGCCGTTCGGCTACCAGATTGACTATCTTACGTTCGGTGGTCTGTATCGCGAGGTGTCACTGCGGGTGGTGCCTGCGGTATTCATCGAGAACATGGTCGCGCGTACTTCCGACGTGCTGAGTGGAAGTCCGAAGGTTTCGATTGAATACTATCTGCAAACCGCGGAGAAGAGCGCGCGGCCGGTAACCGTGGAAGCGACCGTGATGGATGGCGAGCGCGTGTTGGCAACGCAGAAGCATGAGCAGAAGCTGACTGGTTCAGGAGACGAGCCGCAGAAATTTTCGATCGCGATGCCGGCGATCACGGGTGCGGAGTTGTGGGACCTCGATCATCCGAAGATGTACACGGCACGTGTACGCATTCTGCATGGAAGCGATGTTGTGGATGAGCAGACGCGGCGTTTCGGTTTTCGAGAGGCGATGTTTACCGATCATGGGTTCTCACTGAATGGCACGGTCATCAAGCTGCGAGGATTGGATCGGCACCAGACCTTTCCGTTTGTCGGGCAGGCGATGCCGGCGCGTGTGCAGAAGCGTGATGCGTACATTCTGAAACACGATCTGAACTGCAACATTGTGCGAACGTCGCATTATCCGCAATCACGGCATTTTCTGGATGCATGCGACGACTATGGATTGCTGGTGCTCGAAGAGATTCCGGGATGGCAGCATATCGGACCGAAGCCATGGCAGGATATTTCAGTCGATAATGTGAGCCGGATGATCCGGCGCGACTGGAACCATCCGTCGATCATTCTTTGGGGCGTGCGCATCAACGAGTCGCGCGACAATCATGACTTTTATGTGCGAACGAATGCGATGGCGCATTCTCTCGATTCGCGACAGACGGGTGGCATCCGCTACTTCCAGGAGTCGGAGTTTCTTGAAGATGTGTTCACGATGAATGATTTCGGATGGCCGTTGAAGGCGCCGAATCATCCGCGCTATCTGAATACGGAATTTGTCGGACACACCTATCCGGTGAAGCAGACGGATGACGACCAGCGGCAGAGAGAACTGGCGGTTCGACACGCGCGTGTGCATGACACGCTGGCTTCGAATCCGCAGTATGCCGGCGGTATAGGATGGTGCGCGTTTGACTACAACACGCACTACGATTTTGGTGCCGGTGATCGCATCTGCTATCACGGCGTCACGGATATCTGGCGGGAGCCGAAGCCGGCAGCGGGTGTTTATAAATCGCAGCAGGCGCCGGAGAAGGAAGTAGTGCTCGAGCCGGCATTTCACTGGGCGTCGTCGGATGAGGCGACACATCTGCAGTCGATCATGATCTCTTCCAACTGCGAGCATCTGAAGCTGTACCTGGTGAAGGATGGCCAAGCGAAGCAGGTGCTGGAGGGTGATCCGGACCGCGTGCAGTTTGCTCATTTGAAGTATGCGCCGTTCACGTTCGATGTTTCGAAGATCGATGAGTTCGGCGATCTTCGCATCGAAGGCTACGTCGCGGGCAAGTTGATGGCGACGAAGAATATGTCCGGACTTGGCGTCGATCAGAAATTTGTGCTGCTGCCGGATGATGCGGAGCTGATGGCCGATGGCGCGGATACGACGCGCGTAGTGATGCGCGTGACGGATGAGTTCGGCAACATTCGGCCATATGCGAATGATCCGATAGTGTTGACGCTGGAAGGGCCAGCCGAGTTGATCGGCGACAATCCATTTGGCTTGGTGGGCGGACGTGGAGCTGTGTGGGTCCGCGCAGGGCTGACCGCGGGTAAGGTGACGCTGACGGCGAAGCATCCGCGGTTGGGAACGCAGACAGTTACGTTTAGTACGAGTGCTGTGGAAGCGGAGAAGATCTAGCAAAACGCCCAGGTCTCAGAAGTGAGACCTGGGCGTCTATTGGTAGAAGAGGAAAGCAGATCTTTCCGCATCGCTTCGGTCGAGATGACAAAAGCAGGTGCTGACTACTTGGCTCCAACGGCTTCCGCATGGGTGGGGGCGGATTCCTGCTCGATCGTCGGAAAGTCGGTGTAGCCGTGTGCACCGCCGCCGTACCAGGTATCTTTCGGGGCATCGATGAGTGCTGCGCCAGTGCGGAGACGCTCGACCAGGTCAGGATTGCCGATGAAGGCGCGGCCAAAGCAGATAAGGTCAGCCGTGTTCTCATCCCTGGCGTCGAGGGCCAGTTCGATGGTGTAGCCGTTGTTTGCGATGTAGAGGCCGTTGAAGAGCTTGCGCAGCGCGGGGAAGCTGAAGTCTGCGGGAATGTCGCGCGGCCCGATGGTTTCGCCTTCCACACAGTGAATGTAAGCGATCTTGTACTGGTTCAACTGTTCGACCACGTAAGAAAACGTCTGGGTCGGATTGCTGTCGCTGATGTCGCTGGCGTGGCTGGTGGGCGCGAGACGAATGCCAACGCGATCACTGCTCCACACCTTCGTGACCGCTGCGACAACTTCGAGGATGAGACGTGCACGATTCTCAATGGAGCCGCCATAATTATCGGTGCGCTGGTTGGTGCTATCGCGCAGGAACTGGTCGAGCAGGTAGCCGTTGGCGGCGTGAATCTCGATGCCGTCGAAGCCCGCTTCTTTCGCGCATTGTGCGGCATGCACGTATTGCTGGACGATCCCGGGAAGCTCACTGGTTTCAAGGGCGCGAGGTGTGACGTGATCCTTGAACCCTGTCTCGGTGAAAGCCTGACCTTTTGGCTTGATCGCGGACGGGGCGACGGGCAGAGCGCCGTTTTCCTGCAGGTCGGGATGCGAGATTCGTCCGACATGCCAGAGTTGGGCGAAGATAAAGCCGCCTTTGTCATGAACCGCCCTGGTGACAAGCTTCCAGCCTTCGACCTGCTCCGGTGAGTAGATGCCGGGCGTGAAGGCATAGCCCTTGCCCTGCTGCGAGATCTGCGTGGCCTCGCTGATGATGAGGCCGGCAGTTGCACGCTGTGCGTAATACTCGGCATTCATGGTGCCGGGAACATCGCCCTTCGCAGCGCGGCTGCGTGTGAGTGGCGCCATGACGATGCGGTTGTGAAGATGGAGTGGCCCTAGCTCCACGGGCTTAAACAGGTCTGAGGCGGCGATACGTTGTTGGTCGGACACGGATTCTCTCTAGGTGCTGTCAAAGTGTGAGCGGGTTACCAGCTCACTCCGGTAGATGCGGCCTTGAGACGATTATCTTCAGGAATGCCAAAGTGGTTTATTCGTTTCTTCGAGATCGGAAACTTCCCCCTAATTGTTCGGTACATCGCTGATGCGGGCTACGGGCACAGCTTCCAGCCAGATGTTGCAGGCATCGATGAGCAGCAGTGCAGGGCCGCGGGCGGTGAGGGCGTTGATGGGAATGCCTTCGGACGGATTGACCTGGGTGATCGAAATCTTATCGCCTGTTATGCCGAGTTCCTGCGGAGTTTTTCCGTAGCGCGCCTGGAAATTGTAGGCCGTAATCTCGGTGACTTTCGGATCGAGATCCTTGCTGCGCAGGCCCTGCCAGACGATTTCGTGATCACCGATGCGAAGCTCGGCACCGATGAGAGCCTTGGCATGTGCGGGATCGAAGCAGCCGAGAGATTTTTCGGTAAGATTCCGCTTCACTTTCCAATTGCCCTGCAGACCGGCGGGTACGTACTGCGCGAGAGCGGGAATGGCTGTGAGGCACAGGGCAAACAGCAAGGTCTTCCTGAGCGGGCGCATAAACAGGGTCATCGAAACATCTCCAGAAAAGCTGGTTCATCGAGGATCGGCACCTTGAGTTGTTGTGCCTTCTCGAGTTTGGAGCCGGCGTCTTCACCGGCAACCACGTAGTTCGTTTTTTTACTGACGGATCCGGAGACGCGGCCGCCTGCTGATTCGATGCGGGCCTTGGCCTCTTCGCGTGTCAGCGTCGGCAGTGTACCAGTCAGCACAAAGGTCATGCCTGCCAATTCGTCGGACTTCTGTTTCTTCTCGGCCGTGAAAGTGAGGCCGGCGGCGCGCAGGTGCTCGACCAGTTCGCGATTACGCGGTTCAGCGAAGTAGTCAGTGATGGAGGCGGCGACCTTGGGACCGACTTCATTGACGGCCTCGAGTTCCTCCGGCGTGGCGGCCATCAGTGCGTCCATCGAACCAAAGGCCTCCGAGAGCAGCTGGGCAGTGCGTTCGCCGATGAACGGGATGCCGAGCCCGAGCAGGACGCGGGCGAGCGGAGCTTTCTTCGAGGCAGCGATTTCATGTAGCAGAGACTGTGCTGTTTTGGCGCCAATTCGTTCGAGCGAGAGCAGGGTCGGTTCATCGAGCGCGTAGAGGCTGGCAATGCTGGGCAGCAGTTTCCGCTCCAGCAGCTGGGTGACGACAGCTTCACCCATGCCCTCGATGTTCATGACGCCGCGCGAGGCGTAGTGAAGCAGGCTTTCGCGCAGACGAGCCGGGCAGTCGACGTTGATGCAGCGGTGGTCGGCTTCGTCCGGCATGCGCACAACATCGGCGTGGCAGACGGGGCAATGCGTGGGAAAGTGGAAGGTCCTGGTACCGCGGGGGTGATCTTTATCGGTCACCACTTCGACGACTTTGGGGATGACGTCGCCGCCGCGTTCGACGCGCACAAAGTCGCCGATCTTTAGGCCGAGGCGTTCGATCTCGTCGGCGTTATGCAACGTGGCGCGGGTGACCGTGATGCCGCCGATGCCGACGGGCGCCAGTGCAGCGACAGGCGTGAGCTTTCCGGTGCGGCCTACCTGGACGAGGATGTCTTCCACCTGCGTGACCGCAAAGCGCGCCGTAAATTTATAGGCGACGGCCCAGCGCGGCGCACGGCCGGTGTAGCCGAGTCGGCGCTGCAGTGCGGCCGTGTTGACCTTGATAACGACGCCATCAATTTCGTAGCCGAGCTGGCTGCGGTCAGTTTCGGCGCGCGCGATGAAGGCCTGCAGTTCGTCGAGGGTATGCAGGGCTTCGCGATGCGGATTGACGCGGAAGCCGGCGGTCGTGAGTGCGTCGAGCGTGGTGGTCTGTTCGGCAAAGAGATTTTCGCCGGGTTTGGCGTCGGGATTCTCTGCGTCAGGCCGCTGCAGGGCGAAGTAGCCGTAGAAGTCGAGTCGGCGCTGCGCGACGATGTTTGGTTCAACAGTGCGGATAACACCGGCGGCAGCATTGCGCGGGTTGGCGGCTGGTGCCTTGCCTGCAGCTTCGCGTTCGGCATTCATTTTGAGAAAGGCTGCCATGGGCATGACGACTTCGCCGCGCACTTCAAAGCTTTGTGGCAGGCCTGCCTTCTTCAACTTCGCAGCGGGAATGGAAAGCGGGACGGAGCGGATGGTGCGGACGTTGCTAGTGACGTCTTCGCCGATGGTGCCGTCGCCGCGAGTGAGAGCGCGGAGCAGGTGAGCCGATCGATCTCCGCTGTCTGCTTCGGAGGGTCCGTAGTGCAGGGCGAGCGAGAGGCCGTCAAGCTTGAGCTCGGTGACGTAGGAGATTTCGGCACTGCCGGCGAGCGAGCGGACGCGGCGATCCCAGTCGGCAAGTTCTTCCGGCGTGTTGACGTTGTCAAGCGAGAGCATGGGTCGAGAGTGCTCGACTTTGGCAAAGCCGTCCTTCGGCTTGCCGCCAACGCGCTGTGTGGGAGAGTCGGGTGTGACGAGGTCGGGATGCTCCGCTTCAATCGACTTGAGCTCGCGCATGAGTTTGTCGAAGTCGAGGTCGTCGAGCTCGGGCTCATCGAGAACGTAGTAGAGGTGTTCGTGATGCCGGATGGACTCACGCAGAGTTTCAAGGCGGCTGGTCAGCTGGTCCGGCTTGGTATGAGGTCTGGTCATCTTGCTGAGCGCTTTGGCTGGTGAAGTGATTATATGGAGCACAAAGTATTCAAGTCGTGACACGATGCTGTTGAGGAAATTTTCAGCTTTAGAGCATGGAACCAGTCACACACTTTCTGAGCGGTGCGGTGTTATCGCGGGCGGGATTCAACCGCAGAACTGCCTACGCGACCCTCGCGATGACGCTGGCCGCCGAGACGCCGGACCTCGATGTGCTGTGGTATCTGCGCGGGCCAATAGCGGGCTTTGAGCATCACCGCGGGATCACGCATACGTTTCTGGGCGCGCCGTTTGAAGCCTTGGTGGTGACGGCAGCAGTATGGGGGATCCACCAGCTGCGGCTTCGTCTGCGCCGGAAGAAAGTTGTCGCCGAGCCCGGCCCGGAGGATGAGGTTGATCTGAAGGCCGGTCTGGTTGCTCCCCTGGCAATCGCGCCGAACTGGCTGTTGATCTGGGCCTTCTCGGTGGTCGGGGTGCTGCTGCATATCCTGCTGGATTTTACGAACAACTATGGAGTGCGGCCGCTGTACCCCTTCAATGCGGCGTGGCATGCGTGGAGCACGGTTTTTATTGTCGATCCGTTCCTGCTGCTGGTGTTTGTGCTGAGCCTGGTGATCCCGGCGATCTTCGGCCTGGCGGATCGCGAGATGACCAAGCGGAGGCCGCTCTTCCGCGGGCAGGGCTGGGCGGTGACGGCGCTGTTGCTGGTCGGTATGTATTACGGCATCCGGCGCGTAGAGCATCGGCTCGCGATCAAGCTGACGCGGATCAATTCGGTAGGCGTGGCCTCGACTGAAATCGGCGAGAAGGATCAGCCGGTGCTGCGGATCGTGGCCGAACCATATCCGTTCAATCCGTTCCACTGGCACACGATTGTCGAGACGCCCTTGTGGTTCCAGACGGCGGAAGTGCAGACGTTGACGGCCCTGGTAACGACAAGCGACAAGAATGAGCGGATTCAGAAGCCGCCGGTGACGCCGGCCGTGGCGGCAGCGAAGCAATCCTGGCTGGGTCGGGTGTACCTGGGCTGGGCGCAGATGCCGGTGACGCGGGACCTGGGAAAGGAACTGCCGCCGGATTATGCGGAGGATTCCAGGCTGCCGCAGACGCTCAACCGGGTAGATTTTGAGGATTTGCGATTTGCGTATTCGGCGACGCCGGGGAGTAATGAGGGTCGGGCTCCGCTGGGGGCGAGTGTATACGTGGCGCCGGATGGTCAGATTGAGGCGATGTACATGGGGGATTCTGCGCAAAAGTGATGCTGCTCGTAATGTATGTGCGCCGTTGGTTGCGGAGACAGCTGCCTCCGAGACTTCGCGGGCGGCCAGCGAGCGATTTCCGCAAAAATCCTAAGTTTCAGACATTCGCTGCAATAGAAGACTAATGGGTAAGGCCTGGCGAGCCATCGTCGCACTGGATCGAGCAGAAGCAGAGGACGCGGCCATTACTCCTGGAGGAAGCTGGTGATCGATCCGGCGACAGCTGCCGGCTGATCCAACCACGTCAGATGCCCTGCATCAGGCACAGTCTCGGCGCGACCGCGGGGCATCATGCGCGACATCTCTTGCGCGAGGGACGGTGGTCCGAAACTGTCCTTTTCACCCCAGATCATCAGCGTGGGCATCGTCAGCCGGGCTAGTTCCGGGCGCAGGCTGTACGTGAGGGTGGAACGACCGCCTGTGATGTGACAGTCCTCCAGTAGAGTAAGCCAGCTTTCCGTGGCGCCCGGGATCTCTGAAGCGGCGGTGCAGCAATCGAGGTATGTGGGTGAGAGCCGCTCCGGGTGGGCCACCAGGATTCTTCTAAAGCCTTCATACGTAGCGGAAGGCCCAGGCTTCATCACGGTGGCATACATAAGGCCGTTCAGTCCGCGGACAGCGAGGAGCCGATTCGCTGGGGGAATGGTGGCGGAACTGCCCGCTGGTTCACCTACGGTAACCAGGCGTTTCACGCGCTGAGGGTGCGCCAGGGCGAACACAAGGGCGAAGTAGCCACCCATGGAATTGCCGATCAGGTTTGCGCTCTCCAGGCCGAGCGCATTCATCGTGGACTCCACGAAATCGATGGCGTGTTGACGCAGAGGAATGTCACGGTAATCGAACATGTCTGTGAGGCCACAACCGGGTCGATCCGGCGCATAGATGTGGAAACTGGTGCTCAGCCGGCTTAGGAGAGGTTCCCATTGCGCAGCCATACCATCGCCGCCATGAAGCAGCAGGACAGGTTCTCCCTGCCCTCCCTCCAGCACCTGCACTCTCAGGCCAGGTTTTGCGATCTGCACAAATACTGACTGAACCTTGTTGCCGTTTTCGGACAACAGCTGAGCCTGGGCGCGCCGGAATTTATCTTCGGCGTTCAGGTCGCGAGCAGGCAGATGCTGGTGCAGGTTCCAGACGTAGGTAGCAAGTGCGGCAGACGCAACTCCAACCGAGGTCCCAATCATCCGGCGTCGAGTCCATTGAACCATTGCTTACTCCTGAACCCAATGCTGAAGCGTACGCAGCATAGCATGTGCGGGTTTGGTCACAGTTCTCTGCAGAAGTGATCCCGGCTGCGTCGGGGGCCGACTACCGCAAAGCGGCCAACGTACTGGCCTGGGCAGCGCGCACACTACGGACAGGGTCGCGACAATTTTCACTGCTAATCAGATGACGATGGGTCCAGGCGTGTGAGAAGAGATCCGACGGTAAATTGGGCGCCTGAATTCATGATGACCTGAGAAGGCACGTCTGCTTCCAGACGCTTTCGACTTGACCCATCTGCTTTAGCCACCCAGAATAGAGATTGCTGGTGACCTTCGCCCAACCTGCGGGTTGGCTGCTGGATTGATCGCCTTCCGAGGGTTTCCCAATGTTTGCATACGTCCTGTTGCTGCTGGCCGTGGTCAGCCGTGTTGTTCCTCATCCTGCATGGTTCAGCTTTACGGCTGTGGGCGGGTCGCTGTTGTATTTCGGAGCGCGGCGGTCGTGGTGGCAGTCGGTCTTCCCGCTGGCAGCACTGGCGGCGACAGACTATTTCCTGACGGTGTATGCGTATAACTATCCCTTCCATGCGGCGGATTACATCGTGACCTGGGGCTGGTACCTGGGAGCGATCGCGATCGGCCATGGCCTTCTGCGCAACAAGGCAAATGCCGGGCGCGTGGTCGGGGCTTCGATCGCTTCGTCGACGTCGTTCTTCCTGGTAAGCAATTTTGTGGTCTGGGCAGGTTCGGCGATGTATCCGCAGACGGCTGGCGGCCTGGGCCTTTGCTACGTAGCAGGTCTTCCCTTCTACCGCAATGACCTGCTGGCCACGCTGATGGTGACGGGACTGGCGTTTGGTGTGCCGGTACTGATCCGCCGTTCGCAGGAAGTCAGCGATCAGCCGGGCCAGTTCGCGGCTTAGTTCCTTGCCTGCTCGCGTCGCTGACCGTTAGCGGCGCTGCTTCCTTCCAGCCGATCGTGCATGGCGCCTGTTTCAGGCGGCAGCAGATCTGCGCCTGCTGAAGACCTTTCGCAGAAACCATACAAGCAACGCCAGTGAGAGCAGGCCGAGCCCAACAAACAGGCTGCGGCTGTGCTGTTTCGCGAGCTGTGTGACGATCTGCACCATCTGTGGTCCGTAATGGATGACCAGCAGCCCTTCGATGGTGAAGCGGACCATGCGGCCGAGGAAAACGGCGAGCAGGAACAAGGGGATCGGCATCTCGAAGACGCCGGCGGCGAAGACAAAGAGCTTCCACGGAGTAGGCGGCGGCAGCAGCGAGGGGATCAGCATGGCCAGGAACTCCTGCTTCTGGAAGCGCTGCAGCATCTGCTCGTAGCGGGCACGGTCGACGTGACGGAGCAGGAAGAGTTCGCCACCGGCACGGCCCAGCAGAAACGGCACCAGTCCGCCAACCGCTGCGCCGATGGCAGCAAGCAGGGTGTAGAGATAGAAGTGCCGTTTGTCCGCCCAGACGTAGCCGGCCATGATGATTTCCATCGGCACGGGAATCGAAGCGGCGTCGATCGCAGAGATGAGCCCCGCGCCCCAGATGCCCATCGGGCCGAGCACGGCGAGCAGGTACAGCTTGTACTTCAATAAAAGTTTAGTGATGGACTTCAAAATATCTTTCTTGCGTGGGGCGCACTGGTAGATGCAGCCATAGTAGCGAAGACTCTTA
>CAZZYN010000025.1:27123-55069 GCA_964658265.1 uncultured Acetobacteraceae bacterium | reverse complement strand
AACATGACACCCCACGCCAGCCACGCGGCCAGGTACCACAGCACAGCCGTCCACATGGCTGGGTCAATGCCCGAGCCGGGGCCGCCGCCAATCACCGGCGAGGGATGCTGGGTCCGCCACCACCGCGTTGAAAAGTAGACGATCGGGACATCCACGTAACCAAAAATCGCCAGCACAGCGGCTAGAGTCTGCATCTGCGGTCCGGCAGAGAAGCGGCGCAGCAGGAGGTAGCTGGCATAGATCAGCCAAAGCACCAGGGTACTGGTCAGCCTCTCATCCCATGTCCACCAGATGCCCCATACTGGCCGGGCCCACAGGGGGCCTGTCACCAGCACTACTGTGTTGAAAACGAGCGCGACTTCAGCACTGGCCAGTGCCATCGCATCCGCTGTGAGTGCGCGGACAGGATGATTGCGGCGCGACACCAGATATACGACAGAGGCCGCAAAGCTCAGGAAGAAGAAGATCGAGGCGACCCAGGCAGAGGACACATGGTAGTAGAAAATGCGCTGGATGTTGCCCATTGTCGCTTCCGTAGGCGCGACAAACAATGCTTGGTGAAAGCCCTGGATGAGCAGCAGGACGGTCAACAAAAGCCACGCTCCACCTACATAGCCGGCGACGGACCGGTTGCGTGTGGCGCGGCGAGGAAGACTGTTGCCTGAGAAATTTTGCTTCATAGCGCTGGCTCCGGGTGACGCCTCAGTGTAACCCGGCCTACTTTCGATGCCTATCGTCACTTCGTTGGAGGATGCGTCGCAATCAAAAGGCAGCGTCTATCCATGCATGCGCTGACAGTACCAGTTGCTTTATGGCATTTCAGGTATCTTCACTGCTTGACTCAGCTGGCTAAGCCTGCGATCGGAGGTGTATTGTCTCTGAGGCCGGGCGTCCGGCACATTCCGCATTTGAAGCATGGAGATTCCGCACATGGCCTGGTTGGTACTCATACTTGGCACAGCATTGTTCCTGGCAGGTATCGCCGGTCAGATTTTCGGCCTTAAAAAGCGACCGTTGCGCGCCGAAGATCGGCGCGCCGGACGGCTTATCCTTAGGATCGTCTCTGCCGTCGCTGGCTTGTGGCTGGTCTTCTTTTCCATCTCGAAAGTAGTCCACCTGGGCTTTACCGGCCGCTGGTAGGGGTTCTACTCGGCGTTCAGCACAGTCTCGAACAGCAGCAGGCTGACGGTGGTGAATATGACGTCATAGCCTCCCAGCAGCTTGATCCACAGGATCGGGACGTCATTGCCTGTCAACACATCGGTGCATGCCAGCACCATTGCCAGTAGTGCAGGAATGAAGATAGGAAACAGGATCAATGGCAGCAGCAGCTCGCGGCTGCGTGCCCGCATCGATAAAGCGGCGAAGAACGTGCCATTGACGACCAGCGCCCAGGTGCCCAGCGGCACAATCAGCAGGAACAACCATGCAGGCCCCAGTGGCTGCAGATTGTAAAAGATCACAAACACCGGTGCCAGTATCAACTGGACGATCGAGACAAACAGAAAATTGGCGAGAGCCTTGGCCACGAACAGCGCGGACGCGGCGGCCGGGGCAATCCGCTGGGCATCGAGCACCTGGTGTCGCAGCTCTCGCGACCAGGCCTGGTTCAGTGTCGTAACGGAAGCAAATAAGGTCGCAACACAAAGTATTCCGCCGGTGATCTGCCTTGCCGTTTCGCGCGAAGGATCAAACGCCAGCGCAAATACCACCACGACAAGCAGCGAGAAAAACAGCATGGCCTGCACGGCTTCGCGCGACCGCCACTCGATCAGCAGGTCCTTTCGCAGGTGTGCCCAGATGATTTTGAGGTCGTTCATGGCGCCCTGTGTTCCACGTGCTGAAAGGTCATCCGGGTCAGGTCAGCAATGGTGGCGCCTGTCGCGCGCAGATAATCTACCGGCTTCAGCAACAGCTGCACGCCGCGCTGTCCCGCCGAGACGGAAATCAGGTCATGCAGCTCGATGGTTTCGTCCGCGAACGCGGGATATGGTTTGCGAGCACCAAGAACCGTAACACCGCCCCGTACATAACCAGTCAGCGGCTGCACATCTTTGAGCGCGGCCATCTCTGCGCTTCGCACACCTGCCGTCTTCGCCAGCTTTTTAAAATCAAGCTCCGCGTCACCAGGCACCACTGCGAATACATACTCGCTTACGCCGGTTGCCACCAGCAGGGTCTTGAACACCTGCTCTACTGGCAGGTGAATTTTTGCTGCCACTGATGGGGCTGAGAGATCATCCGGGTCGACCGCATATTCGCGCAGCTCATACCCGATGCCCATTCCGTCAAGAAGGCGAGCCGCGTTGGTCCTCGCCGTCACGCGCCCGTCCCGCCGACGCCAATTGCCTGCCTTCCCCGCGCCGGCCCTGCTTCCTGCCGCACCAGTGCACCTGCATTCATGGTCAGCAGCATATCTGCAATCGGCTCTGCCAGTGCTCGTTGATGAGTCGTTAGCACAATCGTGGTGCCCTGGTCTCGAAGGCTTGCAATCAGGCTAAGCATCTGCTGAGCACTTGCGGCGTCCATGTTTGAAAAAGGTTCGTCCAGCAGCAGCAGCTTTGGCTGCGACACGAGTACACGTGCCAGCGATGTCCTCTGCCGCATGCCCTGTGAATACTGTCCTACTGGCCGAGGCAGGCTTGGGTCGAGGCCCACGGCACTCAGCGCCTCCTCCGGAGTAAGTGTTGATCCGTAAGGATAAAGGCGGGCAAAATATGCCAGGTTCTCGGTTGCCGACAACTCGTCGTACAGCATTGCAGCGTGGCTCATGTAGCCGATTGCTCCACGCATCTCCGCGGGCTTGAGGCGCTGACCATCCGCCTGCATCAGCTCGACCGTGCCGACGGTCGGCGTCAACAATCCGGCCAGCACTCTCAAAAGTGTCGATTTGCCCGCTCCATTTTCGCCCAGCAGCAGGTAGCATTCGCCAGCGCGTAACTCGGTAGAGATACGGCGCAGCGCCGCAAACCTTCCGTAGAGCTTGGAAATATCTTTGAGGATGACCAGCAGTTGCCCATCCAGGTGGAGGCGCGGCTTCTCTGTCATGGCCGTCACGCCCGCACCTGATTCAACGCAGGGAAGCAGTGCTGTTCTGACTTGGGACCGGCGAAGCCTTGGGCGTGGTGGAAGGATTAGCCGGGTTCGCGGGAGCGTACTTTGAAGCGCACTTGGCCTGCAGCTCGGTAGCGTGGAAGACACCGTCGCGGCCGTAGGTGCCGATCGCAAGGGCTTGCGCATTGTCCTTGAAGGTGTCGGGTGGGGGTTCGGCGCCCTGGTACTGCACCGGCAGTACCTTGCCCTGCTCGATCAAGGTAAATTGCGCGTGCGTTCCATTCCGTGCGATCGAGCCGACCGCCACGTTGCCGGCAACCCGCAGATGACGCGTGTATGCCTTGTTCCCCATCGCCTGCAATTCACTGATTGTCACGTAGTAGCTCTTGTTCGCCTGCGCCGCACTGAAGGCGAGATAGGAAATCGTACTCAGCACAAGGACGATGGCGATGCCGATGCGGAGTGATTGTGGGCGCTTGTTCATAGGGGTACTGTCAGGGTAGGAGCCGCGGACAACAGAGTCAAGTAAACAGCTGCGCCCCATGCACGCAGACGGCTCTTCCTGACGCCAGGGCCCAAGCCGCCTGCTGCACCGGCAGGATCAGCCGGGATCAGTGGTGTGAAATCGTTCAACGGTTAAAGATCCGGCGCGGCCGGTTCCTCAATCGCAAGCGGAACCAGCCTCGCCTGAAGTGCAGATTGCCACAGACTTACAAGGCAGGGCATCGCCAGGAGTGGAACCAGGAACAGTGCAGTCAGGGGCTGGTGCAGGATGGGTCCGCGCAGCATTGCTTCGTACATGTATGAATCTCCAGAATCAGTATCGTCTTCCGGTTGGACATTGCCCGAATGCTCTTGCCAGTACCCGTTGTAAGCATTCCTGACAGGTACTTCGGCTCCGGCTCTATCTCACGACCAGTAGCTCTCTGCGGCTTGTACGGCATTCAAACCGGGCCGCGTTCGAGGCCTTTTGTCTGATTGACAGGGCTATAATCCGCTTAGGCGATGCATCGGCGCGGCAGGCAGAAACTTCAACCGGCCGTCCTGGCAGCAGCAACGCAAAGCGTCTGCGCCGGCGCAGGATTAATCAGAAGGGGCACACACAGCATGCAGGAGAACGGGACAGCAAAGACCATGGATAGTGCAGCGTATGCAACTGCGGAGATACTGAAGCCGCGCGCGGAATGGCTGAAGCAGCGCCGCGCGGATGCTGTGCGCACCGGCGACACTAACATGTCCCAGATGCACTTTGCCCGTCTGGGCCGCATCACCGAGGAGATGGAATTCGTAGCGCAGCGCGAGAAGATCTCCTCTACGTTGATTCGCGACGAGATCGCTGCAGGCCGCCTCATCATTCCGGCGAATGTGAATCATCCTGAAGTCGAACCCATGGCGATCGGCGTCGCCAGCCGATGCAAAATCAATGCCAATATCGGCAACTCCGCCGTTACTTCAAATATCAAGGACGAGCTCGAGAAGCTGCACACTGCTGTAAATTTCGGTGCGGATACGGTCATGGACCTCTCGACTGGAGGCAACATTCCGGAGATTCGCGAGAGTATCCTGCGGCATTCGCCGGTGCCGATCGGGACTGTTCCGTTGTACGAAGCACTGCAGCGGGTGAAGCGCGTCGAAGACCTGAACATCGATCTGTATCTTGAAGTTATCGAAGAGCAGGCCCAGCAGGGTGTCGACTACTTTACCGTGCACGCCGGCGTCCTGATTCAGTTTGTACCGATGGTTGCAAAGCGCATCACTGGTATCGTCAGCCGCGGCGGCGCCATCATGGCCCAGTGGATGACCGCACATCACAAACAGAATTTCCTCTATGAGAACTTCGATCGCATCACCAAGGTCATGGCCAAGTACGACGTCAGCTATTCGCTCGGCGATGGTCTGCGGCCGGGCTGTGTCGCCGACGCCAGCGATGACGCCCAGTTTGCGGAATTGAAGACTCTCGGTGAGCTGACCGCAAAAGCCTGGGAGAGTGACGTGCAGGTGATGGTCGAAGGTCCCGGACATGTGCCGCTGGACAAGATCAAGGAACAGGTCGACAAGGAAGTCGAGTACTGCTTCGGCGCTCCCTTCTATACGCTTGGCCCGCTGGTGACCGACATCGCTCCCGGCTACGACCACATCACCAGTGCGATCGGTGCGGCCATCATCGGCTGGCATGGGGCTTCGATGCTTTGCTACGTCACGCCAAAAGAGCATCTTGGTCTGCCGAACGAGAAGGACGTCAAAGACGGTATGATCGCCTACCGCATCGCTGCGCATGCAGCGGATATCGCCCGACATCGGCCGGGCGCGCAGGATCGCGACGACGCCATCAGCTATGCACGCTATACCTTCGACTGGGAGAAGCAGTTTGCACTCTCTCTCGATCCCGAAACGGCGCGCTCGATGCATGACGAGACGCTTCCTGACGATTACTACAAGGAAGCGGCATTTTGCTCCATGTGCGGACCGAAATTCTGCTCCATGAACTGGTCGAGCAAAGTCGACACCTTCAACAAGGAAGTGCACGGGCTGGAAAAGCGCGACCTCACAGAACTGGTTACCCTCCAGGCCGCTCAACTGACTACCCGCAACTGAAACACGAGCGCAATCAAAGAAGAGGCTGGCGAATCGCCGGCCTCTTTCGTTTTGTATACAAACTAGAAGCTGACTGCGCCGATGTAGTCACGAAACTGCGCCTTTAGCGCCCCCACCCGGCATGTTTGGCAACAAAAAAAAGGGCAGCCCATTGTCCCGGCTGCCCTGCTCGAAAAACGCTAAAATTTTGAAGTTTCAGGCGATGGTACGTTCCTTTTTCGAAAGTCCGTTGGTGGCAACAAACGCAGGAACAATGAGAGTCACAACGAAAGCCAAGGCAATAAGCAGGTGAATCATGGCGTCTCCGAGCGGTGCATATCCTACCGGGAATCAACTCTGCCCTTTCATGCTGCGACTTCGGGCATGTCGTTAATTCCCTACGAGGATCAAAGTAACATTTACACGGTTGTCCCGAAATAGGAAAATTTGACACGAAAATACTTTGGTAATGGTGTCAAAAATAGCCGGTTCTGAGCTGGCAGCTACTCACCGCCTCCTTCAAGCGTCACATCCGCGCGGTGTAGCGCTTCAGCAAGCAGACTCAACTGGCTTTGCGCGCGCCCTGCGTCTTTCGCTTCGATCGCTTCACTTACACCAGGGATCACCACAGCCGCATAGCCTGTGTACTCTCCAGGCGCATAAATTGTGTGTTTGAACCAGCCTCGACCCGGTAAGCCCGCCGGATTCAGGAAGGCGGTCTCCGCCGATCGCAGCCTGGTATTGAACGCTGGCGTTGCTTCGCCGGACTGCTGTTGCGACAGGGTGGCGGTCGCTGTCTGCAGCAGTTTGTCCGAGGCCTGCAGCACTGCGCCAAAGTTCAGGTTCATCCCTGCACTATTCGCCTTTCCTTGTTCCGCGCTGATGTAGGAGGCAATCGACCGAGCGTAGGCTACGTAGTCGTACGGCAACACATCGGCATCCGCCATATGTAGGATCTCCAGCCCAAAGACCCTCGCCTGCTGCTGCTCGTACACGAAGGTCGGATCCGCAAACTTGGTGAACCAGGCATAGTTATCAAATACAGAGTGGTAGACCCCGTACTTTCCTCCGGAGCCGATATCTGTTGACGGTACCCCGGCATGTTGTAGAAACGGCGTGTAGTCGGAGCCGGAGCCCAGGTCGCCGATCGTCACCTGTCCGGGCTCCGCATCTGCTGCTGGAGTGCGGCGCCGTCCCTGGCGCTCTCGCGTCGCCGGGCTGTTCTGCTCCTTCAGCCAGGCGTCGTAGACCGATCCGCCTTTCGGGCTGGGAACCTCGCCTGTCAGTTCGCGAATAAATCGTTTCAACGAGGGGACGGCGGACGCCTCGAAATTCGGTCCCGCCACGCCCACGTCCGTGTTGAAGTAGGCAACTGCCTTGTGCATCTGGGCAGCATGGTCTTCTACCCACTCCGTCGACCCGATCAGACCTTCTTCCTCCGCGTCCCAGCTGCAGACGTAGATGGTGCGCTTCGGCTTCCATCCCTGCTGGCGGAGCACTCCCAGGCCATGCACTGTCTCTAGCATGGCCGCTGTGCCGCTGCTGGGATCGACCGCCCCAAAAACCCAGGCGTCGCGATGATTGCCGGCGACCACCCATTCGTCCGGGTGCTCAGTACCTGGAATGCTGCCGATCACGTCCCAGATAGTGGTCTGTGTGTAGCTCTGTTTCACAACCATGTGAAGAGCGACCGCTTGTGCGCCACCGACGTGATAGTTAAACGGCAGCGCTCCCTGCCAGGTACGTGGGGCCTCGGCGCCGCCCAGCTGCTCGAGGATCGGGGTCGCATCTGCGTACGAGATCGGCATGGAAGGAATTGTCGGCATGCTGGTGACATCCGCGGGCTTAAGACGCTTTCCGGCCGATAGTTCTGGGGTTGAAGCAACGCCTGGCGTGAGGGCGTCGCCCGGGTACTTGAACATGTACTGCACCGAACCGCGCTGCACACCACTATCCGGACGGAATGGGCCTTTCGGATATTTGTCACCCTGGAAATAGCCATCGTCGGCCGGATCGGAATAAATGATGACCCCGGCCGCGCCATACTGCTGCGCGATGTACACCTTAACGCCGCGGAAGTTCTCTCCATAGCGCACCAGCACGATCTTGCCGCGCAGTTCGACGCCAAGGTCCTTCAATTGCTTGAAGTCTTCAGGACGTCCGTAATTTGCGTAGACGACATCGCCCGTCACTTCTCCGGACGCAGAAGAACCGTTAAAAGGAGGCAGGATCCGAGGATCATCCTGAAACGGGTCGCCGGCGACGTGCTCCCGCTTCGGTCCCTTGACGAGGAGTTTACCGTCACTCGATGTGGCGGTGAAGTGCACATCGGTTGGCAGGTTGAGCCACGCCTTGTAGGGCACGATGTGTGTGTCGAGGCCTGCAGCTTTAAACTTGTCGGCCACGTAGACAGCCGTGGCATAGTCTTCCTTTGAACCGGCGACGTGGGGTACTGCCGTTAGAGTCTTCAGAGCTTCGCCGGCAAGCTGTGCGCTGGGAACAGCCAGAAAAGCCTGGTCAGTATGTGCCTGCTCCTGCGTGAAGTCGCGAAAGCCGAAGATCTTCGTTGGCATCGGGAGCGTCTGGCTTGATTCCGCAGGAGCCTCCTGCGCCAGCAGCGGAGCGCCGCTGGCAGAATTGACGACCAGCGAGAGAGAAAGGGCAGCGATGGAAAGTCGTTGGCGGGAACTATGCAGGAAGGGCAAAGTGTTCTGCTCCGTGGAAGAGAGTCAAGGCACCCAGATTATATGAGTGCCCCGAGGGTTTCTCCTGAGCAGGCTTTGAACGAGCCTGGGCCGATGACAAATTCTTAAGCGGCAACAGGCTGGGCACAGTGGCTGCAGCGGCGTGCGGCGAGAGGAATCTCGCTGAGACACTCAGGGCAGGTCTTGGTGGAAACTGGAGCCTCGACCGGCTTATGGAAGCGAGCCATCAGCTTGTTGATCGGCAGAACCACAAAGAAATAAATGGTGCCGGCGATCAGGAGAAAAGAAATGATTGCATTCAAAAAGCTGCCATAAAGAATTTTGGCGCCGTTAACGTCAAGAACCAGGCCTGAAAAATCTGGTTTCTTGATGATGGCTGCGATCAGCGGGGTGATGAGATCGGTGACCAGTGCATTGACGATGGCACCGAAAGCCGCGCCGATGACGACGGCCACTGCCAGGTCTACAACGTTGCCGCGCAGGATGAAATCGCGGAAGCCTTTTAACATCTGGTGAGTCTCCTGTTTCGGATATCCGGGGAAAACTGAATCGCCCGACCATACTAGCGTTGATTGACTCGCCAATACAGTAATTTATCCCCCGGCGACTGGTGGTTACATGATCCAGCGACCGTAGGGATAAAGGAACAGGAAAAGGATCATCGAAACAGCCATTACGTCGACGTACAACAGGATGACAACGGCACCGTGATACAGGCTCCAGCGGTTGCGCAAGCAACGGAAAGTCTCGAGTGAGCCAATCAGGCCGATCAGCAGCGGGAACACGAGCTTGAGCGTAGCCCGGTCATCCGGGTAGCCGGCGATGGCGAATGCCATGACCAGGCTGCCCAGCACCAGAAGCGTGCCACGTACCAGCGAATGTTGCCGCAGATTAAAGACGGCAGGAACAAGGATCCTGGAAGAGGGGAAGACGCGTCCCGTGCTGGTGAAAGACCTAGGCATGGCTCACCTGAATGGTAAGCGGAGTCGCTGCCTGCCGCCTAATGATCTGAAGATTCCGGGGGCCGGCATTGTTCGCAATGTCAATGCCGGTGCCACGTGCACTGCAGCCGATCAAGTGCTGCATGGCTGGACTCGATGCTCAGGCGAGAACAGTAACGGCGGCGGCGATCCCTTCGCGAAGATTTTCAGGGTAGGGGGCCCGGATAACGCCTCGTTCCGTAATGATGGCGGTTACGTACCTGGCCGGGGTTACGTCGAAAGCCGGATTCCAGATGCCGGCATTGTCCGGAGTAAGCTGCTTGCCGGCATGATGAGTTACTTCGATCGGGGACCGCTGCTCGATGGGGATAGCATCGCCCGTGGCGGTGGCAAGATCAATGGTCGACCAGGGCGCGGCAACGTAGAACGGGATGCCATGCTCCTTGGCTAGAACAGCGACACCATAGGTGCCAATCTTGTTGGCTACATCGCCATTGGCCGCGATGCGATCCGCGCCGACGACGACCGCCTGCAGTTTGCCTGCGCGCATGAGGCTCGCAGCCATGTTGTCACAGATGACAGTGGTGGGAATATTGTCGTGCAGCAACTCCCACGCAGTCAGCCGTGCGCCCTGCAGAAAAGGCCGGGTTTCATCTGCATAAACGTGAATGATGTGGCCGGCTTCGACGGCAGCGCGTACAACGCCGAGAGCTGTGCCGTAGCCGCAGGTGGCCAGGGCGCCAGCATTGCAGTGGGTCAGGACACCGCCGTCGCGCGGCAACAGCCCGGCACCAAACCGACCCAATGCGCGGCAGGCGGCGATGTCTTCGTCATACATAGCCTGGGCTTCGCGGACCATGCCTGACCGGATAGCTGCCAGGTCGCCGCTTTTCGCGAGTTGATCGAAGTGCCGGCGCATGCGATCGATAGCCCAGAAAAGATTGACGGCGGTAGGACGTGTGGCTGCGAGCGTGCTCGAAATGGTATCCAGATCGCCGGACAGAGTGCTCAGGGTGGTCGCCGGGCTGTTCTGAATGCCGAGAGCAACACCCATGGCGGCAGAGACGCCGATCGCTGGGGCGCCGCGGACGACCATGGTGACGATCACGTCAGCCACTTCCTGATACGTGGTGGCTAGGACATACGATTCTTCGAGAGGCAGCCGCGTCTGATCAAGGAAGCGAACGCCCCGGGGGGTCCATTCAAGGGTCGGGATCATGTCTATCCCATTTTACCGGTGGAAGAGGAAGTGCGTTTCGAGACTACTTTCGCCAGCTATTTTGCTGCGCCGAGCTGATTTTCGCTTATCTTGCAGTGATACGCTAAGCAGCTTCGAATAGCGGAAAATATCAAGCCAGGTCGGTCGAAAGAGATTCGCAGAACCGAGGTGAAGCGATGCATCATGACCCGTTATGGATGAGAGTACTGCTGGCATTGCACGTGGCAGGTGGCTCACTCGCCTTTGTGCTGGCACCCATTGCACTGCTTACAGCGAAGGGCGGAAAGGCCCACCGCCGCTGGGGGATGGTCTATTCTGGGCGATGGCAGGCGTGGCTGCTACCGCACTGGTGATGGCAATGTATCGCCCGGTCCTGTTCCTGGCACTAGTCGCGATTTTCAGCTTCTTCAACGCCTGGGTTGCCTACCGCGTACTGGGCCAGAAGACTGCGTTTAAAGGCGCGAGCGTGGTGCGGCCGGTTGACTGGTTTGCCGCCGGGTCCACATTCCTCGTCTGCATGGGCCTGGCGACACTGGGAGCCTTGCATCCGGCAGTCGTGCAGAATCTTGGAATACCTTCGATTGTCTTTGGCCTGCTGGGCATGCGCATTTCCGGTGGTGCCATGTGGGATTTCACGCATCCGCCGAAGGAAAAAATGTTCTGGTGGTACCGCCATCTGCAGGGCATGATTGGCAGCTACATCGCGGCCTGGACCGCGTTCCTGGTAGTGACGATAGAGCCGCGCGTGCACTGGGGCTGGGTTTTGTGGGTGCTCCCGACTGCGATTGGCGTTCCGGCGATTGCGGTCGCGACCGCGTATTACAAGAAAAAATTTATGCCGAAGGTCAGCGCTGCGGTGGCGTGAGCAGGGCTCCTGCCGCGACAAGTCAGCAGCCGGGAGGGATCGAGAATGCTGGCCTTGCCAAAGTAACTGATGGCTCCGGCAAATTTGTGAGGCAGGAGCGAGCCGGAGAGCGGCGCGGGCGGTGAAAACGTGCGGCTACTTAGTCGTTTGATTCGCCTGCGGGCTGTCGGGTGGCGCAGGGTCTGTGGACCCGTGTAATGTGGATCGCGAGTGAATCCGCTGATCCAGCTGAAGCATGAATTGCGCATAGCGCTGCATGGACTCGATATGTCGCAGATGCAGTTGCGTACTGCGGGCAGGCCGGATTCGTGGACGATCCAGCAGATCTGCGAGCATCTCCGCCTCACCTATGTGAAGACGCATGAGGCCATGGGCGTCCGAATTGCCAAGGGGGTAGCGACGAAGACGCGTGTAACTCCGACGGGCCGGGCGGTGCAGGCCTTGATCACGCGGCTTGGATACTTTCCTCGCAAGCGGGCAGCTCCGGCGATCGTGAGGCCGGGCACGCTGGAGCCGCTGTGTGGCGAAGTGGTGTTTGCAGCGATGGCGGCCGATCTAGATGCGATGTCAGCTGCGATCGATGAAGTCGAGCAGCTCTTGGGGCGCGGGCGAATTGCAAATCATGCAGTAATGGGGCCGATGAGCATGGCGCAGTGGCGGCGTTTTCACCTGGTTCATGGGCGGCATCACATGCGGCAGATTTTGCTGATTCGGAGTTGATGCCACGCTGCGATCGCGTGTAAGCGGGCCGCAGAGCAGGGATGCGAGGGTGGTTGTTCGTGCTTCGTCGGGCGAATGCAACCAGAGAACGAGCGAGTCAAACGATAGCAGTGACCGTGGCTTGGCACCGGGACGGAGCCGGGAGAAGATGGGAATGGATAAGCGCGAATTCTTGAAGATGTCAGGTGTAGTGATGGCGGGTGGGCTGGTTTCGAAGATGGCAGGTGCGGCGGCACTGACGGGCGATATGGACGCGCCAGGCGACGGGGCCAAGCCGATGGTGAGCGCGCCCGCTGGCAACACTGCTGCGATGGCGGGAGCGCGGACGAACTGGGCTGGCAACCTGACGTACGGAACCAATCAGCTGGCAACAGCGCAGGATGTGGAAGAGGTGAAGAAAGCGCTGGCGGCGCATCCGCATGCGAAGGCATTAGGCGCGCGGCACTCATTCAACACAATCGCAGACAGTAACGAACAGCAGATTTCCCTTAAACCCTTTGACCACATGGAGCTGAATGCGGAGGCGCATACAGTGAAAGTTGGCGCGGGTGTGACCTATGGACAGCTTGCGCCCTTTCTCGACAGCCGCGGATTCGCAGTGCACAACATGGCGTCACTGCCGCATATCTCCGTCGTAGGTGCGTGCGCGACCGCGACGCACGGATCGGGCAACAGAAACGGAAATCTGTCGACAGCGGTCCGCGCATTCGAGATGGTGAAGGCTGATGGCTCAGTAGTGCGCTGCTCGAAGGCAGATCTCGGCGACGCGTGGCCGGGCATGGTGGTGGGATTGGGCGCGCTGGGCGTGATCACCAACATCACGCTTGAGGTAGTGCCCCGCTTCGAGATGACGCAGCTGGTGTATGAAAATCTATCGTTCGCGCAGCTGGAGCATAACCTCGAAGCAATTTTCAGCAGCGGCTATAGTGTCAGCCTCTTTACTGACTGGCAGAAGGGCCGCGCCACGCAGGTCTGGCTCAAACAGACCGTGCAGCCGGGCGCGGATCCCGGAGTTGCGATCAAGATTCCGCCGGAGTTCTACGGTGCAACTGCAGCGAAGCGCAAGATGCATCCGATCGGCGACCACCCAGCAGAGGCGTGCACGGAGCAGATGGGCATGCCCGGGCCGTGGTTTGAGCGGCTGCCACATTTCAAAATGAACTTTACGCCAAGCAGTGGAGCAGAGATCCAGACCGAATACTTTGTGCCGAGGAAACACGGCTATGCGGCGATTCGGGCAGTGGAGGAATTGCGCGACCAGATCACGCCGCATCTGTTCGTGACAGAATTTCGGACGATTGCTGCAGATGATTTGTGGATGAGCCCCTGCTATCAGCGGGATGCGATGACGCTGCACTTTACCTGGAAGCCGGAGTGGGCGTCGATCCAGCCAATTCTGCCGCAGATCGAGTCCAGGCTGGCACCGTTTGGTGTGCGGCCGCACTGGGCGAAGATGTTTACGATTGCGCCGGCTAAGATTCGTGCGCAGTACCCGCGTATGGACGAGTACAAGCAACTGGTAGCGAAATACGATCCGCAGGGCAAGTTCCGGAACGCATTTCTAAACCTGAACCTCTATTCCTAAAGTACCGGCTTTTGAGCATCGGAGCGTGCTCGCCGTCGGACCCTTCCGTTGTGTGCATGCCTGCGTCCGTTTGGCTCACACAACATCAATCAGGGTTTGGACGTATGGGTCAGTGGAAGGTACTGATCACGGAGGTCGGTCTGACGGCTGGACATGGGGATGGCGATGCCCTCGATGAAGACCTGCTGAACCGAGGTGCGCACGTCGAGTGGATCGCCATTTGCGATGACAATGTCTGCAGTCTTCCCAGTGTCAAGCGAGCCGAGCTTGTCGCCAACACCGAACATCTCTGCAGGATTGAGGGTGATGGCCTTCATGGCTTCGTCGTACGGCAGGCCAAAGGCAACGGCGTATCCGGCAGCGTAGGGCAGGTTGCGGCTATCGGCGACCGGACCCTGCGAAATTGAAGACAGGGCAATCTTGACCCCGCGCTTTCGCAGCTCTGCCGGGAGCGAGAAGACTGCGTCGTAACGTTCGTTAGCCTGCGGTGCATCGTAAATCGAGTTGATGATTACGGGCACATGGTAGGAGGCAACGGTGTCTAGGATGTCCTGAGCATGGCTGACGTGATTAAGGATGACCTTCAGGTGAAACTCCTTCGCGATGCTCATCGCGACTTCCACTTCATAGCTTTCGTAGGCACCGAATACGACAGGTTTGTCCCCCTTGAGGTAGGGGATGAGGGCTTCGTACTTGAGGTCTTTTTTGGGTGGCGCGCCCTTATGATCGGGTTTCGTGCCGGCGGCTTGCTCAGCCATGTAATTCTGCGTGTCGAGGAAGGTCTGACGAAGTTGCGTGGCAAGTCCCATGCGGGTGGACGGATATTTTGCGGCAGCGAGATTACGACCACGGCGGCGGACGTCTCCCTCAAAGTTCATGGCGAGCGCGATGTCCGGAGAGAGAATCATCTGGCTGCGATCCTTGCCGTAAAGCTGGATGAGGGCATCCTGCCCTGCGACAGAATCCTCTGCCGCGGGAGCAACAATGGCCGTGGTGACGCCGTTGATGCGGTTCACAGGGATGCGAACAGTCTCGGCATGGAAGGCGTCGACCACCCGCATATGGGGCTGAATTTCGTCACTGGTCTCGGCGAGGTCGTTGCTATTTTCGTCGGAGCTGATTTCAGTGAGGCCGAGGTTGGTTTCTGCATCGAAGAGGCCGGGATAGACGGTCATGCCCTTCGCGTCATAGACCTGTGCGTCTCTCGGAATTTTTACGGAAGAAGCTGTGCCGACGCCAGTGATTTTGCCGCCCTCGATGAGTATGGAACCATTCTCGATCGTCCCGTGCGTGATGGTCAGCAGCTTGCCACCAGTAATGGCGAGAATACGCGGTGGATTGAGTGTGGTGTTGTTGGGACCAGACGCTGCTGGTGTTGGAGCGGGTGCGGTCCTGGCGCGGCTGTGCTGGGCGTAAAGCGGAACCGTGGAGAGCAGGATGGCGGCGATAAGGCTAGCTCTTGAGTTCACTGACCGTCTCCTTCTTCATCGTCATTGCCGGTGAAGCCGGCGGCGTGCATTACGCCGTGGAAGTGCGTGGTGCCGAAGCCGGGAAGGCTGCTGTCGAAGAAGAGGTCGCCATCGATGTAGACCTTTTCGGCGCGGGCATAGGTGGAGAGTGGATTGGTGTTCCAGAGAACCAGGTCGGCGTCTTTGCCGGTGTCGATGGAGCCGACGCGATCATCGACTCCGATGATCCAAGCGGGGTTGAGGGTGATCATCCGGATAGCTTCGTCCTCGGTGGCACCGCCGTAGTGGACCATCTTGCCGGCTTCCTGGTTGAGGCGGCGAATGTAGTCGTTGGAATCACTTTTAAGGGCGACGCGGACACCTTCGCGCATGCTCATGGTGGCGTTCCACGGGATGGCGTCCCAGGCTTCATCCTTGTAGCCCCACCAGTCGGCGAAGGTAGCAATGGCGGTGCCTGTAGGTGCAATCTGGTCGCCGACCTTGTACATCTCAAGTGCGTGATGGAAGGCGCGGATCTTGTAGCCGTACTCTTTTGCGATGGCTTCTTCGGTCAGAAATTCGTCGGCACGGTAGCAGTGGATTTGGACGTATAGCTTTCCACGCAGCACGTCAGCTAGGGCTTCAAGTTTCAGGTCGCGTTTAGGTGCGGCAGCATCCTTGTCGCCTTTCGCAACCTTGGCGTTGTAGGCGTCCCAGCTGGCCATGTAGGCCTTCGCGTCTTCGAAGGACTGGCGCATAACTTCGAAATTTCCCATGCGCGTCGAAGGCAATTCGTTGCGGCTTCCATAGACGCGTTTGGGATTTTCGCCGCTTGCGAACTTGATGGAACGCGGGGCATTGGGGAATAGCATCTGTTCGCGCGAGAGACCGAACTTGTTCTTAATCACGACGGCCTGGCCGCCGATCATGTTGGCCGAACCGTGCAGCAGCAGCTCGGTGGTGACCCCGCCGGCGAGAGCCTGGTAGAGGGCGGCATCGCTATTGTCAAAGGCGTCGATCATCATCATGGCAGGTGTGACCGGGCTGGTGGCTTCGTTGACGTCGTTGCCGAGGGCCGAGTGGGAGTGGGGATCGATGATGCCGGGGGTGACATATTTGCCGGTGGCATCGACAACCATCGCGTCTGATGGCGCGCTCACTGAGGTGCCGACACCTGCGATTTTGCCAGCGTGCACCCATACGCTCGCGTGTTCGATGGTGCCGTGCGAGGCAGTCATGACTGTCGCGTTTTTCAGAACGACGTCCGATGTCTGGGCGAGCGCAGGCAAGGCGGCGAGGAGCAAGGTAGTGAGCGTGATGAGCTTGCTGTGTGGCAAGGCCGGGACCTCGAGGAGTCGACGTTTAGTAATGCAGCTATTCATACCATGAGGGATGGCGAGGTTCACGCTGCATGGCTATTCCGACGAAAGAGCGCGAATAAATTCGTAGTAGAACTGTGTGCCTTTTTCGAAGGAAGTGACGGGCAGCCGTTCGTCTTTACCGTGAGCGCGGACATCATCAGTCTCAAGCTCGATACCGGAGATGCCGTAAGTGGGCATGCCGGCAGCGCTGGTGTAGACACCGTCGGAGGCGCCATCTGCCATCGTCGGCACCACTGCTGCACCGGGCCAGTATTTTGCAGAAAGACGATCCATCGCGGCCTGCACCTGCGGGTTGATCGCAGCCGGAGGCAAAGCTTTCCGCGTTGGAGACTTGTGGTGAACGTCCCCGCTGTCATCAACATATTCGACGGTGAGTTTGGGGTCGTTGAAGAGATGAACGAGGTCTTCGCGGATGTCATCGATCGAGTGACCTGGCAGGATGCGGCAGTTGACGTTGGCTTTCGCCATCTGCGGGAGGGCGTTGTTGGCGTGGCCGGCTAGCAGTCGTGTGGCTACGCAGGTGGTGTGCAGCGTGGAGTTGTGCGCAGGATCCTTCGAAAGACGGGCGATGGCAGCAGCATCGGGCGGGGTAGCCAGGATTGCTTTTTCGTCAGCTGCGAGCTGGGTATTGCCGGCCTTTGCTTCAACATCGCTCATCTTCGCGAAATAGCCGCGAGTGATGGCATTCAGCTCGAAGGGAAAGCTGTACGCGGCGAGCTTCTGCATGGCGTCGGCTACGTGGTAGATGGCGTTATCGGGCACAGGCAAGGAACTATGGCCACCCGCATTCGTGGCAAGTACCTGGTAGTCGGCATACATTTTTTCGCTGGCATCGATGTCGACTGAAACAGCTTTGCCGTGCTCCAGATCAACACTACCGCCATCGGGATTGATGACGTAGGCGGCCTTGACCAGGTCAGGATGATTAGCGAGAAGCCAGGCGACACCATTGGAGCGGCCGCCTTCTTCGTCCGCAGTCAGGGCCAGGATCAAATCGCGGTCTGGAACGAAGCCGGATTTTTTCAGACGGATGAGAGTGGTGACGAGAATCGCATCGCTTTCCTTCATGTCCTGTGTGCCGCGCCCGTAGTAGAAGCCATCTTTCTCCACGAATTGGAACGGATCGGTGGTCCAGTCTTCGCGGCGTGCTTCCACAACGTCTTCGTGGCCAATCAAAAGAATGGGCTGCTGCTTGCCGGTGCCTTTGTAGCGCAGAACGAGGTTCTGCTTGCGGTCGTTGGGGCCGCCAAGAAACATATCTTCTTTCGCGAAGCCGGCGTCCAGGAGACGCTGCTGCATGGCGATAGAAGCGGTCGAGACATTGCCGACGGAGTCTGTTGTGTTGATCTCAATCAGCTGTTTGAAGATGGCGTGAGCGAGAGTCTTGGTGGCGGCATCGGTAACGCCGGAATCTTGATCTGTCTGGGCGTTAGCAAAGAAGGTAGTACCGGCAAGAAGGGCGAGGATGGCTGCACGGTGCATAGTGGCCTCGATCAGGTTTTGCAATAGTTAGCGATGGAGTGTCAAAGGCAGATGCCAAAGCTGGCATTTTTCCTTCCAGCTGGTCGTCAGTCAACGAAGCAATGATTACATCGGCAGGTGTTTCGCATGTTCATGACGGACATCATTGGCGGTGAAGAGGCTGAAGAAGGGAGCACCATTGGCAGCGGCTTCAACTGCGGGTCTTCCTTTCGCCTCTTCACGCTCAACAAGGCAGACGACTGCGACTACGCGCATGCCGGCTTCCTGTGCGGCCTCGATGGCAGTGATGGTGCTGCCGCCGGTGGTGCAGACATCGTCGACGATGAGGACGGGTGCGTACTTTTCGAGGAAGCCTTCGATACGGCGGCCGGTGCCATGTGCCTTTTCCGCCTTGCGCACGAGGAAGCCGTGAATGAGCCGGTCCTTCGAATGCGTGAGCGCGCTGTAGGCGCTCGCTGTGGCGACATTGGAAACGATCGGGTCCGCGCCCATCGTAAGTCCGCCGACGGCGTGGGGATGCAGGTGATGTTTCGTCAGCAGGTCCAGAATGGCGAGGCCGGTAAGGCGGCCGCCTTCGGCATGGAGCGTCGTTGTGCGGCAGTCGATGTAGTAGTCGCTGGTGGCCCCGGAGGCGAGCGTAAAGTTTCCGAGCTTGAAGGATGTTCGGGCGAGCAGGGTGAGAAGGGCGGAGCGTGCGTCGGACATGGCGTCATGGTAATTCAGGGCGCCCCGATGAATCAGGTCAGCTGGGCGCCGTTGCTGGTGACGATCTCGCGATAGCGGAGGCCTGAGTCCTTGATGATGCGTTTCTGCTGGTTGACGTAGTCGACGTAGACGAGGCCGAAACGTTGTTCAAAACCCTGCGTGAACTCCCAGTTATCAAGCAGCGACCAGGAGAAGTAGCCCTTCAGCGGCACGCCTTCAATGTGTGCACGACGATAGGCGGAAAGGTAGGCTTCAAGGGTCTGAGTGCGATCGGCATCGTGGACCTTGCCATCGGGTGCGAGCGAGTCCTTCCACGACGAGCCGTTTTCGGTGATGCAGATGGACTGTTGGTAGCGTTCGTGGAGGAACTTCGGTCCCCAGTAGAGCAGGTCCGGCGTCACCGCCCAGCCGTAAGTGGTGTGCTTGACTTCAGGTCCATCCACAACAGGGACGGGCTTGCCGGCACTGTCTGCTTTGACGCGCGGTGCGGTGTAAAGATTGACGGCGAGGAAGTCGAGCGGCTGATGAATGCTGGCCGTGTCAGCAGGACTGAGAAACTTGGCGGCGGCGCCAAAGAACTGCAGGCCCTGCTCGGGATAGTGGCCGAGATAGATGGGATCGAGCCACCAGGCGGAGTTGAGAAAAGAGGCGCCTGGCATGCCGGGCGCGAGCGAAGTTTTTTCGACAGTAAAGGTGGCAGTGCGCGCGGCTTCGACATCCGCCTTGCCCGTGGTGGCCGGAAGCTTGAGGATACCGGCGAACGGAAGGCTGATCTCGACTGGCTTACGGGCCGCGGCTCGAACTGCCTGCACGGCTTTGCCATGGGCGAGAAGAAGGTTATTGGCGCCCGTAACGAGTTCAACGGGCGTGTGTTTACGGGCTGGCGGCATCATGCCGAGTTCGCTGCCGAGCGACCAGTAGATGTTGGGCTCGTTGATGGTGAGCCAGTGCGAAACGCGGTCAGAGAATTTATTGCTGAGCAGGCGCGCGTACTCGGCAAACCAGGAGGAGCTGTCCGGATTCAGCCAGCCGCCGCGCTTGTCAAGCGCCTCGGGATAGTCAAAGTGAAAGATGGTGACATAGGGCGTGATCTTCGCGGCGAGCAGGGCATCGATGAGGCGGTCGTAGTAGTCAAGGCCTTTTTGATTAACGCTGCCCGTTCCGTTGGGGAGGATGCGCGGCCACGAAATGGAGAAGCGGTAGGCGCCGAGCTTGAGCTGCTGAAGCAGGGCGACGTCCTCGGCCCAGCGGTGGTAGCTGTCGTCAGCCACGATGTTGGTGCTGTGGTCTTTGATGGCTTCCGGATGAGTCTTCAGAAAGGGCTCCCAGACGCTTGGGCCGCCGCCACCGGCAAGCAGGCTGCCTTCTATCTGCATGGCCGATGTACCGGCGCCCCATGTGAAGTTTTTAGGGAAGGTGACCGGTACCCGCGCAAAGGTGGTGAGCGGAGAGACCGAGGCAGCCAGGCCGGCGGCGGAGGTGGTTTTAAGAAAGGTGCGTCGGGTGAGGGGCATGTCATCTCCGCGGCTAAGTTTGGTCGGAGTGATTTAAGCAGATGCAGCAGGGAAGTGGGAAGAGCTGTGCAGGACTGCTGCCGCGCTCGTGACTATTGCTTTAGGCGATCGAGATGGCGAAAGCCGCTGGTGGCGATGAAGAGCATAGCGAAGATGGTGCCGTTGTAGCAGGCATGCACAAGTGCGCTGGCGGCAAGGGACCGGAAGCGTAGGCGGATAATGCAGAGGATGACGCTGACGCAAAAGAGGACGCCAAGCGGCGCCCATGCATGCGCGAGCTGATCGGCATGAAGAAGTGCGAAGCAGATGCTGGTAAGTGTCGTGGCAAAGACCAGCGCGGGCAGGCTCCATTGCGGATCCTGCACAGGAGCAAAGGCGGTGAGGGGAGAGGTTGATTGGGCAACTGGAAAGACAGCGTCCGATGATCCCGCCGCAATGCGAAGCGCGTCGCCTTCTTCTCCGAAGTGTGAGTCCTCGGGTGGGACAGGTGATCGTCGGGCGAGGCGGGTTGCGAGGAAGTCCCAGGTATTCGCGAGTGCGGGCAACACGAAGCCGCGGAAGGCCAGCTCTTCGAAGGCGGGAGCGATAAACACCCCGAAGAAGGCGACGAGCCAGACATCCAATGGCGTGCGGAAGAACTGGTCAATGGGCAATTCTTTGGGGATGGGCAGGAAGTTCGAGAGTGTCTGGATGACGATACTGAGGATGATCCCGATACCGACTAATAGCCAGCGATGGCGGGCAACGGGTGCGAGATCCCAGCGGATGCCTTCGGCGAAGGGGAGCTTCCAGAGAGCTGTGAAGATGAGAATGCACAGGATGGCGGCGACGAAGTAGGCGAGGAACATGGAAGGCAGGATCAGCTTGGGATCCTGCGCCATGTCGCGGAGAGACTTGTGTGGAAACAGATGCAGCCCCATGGCGATACCGACGGCCAGCAGCTGCGTTAGCAGCAGGGAGATGAGGGTTATGACAGCGAAGAGAGCCATGTGACCGAAGTTGGGAATGCGACGGGCGCGCAGGGCTGGCTGCGGAAGAGTCGGTAAGAATTGGGGGTCAGTCAACATGGGTCGGGCTTGCGTGATTCTATCCTCATACTTTTGACGAGACAGACTCCAACGGGGCCTTGCCGGGAGTTGGCGGTGCCAACCGGGATGGCACGGAACATCGTCAGGCAGGAATTTTGCGGGAACGGCGCCTGTTCGTGGCGAGGGTTGGGGAGATGCCGCCTGCCTCGACGTGAACGGGGACGATTGCGTCGGGATAGTGACGCAGGAGGAATTCGCCGGTGTGCGATCCGGGGGTGGCGGCAATAGCAGCCGGCGGCCCTACGGCGACGATTCGGCCGCCGTCCTCGCCGCCCTCCGGGCCAAGGTCAATGATCCAATCGGCGTTCCGGATGACATCGAGATTGTGCTCGATGATGAGGACAGTATTGCCGAGATCGGCAAGCCGGTGGAGAACTTCCATGAGCTTGCGAACATCGTCGAAGTGGAGGCCTGTGGTGGGCTCATCCAGCAGGTAGAGGGTCTTGCCGGTCTGACGCTTGGAGAGCTCTTTTGCCAGTTTCATGCGCTGGGCTTCACCGCCAGAGAGCGTGGTGGCGGACTGGCCGAGGTGAATGTAACCGAGGCCGACATCAACCAGAGTTTTGAGTTTCTGATGCACCTGCGGAATGTCTTTGAGAACAGGCAGTGCGTCTTCAATGGAAAGATCCAGGATGTCCGCTATCGAGTAGCCATGAAAGTTTACGGCCAGGGTTTCCTGGTTATAGCGGCGGCCGTTGCAGACATCGCAGAGCACGTAGACATCGGGCAGGAAGTTCATCTCAATGCGCTTCTGGCCGTCGCCCTGGCAGGCTTCGCAGCGCCCGCCGCTGACGTTGAAAGAGAAGCGGCCGGGCTTGTAACCGCGCTCGCGCGACTCGGGAAGAATAGCGAAGATATCCCGTATAGCCGCGAAGACGCCCGTGTAGGTGGCAGGATTGGAGCGAGGAGTGCGGCCGATCGGAGCCTGGTCGATGCGGATCGCCTTGTCGATCTGCGTGACGCCGGAAATCGTGTCGTGCGCGCCCGGAACTTCGCGCGAACGGTACAGCTCTTTTGCCAGCGCGCGGTAGAGGATGTCGTTCACCAACGTGCTTTTGCCGGAGCCGGAGACACCCGTGATGACAGTCATGACATTAAGCGGGATGCTGGCGGTGACATTCTGCAGATTATGCTCGCGAGCGCCGGTGACGGTGATCCAGCCGGAGTCTTTCGCCGCTGGAGCTTTGGAGCTTACGGGCCGGGGAGTCTCGCGATGCATGATGGTCGACTCGCCCGAGAGATATCGTCCCGTCAACGAATCCGGAGAAGCCATGATCTGGGCGGGCGTACCCTCCGCGACGACAAAGCCGCCGAGTTTGCCTGCACCGGGGCCGAGATCAAAGACATAGTCAGCTTTGCGGATAGTGTCTTCATCATGCTCGACGACCAGGACGGTGTTGCCGAGATCGCGCAGCGCTTCGAGTGCCTGGATCAGCCGGATATTGTCGCGCTGATGAAGCCCAATCGACGGCTCGTCAAGGACATAGAGAACGCCTCGGAGGCGTGAGCCGATCTGGGTGGCTAGCCGGATCCGCTGACCTTCGCCACCGGACAGGGTGGCGGCATTGCGATCAAGCGAGAGATAGTTCAGTCCGACGGCGACGAGGAACTCCAACCGCTCAACGATCTCGCGGCGCAGGCGTTCGGCGATGAGGGTCTCGCGTTCGTTGAACTGGAGGTCGCGGGCGGCCTCGAGGGCACGGCGAAGGGGGAGTGCTACAAACTCGGCGATATTCCGATTGCCGACCTGGACAGCAAGTGATTCGGGACGAAGACGGCGTCCTTGGCAGACCGGACATTGCGCGGCGGACATGTAGTTCAGCATCCAGTCGCGGTAGGTCTCGGACTTGGTTTCTTCGAGCGTATCGCGCAGCCAGGCGAAGACGCCGTGGAAGCCGGTCTGTGGCGATTCTTGGGCAGTCGGGCCATAAAGCAGGAGGCGTTGTTGCTTTTCGGGAAGCTGCTCGAATGGCTTCCCGATTGGGACCTTGTAGCGGTCAGCAGCGAGACGCACAAGTTTAGCCAGATATTGTGAGCCGGAACCGGGTCCCAGGGCGCCGTCGAGGAGAGGTTTAGACCAGTCGGTGATTACTTTTGCGGGATCGAAGTCGTAGATGCTGCCCAATCCGTGGCACTCAGGGCATGCGCCGTAAGTGCTATTGAAGGAAAAACTCCTAGGCTCCAACTTAGGAACATCGAGGCCGCAATCCGGGCACGCCATGGATGAGGAATAGAGCTGTTCTGACCCGCCGGTAATGGCGACGATGACCAGTCCGTTCGCCATCTGCAACGATTTGGCAATCGCAGCTTCAAGACGTTTGGTGCTGATAAGGCCATCGGGTCCTGGTTTGAGAACGATGCGGTCGATGATGGCTTCAATGGTGTGGTTTTTGCGGCGTTCAAGGTTGACGGGTTCGACAAGGTCACGGACTTCGCCGTCGATGCGGGCGCGGAAGCCCTGCTGGTCGAGTTCGTCGAGCAGGTCTTTAAACTCGCCTTTGCGGCCGCGGACGACAGGGGAGTAGATGGTGATGCGCGTGTCGGAACCTTGCCGGGCGGTGGCAAGAACGCGTTCGACGATCTGGTCCGGGGTCTGGCGCGAGATAGGTTTGCCGCAGCCGGGACAATGGGGAAGACCGACGGAGGCGTAGAGCAGCCGGAGGTAGTCGTAGATTTCGGTGATGGTGCCGACAGTAGAACGGGGACTGCGGCTGGTGGTTTTCTGCTCGATAGAGATGGCGGGACTGAGGCCTTCAATCGAGTCCACGTCGGGACGCTCGATCTGATCGAGGAACTGACGGGCGTAGGACGAGAGAGTTTCGACGTAGCGGCGCTGGCCTTCGGCATAAATGGTGTCAAAGGCGAGCGAAGATTTGCCCGAGCCGGAGAGTCCGGTGACGACAGTGAGGGTGTTGCGGGGAATCGAGACGCTGATATCCCGAAGATTGTGCTGGCGTGCTCCGCGCACCGTGATGTGAGTGATGGCCATAGGGTTGCCGGCAGTGCGGGATTACGAACGGAAGGGAAGTGTCTGCAGTTGAAGGGAAAGAAAGTCATCCAACGGAGCAGCGGCATTGGAAATTTTGAAAGACGTGGTTGGTGGAATCAAGGACGACAAGGCTTTGGAATTTGCAGCAAATGCAGTTGCAGTGGAGTAGCAGCAGTCATACAAAGGCGAAGAAGAGCGACCAGGACGCATCTGGGTATCTTAGTCGGCAACAAAATGCAGGGTCAATGCGGCGGTTGGTTCTGCGACACTGTTCATCGAACGGATGAAGGAACAGGGTAGAAGCTGCGCAGCGTCAACGCACCTTCAAAGCACAGGGACGCACGATCATTTTTGGAATGCGGAAGGCTTGAAATGGATGGTTTTATGAATACTGTCATGCTGGTGTGTGCAGTGATTGCAGCCCTCGCGGCTGGCGTACTGCTTGGTTATGTGACATGCAAAGGTTTGTTTGCCCTGTGCAGCCTGCATGTGAAGTCGCTGGGTTCGCCCAAGACAGCAGAAGTGCAGACGGCGAGCGCTTAGCTAGAACGAGACTGACGTTTTGCAGCTGAAATGTCGTTTGCAGTAGAGAATTTGCGGCGATCCGGTCCGATCCGGAACTACCTCTCGTATGGCAGGCCGATTTCCCGTTCATAGCGATCCCGAATTGTGGATCCAGGCGCCAGGTTAGCGCCGGCTAGCCCGAGCCCATGGATGTTCTTCCTGCCGGTCTCACCATTGCTTCAATAAACCTCACTGTGGGGGCGCCTGTTGTTGCTGGTGCATCTCCTGTAGCTGCTGCAGCATCTGCTGCGGAGTGCGATCAGCTGGTGGAGGCGCCTGGTCTGACCCGGGTGGCGGCGTGAATGTCTGGGGTGGCGTAGGCATCTGGTCGTCTGACGGAGCATCAGCACTGCCGTCGTCATCAGATGGCGCCGGCTGCTGGGTAGGCTGGGCCTGAGGTTGCGCCTGGGACGCGCCGCCGGATTTGGCCTGCGAAAGGATCAATTGACGTGGGGCGCCATTCGCCAGGCTGCCAATCATGATGACGTTGTAGCCGGTGCCGTCAAGCAGCGCATTGATCACGTCCCGGGGAGCGCCGGGGCCAAAGGTTCCAAAAACACGCTGATCCATACTGAGGCCTTCAAGGTGCATCCCTGTTTTGTCGGCGATGCGCTGAAGTGTCTGGGTGAGACTGGCGTTTTCGGCGCGGACGCTGAGATTATCGGGACGAGCATTGATGGTCGCAGCGGTCGGCGGTTCCTCCAGCAGCGAGGCGGCCTTGGGCGCTGACGCGCTATCAGCCGGCTGGTTCGCCTGTACTGCAGGTCGGGAATCACCTTGCGATGGAAGTTGCCGCGTCTGAGCGGAAAGCCCGATGCCCAGGGCCAGAATACCTATGCCGACAAGAGCCGGGCGCACAGCGGCTGTGAAAGACGCAGGGCTGACAGGCAGCGTCCGGCTTGTATGAAAAGACTGATCTTTTGTGAAGTGTTGGATGTGACGGCAGTGATGCATGGCGGAACTCCTGGCCGGTCGATCGGGCTTCTGGCAGATTATGATGGCAATAGAAGCAGCTGCTTGCCACGTCCCTGGTGCTCTGCAGAGTATCTCTTTTCAGTATAGCCAGGTCGGCGGCTGTGCTGCGAAGCGGCTGTGGCTGAAAGTTCTGTAGGAAGCCGACGGCAACGGCGGCCGGGGAGCAGAACGTGTGCGATGGAAATGAGGCTGGAATGTTGTTTTGCGCGACTACGGCATTTCGTGGTGAACTGAAGCGGGTTGTTATGGGCAGCGTGAGCAAAAAAGGTACTCGGAGAATCCTGGCAGGAACATGCGCGTTGTTATTCGCGTCGCTGTGCTGCAACCGCGCCATGGCTGTGGCCTGCACCACGCAGGCAGAGATGAAGGATGCTGACCGGGCCGCGCTGGCGACAGCTGCACGAGATCTGGCAACACTGGTTGCCGCTGGTAACGCGGACGGCGTAAAAGCCAGGACAATACAGGCAGTCGCGAGTGGTTTTGATGGAATTGCCAGCGATATTCGTGGGCTGGGACCGCTGCTGTCAGGCGCCTCACTGCGGGTGACGGCGGTTTATGCACTGGACGCTTCGAATGCGACGCCAGGTCAGGATCAGGTAGAGTTTTTCTGCGGGCAGGCGGCCAATGCAGCCCACGTGAGTATGTCCATTCCGCAGTTGCCTCCGGGTCGATTCGCGTTCGTAGTGGTGGAAGCAACGGGTGTAAAGGAGCCTCAGCGGCTGGCGATGCTGCTCGAAAATGTCGGGGGCGCACCGACCGCAGGGACCAGCAGTGCTTCCTGGCAGTTGGCGGGCTTCTTTCCCAAGCCGCTGATAACCGGCGGTCATGATGGTGTCTGGTACTGGCAGAAGGCGCGGGATCTGCACAAAGCAGGCGAAAACTTCAGTTCCTACTTTTATTATGAGACGGCGCAGTACCTGCTGCTGCCGGCCGACTTTCTGAGCAGCAGCAACCTGGACAAGCTGGGGCAGGAAGCGACTTCTGTCACCCCGCCCGGACTGCCCGGGGCGCAACCCATGGAAGTTCAGGCAGGCGGCCAGAGTCTGAAGGTGACCAATCTGCATACGGTACCGTCGTTGAGCGATCCCAAGGCCGGGCTCGACCTCGTGGTGAACTACGATGCTGCGGACGTGAGTGATCCGGCTGCCACACGGACCAAGACCGTGGGTCTGATGAAGGCGATGCTGACGGCCCATCCGGACCTGAAAAACAATTTCCGCGGGCTGTGGGTGTATGCCAATGCGCCGAATCAGCAGCCATTTTCGCTGGAGCTGCCGACGGCTCAGATCGAGTCACAGCAGTAGAGACCATGGAAAAAACGCTTAGCCAGATTTTGCAGGAACGGCGCGCCACGCCTAGTTTCGATGGCAGTCCCATCTCGGATGCCGAACTGCAGCAGATCCTGATTGCCGGAACACAGGCGCCAAGTGCTTATAACCTCCAGCCGTGGCGGTTTGTGGTGGTGCGCAGCGAAGACGGCAAACATCGCCTGCGAAGTGCCTGCTTCAACCAGGCAAAGGTAGAAGAGGCGTCTGCCGTGATCGTGGCGTGCGGCGATGCAGACGGCTGGCGGAATGGCGACCTGGACGAGATGCTGCGACTGGGGCGGCAAGGCGGTATGAGCGAAAGCTATGCCGAACAGGCCAAGGCGACAATCCCCAATTACCTGGGGAATCATCCAAACCTTCCGATGTGGCTCAACCGGCAGGTAATGTTCGCATTCACACACATGATGCTTATGGCGGAGGGCCTGGGCTTCGACACCGCGCCAATGGAAGGCTTTGAAGAGCAAAAAGTGAAGGAATACTTGAAGCTTCCTTTGAGCTATACAGTAGTGGCTTTGCTGGCCATCGGCCGTCTGAAGGGCGCTGACAAATTCTCCGGTGGGCGCTTCAACATGGGACGGCTTGTCTACGAGGAAGAGTTCGGTAAGCCGCTGAAGTCATTGTCTTAATCGTTTGTCTCCTGCGTGTGGTGTCTTCTGCCCAATGAAGCTGCGTGTGCCCATGTACCTGGCTGCGGATACGTGTGCCTGCGGGCGGGATAGGTGATGGGAAGAGAGTTTCCGGATCGTCCAGTTGTTGGTGTAGGCGCAGTCGTTCTGCAGCGCGGCGCGAGTGGCGGGCTCGAGGTACT
>CAZZYN010000025.1:0-27113 GCA_964658265.1 uncultured Acetobacteraceae bacterium | reverse complement strand
GGCGAGCGAACCCTCCGCTGCAGGGAGAGTGGTCCTTGCCCGGTGGAGTTGTCGAGCTGGGCGAACGACTGGAAGCGGCGATTATTCGCGAGGTGGAGGAGGAGACGGGACTGCATGTGCGGCCGTTTCAGGTAGTAGAGGTACTGGATTCGATCGTGCGGCAGGGCGGTGGCGCGTCAGGGTTCTCCTCGGAGAGACGCCCGGAAGAGGCAGCGAGGGTCCGCTTCCACTATGTGCTGATTGATTACCTGTGTGGGGTTGAGGGCGGCGAGCTTGGCAGCAGCAGCGATGCTTCCGAGGTCTGCTGGCTCGCCGTTGACTCCTTGAGGGAGCACGGCGAGTTTGCCCTGCAGTCCAGGACGATCGAGGTGATCGCCAAGGCAGTAGCAATGACGGGCGGTCCGCCGGCCTCTTGAAGCAGCAGGGTCGCGATAACCCAACAGGAATGGACGTCGGTCCCAGGTCGATGGCGGCGTCGTGTGGAAACAAGTGACCAGAGTTTGCAGCCGACAGCACAGCGGATGAACGGCAAGCGTATCTACTGGCGTGAGGGCGAACTTTCCCGCATCATAGGTGTGAGATTCACGGATTTGTAACATTTGAGAGAATGCGCCGGCAGACTACCAGGCATGGCGCAGGGACAAGGCACGAGCGATGGCGATGAGTGCGGGTACACTTCCCCAGGTGGAAGACAGAGAAACGGCAGTAGAGGGCAAACGGCCGTCGATGTATGTGTATGCTGCAACGTTGCTGGTGTTGCTGGCGGGTCTGCTCGTTTGGAACAAACCATTATGGATCCTGGACCGGGTGACGGCGGGAAGGCTGGCCTTGGCCGGAATGCACAGCCGCGACATGATGATCGATGGACATCGCATCCACTACCTGGAAGGCGGAGCGGGCTCCCCGGTATTGCTGGTACATGGGCTGGGTAGCCGTGCTTCGGACTGGTCGGGCTTAATTCCTTCGCTGGTAAAAAGTGGCCACAGGGTCTATGCAATTGACTTGTTGGGCTATGGTGATTCGGACAAGCCGACGGATGGAAATTTTTCAATCGCGGAGGAGTCGACGCTGGTTGAGCATTTTCTGATTGCTGAGAAGCTGCAGCAGGTGGACCTAGCGGGCTGGTCGATGGGCGGCTGGATCTCGATGGTCGTAGCGACCGACATGCCGGAGCGCGTCTCAAAGCTGGTGCTGTTGGATAGCGCAGGTCTGCGCTTTCAGCCGACATTTGATCCTCTGCTGTTTACACCCTCTAACCTGGATGAGCTGCATGCGCTGATCAAGCTCCTGACGCCGGATATGCGGCCCGTGCCGACCTTCTTTGCGAAGGCGCTGCTGGTCCGGTCGAAGGCAGATAGCTGGGTGATCCGGCGGTCCGTAACATCAATGCTGACAGGGCAAAACCTGCTGAACGGCAAGCTCGATAAACTGACCATGCCGGTGCTTATTGTGTGGGGCAAGCAGGATGCGCTGACGCCGCTGTCGATGGCCTACGAAATTCATGCAGGAGTGCCGCATTCAACGCTGGCACTGTTTGATGGGTGCGGCCACCTGGCACCGGGCCTTTGTGCAAGCCGGATTGCTCCGCAGATGACGAGTTTTCTGGATGGTACACAAACCGGCCAGCATGCGACGGTGAGCTTTCCGGCAAAGCAATAACGCCTGATGCCGGACATCCGCGCAGTCGCGTACCCTCAGTCGGGCTTCCAGATATAGGCATTGGATTGCGGCAGCCCGACTGTCGCGAGGACACGATTTACGAACTGCCTGGCCATCTCTTCTGAACTGATCGGCTGATTGTAGAAGGCGGGAATTACTGGGAAGATGACCGCACCTGCATCCGCGGCCAGTTGCATATTGCGCAGATGGATCTTGTTGAATGGCGTCTCGCGAACGCAGAGCAGAAGCGGACGCTGCTCCTTTAAAGCGACATCAGCCGCACGTTCGATCAGGTTCGAGGCCAGGCCATGAGCGATGCCGGCGAGTGTGCCCATGCTGCATGGCAGAACGATCATGGTGTCGGCCGGATAGCTGCCGCTTGCGACATTGGCGCCGATGTCGACTTCTGAAAGCTGGCGGATCTTGGTGGAGGGCGCACCGATCAGATTTTCAACCAACGCATTTCGGCCCTTGAGGCCGAGCTCTTCAGCAAGAACGCGCAAAGAATTTTCAGATGGAACGAAGTTGACCGTCGTGACGCGATCGTCTGCTTCAAGGGCACGGAGGAGTTCGCGTCCAAAGACAGCGCCGCTAGCCCCGGTGAGGGCGACCGTGAGGTTGCGGCCGGCAGTCGAATGGATTGTCATCGGTTACCCGCCTGCCGCACGGGGAACAACGGCTTGGGCTACGGGCACGTGATGGCCGAGAACGCGATCAAAAATGGCGTCCACATTGGCAAGCTGGCGATGCAGGTCAAAGGTTGCGGCGAGTTTGTCCGGTGTTAAGCGGCTGCTGATGGCGGGATCTCTTGCTACCTCATCACGGAAGACCAGGTCTTCCTGCCAGGAGCGCATGGCATGGGACTGGACGAGACGATAGGCGTCTTCGCGGGAGATACCGGATTCGGCGAGATCGAGCAGCAGCTGGCCCGAGAAGATGAGTCCGCCGGTACTCTCGAGGTTTTTGAGCATGCGGGCCGGATAGACCAGCAGCTTGTCGAGCAGCGAGGCGGTCTTGGCGAGCAGGTAGTCGGTAAGGATGGTGGAGTCGGGAAAGATGACGCGCTCGACGGAGGAGTGCGAAATGTCGCGTTCGTGCCAGAGGGCGATGTTTTCGTAAGCCGCCTGCGCATTGGCGCGAACGACGCGCGCAAGTCCGCTGATCTGCTCACTGATGATGGGATTCTTCTTGTGCGGCATGGCTGAAGAGCCCTTCTGCTTTTCCGAGAAATACTCCTGGGCCTCACGGACTTCGGTGCGTTGCAGATGCCGGATTTCGGTCGCGATTTTGTCGAGGGTCGAGGTGAGAATGGCCAGCGTCGAGATGTAGTGGGCATGACGGTCGCGCTGAATTACCTGGGTGGCGATGGGTGCCGGCGCCAGGCCGAGGCGGGCGCAAATGGCTTCTTCGTGCTCGGGCTTGAGATGGCCGAAGGTACCGACGGCGCCAGAAAGTTTTCCGATCCGCATGCCTTCGGCAGCCGTATTGAAGCGGGCTAGATTGCGTTGGGTTTCTGCGTACCAGTTAAGCAGCTTAAGACCGAAGGTAGTGGGCTCGGCATGAATACCATGGGTACGACCGATGGTCGGGGTGTGCTTGAATTCAAGTGCACGCTTATGAAGGACAGCGGCGAGCTCTTCTATACCGGTCCGGATAATGTCGGAGGCGGCTTTGACCTGCAGAGCCTGGGCAGTGTCGACGACATCATTGGAGGTGAGGCCATAGTGGAACCAGCGCGATTCTGGGCCGACTTTTTCCGCAACGGCAGTAGTGAAAGCGATGACGTCGTGCTTTACTTCAGATTCGATGGCCTCGATGCGGTGAAGGTCGAAATCGCCCTTGCTGCGGATCGCTTCAGCGGCGGCGGCGGGCACGATACCTGCCGCGGCAAGGGCTTCCGAGGCAGCGGTTTCGACAGCCAGCCACGAACGGTACTTGTTTTCGTCACTCCAGATACGACCCATGGCGGGCCGGGTATAGCGGGCTATCAATGGCTTCTCCGTGCAGCTGACCGTCGCTGCTGAGTCTTCATTCTAAGCTGCCGGGATATGAATCCTGACCGATGGATGGTTGAGGGCGCATCCTATGAAGAGATTCGGAGGAATGGATGAACACACCACAGGATTTACCAAAGGGCGAGATTGTGACTGGCGAACTGGTAACGATTGAGAAGTACCAGGACACGCTCGAGGCAGAGCTGGCCAAAGGCCGGCTGGATTCGGCAGGAATCGAAAGCTTTCTAAATGGCGAAGAGGCCGGCCATCTGTACGGGACGGGCATGGGCATGTTGCAGCTGCAGGTGGCGGCAGAGGATGAAGAAGATGCGCGGGCAATTATGAATGATCCAGGCCCTGCCGACGGGGATGTTACGACAGTTGCCTGAGTACGGGGAGCGGGATCGCCTGGGACAGGCATGCTTTCCTTAGTCGCAGGTACTACCGAGCGCGGCTAGCGTTTGTAGGCGCCGACCTTGAGCAGCTGACTCATCTCCTCGTGGAGAAAGCCGCGGCCGGGTTTGTAGGGCTGCACCCACTTGCCGTCAATGACGAATTGCGGAATAGCGCGCTTGCCGACATTTTCCAAAACTTCATCGGCAGCACCAGGCGTTTCTTCGATATCGATTTCGGTGAATGGAACCTGGTGTTCTTCGAGGAAGCGTTTGGCGGTGCGGCAATCGCGGCACCAGGAGGCTGTGTACACGACCAGAGACATGGCCTGAATTCTAGTGCACGGGCGTGCCGGTGTCGAGGCGAGGCACAAACGCTGCTTTCGGCCGGGCTTGCCGCTTAGGTGGCAAAGCGCTCGGCGGAGCGGGCCCGGGCTTTCGCGGCTTCTGTTTCACGGTCCTTCGGCAAAGCAATCGTTTCGAGCGAGCCGAGAAGACGTGATGAGGCGGCTGCCACTTCTTCCACGGCTGCGAGAAAGACGGCCTCATTTGCCTTCGACGGCCGATTGAAGCCGCTGATCTTTCGGACGTACTGCAGCGAGGCGGCGCGGATTTCTTCCGAGGTCACTGGCGGGCTGAAGTTGAAGAGCAGCTTGATGTTGCGGCACATGTCAGCTTTCTCCTGGTTTTGGTTATTTTCGCGCCGCTGCCCGGATTGCCAAGCAATATGCGAGGCTGCCTAGGGCATTGGCATGGCACGCTGCTTCGGCGTCTTGATGAGGGTGACACCTGTGGGTGGAGAGGGGCTGCTGGCGCCGTTGGCATTCACAGCGATGACAGAGTACTTGAGGTCCCCGGGCTCGCTGGCGGGATCCTGGAATTCCGGGCGCGTCAGGCCAGACGCGACAGTGGAGGTTCCGCGAGCCGAGGTTCGCTGGACGGAATAGGTAATGGCACCTGGCACGGCCGACCAGCTCAGCGCGAGGTGGGTGCGACCGCCGATGGCCTGGAAATGGGTCGGTGATGCGGGCACTGCACCGTTCCCAGGCAGCAGGCCGTAGATGCAGAGCTGGCCGGTGCCGATGTTGCTTGCGCCGAAGCTGGCCAGATAGACCTTGCCATTGGCAATGGTGGGGGGCGCCATCTTGGAATATTCTCCGCAATTGTCGCGGCCGGGGTTCTGGAGCGAGTTCCAGAGTTCGCGATTAATGTCGTCGGCATCGTAGGCATGCAGAATGCCGGGCCGGGATTCATGCCAGGAATCGCCGCTGGCATGGATGCTGGCCCATATAATACCGTCACGGTTACTATTAGCCGAGAGTGAGAGCATGGCTCCCGGATGGCCTTCGTTCTTCTCGTCGCGCGCCATCAGCGGCGACTTGTCGACCTTGCCACTGTCGATGCGGTAGACGCGCGCTCGGTCACGTTGTCCCCAGATGTAAAGCAGCTGACCATGTTTCGCGCTCTTCCAGTAGACGAGGCTATGCAGGTGCGAACTGGTTGCCTTGACATGCTGCAGTGCGTGCTGGTCGCCGAGATGCCCAAGGTGCTGCGTGTCAATCACATACAGCACGCCGAGCTTGCCGCCTCCAATCGCGACCGGGCCTCCGGGCAGAGTACCAGGAACGAGGGTGGCGCCGGATGAGTCGAGATCGTTGTCGTCCTTGTCCAGCTGGAAGTGATTGGTCGGGGTGAACCAGTCCATCAGTTTTAGCTGCGGACTGAGCTTGAGAAAGCTTTCGCTCCACTGGGATGCGCCATCCCAGCTTCCGTTGCCGGTGACGATGTAGATGTTGCCGTCAGCATCAATGGAAGGGGCCTGGCCGGATTGCCAGATACTGGCCCCGTGCCCACCGGGTGACGTGTTGAAGAGGGCAGTGCGCCGGAGGGTTGTCTGGCTGTAGGCAAACACGAAGCCGTGGTAAGGACCCTTGTCGCAGTGCGAGGCGTAGCTGATGTAGACATTCCCGTGATTGAGAAAGAGGCCGGGGCGCTGATTCTGCAGCAGGGGATCGAACCCGGGAGCTTCGATGGTGACAGGACTATTTGGCAGGTCGGCGCCGGTGGAGAGATCAAGGGCGTGCAGTCGCTGCTCAAAGTGCCTTCCAGTGTGGGTGAGCGCAACGACATAGAGTGCTGTTTTGTCAGAATTGATGACAGGCGTGCCGACGATGCCGTAATTGCCATTCATGTCGAGACAGCCAAAGTCAGCGTCGTAGAGGTTGGCCGGCGTGCCGAAGTTGACATGCCACAGGGGCTGATGATTCGCCGCGTCGTTGGCGTCGAAAGCGTAGACGCTGTTGTTGACAGTCGTAATGTAGACGACATCATGCGTGCCGCCAGCCACCTTGATGCTGGTGGCGACAAGGGGCTGAGAGTAGATCTGGTCATCAACGACATGCCTGCCGACCATACCGAACCGCTGTGTGTCGACATTGGCGGGCGTGAGGATGGTCTCAGCAGTATTCGCGCCGCTGCGGGCATTGTCATTATGTTGGGTGAGGACGTCGACCTGCGCGTTGGAGGTAAGCGGGAAAGACGCCACGGCCAGGAGCATGGCGAGGCTGAAGCTGGATAGTGCGAGCCGGAGCTTGATCAAGATCATTGCGTGTCGCTCAATGCCAGTTTAGTTCAGAGCGGGGTTCATACGGCTCACCGCCGGGAACGAAAGAAATCGCGCAGCAGGGTACTGCTTTCCTCGGCGAGAAGGCCCGAAGTGACATCGACGGAGTGGTTCAGCCTAGGGTGATTGAGGACGGTGAGGACAGTGCCGGCGGCGCCTGCTTTCGGGTCGGGTGTGGCGAAGACCAGGCGCTGAATGCGGGCGTGCAGAATGGCGCCCGAACACATAGAGCAGGGCTCCAGCGTGGTGTAGAGCGTGCAGCCCAGCAGGCGGTAGTTGTTGAGTGTGAGAGCAGCGGCGCGGAGGGCAACGATCTCGGCGTGAGCGGTGGGGTCGTTAGTGCGCAGGACGCGGTTCTGGCCAGTGCCGACGATGCGGTCTTCAAAGACGACGATAGCGCCGACAGGAACCTCTTCGGCAGCAGCGGACTGGCGGGCTTCGTGGAGGGCGGTCTGGAGGTATTCGGTGTCAGTCATCCGGTGATTGGATTGTAGATGGCGGACGGGGTCCCATCAGCGATGCTCTGCATCCTGTCCGATCGACCACCATACTTCAGGCGGGTTGTTGCTGGGTCATGCAGTGGAGAGCGCCGAGGCCCCAGATAAAGTCGCCGCAGTGAATGCCTGTGACAGTGTGGTGCGGAAACTGGCTGGCAAGGATGTTGAGAGCGTGGCGGTCATTGGGATCGTTGAAGGTGGGGACCAGGACGAGGCCATTTGCGATATAGAAGTTCGCGTAGCTTGCGGGCAGCCGCTGGTTTTCGAAGACAACCGGTGCAGGCATCGGGAGTTCGATGATCTCGAAGGGCTGGCCTTCAAGATTGCGGGCGCTGCGAAGGCGGTCGAGATTCTCGGCAAGGGGCTGATGGTTCTCGTCTGCTGCATTTGCCTCTATGGCAGTGACGATTGTGTTGGGACTGACGAAGCGAGCGATATCGTCGACGTGACCATGGGTGTCGTCGCCGGCACAGCCGCGGTTGAGCCAGACCACCCGTTCAATGCCCAGGTAGTCAGAAAAAGCCTGCTCAAGCTGGGTACGGGAGACGCCAGGATTGCGCTGCTGCACATCGCTGAGAAGACATTCTTCGGTGGTCAGCAGGATGCCGGCGCCATTGGTGTCAATGCTGCCGCCTTCGAGAACGAGCCGGTGCCGGGTGCCATCGGCAAGTGGAGCGGTTGGAGTGAAGGAGGGCAGGTGTAGGTGGTGTTCGACGAGGCCAGGAATTTGGTCGTCCAGGTGCCAGTTGTCATATTTGGCCCAGGCATTGAATTTCCAGTTGGTGATGGCTAAGCCTGCGTCGTTCTTGATGAAGATAGGTCCGGAGTCGCGCAGCCAGATGCGGTCGGTCGGCCATTCGTGGAAGCGAACATTCGCGAGAGTCGCGTGAACACGCGCGAGTAGACTGCGTGCGCGTGTGCCGGCCAATGCATTGTTGACCAGGATATGAACCTGCTCGACGCGTGACAGCTGACGGACGATGTCGGCGTAGACCCAGGCAATGGGGTGAAAGCGGCCCGGCCAGTCTTCGGCATTGTGCGGCCAGGCGATCCATGTAGCCGTATGCCGCGCCCATTCAGCGGGCATGCGGTAGCCGAGCTGGCGAGGGGTTTCTGCCACCTAGCGATCCTTGTTGGAGGTTACGGGATCGATGAAGCGGTTGACGATGGGCTGGTAGGCATCGATGCGCCGGTCGCGAAGAAAAGGCCAGTTGCGACGCTGGTCTTCGAGGGCCTTGAGATCGACTTCGCCGATCAGGATATCTTCGCGATCGTGAGGAGCGATGGCGAGGATGCGTCCGAAAGGATCCGCGATAAAAGAGCCGCCCCAGAACTCGAGTCCAGCACCTTCAACGCGGTTTCCGCGGATATCGCCGTTTTCATGCCCGACTCGATTGACTGCACCGACATAGACGCCGTTGGCGATGGCATGGGAACGCTGGATGGTCTGCCAGGCATCGTACTGGGCGCTACCGAACTCTGCCTTCTCAGCCGGGTGCCAGCCGATGGCAGTTGGGAAAAAGAGTACGTTCGCGCCCTGCAATGTCGTGATGCGCGCACCTTCGGGAAACCACTGGTCCCAGCAGATGAGCGTGCCGATGTTGCCGGCAGAGGTGTTGAAGGCTCGAAAGCCAAGGTCGCCGGGAGTGAAGTAGAACTTCTCGTAATAAAGCGGGTCGTCCGGGATGTGCATCTTGCGATAGAGCCCGGCGAGCGAGCCGTCCGCTTCAAGGATGGCAGCAGTATTGTGGTAGAGTCCCGGGGCGCGACGTTCGAAGAGGGAGGCCACGACCACGACATGCTCTTCGCGTGCGACAGCTGCGAGGCGTGCGCTGCTTGGGCCGGGGATCGATTCAGCGAGGTCGAAGAGCGCGATATCTTCACGCTGGCAGAAGTATTGCGCTGTGAAGAGTTCCGGCAGGCAGACGACATTTGCGCCCTGACGCGCTGCTTCGCGAACGCGGTCGGCGGCCCTGTCGAGATTGGCAGCGGGGTCGGGCGAGCAGGACATCTGCACCAGGCCGATGCGAAAATTGGAGTAAGCAGGCATAGGGTTCGAGCTTAAGTATAGATGGGGCACGCAGAGCCAGCCGGGGTATGGATGCGTTCGGAGGATTTTGATGGAATGTTCATGCTTGAACTGGCAGTCGGCTGAGAATCGACTACCGCTGAAGAGCGCTGACGTCGAATTGTGTCGGGATTGAACAGAGGTTTAGCCGGTGTGGCAAGATGGCACATTGACCATGGAGCGAATAGCGGATCTTCGGCAGAACGGCAACGATCGATTGCGGTCGATGCGTCTGCTGTTTGTCTCGGCACTCAGTCCGGACTACTACGGTACATTCCGGCTGGCTACCCTCCGACGACTGGGTCTCAAGCATGTGGCAACACTGGATACGCAGGCGTATGCGGGCGCAGGCCTGATGGCCAAGCTGCAGTTCCGGACCCAGATGGGACCGGGCGTGCGACGCTTCAATCGAGATGTATTGAAACAGGCGCGAGAGAACCGCGTACACCTGGCATGGTTCGACAAAGCGCTGGGATTGTGGCCAGAGACGTTGCGTGAACTGCGTGCCATGGGTGTGTACACCATCGACTATGTGAACGATAACTGCTACGGTCCGCGGCATGATCCAGGCTGGCGGCTTTACCGTAAGACAGTGCCGGAGTTTGATCTGCATGCCGTCCCGCGGCAAGTGAGCGTGAGTGACTACGACGCCCATGGATCCCGGGAGGTGATGCAGATTCGCTTTACATATGAGCCGACGGTGCATTTTCCTCCGCCCGTACCGCTGCACGAAGACATGCGGACCCGCGAAGTGTCCTTCATCGGAACGCCCTATGACGATCGCGCGAACTTTCTGACGGCGCTTTGGCGCCGGGGATTGCCGGTGGCGGTATCCGGGTCAGAGCCGCACTGGCTGAAGACGCTAACGCCGGATGCCTTCGCGGCGATGTTCCGAGACGGAGAATTGAAGGGAAAAACATATCGCGAGGCCATCTGGCGGTCCAAGATCAACCTTGCATTTGTGACCAAGGCGAACCGGGACGGCGTGGCTCACAAGTCATTTGAAATTGCCGCATGCGGCGGATTTCTGATGGCTGAAAGGACTGCAGAACATCTCGAGTGCTTTCGCGAGAATGAAGAGGCGGTGTTCTTCTCAAACGTCGAAGAGGCCGTGATGAAGGCGGAGATTTATCTGCAGGATCCTGCCGCAAGGGAGCGGATTGCGGCAGCAGGGCAGAGACGCGCCGCGAGCTCAGGCTATGACAATGACAGCATGATGCGACGCGTGCTGATGACAGCGATCGGGTAGGCGTAAGCCATTGTGGCCGGTAAGACGAGGAATTGCGAGTCCATATCGGACAGGCAGGTTTGCCGGTCCTGAGAGCTGGATGATAGCCTCGTTTGCGTTTGATCCAAGCAAGCGGGAATCGCTGCTGCGCAAGGGATGTTTTCAACGGCATGGCAAAAACGTAGTTGTGCCTCAAAGGTTGCGACCGTGAGTTCAGAAGCTTAATTTCCAAGGGATAAATCAAGACTATGCAATCGACTTACAACGGTGTGGCTCTACCCGAAGGTGGCCAGGCCATCACTTATGCGAACGGTATCTACACAGTGCCGGACCATCCGATTATTCCGTTCATAGAAGGCGATGGAACCGGTCGGGATATTTGGCGTGCATCGCAGCGCGTGTTCGATGCGGCAGTCGAGAAAGCCTATGGCGGCAAGCGATCGGTGAAATGGTTCGAGATCCTGGCAGGGGAGAAGGCATATCGCCAGTTCAAGACGTGGCTGCCGGACGATTCGGTGACGGCTGCCCGGGATCTGCGCGTATCGATCAAGGGGCCGCTGACGACACCGGTAGGTGGCGGAATCCGTTCTCTGAACGTGGCGCTGCGACAGCTGCTGGATCTGTATGCGTGCGTTCGCCCGGTGAAGTACTACGACGGTGTGCCAAGCCCGGTGAAGCATCCGGACCGGCTTGATATCGTGCTCTTTCGTGAGAACACCGAGGATGTGTACTCGGGGATCGAGTTCAAGCAGGGAACGCCGGAAGCTAAGAAAATTATCGATTTTTTGAACAACGAGATGGGTACGAAGAAGAAAATTCGCGAAGACTCAGGCATAGGGATCAAGCCTATGTCGATCTTCGGATCGAAGAGACTGGTGCGATATGCAATTAGGTATGCGCTGGAAAACGGGCGCAAGTCAGTGACGCTGGTCCACAAGGGCAACATCATGAAGTTCACCGAGGCGGCGTTTCGGGAATGGGGCTATGAGGTAGCGCGGGATGAGTTTCGCAGCCAGATCGTGACGGAACGCGAGAGCTGGATCCTGGGTAACCTTGAGGCAGACCCGAAGCTCACAGTGGAAGCGAATGCTGCGCTGATCGAGCCCGGCCTGGAGTTTGGCAACGATGAGTTTCGTGCCGACCTTTACGCAGAGGTGAAGCAAGTGATCGCAACCATTGGCGAGACGCATGGTGGCGGCAAGTGGAAGAAGATGGTCATGATCAATGATCGGATCGCTGACTCGATTTTTCAGCAGATTATTATCCGGCCGGAAGAATACAGCGTATTGGCTACGCCGAATCTGAATGGCGACTATATCTCGGATGCTGCGGCGGCTCAGGTGGGCGGACTTGGCATCGCGCCTGGTGCCAACATCGGCGACGGGTATGCCGTTTTTGAGGCAACGCACGGAACGGCTCCAAAGTATGCGGACAAGGACGTGATCAATCCTGGTTCGGTCATTCTTTCGGGTGTAATGCTTTTTGAATTTCTGGGCTGGAAGGAAGCAGCTAAGTTGATTGAGAGCTCAATGGAAAAGACCATACAGCAGAAATTTGTGACGTATGACTTTGAGCGTCAGATGCAGGGTGCGAGTAAGGTCAAGACCAGCGAGTTTGCGTCTCGCATGATTGCCAACATGGGATCAGCCATCCAGGCATAGCGACTTCGCGCTTTCCCTGCCAAGAGGTAGCGCGATCATGCTGTGATGGTGAGATGAGCGAGCCTCGGTAGAATTGGGTCATGTGGTTTTGAAGGAGAAGGAATGCGTAAGAAAGTAACGGTAGTTGGGGCAGGCAATGTGGGCGCGACAGCCGCGCATTGGATTGCGGCGAAGGAACTGGCTGACGTTGTGCTGGTGGATGTGGCCGAGGGCATTCCGCAGGGTAAGGCGCTGGACCTGCTGCAGGCGATGCCAATCGAGAAGCGCGATGTGCATATTACCGGAACGAACGGGTATGAAGAGACGGCAAACTCCGACATCGTTGTTATCACGGCCGGGATCCCAAGGAAGCCGGGTATGAGCCGCGATGACCTGCTGCATACCAACGCCAAGATCATGTCTGAGGTGGTGACGAAAGTGACAGCGGCATCGCCGAACACCATCCTGATCATTGTTTCGAATCCGCTCGATGCCATGGCGCAAGCGGCGTTCAAGCAGTCGAAGTTCAATCGCGAGCGAGTCATCGGGATGGCCGGCGTGCTGGATTCTGCGCGCTTCCGGACTTTTATCGCTGAGGAGTTGAAGGTATCTGTCGAGAATGTAACAGCTTTTGTGCTCGGTGGGCACGGGGACACGATGGTGCCGCTGCCGCGCTATTCAACAGTAGCGGGCATCCCGATCACGGAGTTGATGGACAAGGCGACAGTAGCGCGTTTGGTGGAGCGGACAGCCAATGGCGGCGCCGAGATTGTCAAGCATCTGAAAACCGGGTCAGCCTACTATGCGCCTTCGGCGGCCGCGGTAGAGATGGTGGAAGCAATTCTGAAGGACAAGAAAAAAATTCTGCCTTGTGCTGCGTACCTGCAGGGCGAGTACGGGATCAACGGGCTGTATGTGGGCGTACCATGCAAACTTGGCGAGAGAGGTCTAGAGCAGATTGTCGAGATCAAATTGACGGATGAAGAAGCGGCTGCATTGAAGAAGAGCGCGGATGCGGTGAAGGAATTGTGCACAGTGATCGGCATGGCCTAAACCAAGCCGTAAAAGAAGAGGCCCGCTTGATAGCGGGCCTCTTCTTTTCCAGACTGACGATCTGGATTTATGCAACGCGGTCAATAACGACGCTTTCGATCTTCACTGGCGTGGCGGGCTTGTCCATCGCGCCACGCTTGACCTTGGAAATTTTCTCGGCTACTTCGTAGCCTTCGATCACTTCACCGAAGATCGTGTGTTTGCCGGTCAGCCACTCGGTGTTCGCTGTCGTGATAAAGAATTGCGAGCCGTTGGTATTGGGCCCGGCGTTGGCCATGGCGAGTTTTCCGGGCTTGTCAAAGCGGTGTGCCGAGCCTTTGGTTTCGTCTTCAAACTTGTAGCCGGGTCCGCCCATGCCGGAGCCGGCCGGGTCACCACCCTGAATCATAAAGTCAGGAATGACGCGGTGAAAAATCGTACCGTCGTAAAGCTTGTCATTCGACTTCTTGCTGGTGAGCGGGTGCGTCCATTCTCGCTTGCCCTCGGCGAGATCGATGAAGTTGGCAACGGTCTTGGGCGCTTCTTTTTCAAAGAGACGGGCGACGATGGTGCCTTCGCTGGTGTTGAAAACGGCATACGTGCCGGGGGTACGTGACATGTAGTTCTCCTTCAGTGCGTTTAGTCGTAGATGTGTTGAATGGTCATTGCTTCGGCGCGCCGAATGGCACCGAGGTGACTGCTGCAGGAGCAGGTGGAGGCGCAACAGGTGGCGCTGCTGGCAGCGGTTGGCCTGCAGGAACGATTGTGACCTTTTTGAGCAGGACGGGCGTGAGCGGTTTGTCGCGGGGATCGCGTTCAACCCTGGCGATCGTCTTGACAACGAGGATCCCGGGATCATCGCACTGACCAAAGATGGTGTATTTCTGATCAAGATCGTCTTCGGCGTTTTCCGTGATGAAGAATTGCGAGCCGTTGGTATTCGGACCGGAGTTGGCCATGGCGAGACGGCCGGCGACGTCGAAATTGAGATCCGGATTGAGTTCGTCCTTGACGTAATAGCCGGGATCGCCTGTGCCAGTGCCGAGTGGATCACCGCCCTGGATCATGAACTGCGGAATGACGCGGTGAAATTGTGTTCCGTTGTAAAGCGGTTTGTTGTGCATGGGCTGATGAGTCGCCGGGTCCTGCCAGTCCTTGGTACCAGTTGCCAGGCCAACGAAATTGTCAACTGCATTCGGCGCCTGCTTGTCAAAGAAGCGACAGATGATGCGTCCCATGGACGTATCGAACACGGCCGTCTCACCGGTTGGCTGCAGCACTGGACGAACCTGCGAAGTGGGCGAGTCAGGCAGGTCGCCTGCGGGTGGTGAAGCAGGTTGCGCTTGTGGTGCTGCTTGTCCCGGCGACGGCGCGGCGGGTGCCCCTGGAGGACTCGACTGCTGTGCCAGCAGGGGGGTGCACGGAAGCAGAAGCAGCGCGACAAAAGGTAGTGCGGCAATGTGTGATGCGAACGATCTCATGCAAAGTCCCAGTCATGAGACTACCGTATCGCCCGCTTTGCTGGCCACTCGCCAGGGAACACGCAAGGTTTACTTCGGCTGCTTTTTGTAGGGCTGCTGTTCAGAAATCTGCGGACGTTCCTGGGACTGTAACTGGTGGCTGACTGCTTCCACTTCATGGAAGACTCGCAGGAAATTGCCACCAAGAATCTTGTCGCAATCCGCGGCAGAGTAGCCGCGTTGCATCAGGGCGGCGGTAATCTTTGGCAGGTCCGCAGCCGAGTCAATGCCTTCCGGTGTAGCAGGAATCCCATCGAAGTCTGAACCAAGCCCGACATGATCAATGCCAGCGATCTTTGCCACGTGATCGATGTGATCGATGAGAACGCTGAAGGGCGGCCGAGGAATCTTGGCTGCAAATTCCTTGTCGATAGCGTCCGTTTCAGCGAAGGTGGCGGCGCGGCCTTGTGACTTTGCCTTTTCTATAACAGCCTGCGTGGCCTTGTCGCGATCCGGCTTCTGGTCGGCCCATGCTTTGCGCCAGTCATTGCTGAGGAATCCTGCATAAAAATTGACCATGACGACGCCGCCATTGACGTTCATCGCGCGCAACATGTCATCAGTCATATTGCGTGGCGTGTCGCACAGCGCGCGCGAGGAGGAGTGCGATGCAATGACGGGCGCGCGCGTAATGATGAGCGTGCGATAAAAAGTTTTGTCGGAGACGTGCGAGATGTCGACCATCATGCCGAGCCGGTTCATCTCGTAGACGACATCTTTGCCGAACTCGCTGAGTCCGTTGCTGGTATGCGGAATGCTTGTATCGGTCGCATCACCGGAGGAGTCGGCCCAGCCATTTGAGTTCGACCAGGTGAGAGTCATATAACGGACGCCCAAGCGGTAATAATCACGAAGAATACGGAGGTTGTTGTCGATGGAGTGGCCGCCCTCGATGCCCATGAGTGCGGCGAACTTGTGCTCGCGGTGGGCAGAGACGATGTCGGCGGCAGAGTAGGCCATGCGCATGCGATCTGGATGCCGGGCGGCCTGCTGATAGACGGCATCGATGAGGTCGAGAGTGCGCTGAACATAGCGGCCCTGGTGAAGTTTGGGTTCGACCCAGATGGAGAAAAACTCAGCTCCAAGGTTGCCTTGTCTGGCAGCTTCGAAGTTCAGGTGGCCGCCGTTGAGAGCATCGGCGAGATCGTAGTTGTCGTCGAGGAGGCGCTGGGTGGTATCCGCATGTGTATCGATGACGATTGCAGATGCATGAACGGCTTGCGGGTTCTTCATGGTGGGTCTGGCTTTCGAAGTCGCCGGCTGACCGGATACTTCCGGCGCGGCCGTTGCTGGGAACAGGGTGAGGGCCAACGCGAAGGTAGCGTAGGCAGCAACGAGCGGCAGGCGATACGTGGTCATAGTGGTGCCCCGAGTGTAGCAAATGCCTTGAGGATGTTCGGCCCGCGGAAGGCTGAACGCGATACACTCGCGGGATGAAAAGCAGGGTGGCGTGGTTGGGTGTGCTGCTGGGTGGAATGGCTTTGGGAGTAGGGCTTGTGCAGGCCCAGGATAGACCGCAGCATGTAGAAATGACAGTGCATGCCGAGGTTGTTCCGCAGGTGGTAGGGGACAAAGATCCACGGCAGAAGTATGAGCCGGTGTGGAACTATTTCGGAGCGGATGAGCCGAATTATGTCTACGCGCCGGATGGCAGCAAGCTGCTGGGTGAGTTGGCGCAGCTGCGTGCCGTTGATGGCGGGCCGGTATACATGCGGGTGCACAACCTATTGACGACAGGAAACGGCGAAGCCTCGTTGAAATGGGGATCAACCAACGTCTATAGGGAAGATGCACAGGGTCGCCCGATCTATGACTGGACCATCACTGATCGAATTTTTGACGCTTTCCGCGATGCAGGGGTGCGCCCGCTGGTGGAGGTTGGGTTTATGCCGGAGGCTTTATCAACGCATCCGCATCCGTATCGCCATAACTTTCCGAAAGGCGATGTCTTCACGGGCTGGTCCTATCCTCCGCGGGATTACGGCAAATGGAGCGGGCTGGTGGCGGCATGGACTCGGCACCTTCATGAGCGGTATGGGACGGCAGTGGATGGCTGGTTATGGGAGGTTTGGAACGAGCCGGATATTCCTTATTGGCATGGCACGGCCGAGGAGTACAACAGGCTCTACGATGTGACCGCTGCGGCGATTCGAGGGGTTCTGCCAACTGCTAAGGTCGGCGGCCCGGAGTCGACCGGACCGTACGAGTCGTCACCGAAGTCGAGCGCATTTTTGAAGCAGTTCCTGGAACACTGCGCGCATGGGAAGAATGCGGCGACGGGTGGGACGGGTGCACCGCTGGACTTCATCAGCTTCCATCCCAAGGGTGAGCCGAAGGTGGTGACGGACGCTGCGGGGACGCATGTGCAAATGAACATCGCGCACCAGCTGCGCGCAATGGACGCGGGTATGAAGATAGTCGCTTCCTATCCGGAATGGCGGCATACGCCCATCATCATGGGTGAGAACGATCCGGAGGGATGCGCGGCATGCGGGATGCAGTCCAATCCGCAGAACGGCTATCGGAACGGGCCGCTGTACGGGGTGTCCGTAGCGGAGGCGACGGCGCGCGCGTACGAGCTGGCGCGACTGGACGGTGTGCGTCTGCAGGGATCGGTAACGTGGGCATTCGAATTTGAAAATCAACCGCCATTTGCGGGTTATCGGGAACTGGCGACGAACGGGATCGACAAAGCGGTCTTAAATGTCTTTCGATTATGGAGCATGCTGGGAGGCGAGTGGTTGCGCGTGGACAGTAATGGCGAAATGCCAGTGGCCGACCTGCTGAAGGGAGATGCCAGCCGGCGGTCAGATATCGGGGCGGTAGCGACGCGCAATGGTAAAGAAGTGGACGTGCTGGTGTGGAATTACGACGATCGTGATCTCGATGCGGCGCCGGTGGCAATATCACTGCAGACGATGGGACTGAGCGGCCGTAAAGTGCGGGTGGAGCAGTTCCTGGTGGATCGCGACCATGGCAACGCCTACCAGGTGTGGCTGAACATGGGGTCGCCGAAGGAGTTGAATCCGCAGCAGGCGAAACGCTTGCAGGAGGCAAGTGCGCTAAAACATTTGGGGCCGGTTCAAACGCGTCCGGTGAGCAGCGGCACGGCTTCCTCCTACATCGTGCTGAGGCGACAGGGAGTTGCAGTAGTTCGCTTCACGGAACACTGACAGCGGGCTGGCAGACGCCGATCCCTTGTTGCGATGCTGGTACAACTCGCGGGGACGGGGCGCCATCCCTTAAGGTGAGGTGATTGTATGGAATCGATTATCGACAACAAGGATCATGTTCGCCCAGCTCACAACGCTTTGAACACGGACACAGTGAAGGATGCCGAGACGACCCCGGAAGAAGAGGCTGATCGCAGGATGAACGAGGTCGCGAACAAGGCTGCGGGTCGCGGACTCGAGCGTCAACGGCAGGATGAGTCGGATAACATCATCAGCAAGTAGTGCGGTTCGCTTCTTAGTCGATTAGTGAAAAGGCCTCCGTAACGGAGGCCTTTTGCGTGGGCAGCAGTCCGATATCACTGCGTGAAGGCGTCTTTGACGGCTTGTACGATCACCTGCCGGCTAACGTCCGAGATGGAGCGGGTGAGTGGCAGCTCCTTGGGACACGCCGTGACACAGTTCTGTGAAAACGCACATTCTTGGATGCCGCCATCTCCCATCAGCGCGCGCAGACGATCTTCCTTGAGCACCTTGCCGGTTGGATCGTCATTGAAGAGACGTACCTGGGCAATCGTGGCGGCGCCGACGAAGCCAGTGTCCTCGGTGAACTGCGGGCACACCTCCATGCAGCAGCAGCACGAAATACAATTCGAAAGCGGATAGCGTTCTTCCTGCACCTGCGGGAATACACGCGGGCCTTCGCCGAGATCGTAGGTGCCGTCGATTGGTACCCAGGCCTTGACCTTCTTTAAATTTTCGAAAAGAACGCCGCGATCCACGGATAGATCGCGAACGATGGGAAACTTCGAAAGCGGCTCGAGCTTAATAGGTTGCTCAAAGTTATCAACCAATGCCGAGCAGGCCATGCGAGCGCGACCATTGATAAGCATGGCGCACGAGCCGCAGATCTCTTCAAGACAGTTCGCGTCATAAGTGATCGGCGTGGTCTGCTGACCGTCAACGGTGACGGGGTCCGTCGCAATGTCCATCATGGCGGAGATGACGTTCATGCCGGGCTTCCATGGAATGTCGAACTTATCCCAGCGGGCTTTGCCGTCGGGACCATCCTGGCGCTTGATCTCTATCTTGATGCGCTTGCCGGCGGTACCATTCTTGACGAACTCTTTGTGCGCTTCGCGATTCTGGATATGTTCTGGTGTTGCCGTTGCCATGGTGTGCTCCTATGTTTCGATGCGTGGAGACTCGTAATCCGTGAGCGACTGTAATTTACTTTGCCGCGTCGTACCGTCGTGGTCTGGGCTTGATGAACTGGGTGTCAACCGCTTCATATTCGAAGCGTGGCTCATCAGCATCCGGCGCAAAATTAGCCTTGGTCGTCTTAAGGAAGCGTTCATCATCGCGCTCTGGGAAATCGGGCTTGTAATGGGCTCCGCGTGATTCATCACGCAGCATGGCGCCTTGCGCAACCACTCGGCTTAGCTGCAGCATGTTGTAGAGCTGGCGTGTGAAAGCAAAGCTGGTGTTCGCCCACATGCTTTTATCGCCGAGGTTGATGTTTCGAAAGCGTTCCAGCAGCTCGACAATCTTGTTGTCGGTCTCCTGGATGTTTTTGTTGTAGCGAATGACGGTCACATTCTTCGTCATCGACTCGCCCAGTTCTCGCCAGATCTTGAACGGATTCTCAGTGCCGGACGAGCTGGTCAGACGCGCGTTGAGTTCTTCCTGCCGCAGCTTTTCAGAAGAATGGCCGCCATCGCCCGGTGCAGCCGCCAGCGACTTCGCATACGCCATCGCATTCGGACCAGCCTGGAAGCCGCCGTAGATGCAGGAGAGTAATGAGTTTGCCCCGAGACGATTGGCACCGTGATAATTGTATTCAGCCTCGCCGGCTGCAAAGATGCCAGGGATGTTGGTCATCTGATTGAAGTCAACCCACAGGCCGCCCATGGTGTAGTGCATGCCCGGGAAGATCTTCATCGGTACTTCGCGCGGATCGTCGCCGACAAACTTTTCGTAAATTTCGAGAATGCCCTCAAGCTTACGGTTCAGTGTTTCCTTATCTATATGCGTCAGGTCGAGATAGACCATCGGCTGCCCATCGATGCCCAGGCCGTGCTCGTACACCACCTTGTGAATCGCACGCGTAGCGACATCACGCGGCACCAGGTTGCCGTACTTGGGATACCACTCTTCGAGGAAGTACCAGCGATCGGCCGCGGGAATGCTGTTGGCCGGACGCGGGTCGTTCAGCTTCTTCGGCACCCACACCCGGCCACCCTCGCCGCGTGCGGATTCTGACATCAGGCGCAGCTTGTCTTCGCCGGGGATTGACGTCGGATGCACCTGGATGAACTCGCCATTCGCGTAGTACGCGCCCTGCTGGTAGACCGCAGCCTGGGCCGAGCCGGTGCAGACGACGGAGTTGGTGCTTTTGCCGAAGATAGCGCCTATACCGCCTGTGGCCAGGATGATGGCATCGGCGTCAAAGGTGCGAACTTCCATGCTGCGCAGGTTCATGGCGCAGATACCGCGGCAAACTCCATTGTTGTCGAGAACAGAGGAGAGGAATTCCCAGCCTTCGTACTTCTTGACCTTGCCTTCGGACTCGTGGCGGCGGACCTGCTCATCGAGTGCGTAAAGCAGTTGCTGTCCAGTCGTAGCGCCTGCAAAAGCAGTGCGATGGAATAAAGTGCCGCCAAAGCGCCGGAAGTCCAGCAGGCCTTCTGGCGTGCGATTGAAGGGCACACCCATGCGATCAAGCAGATCGATGATGGACGGACCGGCCTCGCACATGCCCTTTACCGGCGTCTGATTAGCTAGGAAGTCACCGCCATAAATGGTGTCGTCGAAATGGGCCCAGGTGCTGTCACCCTCGCCCTTGAGGTTCTTGGCGGCATTGATGCCACCCTGCGCGCACACGGAGTGGGAGCGCTTGACGGGCACGATCGAAAAAAGGTCAACATTGCCGCCTGCTTCGGCGATCTTAATCACGGCGGAAAGGCCTGCGAGGCCGCCGCCTACTACGATAATTCTGGGTGAAGCTGCCATTTTAAATCCTCTCAGGTGAACATCAACCTGTGGTTCAACAGCCACTGCTGCAAAGGGTGTGGCGCAAAGCTCTGGGCTTGCACGCCTGTTCTTATTTTGGCTCTAACGGGGTCTCGTTGGGACCAGGGGTGACGGTACTTCCGTTGCTGATTTGTGCCGGCGTCAAATCGGCCGGCGCATTTTTATACTGGGGACTGATGAAGGCATACATACTGGCCAGGCCGATGGTTGTAAGTAGTACTCCCAGAGCGGTGCAGGCATAGCCGGAGACACGCCTCGAGCGGTCACCGGGCGTGATTCCCCACTTCGCGGCAAAGAGCCAGATGCCGTAGGAGAAATGCCAGCAGGTGGCAACCATGGCGACCGCGTAGATGGCCAGCATCCACGGGTGTGACAATTCCATTTGAACCTTGTGGAAGGCAGCTCCAGGATGCTCAGGCAGACTCACGCCGGAAAAGCGCTGCCGCCACACATGCTGGATGATGTAGGCGAACGCGATTAGGCCTGTCGCGCGCTGCATGAGATACATCCAGTTGCCGGACCACGGATAATAAACGACGTTTGACTTGCCGCGGTACCAGATATAAACGCCGTACAGTGCGTGGTAGGCGAGGGGCAGAAAGATGAACGCCCACTCAAGTACGCGGACGAACGGTAGGCCATTTAGGAATTTGACCTGGGCAGCGTAAGCAGCCGGCCCCTTCAGCGCTTCGAAGTTAGAGATGAGGTGTTCAACAAGGAAGGCGCCGATCGGCACAATGCCGCTGAGCGAGTGCAGCTTGCGTAGCAGGAAGGAATGGCCCTGTCCGGCGCGCAAAGACGGGACGCCGCCCCTGAGTTGCGGCGTGTTGCCGCTGCCGGACGTCGGGGCAGGGCGCGAGGGCGCGGGACTGGTAACTGTGGCCATAAATCAGTGCTCCTTGAGGGCGAGAAAGAGGTAAAGTGTGCACGCCTCTAGCCGCAAACTCCATTATTTATGTTGGATTTCCGGACCGTCAAGGAATTGGATTCCGCAGTAGACCGTTTTGGACGAGTGCTTTTGTCTTTCTCGATGAGATAGAAGGAAGCGGGGTCGTGGATGCGGGCCACCAACAAGGGCGGCGACAGGCTGGTCATAGGCATCTTGATGAGGGTGCAGCGACAGCTTCAAGGACAGCTGCGAGCTTTGGGAGAAGGTCAGTAAGAGCTCGTGTGCGATGACTGAAGGTGAGTCGTGTTGGCAGATCGATCTCTGCCATGGTGCGCCCGTTTGGCAACAAGAAAAGGGAGTCATACCCGAAGCCGCCAGTTCCGCGTGGCTGCAGAAGTATGGTTCCCTCTGTGGATCCGCTCCCGTAAACGGGCTGACCCCGAAACGTTAGAAGCTGACCATCGCGCGCGACAGTCAGAACGCAGTGATAGCGGGCGGTGCGGGCAGCAGCCGGAAATTGAGCCAGTGCGTGCAGGAGACAGGCATTGTTGCGGGCATCGGGATAGTAGGCAGGGTCCGGCGGGCGGTGCGCAGGTTGCTGCAGGCCTGCGGAAAAATTCATCTCCTCCGCGTAGCGGGCGGAGTGAATTCCAGGTGCTCCGTTGAGAGCGTCCACAACCAGACCGGAGTCATCGGCGAGAACCAGCTGCCCGGCCGCGTGGCGACTGTAGGCAACCGCCTTGATGGCGGCGTTACCGAAGAAACTATCGGCGTCTTCAACAGGTACGTTCAGGCTCGCAAGGCCATGCAGGGGCTGGAGCAGGAAGCCATGCGATGGCTGAGCCTGCGAGAAGGCTGCTGCAAAATCGCGTAGTTTGCCGGCGTTGGTAGTGGCCACCAGAAGGGGTATTGTTCCGAACATGAAATTCAGTGTAGCGAGCCGGTCGCACAGTTGGCTCCGGGGTGTGCAAGCTCAGCGCGAAAGAGGTTTTCTGAAAGTGGCGATCGCCGGCTTACTTCCTTCGAGTGATCCCGCGTCGACGGAAGTAACTGGTAGGAACGACTGCAGGGGACAGCCCGCGCAACGGGGAGTCGGTCCGCAGTGGTTTTTTCCAACTTCCACGATAAGTGCATGGAATTCGTTGAAATGCTGGAGAAGGGTCGTGTGTGGATCGCCTTCGAATGCGGAAAGGGCAAGTTGCTGCAGGTCGTTATAGCGGACGCCGGCGGGGGCGAGGGCGTGGCGGATGGCGATGCGTCGAAGGTATTCGTCAACCACCATGACAGGATGGCCGAGAGCATAAAGCAGGATCACATCCGCGGTCTCCGGACCGACCCCGGGCAGTGCGAGCAGCTGCTCGCGAATCTCTTCTGCAGGCAGTGTAGCCAGCTGGTCGAGTGAGCCGCCGTGATGCGCCTCTAGAAAGTCGTTGAACGCGAGCAGCGCTGCGGACTTTCGGGTCATGTAGCCGGATGGGCGGATGAGTTGAAACAGAGTCTCCGTAGGAAGCGCCCGTAGACCCGAGGGCGTCAGGGCCGCAGCGGCTTCAAGGTTGGCGATAGACCGGACAACGCCGCGCCAGGATGTGTTCTGGACCAGGTAGGCGCCGATGACGGTCTCGAAAGGTGAGCGGGAGGGCCACCAGGATTGCGGACCATAGGTCGCGTGTAGTTGTTCATACAAGGCGCGTAGTCGACGGGCTGCGGAGTGAGGAAGGGAAGGCGGAAAGGAGCCAGTTGCAGGGAGCTGTACGTCGGACCGCGCCTGCTTGTGCTGCGACGGCGTACCAGCAGCGACGGAGGAGGAATGATCCGTCGAAGTCGCAGACTGAGGGCGCTTTGGTGCTGAGGCATCGCGGGGCATGGAGACTGTCACAGGATAAATGCGGCGACAAAGGCAAGTGAAAGGACCGTGAAGTGAATGTTAATGGCATCGCATAAGTGAGCAGAACGGGCTGGCAGTCGTTTAGGTAATGAGGAGGAGCAAATGACGATAGGAACGAAGAGAACGCTGAAGACAGGTGGCTGGGTTGTACACACCGACTACCTGGAAATTACATCCAATGATCGTTACGAAATGGTTCATGTTACGCAGGAAGTAGACCGTATCGTGCGTGAAAGCGGCGTGCTCGATGGACTATGCTTCGTGACGCCGATGCACATCACTGCGGCGATTTACGTGAACGACAACGAGCAGGGATTGATCGACGATATTGCCGTGTGGCTGGAAAGACTGGCGCCCCGTCGGCCTGAGTATCGTCATCACCAGACCGGCGAGGATAACGCTGATGCCCACTTAAAGGCCCTGCTGCTGCACCACGAGACGACCTTGCCTGTGGGCGAGGGCCGGCTGGAACTGGGAAGGTGGCAGCGAATCTTCTACGCCGAATTCGATGGTCAGCGCCCGAAGAAGGTGATGGTGAAAGTGATGGGTATCGGCCAAAAGTAGAAAGTGTGATTGGCCACTCAAGTGCTGACAGGAAACGCCGATGAAGTGGTTGTGATGCAGTGTGGTGCCTGGCAAGGTGGGCCGCAAGCCGAAAGGCGAACGGTGCGACACCCGAGCGGGGAACCCTCAAAACCAAGGAGCTAACACAATGCTGGGTGTCCTGAATAACATTTCGTCTATCTACGCGCAGAACAACCTGAACTCCACGCAAAACAGCCTGTCCAATGTTCTGAAGTCTTTGTCTTCCGGCTCGCGCATCAATTCGGGTGCAGATGACGCCGCGGGTTTGGCGTTATCGGACACACTGAACGCCAACATCTCGGAACTCGCGCAATCGTCACAGAACGCCAGCCAGGGCGTCGGCTTTCTGCAGACTGCGGACGGAGCATTGTCGCAGGTCAACTCGTTGCTGAACCGTGCCGTTACGCTGTCGACGGAGTCCGCCAACGGCACGTTGAACAGCGCACAGTTGAGCGCTGCCAACCAGGAATACCAGTCGATCCTGGGTGAAGTTTCGAACATCGGTTCGAGCACGAAATATAACGGCATCAACGTGTTTGGTGGCTCCGTAAGTGTATATACAAATGGATCCACAGATACACTCTCATTGCATTCGCTCGCAAGCAGCGCGGTTGGTGATGCGGCCGGCACCCTGTCGTACGCCACTGGCGCGTTTACTTATACCAGTGGTTCAGCGACCAATGCTCAGCAGGACCTGTCTGCTTCCGACTTGACGAGTACGGCAAGCGCTACGAGCGCAATTGCATCGGTCAACGTAGCCATAACAGATATCGCGGCCGAACGTGGTTACGTCGGTTCGCAGATCAACCTGCTCACTGCCACCAGCAACGTCATGACCACTGAAAGCACCAATCTGACGGCGGCTTCGAATAACATCACGGCAACCGACTACTCATCTGCGACTTCGCAGATGTCCAAGTACGAGATCCTGATGCAGACCGGCATCAGTGCACTCGCTCAGGCCAACAGCACCCAGCAGATGGTCACCAAGCTGCTTCAGTAGGAAGCAGGCCCAGAAACAGGAAAGCGCGGCCCGTGCGGTCGCGCTTTGCTGTTTGTCTAAGACGTTTATCAGGCGCCTGAAGGGGATTCGGTGCCTGGCTTGCAGGGCTGAATGTGCTGGTCAAAAGCAGGAATACTGCAAGTCGCTGAGCGGCGACGAACCAGGGGGATGCGATGGGCACTGTCGGGTTGAATTTCGGGTCACCAACCAGTGGTACAGGGTTCGATGTGGCTACAAGCGTTACCGCAATTTCTGCCAACCTGGAAGCCACCAAGGGTCCCTACCAGACCCAGTTGACCACGCTAAAGTCAGAGGACACTGCGATCTCGAGCTTGGGCACGCTGATGTCGACATTGTCAACCGATCTCGAGAATCTGACCGGGGCTACAGGTGTGCTTTCAGGACTGGAGGGCTCAAGCTCGAACACAAACATCCTGTCTTTGACCAGCGCCGGAACCGGTGCGACTGCTGGAACCCACAGTATTGTGGTGAGCAAACTCGCGCAGACATCTTCCGTGTATGGCACTGCTCTGGCCACTGGAGACACGGTAAGCGGCAGCCTTTCGATCCAGGTGGGCACTGGGACACCGATCGTGGTCTCGGTAAGCGCCGGATCGTCGTCATTGGCTGGTTTCGCAGCATCGATCAATGCCGCCAATGACGGGGTAACAGCGAGCGTGATCAATGGCACTGACGGGCAGCAGCTCAGTCTGACCAGCCTCACAGGTGGAGGACTTGGGAACATCACGGTAAATGCCGCCTCCCTCAAGAATGCGACGACCGGCGCTGCCATGAACTTCAAGGTAGGGCTGGCAGGGCAGGATGCAGTGATGACGGTAGACGGCATCCCGGCCACCAGCAGCAGTAATACGGTCAGCAACGTGCTGCCGGGCGTGACCTTTCAGCTGCTGGATGTGAGCCCGGTAGATGCTACGACTGGCAATGCAGCGCCCGTCCAGGTTCTGGTGACCAACAACACGGCCAGTGTGAGCCAGCAGGTTTCAACTTTTGTGAACGACTACAACGCTGTCGTGAATGCGCTGAGTGCGCAGGAAGGAAAGACTGCAACAGGAGGTTCGCAGCCGTTGTATGGCAATCCGATCACCGCAACGCTGCAGACGCAACTGGACGAGGTCATTTCCGGCAGCCAGGGCTCCGGGACAGGCGCGATTAACTTGTCAACTGCCGGCATCTCGCTCAAGCAGGATGGCACACTCAGCCTCGACAGTAATGCCCTGGACGCTGCATTAAACAGTAACTTCAATGGTGTGGTTAACCTCTTCCAGCAGAACGGCGGGGTGGGCGAAATGTTGTCAACCACGGTGACGAATCTTGGTAGCGGGCAGCCCTACGGGGTACTTGCGCTGGCCGCATCACAGAATGCGGCGGAAGAAACCAGTCTGAATACAACCCTCGCGACCATGACTGCCAGTATCACCGCCGAGGAGGCCCAGCTTACGGCAACACTCAACGCGGCCAACCAGACGCTGCAGCTGCTTCCAACGCAGCTCAGCATTGTCAACGAACTTTACAGCGCGATTACAGGATACGGAACTTCCCATGGCTAAGACTTACCGCGATGCTGCCCTCGAAAATGCGAGTGGTGTGGAACTTGTAGTGGCATTGTATGACGGACTGATCCGCTTTCTGGTAGATGCCGCCGAAGCGTCGGAACGCGGTGATGTCACGGCGCGCCGAGACGCCGCCAGACGTTCACTGGACATCCTGATCCACCTGCAGGCGACCTTGCGGCCCGATGTCGGCGGTCGTCCGGCCGAAGTGCTGGCCGAGTTCTATGCCTCAATTTTTGCCAACATTCTGAACGCGTCGCAGGCAGCCGCCCCGGGTGAATTCCATCACGCTGCCCGTTGCGTGAAAACAGTCCGGGAGGCCTG